>JBGAQP010000029.1:0-40547 GCA_044220635.1 Usitatibacteraceae bacterium
GCAAGCCCGTGTGGCAGTCGAACCCCAAGGAGAACCCGGAGGCGCAGCGCTGGTTCATCCACTCGATCGGCCGCGACCTCGACGGCGACGGCCAGCCCGAGCTGCACATCTCCGCCTACAGCGGCGGCGCGCACTGCTGCACCTCGCACTACGTCTACCGCCTGAAGCCCCAGGTGCGGCGCCACGCGGTCCACAACGCGGGCAACGTCGGCGGCGGCGAGTTCCTCGATCTGCCCGGGCGCAAGACCCCGGTCATGGTCTCGGCCGACGACTCCTCGGCCTACGCGTTCGGCCCCTACGCGGGGTCGTATTTCCCGGTCGTCATCATCGAGGTGAGCCCGAAGGGGCGCTTCCAGCTCGCCGCGGACCTCATGCAGTCGCGGCTTCCGGGCCAGCCCCCGCCGGTGTGCGCCCAGCCCGCGGCGATCGCCAACCCCTGGCTCAAGCAGCGCTGCGGCGAGTACGCGACCGCCCAGCGCAAGTCCCGCACCGAGGAGATCAAGACGAAGCTCTCCGCCATCAAGTCGGGGCGCTCCGCGGACCGGCTGACCTGGGAGGACTACCTCGGCACGGGCCTGCTCGCCGGGGCATCCGCCGAGATGAACCGCTACACCTACACCGGCCACGGCGGCGCGGGCCTCAACTGGCTCGAGACGGTCTGGCCCGGCAACGACGCGGTGAAGGCGAAGTTCCTGAAGACGCTCCGGGAAACCCAGGCGAAGAGCGCCTTCGCCCAGGACCTGCGTTCGCTCGCCTCCGAGTACCGCTAGCGGGCGCCTCCCGGCAGGCGGCCCGGCGGGTCGCCTTTGCTGCAGTGCAACGGTAAAATAGAACCTTTTCGCCTCTCCGAAGCCCGTGTCCCTCATCGTCCAGAAGTACGGCGGCACCTCCATGGGCAGCCCCGAGCGCATCCGCGAGGTCGCGCGCCGCGTCGCCCGCTTCGCCCGAGAGGGCCACCAGGTGGTCGTCGTCCCCTCCGCGATGGCGGGCGAAACCAACCGCCTGCTCGCGCTCGCGAAGGAGCTCAACCCCGACCCCGATCCGCGCGAGCTCGACGTGATCGCCTCCACCGGCGAGCAGGTCTCGATCGGGCTGCTCTGCCTCGCGCTGCACAAGCTCGGCGTCAAGGCGAAGAGCTACACGGGCTGGCAGGTGCGGATCGTCACCGACGACGCCTACACGAAGGCGCGCATCCTCTCGATCGACGAGCAGAACGTGCGCCGCGACCTCGGCGCGGGCCACGTCGTGGTCGTCGCGGGCTTCCAGGGCATCGACGACGCGGGCAACATCACCACGCTCGGCCGCGGGGGCTCGGACACCACGGGGGTCGCGCTCGCCGCCGCCCTCAAGGCCGACGAGTGCCAGATCTACACCGACGTGGACGGGGTCTACACCACGGACCCGCGCATCGTCCCCGAGGCGCGGCGCCTCGACACGGTCACCTTCGAGGAGATGCTCGAGCTCGCCTCGCTCGGCTCCAAGGTCCTGCAGATCCGCTCGGTGGAGTTCGCCGGCAAGTACAAAGTGAAGCTCCGGGTGCTGTCCTCGTTCACCGACGTGAACTCGACCGACATGGGCACCCTCATCACCTTCGAGGAAGACGAGAACATGGAACAGGCCATCATCTCCGGCATCGCGTTCAACCGCGACGAGGCGAAGATCACGGTGATCGGCGTCCCCGACCGGCCGGGCATCGCCTTCGCGATCCTCGGGCCCATCGCGGAAGCCAATATCGACGTGGACATGATCATCCAGAACGCCTCCACCGAGGGGCTCACGGACTTCTCGTTCACGGTGCAGCGCGGGGAGTACAAGCGCGCGATGCAGATCCTCGAGAGCACGGTGAAGCCCGCGATCAAGGCGAAGGGCATCGTCGGCGACGACAGGATCGCGAAGGTCTCCCTCGTGGGCATCGGCATGCGCACCCACGCCGGCATCGCCTCGAAGATGTTCGGCGCGCTCGCCGCCGAGGGCATCAACATCCAGATGATCTCGACTTCCGAGATCAAGACCTCGGTCGTGGTGGACGAGAAGTACATGGAGCTCGCGGTGCGCGTGCTGCACCGGACCTTCGAGCTCGACAAGGCGCCCGACGAGGAGCGCATGCAATCGAAATGAGCGGGGCCCGGCCCCGACCGACAGAAACCAGGAGGCTTCCTTGTCCGATCGCCGCGGCTCCGCAGCCCGGAGCCTGACCCCGATTGTCGTCGCTGCCGCCATGGCGGCCACCCTCGTGAGCGCCCAGGCGCCAGCCCCGGCCCCGGCCGAGGATCCCTACCTCTGGCTCGAGGAGGTGACGGGCGAGAAGGCGCTCGCCTGGGCGAAGGAGCGCAACGCGCAGAGCGTGGGCCTGCTCGAATCGCAGCCCGGCTTCAAGGCGCTGCACGAGCGCCTGCTCGCGATCTACAACTCGAGGGAGCGAATCCCCGCCGTCGAGAAGCTGGGCTCGCACCTCTACAATTTCTGGCAGGACGAGAAGAACCCGCGCGGGATCTGGCGCCGGGCGACGCTCGCGGAATTCCGCAAGGCCGAGCCCGCCTGGGAAACCGTCCTCGACCTCGGCAAGCTCTCCGCCGACGAGAAGGAGACCTGGGTCTGGAAGGGTGCGGACTGCCTCTTCCCGGAATTCCGGCGCTGCCTGCTCTCGCTGTCGCGCGGCGGCAAGGACGCGGTGGTTCTGCGCGAGTTCGACACGCAGGACAAGGCGTTCGTGAAGGGCGGTTTCGAGGTGCCCGAGGCGAAGCAGCAGGCGGCGTGGCGCAACGCGGACCTCGTCTACATCGCGAGCGACTTCGGCCCCGGCACGCTCACGAAGGCGGGCTATCCGCGGGTGCTCAAGCGCTGGAAGCGCGGCGAGGCGCTCGCGAAGGCGGAGACGATCTTCACGGCGCAAGAGTCCGACGTGGGCGTCTGGCCCCAGGTCCGGCAGGAGAGGGGGCAGCGCTACGAGCGCTTCACGCGCCTCATCGACCTGCCCCTCGAGCGCGAGGAATACCTCCACTCGGACCGGCGCTGGATCAAGCTCGACGTGCCGAGGGATGCCGAGGTCGAGATCGGCTCGGGCCTCATCCTCGTGCGCCCGAGGACGGACTGGACACCGGCGAAGACCGCGATCCGCGGCGGCTCGCTCGCGGCGATCGAGCTCGAGCGCTACGTCGCGGGCTCGCGCGAATTCGAGGTGGTCTTCGCGCCCGCCGCGCGCGTATCGCTGCAGAGCGTCACGATCATGAAGAGCGTGGTGCTGCTCGACCTGCTCGACAACGTGAAGAGCCGCATCGTCGAGGCGCGGCGCGAGGCCGGGGCCTGGAAGCTGCGCGACGTGGCGGTGCCCGCCGCGGCGGCGATCGAGGTGAGCGCCTTCGACCACGACGCGGGTGACGCCTACTGGATGAAGGCGACCTCCTTCCTCGACCCGACGACGCTCTACCTCGCAAGGGCGGGGGACGACGCGCGGGAGAGGATGAAGTCGCTGCCCGCCTTCTTCGACGCGAAGGGGCTCAAGGTCGAGCAGTTCGAGGCGAGCGCGCGCGACGGGACGAAGATCCCGTACTTCGCGGTGATGCGCGAGGGCACGAAGCTCGACGGCTCGAACCCGACGATCCTCTACGGATACGGCGGCTTCGAGGTGCCGATGACGCCCAACTACAGCGGCACGATCGGCTCGGCGTGGCTCGAGCAGGGCGGCGTGTGGGTGCTCTCGAACATCCGCGGCGGCGGCGAGTTCGGCCCCGAATGGCACCGCGTGGCCCGGCGCGCCGGCAAGCAGACGACGCACGACGACTTCATCGCGGTGGCCGAGGACCTCATCCGGCGCGGCATCTCCTCGCCGCGGCACCTCGGGATCATGGGCGGCAGCCAGGGCGGGCTCCTCGTGGGTGCGGCCTTCACGCAGCGCCCGGAGCTCTTCCGGGCGGTCGTGAGCGCGGTGCCCCTCGCCGACATGAAGCGCTACCACAAGCTCCTCGCGGGCAATTCCTGGATGGGCGAATACGGCAATCCCGACGACCCGAAGGACTGGGCCTACCTCTCGAAATACTCGCCCTACCAGAACCTCGCCAAGGGGAAGAAGTACCCGAAGGTCTTCTTCACCACCTCGACCCGGGATGACCGCGTGCACCCGGCCCACGCCCGCAAGATGGTGGCGCGCATGATGGAGCAGGGCCACGAGGTGCTCTACTTCGAGTACCTGGAGGGCGGCCACGCCTCGGGGGCGAACCCGACCCAGCAGGCCTACACCTGGGCGCTCACCTACACGTTCTTCCAGAAGGAGCTGCGCTGAGGGTTGGTATAATCCCCCGCACGGAGAGATGCCCGAGTGGCCGAAGGGGGCGCCCTGCTAAGGCGTTATGCGGGCTTAAACCTGCATCGAGGGTTCGAATCCCTCTCTCTCCGCCAGTCTTCCGACGCCGCCTGGCGAAAGCGCGTGCCCTGACTAGGGTTGCCGTTCGCCCGGCGGCCGTCGCAGGGTGTCCGACGGCAGTTCCCCGAAACAGTTCTTGTAGGCGCGGGAGAATTCGCCGAAGTGCCAGAAGCCCCACTTGAGGGCTTCCACCGAAACCGTCGTCGATCCCTGCGTCGCTTCCAGGAGCGACTCGCGTACCCGGTGCAGCCTCACCCGGGTCAGGTAGGCGAGGGGCGAGAGCCCCATGATCTCCTTGAACGCGTTCTGCAAGGCCCGCTCGCTCACCGCCGCGACCCGGCAAAGGTCGCTCACGCTGACGTGGTCGCCGGCGCGCGCGAGAACGTGGTCTTCGCACTTCTTCACGATGAGGCCGTGCGTCTGGTGCGTGCGGTCGTCGCGCGTGGGCTCGAAATCGTCGGCGCCGCCCAGCGTGGCGAGCAGGGCTTCCAGCAGCTCGTCGCGGGCGGCTTCCCGCTCGCGAATCCCCTCGTTGAACAGGGCAGGCTGGCGTGCGGCGGCATCCACCAGGCGCTTTCCCCACGCGAACAGCCCCCGGACCTTTTCCGGATCCACCTGCAGCGGTTCGATGCCCTGCGGCGAGTGAAACTCGTCCTCGCGCTGGCGGGCGGCCAGGTGCTCGCGGATGTCCTGCGGCGGAAGCAGGAGCGCGATGCTCTGGTATCCGGCTTCGGCCACGAAGACGACCTCGGACTCCGCGGCGGCCGACAGCATCAGGCCGGGGCGGATCGGAACGCCATTCACCGACCCCTGCGTTCGCGGCCCGAACGCGACGTAGGCGACGAGGCCCGGGACGATGCTCGTCCGGGTCCGTATGCGAAGGTTGGTCGAATGGAACACGACGGTGGCGGAACCGAGGCGAACGACCACCCGCCGTGCCCGCAGCGGAACCGACTGGAGCTGGACGGCGTCCAGGGCGTAGAGCTCGATGCCCGCGTTGACCGCCGTGGGCTCGGTGATCTCGACCACGGTGACGGCAGGCAGGTTGTCGGTGCTGGACGCAGGGGGCGCCATTCTCGCGATTTGCGGATTTCCGATAGACGGTTGCAGTGCCCGCGCGGACACTTGACTTCGCCTGTCCCTGATCGAAGGGGGCGAGGCAGGCCCGGCTGGGACGGCAAAGCCTAGCAGACGCTCGCCAGTCGCGCAGCGCTGGCCCGCAACCCGGGCGCCGGCCGAATCGGGCCACCAGGATCACCGGTGAAACTGCTGCAGGTCAGCGACAACTGCTTCGCGGTTCTGAACGAGAAGAACCGCGTGTGCGACGCCAACTCGGGGCTCATCAACCTGGGCGGCGGCGTGGTGATCGATACCCAGTCCGACCTGCCGCACGCGCGCCGGATGATCGAGCTTTTCGGCAAGGTCTGGCCGGGCATGCCCAGGCGCGTGGTCAATACCCACGAGGACGGCGATCACGTCTGGGGAAACCAGCTCTTCGAGGGCGCGGAGATCATCGCGCACCGGACGGTCAGGGAGCTCATGCCGAAGGTCGCCGACCCGCGCGAGACCCAGCAGCTGCTCAAGGGCGCCGATCGATTCCTTCCGCGATTGCTCCTCAAGGCCCTGCACCCGGGCGCGCTCGCCATCGCCAGGCAATTGCGCGAGGACTTCGATTTCGACGGCATCAGGCTGGTGCTGCCGACGACCGTGTTCGAAGATCGGCACGTGCTGGACCTCGACGGCACGGAAGTCCACCTCATCTACGTGGGGCCGTGCCACCAGGTCGGCGACACCATTGTCCACGTGCCGAAGGAACGGGTCGTGTTCGCCGGCGACGTGATCTTCCGCGAATGCACCCCCATGGGCTGGAACGGCTCCTACGAGAAGTGGCTCAAGATCCTCGACCTCATCATCTGGCTCGATCCGGAGGTCATCGTCCCCGGGCACGGGCCGGTTTGCGGCATCGAGGGGGCGATGGAGATGAAGGCCTACCTGGAGTACGTGCGCGAGGAGTCGCAGCGCTGCTTCGGGCAGGGACTGAGCGCCCTGGAAGCCTCCAAGAAGATCGACTTCGGGCCGTACGCAGGGTGGCACAGCCCGGCGCGGCTGTACATGAACGTCGAACGGGCCTACCGGGAGTTCCGCAACGAGGCTGCGGACGCGCCCTGGGACCATGCGAAGACGTTTGACGCGATCTATGAAGTGGCAAATGCCAGGGGGATCGCGGTCGAGTACTGATTCGGCCGGCAGGAACGTGGAGACAACTTGGAAACAACTTGGAAACAAAGGAGTCATTGAAGATGAAACACCGCGAACGAATGTTTTCCTTCGCGATAAGCGCCTTGGCGTTGGCTACCCCGGCTTGGGCACAGGAGGACCAGGCGGCCGAGCTGGCCAAGAAATTGTCGAACCCGCTGGCCGCGCTGATCAGCGTGCCGCTGCAGTACAACCTGGATGACTACGGCGGGGCGAACGACGGCGCCTCGGTCAACAGGCTCGACATCAAGCCGGTGATTCCGTTTTCGTTGAACAAGGACTGGAACCTGATCTCGCGCACCATCATCCCGCTGATCGATCAACGGGACTTCCCGTCTGCCGCCATGAACGAATCGGGCCTCGGCGACATCAACGCCAGCCTGTTCTTCTCGCCGAAGTCGCCCACCGCGGGCGGCTGGATCTGGGGCGTGGGGCCGGTCTTCCTGCTGCCGACGGCGACCCAGGACGTGCTCGGCGCCGAAAAGTGGGGCATCGGGCCGACGGGCGTGGTCCTGAAGCAGGCAGGGCCGTGGACGGTCGGCGTACTGGCCAACCATATCTGGGCCGCGGGCGGTGACGACAGCCGGAGCAATGTCAGTGCCACCTTCCTGCAGCCCTTCCTGTCCTACACCACCAGGACGCAGACCACCTTCAGTACGAACACGGAATCCACCTACGACTGGAAAGGCAAACAGTGGCAGGTGCCCTTGAACTTCGCGGTGGCGCAACTGTTCAAGGTCGGGACGCAGTTGCTCCAGCTCCAGGTGGGGGCACGGTATTGGGCCGATTCGCCGGACAATGGCCCGGAGGGTTGGGGCCTGAGGGTGCAATTGACCTTGCTGTTCCCCAAATGAGATCGACATCCGGCCTTCTCGAGCCCAAGCCGCCACGGGCGAAAGCAGGCCGGAAAGCGTCTTCGCACACGAAACATGCCCTTTAATTTTGGTCAAGTTGCCCTTTTCCCAGAAGCCTTAAAGTCATTCACCTACCCGACTCCGACCCGATCCAACGCCGGGGCACCGGCACTGCAGGAGGAATCATGAAGAAGCCATCCCTCACCCTCATCGCCGGTCTCGTCGCGGCGCTGTTCGCCGTGGCGCCCCCTGTGGAAGCACAGCAGGCGAAGAAGCCGAACATCGTCATCATCGTCGCCGACGACATGGGGTTCGCCGACATCGGCGCCTACGGCAGCGAGATCCGGACGCCGAACTTGGACGCGCTGGCCAAGGCGGGCGTGCGGTTCACCAACTTCTACACGCACGCGAGCAGTTCGCCGACGCGCTCGATGCTGCTCAGCGGCGTCGACACGCACCTCAACGGCCTGGGCAACATGAACGAGTGGATCGCGCCCAATCAGGCGGGCGTGCCCGGGTACGAGGGCTACCTCAACAAACGTGTCGTCACGATGCCGCAGCTGCTCAAGGGCGCCGGCTACCATACCTACATGGTCGGCAAGTGGCACTTGGGCAAGCAGCCTGACCAGATACCGCGCGCACGCGGCTTCGAGCGCGACTTCTCGCTGCTCGACGGCGGCGGCAGTTACTGGGACATGACGAACATCACGGCGCTGGCGCCCAAGTCGGTCTTCACCGAGGACGGCCGCTACCTGACGAAGCTGCCCGACGACTACTACGCGACCAAGACCTACACCGACAAATTGATCGGCTTCATCGACGAATCCCGTGCCGACGGAAAGCCCTTCTTTGCCTATGTCGCGCACCAGGCGCCGCACGACCCGTACCACCTGCCGAAGGACTGGCGGAAACGGCATTTCGCCGAATACGACAAGGGCTGGGACGCGGTGCGGCAGGAGCGCCTGAAGAAGCAGGTCGAACTGGGCATCATGCCGGCCGGCACCGAGCTTGCTGAACGGATGTGGTTTGTGCCCGATCCGACCGTGCTTGCCCCCGCAAGCCGCGCCATACTCGGCAAGAAGATGGAACTCTACGCCGGCATGGTGGAGAACATGGACCACCACATCGGCCGGCTCATCGAACACCTGAAGAAGATCGGCGAGTACGAGAATACGATCTTCATCGTGTTCGGCGACAACGGGGCCGAGGGCACCGACCTTTTCGGGATGATCGCGGGTGCCGCGGGTTCGCGCGACAACCTCTACGCGGCGATCCAGTGGTCGCAGACCCATCCCAATGCGTGGGGCGACCCGGGCTCATGGGTCGGCTATGGCCCGATGTGGGCGCAGGTGTCGATGACGCCGTTCAGCCAGTTCAAGGGCCAGCTGGCCGAGGGCGGCATCCGCAACGCGCTGATCTTCAGCGGACCAAACGTGAAGCGGCCCGCCGGCAGCATCAACCACGGGGTGATGCATGTGGCCGATCTGATGCCGACGCTGCTTGAAGTCGCCGGCACCAGCTATCCCAAGGCCAGCCAGCCTGATCTGCCGCCGCTGATCGGCAAGTCGTGGGGTCCGATGCTCGCCGGCAAGGCGGACTCGGTGCGGACCGAGCAGGACTACCTCGCCTGGGAGGTCTTCGGCAGCCGCGCGGTGCGGCAGGGCGACTGGAAGGTGCGCTGGCAGTTGAAGCCGTACGGCAAGGCCGACTGGGAGCTGTTCAACGTCGCCAAGGATCCCGGCGAGCGCAAGGATCTCGCCGCACAGAATCCCGACAAGGTGAAGGCCATGCTCGCGCTCTGGGAAAGCTACGTCAAGGCCAACAACGTGATCCTGCCGGTCCGCGGGCCGTACGACACCCTGGAAAAGGACATGCCGCAACGGGTTACGGTCTATCCGGGCTTCCCGCCGCTGATCTACCAGCGGCAGTTCGTGCCGCCGAAGGACATGATGGCCGATCCGAAGCCCTGATCGCCGCCGGCCGACGAATCCATCGACAAGAACGCGAATCCCATGAAAAGCGAAGGAATCCCCATGAAAAAACTGTCTTGGTCGCACCTGGTGGCCGCCTCGCTGGCTGTCGCCGGCGCGCTCGCTTCGCCGCAGGTCCTGGCCCAGGTCCCCGGGCGCTTCTACTGGCAAAACCTCGAGGGCGGGAACGGGGTGCCGCTCATCTTCAATTCGCTCACCGGCAACTCCAACCCCTTCGATCCGTCCCACCAGGTGACGCCGGGAGCGAGCTTCGACGCCACGATGGCCATCATGGGCTACGCGCATACGTTCGCCCTGGGCGACCGCTCGGCCATGGCGGCGGTCATCCTGCCCATGGGGCGGCTCTCGGGTGACGCCTCCCTGGCCGGCCGGACCGCCGGCCAGTCGGCCAGCGGGTTCGGCGACCCGACGCTCGAGTTCACGGTCAACGTCATCGGCCCCAAGGTGCAGAGAAACATCCCCGACGTGATTCGCTACGAGCCGGGGTTCTCGATGAACCTGCTGGCGGACCTGGCGCTTCCGATCGGCGAGTACAACAGCGACCAGGCCCTGAACATCGGCCTGAACCGCTGGTACGGGCGCCTTGGCGCGCCCATCGTCTGGCAGCTCGGGGACTGGGTGCCGGGCCGGCGCACGACGCTCGAGTTCCTGCCGGCCGTTTGGCTGTTCGGGGACAACACCGATTACGCCGGCGGGAACACGCTCAAGACCGATCCGTTGTTCCAGCTGGACGTCCATCTCACGCGCGACTTCACCCCGAGTTTCTGGGGGTCGCTCGACTTCGTCTGGTACAAGGGTGGCCAGGCGAGCATCAACGGCGTCGCGGCGTCGAAGCTCGACAACGTCGGCGGCGGGCTCACGCTCGGCTACACGATCAACGACAACCTGACTCTCACGGCCGGCTACAAGTCGACGTTCAATTCCAGCAGCCCCGGCGAATTGCGCATGGACGGCTTGATGATCTCGCTCACGTACGGGTGGCACCCGCTCATCGAGGGGATGAAGCGGCTCAAGAACGAGTAGGGTGAGGGCGACTTGCGCTCATCGTCCTTCGGGTGAAGTGACCCTCGCCCGGGACGCGCGGCTGGCCATCCCGACATGAACGGACCGACCCAGACGGCCAGGCCGGGCATCCACGTCCTGGCCAAGCCCATCGGCTCGATCTGCGACATCGCCTGCGACTACTGCTTCTACCTCGAGAAGCGAGAGCTCTTCCCGGGCGAGCGGCAGTTCCGCATGTCCGACGAGGTGCTCGCGAAGTACGTCGAGCAGTACGTCGAGGCGCAGCCCACGCCGGTGGTCGAGTTCGTGTGGCACGGCGGCGAGCCGACCCTGCTCGGCGTCGACTTCTACCGCCGCGTCATCGAGGCCCAGAAGCCCTTCCGCGGGCGCAAGGAGATCCGCAACACGTTGCAGACAAACGCCCTGGGCCTCGACGACGAGTGGTGCGCGTTCTTCAAGGAGAACGGCTTCTTCATCGGCGTGAGCCTCGACGGTCCGAAGGAGGTCCACGACCGCTACCGCAAGGACCGCCACGGCAAGGGGACCTTCGACCGCGTCATGGCGGGCGTGAAGCTGCTGCAGAAGCATGGCGTGGAGTTCAATGCGCTCGCGTGCGTGGGACGCGACACCGCGTACAAGCCGCTCGAGGTCTACCGCTTCTTCAAGGAGGCGGGCATCCGGTACATCCAGTTCACGCCGATCATCGAGCGCGAGCCGGACGCCGAAACGAAGGCGATCAAGCTGTGGCTAGCGAGGCCCGCCGTGCTCGACCGGCCCGAGCCGAACACGAAGGTCACCCCGTGGACGGTGGAGCCCGAGGCCTACGGCGACTTCCTCATCGCCATCTACGAGGAGTGGGTGCGCAAGGACGTCGGCACCACGTTCGTCATGAACTTCGAGTGGGCCCTCAACGCCTGGATCGGCGCGGGCTCCCCCATCTGCATTTTCTCGAAGACCTGCGGGCGCGCCGTCGCGATCGAGCACGACGGCAGCGTCTACGCCTGCGACCACTACGTCTATCCCGAATACAAGCTCGGCAACGTCCTCACCGGAAAGCTGGGCGAGATGGTCGAGAACTCGGTGGCCGGCGGATTCGGCCCGCACAAGGAGAAGTCGCTGCCGAAGTACTGCCGCCAGTGCGAGGTGAAGGAGGCGTGCTGGGGAGGATGCCCCAAGCACCGCTTCGCCGTGACGCCCGACGGCGAGCCGGGCCTGCACTACCTGTGCGCGGGCTACAAGAAGTTCTTTCGCCACATCCGAAAGTACCTGCGCGCCATGACCACGCTGCTGGAGAACGACCTGCCCGTCTCCACCGTGATGCAGGCGATCGACGGGCCGCTGGTCATCACGCGCACGAATCCGGCGCCGTCCCTCCCGGGAAAACCGAAGTAAGCCGATCGGGCCCGCTTGCCGCCCGCGGCGCCCCTTGCCACTCTCGCGGGCGCCGGTGCGGTTACGGCCTCAGGTCGAAGCGGTCCGCGTCCATGACTTTCGTCCAGGCCGCGACGAAGTCGCGGACGAACTTCTCCTTGTTGTCATCCTGCGCGTAGACCTCGGCGTAGGAGCGCAGCACGGAGTTCGAGCCGAAGACCAGGTCGACGCGGGTGGCGGTCCACTTCACCTTGCCGGTCTTGCGCTCGACGATGTCGTACCCGTTCCTGCCCGTGGGCTTCCACGTGTACGCCATGTCCGTGAGGTTCACGAAGAAGTCGTTCGTGAGCGCGCCGACGCGGTCGGTGAACACGCCGTGCTTCGTGCCGCCGTGGTTCGTGCCGATCACGCGCATGCCGCCGACGAGCACCGTCATTTCGGGGGCGGTGAGGCCCATGAGCTGCGTGCGGTCGAGCAGGAGCTCCTCGGCGCTCACCACGTAGTCCTTCTTCAACCAGTTGCGGAACCCGTCGGCGAGCGGCTCCAGGACCGCGAAGGACTCGACGTCGGTCTGTGCAGCGGTCGCGTCGCCGCGGCCCGGCGAGAACGGCACGGTGACGTCCACGCCACCGGCCTTGGCCGCCCGCTCGATGCCCACGTTGCCGGCCAGCACGATGACATCGGCCACGCTGGTGCCGGTCTCCTTCGCGATGCCTTCGAGGACCTTCAGGACCCTGGCGAGGCGCTCGGGCTCGTTGCCCTCCCAGTCCTTCTGCGGGGCCAGGCGAATGCGGGCGCCGTTGGCGCCGCCGCGCATGTCCGAGCCGCGGAAGGTGCGGGCGCTGTCCCAGGCCGTCGAGACCATCTCGGCGATGGTGAGGCCGCTCGCCGCGATCTTCGCCTTGACGGCGGCGACGTCGTACTTCGCATTGCCCGCGGGCACGGGGTCCTGCCAGATCAGGTCTTCCTTCGGCACCTCGGGACCGATGTAGCGGACCTTGGGGCCCATGTCGCGATGGGTGAGCTTGAACCACGCGCGCGCGAAGGTCTCGGTGAAGTAGGCCGGGTCCTTGTGGAACCGCTCCGCGATCCTGCGGTATTCGGGATCGAACTTCATCGCCATGTCGGCGTCGGTCATGATCGGCTTGCGACGGATCGAGGGGTCCTCGACGTCGACCGGCATGTCCTCTTCCTTGATGTCGACCGGCTCCCACTGCCACGCTCCGGCCGGGCTCTTCTTCAGCGCCCATTCGTGGTTGAGCAGCATGTCGAAATAGCCGTTGTCCCACTTCGTCGGGTGCGCGGTCCAGGCGCCCTCGAGTCCGCTGGTCACGGTATCGCGGCCCACGCCGCGGGTCTTGTGGTTCATCCAGCCCAGGCCCTGCTCGTGCACGTCCGCCGCTTCCGGCGCCGGTCCGAGATTGGCCGCGCTGCCATTGCCGTGCGCCTTGCCTACGGTGTGACCGCCGGCGGTCAGCGCCACGGTCTCCTCGTCGTTCATCGCCATGCGCGCGAAGGTCATGCGCACGTCGCGGGCCGTCTTGAGCGGGTCGGGCTTGCCGTCCACGCCCTCGGGATTCACGTAGATCAACCCCATCATCACCGCGGCCAGCGGGTTCTCGAGCTCGCGGTCGCCCGAGTAGCGGCTGTCCGGGTTGTCGGTGGGCGCGAGCCACTCCTTCTCGGAGCCCCAGTAGATGTCGTGCTCGGGATGCCAGATGTCCTCGCGGCCGAAGCCGAAGCCGAAGGTCTTGAGCCCCATGGACTCGTAGGCCACGTTGCCGGCGAGGACGATGAGGTCCGCCCAGCTGAGCCGGTTGCCGTACTTCTTCTTGATGGGCCAGAGCAGGCGCCGCGCCTTGTCCAGGTTGGCGTTGTCGGGCCAGGAGTTGAGCGGCGCGAAGCGCTGGTTGCCCGTGCCGGCGCCGCCGCGGCCGTCGGCGATCCGGTACGAGCCGGCGGCGTGCCAGGCCATGCGGATCATCAGGCCGCCGTAGTGGCCCCAGTCCGCGGGCCACCAGTCCTGGCTCGTGGTCATCAGCGCGGTCAGGTCCTTCTTGACGGCGGCGAAGTCGAGCTTGCGGACCTCCTCGCGATAGGCGAAGCCCGCGAGCGGGTTCGTCTTGGTGTCGTGCTGGTGGAGGATCTCGAGGTTGAGCGCCTTCGGCCACCACTGCATCACGGACTTTCCGGCGGCGGTATTGCCGCCGTGCATGACGGGGCACTTTCCTTGGTCTGGCATGGGGGTCTCCTGTTCGGGCTCGTCGATTCGCGGCACGCACGAATCTAGCGGCGCGGAGACAATTGCGCCAATTTATTGTTCTCATCGATCCGATAGGCGGAGTCACTCATCCGGGGCAAGACCCGGATGGCCGCGGGGGAACCTCAGTCCGCCTTGATCCCCGCGGCCTTCACGACCGCGCCGTACTTCTCGAGGTCCGCCTTCATCTGCTCGCCGAACTGCTCGGGGGTTCCGGGAGTGGCCGTGATGCCGAGCGTGATGAGGCGCTCAACGACCTCGGGCGAAGTGAGCAGGGCGTTCAGCTCGTGGTTGAGCTTCTCGATCACCGCCCTCGGGGTCTTCGCGGGCGCGAGGATCCCGACCCAGGAGCTCGACTCGAAGTCGGGCACGCCGGACTCCATGAAGGTCGGCGTGTCCGGCAGCGACGGCGAGCGCTTGCGCGAGGACACCGCGATGGCGTTGAGCTTGCCCGCCTTCACGTGGTTGAACGCGCCCGCGACCGCGGTGTAGACGAGCGGGATGTTGCCGCCGAGCGCGTCCGACATCGCCTGGCCGCCGCCCTTGTAGGGCACGTGCACGAGCTTCGCCCCGGTCTTCAGGTTGAGGAGCTCGCCCGCGATGTGGGGCGTGCCGCCGATGCCCGAGGTGCCGTAGGAGAGCCCCTTGGGGTCCTTCTTCGAGAGCGCGATCAGCTCCTGCAGCGTCTTCGCGGGGAAGGAGGGGTGCGCGACGATGATGAGCGTCGCATCCCCGATCTTGCCCACGGGCGCGAAGTCCTTGAGCGTGTCGAAGGGCACCTTCGCGAAGACGTGCGGGTTGATGACCATCGTGCCGTCGAAGGCGAGGACGAGCGTGTAGCCGTCGGGCGCGGCCGTGGCGACCGACGCCGTGCCGATGTTGCCCGAGGCCCCGGCCTTGTTCTCGACCACGACCTGCTGGCCGAGGCGCTTCGAGAGCCCCTCGGCGATGAGCCGGCCGCTCGTGTCCGTCACGCCTCCGGGCGCGAAGGGAACGATCAGGCGGATGGGCCGTTCCGGGTAGTGGACCTGGGCGAGAGCGGCGAGCGGCCCGGTCAGAGCGGCGACGAACGCCGCCAGGATTGCCTTCTTCATCGAACGGTCTCCTCGTGTGTCGCGGTCATTCCGCGTGTCGTTGGTCGAATTCCCAGACATCCTCGAAGCCCATGAGCTTCGTGAGCTCGCCGAAATCGTGCAGCGGTACGGCGGTTCCCTTCGAGGAACCCGCCGCCTTCAGGTGCCCGTAGACGCCCGCCATGGCGTGCACCGAGGCGAGGAGCGCCGTCACCGGGAAGATCGCGATCCGGTAGCCGATGGATTCGAGGTCCTGTTTCGAGAGCACCGGCGTGCGTCCCTTCTCCACCATGTTGGCGACGAGCGGCAGGTCGAAGCGCTCGCCGATCGTGCGCATCTCCTCCACGGACTCGGGAGACTCGACGAAGAGGATGTCGGCGCCCGCCTTCGCGTACGCCTCCGCGCGGCGCAGCGCCTCGTCGAGCCCCAGGCCCGTGCGCGCGTCCGTGCGGGCGATCACCAGGAAATCGGGGCTCGAGCGCGCCTCCACCGCCACGCGGATCTTGCGCACCATGTCCTGCATCGGGACGACGCGCCGCCCGGGCGTGTGGCCGCACTTCTTGGGGAACTCCTGGTCCTCGAGCTGGATCGCGGCGGCCCCCGCTTCCTCGTAGCCGCGCACCGTGTGGTGCACGTTGAGCAGCCCCCCGTAGCCCGTGTCGCCGTCGGCGATGAGCGGGGCGGTCGCCATGGCGGCCATCGCCTTCACGCGGCCCACCATGTCGGTGTAGGTGGCGAGGCCCGCGTCGGGCAGCCCCAGGTGCGAGGCCACGGTGCCGAAGCCGGTCATGTAGAGCGCCTCGAACCCGAAGGCGTCGGCGAGCCGCAGCGACACCATGTCGAAGACGCCGGGGGCGACCAGCAGCGAGCGCGATTCGAGGCGCGCCCGCAAGCTCGGGCGCTGGAAGACGGTCATGGGAGGCGGGCGAACGATTCTGGCGCGGACGGGCGATTGTGACACAGGCGGGCGCGGCCGGAACGCCGCCCGGAAGTGATAGCCTGTGCGCTCCGCAAGAACCGCTTCGAAGTCGTCCTGCCCATGAAGCTCGAGTCCATTCCCACCCCGGCGCTGCTGCTCGACGCGGCCCGGCTCGAGGCGAACTGCCGCGCCATGCGCGAGCGCCTCGCCGCGAAGGGCGTGCGCCTTCGCCCCCACGTGAAGACCGCGAAGTCGGTGGAGGTCGCGCGGCTCGCGCTCGGCGCCGAGACCGGGCCCATCACCGTCTCCACGCTCGCGGAAGCCGAGCACTTCATCGGCCACGGCTTCGACGACATCCTCTACGCCGTGGGCATCGCCCCCGCGAAGCTCGAGCGCGTGGGCGAGCTCGCCCGCTCGGGCGCCCGGGTGACGGTGATCGCCGACAGCCTCGAGGCCGCGCGCTCGGTCGCCGAGGCGAACCGCCGCTTCGGGCTGCGCATCCCGGCCCTGGTCGAGATCGATTCCGACGGGCACCGCGCGGGCATCCGCCCCGGCGACAAGCGGCTGCTCGAGGTGGCCGGGATCCTCGGGCCCGCGATGGAAGGCGTCATGACCCACGCGGGCGATTCCTACAACTGCGCGTCCACCCGGGACATCGCCGCCATCGCCGAGCGCGAGCGCTCCACGGTCGCGCGCTGCGCCGAGGCGCTTCGCCTGTCGGGCTTCCCCTGCCCGTTGGTGAGCGTGGGCTCCACGCCGACGGCGACCTTCGGGGCCCGCTTCGACGCCATCACCGAGGTGCGCGCGGGCGTCTACGTGTTCCACGACCTCGTGATGGCGGGGCTCGGCGTGTGCGCGGTCGAGGACATCGCGCTTTCCGTGCTCGGCACGGTCATCGGCCACCAGCGCGAGAAGAACTGGCTCATCATCGACGCGGGCTGGATGGCGCTCTCGCGCGACCGCGGCACCGCGAGACAGAAGGTCGACCAGGGCTACGGCCTCGTATGCGACGCCGAAGGTCGGGCGCTCGGCGACCTCATCGTCGCCGACGCAAACCAGGAGCACGGCATCGTCGCCCGCCGCGACGGGGGCGCCCTCGACTTCGCGCGCTTTCCCATCGGCTCGCTCCTGCGCGTGCTGCCGAACCACGCCTGCGCGACCGGGGCCCAGCACCGCGCCTACCGGGTTGTGCGCGGCGGCCGGGTCAAGGACACCTGGGAGCGCATCGGCGGCTGGTGAAGCGGCTTGGGCTTGACCGGGCGCAAGGGATGACGGTCCCCCGCCGCTAGACTGGGAAGGTCCCGCGCCATCGCCTCGCGCCATGGCCCTCCTCGAGATCCGCAACGTCACGCGCCGCTTCGGCAGCCTCGTCGCCGTCGACCGGGTGAGCCTCGCCATCGAGGCGGGGGAGTTCTTCACGCTGCTCGGCCCCTCGGGGTGCGGCAAGACCACGCTGCTCCGGATGGTCGCGGGCTTCGACGAGCCCGACGAAGGGCAGTTGCTCCTCGACGGAAAGTCGCTCGCGGGCATCCCCTCCGAGAGGCGCCCCGTGCACACGGTGTTCCAGAGCTACGCGCTCTTTCCCCACATGACGGTGGCGGGCAACATCGCCTTCCCGCTGGAGATGGCGGGGCGACCGCGCGAGGAGATCGACCGGCGCGTGAAGGAGGCGCTCGCGCTCGTGCACCTCGAGGACAAGCCCGAGAGCTTCCCCCACGAGCTCTCCGGGGGGCAGAAGCAGCGCGTGGCCCTCGCCCGCGGCCTCGTGAACAAGCCGCGGCTGCTGCTGCTCGACGAGCCGCTGGGCGCGCTCGACGCGAAGCTGCGCGAGGAGATGCAGGTCGAGCTCATCAACCTGCAGCGCGAGGTGGGCGTGACCTTCGTCTTCGTCACCCACGCGCAGTACGAGGCGCTCGCGCTCTCGCACCGCATCGCCGTCATGAACAACGGGCGCGTCGAGCAGCTCGACACGCCCGATCGCCTCTACACGGCGCCGGCGAACCGCTTCGTCGCGGGCTTCATCGGGAAGATCAACCTCTTCGACGTCGAGGTCGTGGAGGCGGCGCACGCGCACTTCACGCTGCGCGCGGCCGGGCTGGGGGATTTCGCGGCGGCTCCCGTCGAGGGCGTGCGCACAGGCGACCGCGGGGCCTTCGCGCTGCGCCCCGAGCTCGTGCGCATCGCCGGGCACGCCGAGTCGCTGGAGCTGCGCAACCGCTTCCGGGGCGAGGTGAAGGACCTGCTCTACGTGGGCGAGACCACGCTCTACAAGGTGCGGCTCGAGGGCGGCATGGTGATGGAGGCGCTGCTCCCCAACGCCGCCCCGGGGCGCGCCAAGCTCTACAAGGTGGGCGATCCGGTGGCGCTCGCCTGGCGGCACGACGCGGGGGTGTTCCTCCGTGGCTGAACCGGCAACGAGCCGCGAGGCGGGCGGGCGGTGGACGCGATGGCTCGTCGCCGGGCCGCCGACGCTCTTCCTGCTCGCCTTCTTCCTCGCCCCGGCGCTGATCGTCGTGGTCGCGAGCTTCCGGGAGCCCGGGGAGTTCGGCGGCCTCGCGCCCCTCGTGGCGGCGGGCGCGTCCACGCTCTCGCTCGAGGCCTACCGGTTCCTGATGGGCGACCTGGTCTACCTCGAGATCTTCGCGCGCTCCTTCCTCGTGGCGGCGGTGACGACGCTCGCCTGCATCGTGATGGCCTACCCGCTCGCCTGGCTCATCGCACGCAGCCCGCGCAAGCGCCGCGACGCGCTCGTGCTGCTCGTGATCCTGCCGTTCGCGAGCAACTTCCTCGTGCGCATCTACGCCTGGATCATGCTGCTCGGGCCGGCGAACCTGCTCTACACGCCGCTCGCCGTGATCCTGGGCATGGTCTACGTGCACCTGCCCTTCATGGTCCTGCCGCTCTACACCAACCTCGAGAAGCACGATCCCGCGCTGCTGGAGGCGGCCGAGGACCTGGGGGCGAACGCCTGGACGCGGTTCTGGCGCGTGACCTTCCCGCTCTCGCTTCCCGGGATCTTCTCCGGCTCCGCGCTCGTCTTCATCCCGGTGCTCGGCATGTTCGCGGTGCCCGAGCTCCTCGGCGGCACGGGCGACATCCTGATCGGCAACCTCATCAAGGAGCAGTTCCTCGACAACCGCGACTGGCCCCTGGGCTCCGCGCTCTCCATCGGGCTCACGGTCGCGGTGCTGGCGCTTGCAGGGCTCGCCGCCTGGGGCGCGAGGCGCGGCCTCAAGGGCACGGAGGCGGTGTCGTGAAAGGGCGCGCGAAGCTCTTCCTGTGGATCGCCTCGCTCGCGGTCTACGGGTTCCTCTACGTGCCACTCGCCGTGGTGGTGATCTTCTCCTTCAACGACTCGATGCTGAACGCCCAGTGGGTGGGCTTCACCCTCGACTGGTACCGCAAGCTCGCCGCCGACGGGGAGATGCTGCGCGCGGCGGGCAACTCCCTCGCGATCGCCGTGCTCTCGTCGGCCGTCTCGACGGTGCTCGGCGCCATGGCCGGCCTCGCGATGCACCGCTACCGGATGCCGTTCCTGCCGTTCCTCGTCCTCACCCCGGTGGCGATGCCCGAGATCCTGCTCGGCGTCTCGCTCCTGCTCTTCTTCCGGCAGGTGCTCGACCTCACGCTCGGGTTCGTGTCGATCCTCGTCGCCCACATCACCTTCTCGATCGGCTTCGTCGCCGTGATCGTGCGCGCGCGCCTCGCGGGCATGGACGAGGGGATCTTCGAGGCGGCCCGCGACCTCGGGGCGACGCCCTGGATGACCTTCCGGCGGGTGACGCTGCCGCTCATCCTTCCCGCGCTCGTGGCCGGGTTCCTGATGAGCTTCACGCTCTCGATCGACGACTTCGTGATCACCTTCTTCGTGGCGGGGGTGGGCGTGAGCACGCTGCCGCTGCAGATCTACTCGATGATCAAGGTGGCGGTGACCCCGGAGGTGAACGCGGTCTCGACGCTGCTGATGGCGCTCACCCTCACGCTCGTGCTCCTCGCCTCGCGCTTCGCCCCCGACGCGATCCGGAGGGGGAGGTGAGGGCGCTCGCCGCGCTCCTCGCCGGCCTCGCGGCGCTCCTCCCGGCCCGCGCCGAGGACGTGCTCTACCTCTACAACTGGAACAACTACATCAGCGAGGAGACGGTGAAGCGCTTCGAGGCGAGCTGCCATTGTCGTCTCAAGCAGGACTACTACTCGGACAACGAGGAGATGCTCGCGAAGCTCGAGGCGGGGGCGGTGGGCTACGACCTGCTCGTTCCCACCGGGAACGCGGTGGAGTCGCTGATCCGGCGCGCAGGACTGCGCCCGCTCGACAAGTCGCTCCTGCCGCACCTCGCGAACGTGAAGCCCGAGTTCGCGGACCCGTGGTTCGACCCGGGCAACCGCTACTCCGTGCCCTACGCGACCTCGATCACGCTCATCGGCTACAACGCCGAGAAGATGCGCGAGCTCGGCCTTCCGACCGACACCTGGGCGCTCATCTTCGAGCCGAAGCACCTCGCGCGGGTGAAGGGCAGGGTGACGGTGCTCAACAGCCAGCGCGAGCTCCTCGCCGCGGCGATGCTCTACCTCGGCCATTCCGTGCAGGAACGCGACCCCGCGCGATGGGAGGAAGCGAAGAACCTCCTCATCCGCGCCAAGCCCTACTGGGCGACCTTCTCCAACAGCACCTACATCAAGGACCTCGCCATTGGCAACATCTGGGTGGCCCACGGCTACTCGAACGACATGTTCCGCGCGCGCGAGGACGCGAAGGCCGCGGGGCGGCCGTTCACCATCGGCTTCAGCACGCCGAAGGAGGGCGCCGTGCTCGCCGTGGACAGCTTCGTGCTGCACAAGGGCGGCCGCCGGCCCGACCTCGCGCACCGCTTCATCGACTTCATGCTCCAGGGGGAGAACGCGGCCGACGTCTCGAACCTCATCGGCGCGGGCAACCCCAACGCCGCGGCCATGGCCTTCATCAAGCCGGAAATCGCCGCGGAGCCCGGCATCTTCCCGCCGGCCGGCGACGTGGCGCGCCTCGACATGCTGCGCGATTTCGACCCGCGGATGCGGCGCACGCTTTCCCGGCTCTGGACCGAGATCAAGGTCCGCTAGGCCCGGGAATTCAGTCCGGCAGCGCCTCCGACACCCGGACGAGGTTCCTGCCCTCGCGCTTGGCGGCGTACATCGCCGCGTCCGCCCGGTCGATGAGCGACTCGAGGTCGCGCAGGCCCTCGGCGACGCCGACGCTCGCGGTGACGGAAAGGTCTCCGCTCGGGACGGTCACGGGCCGGGTGGCGATGGCCAGCCGGAGCTTTTCGCCGACCATCAGCGCGTCGTCGAGCGGGGTGTCGGGGAGCATCACCACGAATTCCTCGCCGCCCCAGCGGCAGCACAGGTCGGAGCGGCGCACGCAGGAGCGGATCAGTTCGCCCACGTGCCGCAGCGCGAGGTCGCCGACGGCGTGCCCGCGGGTGTCGTTCACGCGCTTGAAGTGGTCGAGGTCGAGCACGATCGCGGCCACGGGGAGCCCGCGGCGCCGGCAGTAGTGGAAGAGCACGCTCGCCTGGTCGAAGAACGAGCGCCGGTTGACGAGGCCGGTGAGGGCGTCCGTGCTCGCCATGTGCTCGGCCGCCTCCTTCGCCTCGCGCAGCGCGTAGGTCTTGGCGATGTTCTCCTGGAGCGCGTTGGACAGCACGCGTGTCGCCCGCAGCGCCGAGAAGAAGAAGATGAGCGCGCCGATCCCCATGACGAGGCTCATCGGCCCGCCGCGGACGATGTGCCAGGCCACCGTGGGCAGGAGCAGCACCGCGATGGTCGCCATGGCCGCGAGCCGCATGGCCGAGTACACGGAGAGAGCGCCGCCCGCCATGCCGACCAGGAAGAAGAAGACGATCGCCTGGTGCACGGGAGAGTCGGCCGGCGTGATCCACACCGCCCCGAGTCCCCAGGCGAAGGACGAGAGCATGAGCGTCGCGAGGTAGGGCCGTTCCCAGGCCAGGGCGGCGCTCGCCGTGGGCCGTGTGCGCCGCCACGCGAGGAAGAGCACGAGGCGCAGCACCGAGGTGGCGGTGAGCAGCCCGAACCAGGTGAGGACCCGGTGCTCGTTGCCGGGAATCCAGAGGACGCTCGCCACCAGCAGCGAGACCACGACGCTGATGAAAACCGCCGGGAACGACTTGTCGAAGAGGAGCTGCAGGCGATCGGCGAGCACGCGCTCGCCGATCGCGAGCTTCGGGCTCGCGGATTCGTCGGTGACGGGCAGCGTGGTCGAGATGGGCGGCATGGGTCGGGAACTCTCCGGCCCCGAGAATGCCGCCCGCGCAAGGATTTCGCTGTGGCCGGCCCCACTCCCGGGATTACATTTGTCGCCTTGCCGGGGGACGGCCTTGGCCGAAGTGCCGGATTCCTATATAATTTCCCGCTCTTCGCGCCCGTAGCTCAGTTGGATAGAGTACCTGGCTACGAACCAGGGGGTCGTGGGTTCAAATCCTGCCGGGCGCGCCAAGAATCTCCCAAATTGCGCCTCGACTCCGGTCGGGGCGTTTTCTTTTGCGGTTGCCGTGAACGGCCCGGCCGCGTGGCGCACGCCGATCCGGTCAGATCCCGACGTGGGCGAGGATCGGCGCGACCGCCTGGCCGATCCGGTCCATCTGCCGCGAGCTCACCAGGTCCGCGAGCACCTCGACGAACCGCTGCGCGCGCACGCCGCTGCCGATGTACTGCCAGCGGTAGGCCCTGAGCACCACGTCGTGGATCGCGTTGGACTCGCTCGAGGAGAACGAGCGGCCGGCCCGCGCGAGGAAATAGTCGGCGTCGGCCTCGGCCTGCATCCTCAAGATGCCGTCGACGGCGGTCACCAGCTCGATGAGGTCGGTCACGGCCCGCTCGCGCTGCATGTCGTCGAGCCGCGCGTCCTCGCGCCTCCACTCCAGCTCGTGGAGGATCGCGTGCCGAGACTCCTCGTCCCGGTGGAACCGGAAGACGTCCCGCCACAGGGTCGAGAGGCCCTCGTCGGTGGCGATGCTCGTCCGGTAGTGCACCTGGGTGAAGGCCTCGATGTCCAGCGCGAGGCCGAGCACGGCCCAGCCCGACTTGCCGAGCACGGCGGCGGCCACGGCGTCCGGCCGCGGAAGGAAACGGTATCCGCTCGGCATCCCGGCCGCGGCCATCGTCTCGAGTCGCCCGAAGAGCTCCTGGTGCCTGAGCTCCTCGCCGGTCATGCGGACCGGCGCCTCGAGCGCGACCTGGTCGCCGAGCCCGTGGTCGTGGGCGGGATCGAGCGCCTTGGCGCCGATGAACCGCTCCACCAGCCCGAAGATGTTGGCGTAGGTGCGCCCCTGGACCTGCGAGAGGAAGCGCTTCTCGGCGGGCTCCAGGAAGGCCAGTTCGTCGACCTTCGAAAGCGCATCGGGCAGGAACTTCCGGTCGAACTCGAGCCGGCGGCCGCGGATCACGTCGCGGTCGATGTCCCGGCGCGCGCGCCGGGAGGCCTCGATGCAGCAGGCGTAAACCGGGGTCGCCGACCGCGCAGCCTTTGGGGTTCCTTCGAGCGTCGCCTTTTCCATCGTGCCGCCCCTCCTGTGGGTCCTTCGTGGGGCGAACTGTGGGGGAGGGGGCGTTCCGCGAGCGTTCCCGGTGCCGCGGGGGCGGAACGCTCCGGAGGAGCGGATCCGGCAGCCCGGCTTCGAGGGCCTAGCGCAGGAGGGCGAGCAATGCCGCGTGGGCCGAATCGGCCTCGGACTCGATCCGGCGCAACAGCTCGTCGAGCGAGAGCGCGGGCCAAGCGGCATCGGGCTCGGCGGGAGCCGGGCGACGCGCCCATTCGCGGCGCAACTCGACGCGGTCGGGTTCGCCGAGCAAGGCGTTCTCCATGCCGAAGGCGAGCACCCGCCGCGCGCCGGATCGCTGCCCCCAGGCCTCGACCAGCTCGGCGAAACCGAGCACGACAGCGGTCTTGAGGAACGGCGCGCCGATGGCCAGCGCGAGGCCCGAGCCCGCGGAAAGCAGCGCGCGCGCCGCATCCAGATCGCCACGGCGCACCGCCACCCGGGCGAGCAGCACTTTCAACCAGCCCGAGATTGCCCGGATGCCCCTTGCCTCCGCGAGCTCCAGAGCGCGTTCGGCATGGCCCCGGGCCCGCTCCAGGTCGCCCGCGCCCATGGCGAGCGTAGCGAGGTTGGCGAGCACGAGAACGAGCGTGGCGACCAGCCCGTCGCGTTCGCACAGGGCGAGGGCCTGCTGCAGGATCGCGGCTGCCGCATCGGTGTCCTCGAGCAGGAGATACAGGGAGCCGAGGTTGCTCATGCAGAGCGCGGCGCCCGCGCTGTCGCCGATCCGCCGGTGCTCGGCGAGCGACTCGTGCGACAGGCGCAACGCCTCGTCGTAGTGTCCCAGCCTTTTCTCGACCAGGGCGAGGTTGTCGAGCGTCGACGCGGTGACGTGCGCCCGGTCCTCCTCCGGAGCCTGGGCCAGGCACTTCCGGTAAAGGCGCCCGGCCTCTTCGAGGCGCCCGGTGCGGAACGCGCAGGAGGCGAGCACCGTGAGCGCCTGCCGCTTCGTGGCGCTCTTGCGCGGCGTGCGCTCGGCCGCCAATGCGCGCTCGGCGCTCGCCTGCGCATCGCCGTAGCGGTCGAGGCGGTATTCGAGCTGCGCGGCGTGGCTGAGGAGCAGTGCCTGCAGCGCCCGGTCCCCCGTTCCGAGCGGCGAGTCCATCGCCTGGCGCAGCAGGGCAAGCCCCTCCTCGAGTCGGACCCGGAGCTCGCAGTAGGTGAGCAGCGTGCGCACGTTGCGCGCCAGCGCCTCGGCCGGGCCGTGGGCGATCGAGAACTGCCAGGCGAGGCGGAAATTCTCGAAGTCGGCATCGATCGCCTCGAGCGCCTCGCGGTCGCCGTCCTCGACCGCCGGCCCGAGGCGCGCGAGCCGGTTGTGGAAGTACGCGGCGTGCGCCGATCGCGCGGCCAGGTGCGGCGCGCCGTCGCCCAGGCGCACCGCGGCGAGCTGCTGCACCAGCGGGTGCAGCCGCATGCGCGCGCCCTCCTTGCGCAGCAGCGACTTGTCGGCGAGCGCCCCGAGCACCGGGAGGGTGGCGCCCGCGACGGTCCGCGCCGCCTCGGCGGAGAAGCCGCCCCGGAAGACCGAGAGCCGCGAGAGGGCCTCGCGCTCGAGCGCCGCGAGCATCCGCCACGACTGGTCGAAGACGATGTCGAAGCTCGCGTGGCGGGCGGGCAGCGCGGCATCGACCGCGCGCAGCAGCTCCGTGCCCTGGCGCAGCTCCGTGGCGATCGCCTCGCAGGAAAGCACGCGCGTCCACGCCGCCGCGAGCTGCAGCGCCAGGGGCAGGCCTTCGAGCTGCCGGCAGATGTCGACGATGGCCGCCGCCTCGCGCGCCGGCTGGAGGTCGGGCTCGACCCGCCGGGCCGCCTGGATGAAGAGGCGCGCGGCGTCGAATGCCTCGATGCGGTCCCGGTCCTCGATCTCGGGGCAGGGCAGGCCTTCGAGGGGAAACACCCATTCCGCGGCGAGGGCCAGCCGCACGCGGGAGGTCACGAGGATCCGAAGCCGGGGGCAGGCGGCGAGCACGTGCTCCAGGACGGGAGCGCCCGCCGCGAGGTGCTCGAAGTTGTCGAGCACGAGCAGTTGGTCGCGCTCGCGAAGGTGCGTGACGACCCGGTCGAGCGGATCGCCGGGGCCGCCGACGCCGAGCACGCGCGCCATCCGGCCCGCGATTTCCTCCGGCGTCGCGATGTCCTCGAGCGGCACGAATGCCGCGCCATGCTCGTGGGCCGGCCCGAGATCCTGGATCGCGTGCTGGGCGAGGCGCGTCTTCCCGACGCCCCCCGGCCCGACGAGGTTCACCAGGCGGCAGTCCGGCGCCGAGAGCATCTCGGCGATCCGGCGCAGCTCGACCGAGCGCCCGACGAAACCCTCGTCGCCCGCGCGCGACGAGGAAGGTTGCGCCGGCGCGGGAGAGCTCCCGGTCGCGCCGAGCGAATCGTGCAGCGCCTTCAGGCCGGCGTTCGGGCCGACCCCGAGCTCCTCCCCGAGCCTCTTCACGAACTCCCGGTAAGCCTGGCGTGCGCGCGCGCCCTGCCCGCTGCGTGCCAGCCAGGCGAGTTGCGCGCGCAATGCCGCCTCGTCCAGGGGGTCCGCTTCCAGCAGTCGCGCGGAAAGGTCGATCGCCTCGGCGGGGACCATCTCGGCGCCGAGGCGCGAAAGCGCCGCGTCGCGCCAGGCGGCCCGCAGGCGATCGCGCTCGAAGCGCAGCCATCCCGACCACGCCTCGTTGGCATCGTCGTCGAATCCGGCGAGGAGTTCTCCCCGGCGCAGGGCGATGGCGTCGGCGCCCCGGCCCTCGCCCAGCGCCGACTCGAAGGCGAAGACGTCGGTCTCGGCCTCGAGGCGGGCGGCGTTTCCCTGCAGCTCGATCGCCGGGGCCCGCGGCAGGGATTGCAGGCGGAAGAGCGCCTTGCGTAGGTTCGCGTAGGCGAGCTTCGCGTCCTGTTCCGGCCAGAGCAGGGCCGCGAGTTCCGCGCGTTGGACCCAGCCGCGCTTGAGCGCGAGGTAGGCGAGCAGCTGGCCGCGCCTCTCGAACGGCAAGGCGAGCGACTCGCCGTCGTGCTCGATCGCCGGGGAACCGAAAAGGACCAGGCGCAGGGGCATTTCCGAGGTCCCGGAAGGGAGGGCCGAATCATGCCCTCTTCCCCCTAGAGCGGCAAGGAACCCCATGGCCTTCGGCCGGCCCGGGTGTAAGCTTTGTGCCCGTTTCGCCATAGGGGAGGGGATCATGCCGAACACGACGCTGCGAATCCTTCGCTCGACCCTCGTCGCGGGGCTCCTGTCGATGCCGGGTCTCGCGCCCGCCGCTCCGGGCGAGACCACGGTGCACTGGTACGGCCACGCGGCGTTCCGGATCGAGACGCCCTCGGGCGGCGTGATCCTGATCGACCCGTTCCTCAACGGGCCGACCAACCCGGACAAGGAGTCGGTCGCGAAGCTCGAACGCGTGGACTACATCCTGCTCACGCATGCGCACTCGGACCACGTCGGGCAGGCGGTGGAGATCGGCAAGAAGACGGGCGCGGTGCTGGTGGCGACCTTCGGCCTGCAGTTCAACATGAGGACCGTGCTCGGCTACCCCGAGCCGCAGGCGACCCTGGCGACCGGAGGCAATGTGGGCGGGACGATCGACCTGCCCAAGGCGAAGGCGAAGGTGACGCTGGTCCATGCCGTCCACGGGTCGGAGCTCACGACACCGCAGATCCCGGCGCCCGCGCCGGGCCACCCGAGCGCGATCGCCGGCGGCAACCCGGTCGGCTACGTGCTGCAGATCGAGGGCGGCCCGACCATCTACCACACGGGCGATACGGAGGTGTACGAGGACATGAAGCTCATCTCCGAGTTCTTCAAGGTCGACCTGATGCTCTCCTGCATCGGCGGGCATTTCACGATGGACCCGGCGCGTGCGGCGCTCGCCGTGCAGCACGTGAGGCCCCGGCAGGTGGTGCCGATGCACTTCGCGACCTTCGGGCTGCTCAAGGGCACGCCGGACCAGTTCCGCGACGAGCTCGCGAAACGGAAGGTGTCGAGCGAGCTCGTCGTGATGAAGCCGGGCGAAAGCCGCAAGTTCTGAGGCCGGCTCGCTAAAGCGCTGGTCGGGAGACCGGCCCTTTGCGTTGGTCGAGCGCGGCTGGAACGCTCAGTTGCGCGGGGTGGCGGGCGGCGGCGGCGTGTCCGGTGGCGGGTAGCTCGCGGGCGGCACGTAGGCCGGCACCGGATAGCCCGAGCTCGTCGGCGGGGGAGGAGGCGAGTAGGTGCCCTGCGCAGTGCCCGGATGGGCATAGCTCGGGCGGGCGGGACCGGCGTAGCTTCGCGAGGTCGGGACCCGGTTGCCGCGCGCATACATGCACTGGAGGTAGGCGCCGTCGTAGCCGCGCTGCAGCTGGTACGAGGACATCGCGGTGTAGGGGCTGCCTGCCGCCGCGCCGAAGAGGAGCCCGGTTCCCGCGCCGACGGCCGCGGCCTCTCCCGCATTGCCGCTGGCCGCGCCGATGATGGCGCCCGTGACCGCGCCGAGCGCGGCTCCCGCAGCCGCCGTCGAGGCGGCCTGGTTGTCGGCGCTCGCCGCGGTGCTGCCGGCGGCGCTTGCCACCACCGCGTCCGCGTAGCGCAGGCACTGCGCGACATCGGCCTGGTATTCCTCGACGCTCTTCTGCGAGCCGGGCAGCGCCATGACGCTGGGACCGGTGGGAATCACGGTGCACGCGCCGAGAATCAGGCACGCGACTGCGAGCGGGACGGAAGCACGGGCTTTCATGGCGACCTCACTTCGCGACGGTTCCCGGCGGCGTCGGGGTGACGCGCTGCCAGGGCACGCTGCAGGTCTGCACGTACGGGTAGTAGCCCGCGGGATTCGTGCAGTAGTACCAGAAGTTCTCGGGCGGAGGCTGCTCGGCCGGCTCCGCGGGGACGGACCGCTCCACGTAGACCGCGGGCGGCTCGTACGCGGGATAGGACGGATAGCCGTAATACGGGTAACCGTAGTACCCGTAGTACGGATAGCCGTAATACCCGTAGTACGGGTAGCTCCAATACCAGGGGCTGCCGAGGTAGATCCCCCCATACCAGCCGCCGGAATGGCCGTGGTAACTACCCCCGTGACCGCCGCCGCCGTGGTAGCCACCCCCGTGGTAGCCGCCCCCACCGCCGGGCCGCCCGCCGGGGCGCGCCCCTGGGCCGCCACCGGGACGGCCACCGGGACCGGCACCGGGCCCGCCGCCGCCACCACCGCGGCTCTGCGCGTAGCTGTCGTCGAGGCCCATCGATATCGCCAGCCCGAAGACGGCGACAAGTGCGAGCGCCAGCCGTTTCATGACAACCTCCCGATCACACAGCGTTGGACCGCCCGGGGATTTTCCCGTTCGTCCTTCACCTACTCTGAACGCCCGAGCGCGGCCGGGGTTGACCGCGGTCACGACCGGGAGCGCCTGCGTTCCCGGTCCCGCTGATCCCGGTCAACTTTCCGCGAGTTATTTCCGCGACCCAAGGGAAACATTCGCGCGGACGGCCTCCCCGCACCGTGCTTGCGAGATCGCGGGGGAGCGCAAGCCGGTGAAGGCGAAGCCCGGGGCGCCCGCCAAGTCCAAGCGGCGGCCGTAGTCCCCCGGCGGCAACTCGCGTTCAGCGATCGCCCGTTTCGCCCGTCACCAGCCGGATGCGGCGGCGGATCGCATCGGCGGCCGCGCGATCGCCGGCCTGTTCCGCGCGCTTCTCCTGCACGCCGAGCCAGGCGAGGAGCGCTCGGCGCCAGCCGTTCGCGGTGGAGGCCTCCACGGCCAGCGAGATTCCGGAGGGCGTGATGTTCCCCTGCCGGAAGAGGACTCCCGCCGCCACCAGGCGCGCGAATGGATCCTCGATGGCCGCGAGCGCGCCGCCGTCGCCTGCCGCGATCGCACGGTGGTGCGCGGGCAGCAGCCCGGTCTCCTCGCCCGAGGCCTTGCCCGTGAGATACGCCGCGTAGGCGCGCTCGGGCGGCTCGGCGTCGGCGGCGAGCGCCCGGTAGCCCGGGCAGTCGTCGATGTCGAGGCTCGCCACGCGCGCCGCGCAGCGCACGAGCTCGGCGCGGGCGACCAGCTCCGCGCGGCCGGTGGCGGTGAGCGCCTTTCGGGCGCGCGCGAATTCCTGCTCCGCGGCCCGCGTGCGGCCCTCGAGCCAGGCCTTCTCGAAATTCTTGAGCCCGCCGTGGGCCTCGGCCTGCCAGTCCGGGGCCGGCGGGGAGCCGGCGCAGGCGCCGAGCGCGAGGACCGCCGCGAGGACGATCGCCCTCATGGCAGCTTCATCTCCGTATCGCGGGCGAAGGGCCACTTGCGGTTGATCTCGTCGATGAGGCCCGACACGCGGCGCAGCGCCGCCTCCACCTCGAGGCGCAGGCCGGCGAGATCCTCGGTCGCCTCCCGCGCGTTGCCGCTGATCTTCTGCGCGTCGGCGAGGATGGCGTCGGCCTTCTTCAGGCCCTCGCGCGCGTCGGCGAGCGCCCCGTTGAGCTGCGCCACCGCCTTGCGGGACTCCTCCATCATGCCGCCCGGCCCGAAGACGCTCTCGTCGGCCCTGGCGAGCGTGCGGTCGAGCCGCGCCGACACGCCCTCGAGATTGGCGAGCAGCGCGTTCGCGCGGTCGAGCGCGGCGATCACCTTCTTCGCGTTCTCCTCCCCGCCGAGCAACCCGCCGAGCGCGCCCTGCGGCCCCGCCATGCGTTCGGTGAGCGTGCGCACGTTCGCGAGGCTCGCGTTGAGACTCGAGTCCTCCGCCGACATGCGCTCCAGGTTCTCGAGGAGCCGCTTCATCGTGGCGATGAGCGCGGGAAGCTCCTCGGTCGAGTCGCCCCGCAGCACCGGCCGGACGGCGCCCTCGGGCAAGGGCTTGTCGGAGAGATCGCCCGTGAACGCGCGCAGGCGCGCGCCCCCGACGATGCTGCGCTCGAGCGTGTAGACGCTGGAGGCGCGCAGCCACTGCGCGTCCTTGCGCGGGATGTCGATCACGATCCGCGCCTTGCCCTCCTGCGCGAGCTCGATGCGCTGCACGCGCCCGATGGGGAAGCCCGAGAAGGTGAGGTCCATGCCCACCGTCACGCCCGCGCCGTCGTCGGCCATCAGCACGAGGCGCTGCGTGTCCTCGAACGTCCCACGGGAATAGAAGACGTAGAGGACGAAGCCGACGACGACCGCCGCCGCGAACGCGAGCAGGAGCCCCGCCTTCAGCTCGGCGCGGCGGGTCCCGGGGGCGATGGGCGTCGGCTCTTCCATGCAGGCTCAGGCGTACTTGAGGGCGATCGATCCCGCCTCGACCAGGGCGAGCGTCACGAAGATGCGCACCAGCCCGTGGGGCGCGGCTTCGGGCACCGAGGCCATCGCGCGCGGCGCGCCCAGGCCCGCGGCGACGGGGATCACGGCGACCGCGACCGCGAAGAACCCCACCTTGATCGCGAGCCCCACGAGCTCCGCCGGCCCCAGCACCTGGCCGATGACGCGCGAATACGCGGCGTGTCCCCACGGCGAGAAGCCGTAGAGGCCGACATAGGCGATGACGAGCGCGACGAGCATCCCGATCGCGGTGAGCGCGAGGACGGAGGCGGCCACGCCGATGCCGCGGGGCAGGAGCTCCGCGCGCAGGGGCTCCACGGCGCCGCCGGGCGCGTCGAGCTCGCCGCGAACGCGCATCAGCGCCACCTCGGTGCCGAGCGCGGCGCCCGAGCGAAGCGCCACGAACAGCGCGACGAAGAGGGGAATGAGCTCGAGCACCAGCAGGCGCACGAAGAGGTCGAGGGAGTAGCCCGACAGGCCGAAGTCGCGCGCGGTCGCCTCGACGATGCCGATCAGCAGCCAGCTGAGCACCGCGCACACGGCCACGAACCCCGGCAGGACCTGCCCCGCGGACGAGAGCACCTGCCGCGCGGCGAGCGCGCGGATCCGCGGCGTGTACGTGGATGGCGAGAGCGCGGCGGCGAGCGCCTCCGCGCCGAACCAGGTCCAGCGCCACGCGGCGGCGGCCTTCGCTCGCAGGCTGCTTCCCGGCCCGGACATCGATCGTCGCAAGAAGGAAGGGGACTGCATGCGTCGATGATACGCCGCGGGCACGGGCCCGGCCGCGTTGACGACGCCGGGCAATCGGCCTATGTTCGCGCCGATGGCCGGGACGGGGATCGGTTCCGGCCGCTTCCCGGCCCGCGTCCGGGCTCCCGCAGCACCTACTCCTGGAGGTTTCGACATGCGTACCGCACAGGGCCGGTCTGTCGCATTCCACTTCCTTTTGTCGGTCGTGTTGCTGCTCGCGGGCGCGAGCGCCTTCGCGTTCGAGATTTCGGCGACCGGCCTGGAGCCCGACCAGCCGTCGAAGATCGCGGCCACGGTGCAGCGGGCGGTGGCCCGCATCGAGGCGGCACGCGCCGTTCCCGTGCCCGAAGGCAAGGCGCAGCGGGACCTGTCCGAGCTGTCGGATGCGCTGGTGAGGGTTCGCCCGTCGGGCGAGCTGGAGCTCGTGTTCCATGCCGTGGGGACGGTCGGCGAGAGCGAGACCGGGGCGCTGCGCGCGCTCGGCGCGGAGATCGTCATCACCCTCGCCTCGCCCGGCATGATCCAGGCCTGGATGCGTCCCGAGCGGGTCGCGCGGGCCGCGGCATTGCCCTGGGTGTCGGCGGTCACGCCGCCCGATTACGGGGACTCGAACACGCACCCCAACAACCCGATCAACAGCGAGGGCGTGACGCTCCACAATGCCGACGTCGCGCAGACGCAGGGAGTCGACGGCACGGGCGTCCTGGTCGGCGCCATTTCCGACGGCGTGGCGAACATCGCCGCCTCGCAGGCGCGCAACGAGCTGCCCGCGGTCAACGTGATCAACGCTGGCGCCGGGGACGAAGGCACCGCGATGCTGGAGATCATCCACGACATGGCGCCTGGCGCGGCGCTCGCGTTCCACGGCACCGGCGGGGGAACCGCGGGCCACGTCACCGCCATCACGAACCTCGTGGCGGCGGGCGTCAACGTGATCGCGGAGGACCTCGCCTACGACGGCGAGCCCGCGTTCCAGAAGGGCGTCGTGGCCACCGCGCGGGAGAACGCGGCGTTCGGCGGCGTGACGGTGCACTCGTCGTCGGGCAATCGCGGCCAGAACCATGCGGCGCGCGTGCGCGCGGTCGGCACGGGAGGCGGCCCCGACGGGCAGGCCGGCCCATTCGCCGGTTGCACCGTGCAGCCCACCAACGTGGTCGCGATCGCACCCGGCGGCGATACGACCTTCGATCTCACGCTCGGGACTTCCACGCGGTTCACGCTGCAGTGGAGCGAGCCCCGCGCCATCTTCCCGTCGGCGGGGCAGGGCGGGTTCACCAACCTCGACCTCTACGTGATGGATGCCGCGCTGACGACCTGCCTCTACGAGAGCGTGGGCGTGCAGGCGAACGGCGTCGGCGACACCATCGAGCAGATCGCGACCGCCAACGCCGACAACAACCGGGCGGTGAAGGTCGTCGTCAACGTGACGGGCACCTCGAGCGCCGTCGCGGCACCGCTGCTCGACCTTCGCTGGCGCGGCTCGGCGGGCCAGACCGACGCGCCCACGCGCGCGGGCAGCAACGATCCCGACAAGAACTACACGGGGGCCGCCTTCGTGATCGGGGCGGTCCGCGGGACCACCGGGGCCCTCGAGGGCTTCAGCAGCGCCGGGCCCGTGGACTTCGAGCTGACGACCATCTGCCCGGGCGGCGCAGCGGGACCTTGCGCCGGCGTGGCGGGGCCCGCGGCGCAGCAGTTCCAGGGAATGGACTTCCTCGGCGCCGACGGCACATCGGTGAGCGGCGTCGGCGGGTTCGGCTCGGGAACCTGTCCGGCCCCGAATCCGGGAGGGCAGGGCCAGTGCCTCTTCTTCGGCACCTCCGCGGCGGCGCCGCACTCGGCGGGCTGCGACGCGCTGGTGCGCGACATCATCGGTGTCGGTTCGACGCCCGCGGCGGTCCGCGCGAGGCTCGCCGCGACCGCGACGGACCTCGGCCCGCCCGGCGAGGACTCGACCAACGGCGCCGGCACGCTCGACTGCTTCGCCGCGCTCGGGCCGCCGCAGGCGCAGTGCCAGCCGCGGACCGTCAACACCGACCCGGGCGTGTGCACGGCGGCCGGGGTGTCGATCGACAACGGCTCGTTCGACACCTTCGGCGGCGCCGCCCCGACGCTCTCGCAGGCGCCGCCGGCACCGTATCCGCTCGGCGTCACGGCGGTGACGCTCACGGCGACCGACAGCGACAACCTCTTCATGACCTGCACCGCGCCGGTCACGGTGCAGGACGCGGAGCCCCCGGTCCTGTCGAACGTCCCGGCGCCGATCGTCGTGGAGCAGACCGCGCTCGCCGGCACGCCGGTGGCGGTGCCCCTGCCCACGGCCGTCGACAACTGCTCCGTCGCCAGCGTGGTGAGCGATGCGCCCGCGGTGTTCCCGCTCGGCGTCACCACGGTCCACTTCACGGCGACGGACGGCTCGGGCAACACGGTGATGGCCTCGACCACGGTGACGGTGGAGGACACCACGCCGCCGACGATCAATGCCGTGGTCGCGACTCCCGATGCCCTGTGGCCGCCGAACCACAAGATGACCGCGGTCGCGGTCACGGTCGACGTGACGGACATCTGCGACGTTTCCCCGGCGTGCAGGATCGTGTCGGTGGCGAGCAACGAGCCGGTCGACGGCCCGGGAGACGGCGCCACGTCGCCCGACTGGGAGATCGTCGGCGACCTCGCGGTGAGGCTGCGCGCCGAGCGCGCGGGCCCGGAAACCGGCCGCGTCTACACGATCACGGTGGAGTGCACGGACGATTCGGGCAACAGCGCGCAACGCAACGTCGAGGTGACGGTCGCGCACGACCGGCGCAAGTGACGGGAACGCGGCGCGTGGCTCCGAGCGCGCGCCGCGCCCGCCTCGCGTCCATCGCCGTGCTGGCGGCGCTGTGCGCCGCATCCCCGGACGCCCCGGCGTGGAGCGAGGACTTCGCGTCGGGGCGCCTCGATCCCGCGCGGTGGCAGCGCACCCTCGAGGGCGATTTCCGGGCGCACGCCGCGGAGGTCGTCGCGACGGCCTCCGGTGCGGGATTCCGCCTGCGCCTCGCGGCCGATACGCGCGGAACGCGCGACGACACGGTCAAGCACGTCGGCGTGGGGAGCCGCTGCGCGATTGCGCTCGGGCCCGGCGCGCGGATGCGGGTGCGGCTCGACTGGGGTCCGCCCGCGAACGCAAGCTACCTCGCGGCCGCGGTCGTGCTGTCGCCGCATCGGACGACGGGCGATCCGGGAACGACCGCCGATTGGCTCTCGATCGGCTATGTCGGCGTGCCTCCCGGGCGCCATGCGCGACTGCTTGTCGCCGCGCGCGTGAACGGCGTGGTGCGCACCTTGTTCGACGAGGGATGGCCCCGTGCGAACCGGCAGGGACGGCCGATCGGGCGCTCGGAACTCGAGGTCGCCTGGCGCGAGGCGTCCCTCGAGATCCGCGAAGGCGGCCGGCTCGTCCACACCGCGGCGGCGGCCGACGCGCCATTCGGATCGGCCCATGTCTACCTGCAGCTCGCGAGCCACAGCAACTTTCCCGAGCGTGCGGTCCACTTCGAGGACTTGCGCTTCGAGCCATCCGGAGGTCCTGCGCCCGGGAAGGGATTCCCGGCCGCGCCGGAGTGCGGCTAGCGCATGGCCTTGCCCACCATGTTCAGGATGTCGTCGAGCGCGTTGCCGTCGCCGTTCATGTCGAGCATCGAGGCGAGCCCGGTCGAGGCGCGCGGGGTTCCGGCTCCGGCGGAACCTGCGCCGAGGAGGCTTCCCAGGAGGCCGCCGAGGCCGCCGCCCGCCGCGGGGGCCTCGGCCGCCGCGCCCGGCTGCTTCGCCGCGTAACCGGCGACCATCATCGCGAGCATCGGCAGCATCTTCTGGAGCAGCCCGGGGTCGATCCCCGACTGCGCGGACGCGTTCTGCGCGACCGTGCGGCTCACGTCCTTGGAACCGAAGATCTGCCCCAGGACGTCGTTGCCGCGCCCGACGTTCGTCGGCTGCGGCGAGAGCACGTCGTCGAGGAGACTGCCGCCGCCGAGCTGCCCCAGGAGGCTGCCCAGGCCCTCGAGGCCTGCGGGCTGCGACTGCGCCTGCTTCTTGAATCCGCCGAGAATGGCCGGCAGCAACGCCTCGGCGCCGCTCGTCGCCTGGGATTCGCTCACCCCCAGCTCTTTCGCCATCGACCGCAGGCCTCCGGCCTGGGCGAGGATGTCGGTGATCTGCATGGAACGCTCCCCTCCTATTTGATCGCAAAACACTACTTTGGCGCGCTAAAGCCGCCGCATTTCATGATGCGCATTTCCGGGACCACCCCGGTTGACCGCGGTCAACGAGACGGGAAAGGCCCGCAGCGGCCGCGCCGTGCGCAGCTTACCGCGCACCTGGCCGGCGAAGTCATCCCCGTGCTGCGCCTCGAGGGCGTCGATCTGCGCCTGCGGAAGGCGAAGCCGCTCGGGATCCGCTCCCGGGAGCGTCTCTCCCAGCGGGCGGGCGGGAAACACCACCGCGTAATGCTCGGCATTGAAGTTCAGGGGCGATGCGAAGAATCGGGGGTACGGCCCGGGGTCCGCGGGCTTGAGATGCGCGAAGAAGTTCATGCGGGGCCACGGCTACATCAAGAAGGACTTCGACGTGAGGCGGTGGGCGGCGCCGGCGTTCGCCGAGGCCGCGCTGAGGGAACTGGCCGAGGAGGACTTCGCCGACGCGGCCGGGGAGAAGCCCATGCCCGAAGGGCCGGCGCCGCGTCCCGGAAACCTGGAGGAGAGCCAGCGCAGGGCGGCCGGGACGGGCGGGCCCGGCAAGCCCCGGCGCAAGCACGCTCCACGGCCCCCCGACTTTGATCCTGCGCAAACCCCGTGAAGAAATCATCCGGTATCGTCCACTCAGTGTCCGGAAGCGTCCATCAAGCCCGCGCCAGTCGCGGATCATTCCCGATGTGAGCGAATGCGAGCAGCCGACGTGCCGGGCGCGGCGCCCGATTTCCCGCGAATTCCCGAACCCCCCAACCCCCGAACCCCACGAAGGAGCCTGAAATGAAGTCGAAGTCCATCCTCGCGATCACGCTGTTCGCCGCGGCCTTTGCCGGGGCGGCGCTCGCGCAGCAGCCGGCCGCCACCGGTGGCGCCGTCCTGAAGAGCGAACCCGGCAAGGCGACGCTCGCCCAGGCGATCAAGGCCTCCGCCCTGGTCACCGGCATCGACAAGGCGACCCGCACCGTGACGCTCAAGGGACCCAAGGGCGACACGTTCGACATCGTCGCGGGCGACGAGGTCAAGAACTTCGACCAGATCAAGGTCGGCGATTCCGTCGTCGTGCGCTACGTCGAGGCGCTCTCGCTCGAGCTGCGCAAGACCAAGGGCACCGCCGGCGCGCCGGTCGTGCGCGAGGAGGCCGCGAAGGCGAAGGCCGGCGAGAAGCCGGGCGTCGCCGGCGCACGACAGGTCACCGCGATCGCGGAAGTCACCGCCGTCGACCCGAAGAAGAGCACGATCACGCTCAAGGGACCCAAGGGCAAGGTCGTGACCCTCAACGTGCAGAACCCCGAGCAGTTCAAGGTCGTCAAGAAGGGCGACCAGGTCGACGTGACCTACACCGAGGCGCTCGCGCTGAGCGTGGAGCCCGCCCCGAAGGCCGCACCGAAGAAGTGACCCGAAGAAACGCGGGACGCCGATGCGCGGTGAACGTCCAGCTTCGACCGGGGTCGAAACCCCGGGGCGCACGCAGCGGTCCCGCAGCATTGAATTTCCATTTCCCCTCCACCCAGCAGGAGCATCAAGCATGAGAAGACTCGCAACCGTCCTCGCCGTCGTTTCCGGCCTCGCCGCAGTGCCCGCCCTCTCGCAGGAGTGGTACGTCGGCGCCGGCCTCGGCCGCGGCAACCTCAACATTTCGGGCCAGGATCTCACCGGCCTTTCCGATGCAAGCGTCAACGACAGCGACACGACGTACTCGCTGCGCGGCGGCTATCGCTTCCACCCGAACTTCGCCGTCGAGCTGGGCTATTACGACCTCGGGTCCTATGGCTTCAGCGGCACGCTCGGCAGCACCGCGGTTTCCGGGACGGCCAAGGCCAAGTCCTACGGCATCTCCCTCGTGGCGATCGCGCCGCTCAGCCCGGCGTTCGATATCTACGGGCGGCTCGGCTGGGCGGAGTCGGAGCTGAAGGTCAATGCCAGCACGACGCTCGTGAACGCCAACTCCTCCGACCGGCAGAGCGAGGCGACTTACGGCGTCGGCGCGCGCTGGAACCTCAACAAGAACGTCGGCATCTTCGCCGAGTGGATGAAGAACGACCAGATCGAGGTGGACAGCTACCTCGTCGGCGTGGACTTCCGCTTCTGACCGATGCGGGACGCGCCCGCCCGGGTCCCCGGGCGGGCGCCGTTCTCCACCCGACCCCTATTCCGAGTCACGACCGGACGATACGGAGCCGAACGATGCCAACCCGCCAGCCTTCGCAGTCCCTTGCCATCGCCGTCGCGCTCCTGATGGGGCTCGCGCCGGCCTGGGCGCAGCAAGCTCCGGCGCCCGCTTCGGCCGCTCCGGCCGCGGCCGCTCCGGCCGCCGTCGTCCCGCAGCAGGAGCTCGACCAGCTCCTCGCGCCGATCGCCCTGTACCCTGACGCGCTCATCGCCCAGATCCTCATGGCCTCCACCTATCCGCTGGAAGTCGTCGAGGCGGCGCGCTGGTCGAAGGCGAACCCGGGCGTGAAGGACAAGGCGCTCGAGGAGGCGATGCAGAAGCAATCCTGGGACCCGGCGGTGAAGGCGCTCACCGCGGTGCCGCAGGTCCTCGGTCACATGAACGACAACCTCGCGTGGACGCAGAAGCTGGGGGATGCCTTCCTCGCCGACCAGAAGGCGGTGATGAAGACCGTGCAGGGGCTGCGCGCGAAAGCGCAGTCCGCGGGCAACCTCAAGTCGACGCCCCAGCAGACGGTGAAGACGGAGCAGCAGGCCGGCCAGACCGTCTACATCATCGAGTCGCCCAAGCCCGAGGTGGTCTACGTCCCGACCTACAACCCGGCCACGGTCTACGGGACCTGGTGGTATCCGTACCCGCCCTATTCGATGTATCCCCCCGCCTACCCCTACGGGGCCGGGATCGCGTTCGCCACGGGAGTCGCCGTGGGCGCCGCCATCTGGGGCAACTGCAACTGGGGCGGCAACGAGATCAACATCAACCGGACGAGCTACAACAACTTCAACCGGACCAACATCCAGAACACCAACTTCCAGCACAACGCGGAGCACCGCAAGGGCGTGTCCTACGGCAACCAGGCGGCTTCGCAGAAGTACGGCCGCGGCGGCGACGCCGCGGGCGCGCAATCGCGCGAGCAGTACCGGGGCCGCGAGCAGGCCTCGGCCGCGACCCAGGGGGCCGGCGCCCGCGATGCGGGTTCGCGCTCTGCCTCGGCGGGTTCGATGGACTCGCGCTCGGCGTCGGCGGGCTCGCGCTCGGGCGGCGGTGGCGGAGGGTTCTCGGGCGCCGGATCGGGCGCCTCGACGCAAGCCGCGAGCAGCCGCGGCAGCGCGAGCCGCGGCTCCATGAGCGGCGGCAGCCGCGGAGGCGGCGGTCGCGGCGGCGGAGGCCGGCGCTGATGGCACGCCATTTCGATTCGACCGGGAGACCCGAGAACATGAACACGACCCGATGGATGGCCGCCGCCCTCGCCGGCGCCGCGATCGCGCTCGCGGCGGGCGGTGCCGTGGCCCAGGAGAAGAAGGCCCCCGCGGCGAAGTCGGCCGCGAAGGCGACCGTGCAGCGGACCTTCGCCACGCCCGAGGAGGCCGTGAGCGCGCTCGTCGCGGCGGTCCGCGCGGGGCGGGTGGAGGAGATGGTCGCGGTGATCGGCCCGCAATCGCGCGGCTGGCTCTCCACCGGAGACAGCGTCTCCGACGCCACGGAGTGGAAGAACTTCATCGCGGCCTTCGACCGGAAGAACGCGCTCCGGAAGGAGGGCGATGCGAAGGCGGTCCTGCTGATCGGCGACGACTGGCCGTTCCCCGCGCCCCTGGTGGCGAAGGCGGGCCGGTGGTCCTTCGACGCGGAAGCCGGGCGCGAGGAGGTGATGAACCGCCGCGTCGGGCGCAACGAGCTCGACACCATCCAGGCGATGCGCGCCATCGTGGACGCGCAGCGCGAGTACGCCGCGAAGGACCCGGACGGCAACCGCCTGCACGATTACGCGAAGCGCTTCCGGTCGACCCCGGGCACGAAGGACGGCCTCTACTGGGAGACGAAACCCGGCGAACCCGCGAGCCCGCTCGGCCCGCTCGCCGCGAAGGCGGTCGCCGAGGGGTACGGCGAGAAGCTCAAGTCGGCGAAGATGGAGCCCTACAACGGCTATTTCTTCCGCATGCTCGCGGGCCAGGGCAAGGACGCCCCGGGAGGCGCCTTCAACTACATGGTGGGCGGCATGCTCTACGGCGGGTTCGCGGTCGTCGCCTGGCCCGCCTCCTACGGCAATTCCGGCGTGAAGACCTTCCTCGTGAACCACGACGGGGTGGTGTGGGAGAAGGACCTCGGGCCCGGCACGTCGAAGGAGGCCGGGAGCATGAAGCGCTTCAACCCCGACAAGACCTGGGCGAAGGCGCGATAGGCCCCGACTCGAAGCCGGGAAGGGGCCGCCGGCCCCGAGCGCCAACCTTGCCAAGGGTCAAAGGGCCGAAACCTCGGGCTGGTAGATTGGTCTGACTGATGGTGCGGCGTAGCAAAAGGCGGGTGTTTCCCCGCCGACTGCGGTATGCTGCGGCGCCCAAAAACCGGACCCCGAGGTGAGCCATGAACGAGATTCCCAGCCAGGCCGCGCGCTCCATCGAAATCGCAAGCAAGGTCGCCCGGGTCTATGCCCGGCGGGCGCAACTCGCAGGCGAGCGCTATCGCGCGCGCCTCGAGGAG
>JBGAQP010000002.1:0-202581 GCA_044220635.1 Usitatibacteraceae bacterium
ACAATCCACCTGCAGGGAGATTGTTACAAGCAATAAATGGGGTCTGTCCCCATTTGCACCTATAATTTCGGAGCGATTCGGGCCTCACTTCCCAGGAGCGAAATGCCATGGCTGCCAATCCCCAGGCGGTGTCCCCGCCCACCGTGAAGCTCTACATCGATGGCCAGTTCGTCGAGTCGAAGGCCGCGGCCTGGCGCGACGTGGTGAACCCCGCCACCCAGGAGGTGCTCGCGCGCGTGCCGATGTGCGGCGAGGACGAGGTGAACGCCGCGGTGCGCGCCGCCGCGGCCGCCTTCCGGACCTGGAAGAACGTCCCCATCGCCCAGCGCGCCCGGGTGATGCTCAAGCTCCAGGAGCTCGTGCGCCGCGACCTGAAGAAGCTCGCCGCGATGATCACCGCCGAGCAGGGCAAGACCCTGCCCGACGCCGAGGGCGACGTCTTCCGCGGCCTCGAGGTGGTCGAGCACGCCTGCTCGGTCGGCACGCTCACGCTCGGCGAGATCGCCGAGAACGTCGCCGGCGGCGTCGACACCTATTTCATCCGCCAGCCCGTGGGCGTCTGCGCGGGCATCACGCCGTTCAACTTCCCCGCGATGATCCCCCTGTGGATGTTCCCCATGGCGATCGTGTGCGGCAACACCTTCGTCCTCAAGCCCTCCGAGCAGGACCCGATGACGCCGATGGCGCTCGCCGCGCTCGCCGCCGAGGCCGGCATCCCGCCCGGCGTGCTCAACGTCGTCCACGGGGGCAAGGAGGCGGTGGACGCGCTGTGCACCCACCCCGAGGTCAAGGCCGTTTCCTTCGTCGGCTCCTGCCACGTGGGCGAGCACGTCTACAAGCTCTCGAGCCACCACGGCAAGCGCGCCCAGTGCATGATGGGCGCGAAGAACCACGCGATCATCATGCCCGACGCGAACAAGGATCCGTCGCTCAACGCGCTCGTCGGCGCCGGCTTCGGGGCCGCGGGGCAGCGCTGCATGGCCACGAGCGTGGCCGTCCTCGTCGGCGCGGCGAAGGGCTGGATCCCCGACATCGTCGCCAAGGCGAAGTCGCTCAAGGTGAACGCGGGCACCGAGCCCGGCGCCGACCTCGGGCCGATCATCTCGCGCCAGGCGAAGGGCCGCATCGAGCAGCTGATCGACCTCGGCGTGAAGGAAGGCGCGAAGCTCGAGCTCGACGGGCGCCACCCGAGGGTCCCCGGCTACGAGAACGGCAACTTCATCGCGCCGACCGTGTTCTCGGGGGTGACCCCCGGCATGGCGATCTACAGGACCGAGATCTTCGGCCCCGTGCTCCTGATCATGAGCGTCGACACGCTCGACGAGGCGATCGCGGTCACGAACGCGAACCCCTACGGCAACGGCACGGGGATCTTCACGCAGTCGGGCGCGGCGGCGCGCAAGTTCCAGAGCGAGATCGACGTGGGCCAGGTGGGCATCAACGTGCCGATCCCGGTGCCGGTGCCCTACTTCAGCTTCACGGGCTCGCGCGGCTCCAAGCTCGGGGACCTCGGCCCCTACGGCAAGCAGGCCGTCCAGTTCTACACGCAGGTGAAGACCGTGACGGCGCGCTGGTTCGACGACGCCACCGTCTCGCCGGGCATCCAGACCACGATCAGCCTGAAGTAGCGCCCCGCCGGGCATGAAGATCGGATTCGTCGGGCTCGGGCACATGGGCGAGCCCATGGCCCGCAACCTCCTCAAGCACGGCCACGCGCTGCGGGTGTACGACCTGGCGCCCGACCCGGTGCGCGCCCTCGCGGGCGCGGGCGCCGCGGCGGCCACCTCCGCGGCGGACTGCGCGCGCGGCTCGGAGCTCGTGATCACGATGCTGCCTTCCTCGCCCCACGTCCGCTCGGCCTACCTGGGCGAGTCCGGCGTGCTCTCGGGCGTCGCGCGCGGCACGCTGCTCGTCGACTGCTCGACCATCGACCCGCTCACCGCCCGCGAGGTGGCGATGGACGCGCGCGCCAAGGGCTGCGCGATGCTCGACGCCCCGGTCTCGGGCGGCGTCGGCGGGGCCGAGGCCGCCACGCTCACCTTCATGGTGGGCGGCGAGTCGAAGGACTTCGAGGCCGCGCGGCCCGTGCTCCGGTGCATGGGCGCGAACGTCGTGCATTGCGGGGGCAGCGGCAACGGGCAGGTCGCCAAGATCTGCAACAACCTCATGCTCGCCATCCAGATGATCGCCACCTCGGAGGGCATGACGCTCGCCGCGAAGCTCGGCATGGACCCGAAGGTCTTCGCGGGGATCGTGAACTCCTCGAGCGGGCGCTGCTGGAGCTCCGACACGTACAACCCCTACCCCGGCGTGCTCGACAACGCGCCCGCCAGCCGCGGCTACACGGGAGGCTTCGGAGTCGACCTGATGCTCAAGGACCTCACGCTCGTCACCGACGCGGCCAAGGCGGCGCGCCACCCCGTGCTCCTCGGCGCCATCGCCCAGCAGCTCTACCAGAAGCATTCCACGGACGGCCACGGGGGCAAGGACTTCTCGAGCGTCATCCTCCAGTACCTGAAACCCTGATGATCGAGCACCGCATCGAGGGCCGCACGGCCTTCGTCACACTCGCCAACCCGCCCGCGAACACCTGGACGCCCGAGGGCCTGCAGGCGCTCGAGGCCCTGGTCTCGCGCCTCGAGGCCGACCGCGCCGTCTATGCCGCCGTCATCACCGGCGCGGGCCCCAAGTTCTTCTCCGCCGGCGCGGACCTGAAACGATTCGCCACGGACAAGGTGTACGCGCGGCACTTCATCGCCTGTTTCGGCGCGGCCTTCGAGGCGCTGATGAACGCGCGCTTCGTCACCATCGCCGCGATCAACGGCTATGCGATGGGCGGCGGGCTCGAGTGCGCCCTCGCCTGCGACATCCGCATCGCCGAGGCCCACGCCCAGATGGCACTGCCCGAGCCCTCCGTGGGCCTGCTTCCCGCGGGCTGCGGGACCCAGAACCTGCCCTGGCTGGTGGGCGAAGGCTGGGCCAAGCGCATGATCCTCACCAACGAGCGCGTGGACGCCGCGACGGCGTTGAGGATCGGGCTCGTCGAGGAAGTGGTCGCGACGGGCGCCGGGCTCGCCGCGGCCACCGCGCTCGCCGCGCGGGTCGCGACCCTGTCGCCCCGCGCCGTCGCGTACTGCAAGGACCTCATCCACAACGCGCGCAATGGCATCCCGCGCCGCGCCGGCCTCGCGCTCGAGCGCGAGCGTTTCGTCGACCTCTTCGACCACGGCGACCAGGCCGAGGGCGTGGCGGCCTTCCTCGAGAAGCGCAAGCCCGAATGGAAGAACGACTGAGCGCGGCCGGCGGCGAGCTCGTCGCCGGGATCCGCGCCGGGGTGGCCACGGTCACCCTGAACCGGCCGTCGGCGCTCAATGCGCTTTCCCTCGGCATGCTCGAGGGCCTCGCCGCCTGGCTCGCGGCCTGGTCCACGGACGAGCGCGTGCGGATCGTGGTGCTGCGCGGCGCCGGCGGGAAGTCGTTCTGCGCCGGGGGCGACATCCGGGCGCTGCGCGACAACGCCCGCGAGCGCAACGCCGAGCATCACCGCTTCTTCGAGGCGGAATACGAGCTCGACCACCGCATCCACACCTACGGCAAGCCCGTCGTCGCGGTGATGGACGGGATCGTCATGGGCGGCGGGATGGGCCTCGCGCAGGGCGCGGCGCTGCGCCTGGTGGGCGAGCGCACGCGCATGGCGATGCCCGAGACCGCGATCGGCCTCTTCCCCGACGTCGGGGCGAGCTTCTTCCTCTCGCGCCTGCCCGGCATGGTCGGGATGTACCTGGGCCTCACGGGCGTGACGATCGGCGCCGCCGACGCCCTCTACTGCGAACTCGCCGACGCCTGCCTCGCGCCCGATGGGCACGCGGCCCTCGAGGCGGGGCTGCGCGAGGCCGCGGGCGCCGCCGACGCGTTCGCCGCGGTCCGCGAAGCCGGGGCGCGGCTCGCCGCCCCGGGCGCCACGGTCAGCGAGATCGAGACCCTGCGGCCCGCGATCGACCTGCACTTCGGCCTCGAGTCCGTTCCCGCGATCGTGGCTTCCCTCGGCACCGAGGAGCGCCCCGCCTTCCGCGAATGGGCGGCGCGGACCCTCGAGCGGCTCGCGCAGGGCTCGCCGACGATGCTGGAGGTGACCTTCGAGCAGCTGCGCCGCGGCGCGATCCTCTCGCTCGCCGACTGCTTCCGGATGGAGCTGAACCTCGTGCACCGCGCGTTCGAGCAGGGCGATTTCCTCGAGGGCATCCGCGCGCGGATCGTGGACAAGGACAACCGCCCGCGCTGGAATCCCGCCGCGCTCGCCGGGGTCACGCCCGAATCCGTGGCATCCTTCTTCGCGCCCCGCTGGAAGGACGCCGACCACCCCCTCGCCCACCTCTGAGGCCGCGATCCGATGAAGCTCGTCACCTTCTCGCCCCTGCCATCCGGCGCCCCGCGTTCCGGCATCCTCCTCGACGACGCCCGCGTGCTCGACATTCCCGCGGCCACGGGCGCCGATCCCGCCTTCGCCTCGATGCTCGCGATCATCCGCGCGGGAGCCCCCGCACTGGAGCGCCTGCGCGCGCTCGCCGCGAAGCCGCCCGCCGGCGCGCCCGCGCTCGCCGAGGTGAGGCTGCACGCCCCGATCCCGCGGCCCGCGAAGAACGTCTTCTGCGTCGGCTGGAACTATCTCGAGCACTTCGAGGAGGGGGCGAAGAAGCTGCAGGACAACCGCGAGCTCCCGCAGTGGCCCGTCTTCTTCAGCAAGGCGGCCACGGCCGTGAACGGCCCCTACGACCCGATCCCGTTCGACGCCGCCATCTCGACCTCGCTCGACTGGGAAGTGGAGCTCGGGGTCGTCATCGGCACGGGCGGCAAGAACATCGCGCAGGCCGACGCCATGCGCCACGTCTTCGGCTACACCGTCGTCAACGACGTGAGCTGGCGCGACCTGCAGCGGCGCCACGGCGGCCAGTGGCACAAGGGCAAGAGCCTCGACGGGACCTGCCCCATGGGCCCGGCGATCGTGACCGCCGACAGCCTCGACCCCCGCGACCTGCGCGTGACCTGCCGCGTGAACGGCGTGACGAAGCAGGACTCGCGCACGAAGTTCCTCTACTTCAAGATCGAGCGCCTGATCGCGGACCTCTCGCTCGGCATGACGCTCGAGCCCGGCGACATCATCTCCACGGGCACCCCCGAGGGCGTGGGATTCGCGCGCAATCCCCCGGAGTTCATGAAGCCCGGCGACCTCCTCGAGACCGAGATCGAGGGGATCGGGATCCTGCGCAATCCCGTCGGCGGCTGATGCGAAGCCCCCCGGCCGGGCGCTAGAATAGGCGCCACGGAGGAGAACAGCCGAATGGTGACCAAGGTCGAGCCGGGCAGCACGGTGATGCGTCGCATGGGCGTCTATCGCCTGCTCGCGGAGCTGCCGTCGCTGCGCGAGAGCTACGCGCGCAAGTTCGCCACGGCCGCCTTCCTCGGCACGCTCGCCCCGCTCGTCGTCTTCATCGTCTACCTGCTCGTCACGCAGCAGCGCTGGGAGATGCTCTACCCGCTGGTGGCGGCCCTCGTCCTCGCCTGCTTCGCGGGCTTCCTCGGCACGCTCTGGCTGCTGCGCGAGCTCCTCGCCCCGATCGACGTGACGGCGGAGGCGCTGCGCACCTACATCGACAGCCGCCGCGTCCCGGACCTGCCGGTGCATTTCCGGGACCGGGCCGGGCGCCTCATGGAAGGCACGCAGTACACGCTCGCGCAGCTGCACGAGACCATCAGCCGGCTCGAGCGGGTCTCGGACACCGACGACCTCACGGGGATCTACAACCGCCGCGCGGGCGAGAAGCGCCTCGCCGAGGAAGTGGCGCGCTCGGAGCGCGACCTCCAGTCCTTCCAGCTCGCCTTCCTCGACGTGAACGACTTCAAGGCGATCAACGACCGCCACGGGCACAGCGCGGGCGATGCGTGCATCTCGCACATCGCGGCGCTCCTGCAGCTCAACACGCGCCGCGGCGACTGGGTGGCCCGCTGGGGCGGCGACGAGTTCATCGTCGGGCTGCACCGCAACCGGGCGATGAAGATGGTGGTCGAGCGCATCATCCGCGCGATCTCCTCGAGCCCCTGCGAGATCGCCCCCGGCCTGGAGATCATCGTCCACGTGAGCTGCGGCGTGGCCGAGTACCGCTTCGGCGGCGGCTCGGCGGGGCTGCTGGGCGACGCGGACAAGGCGATGTATTCCGCGAAGCTCCTCGCGACGAAGGACGGCCTGTCCCACGTCTGCTACGCGAACGAGCCGGCGCCGGAGCCCGTGCGCGTCACCGCGGCCTGAGCGCCGCCGCGCGGCCCTCAGGCCCGCGCGCGCTCCCGCAGCCAGCGCATCAGCCAGCCCAGCCCGGGCCGCTTCGCGTAGAGCTCCTCGGCGGCATCCCAGTAGTCGCGGTGCGAGGCGATGCGCCCGTCTGGCGCGAAGCGCAGGTGCGTCGCGCCCGGCACCACCTGCTCGCGCGCCTCGCCCGGGAACCGGAAGCGAAACTCCCAGGTGAGCATGGCGCCCGCGGCGCCTTCCCAGCGCTCGAGGATGCGGAAGCGCGGCGCCTCGAGCTGCTCGAACATGTGGGCGAAGATGCGGCCGATGGCAGGAGCGCCCGCCACCTCGTTGAACGGGTCCTTGAAGTACGCCTCCGGGGCGTAGTACCGGCCGACCTCCCGCACCGACTCGGGGGTGAGCGTCTCGAACCAGCGGACGATCGCCTCGAGCTTCATGCGCCGGTGAGCCGGCGCACCGCCGGGAAGTAGGCCCCGTAGGGCAGCAGGCGCAGGAGCTTCAGCCAGCCGGTGAACCGCCTCGGGAAGTGGATCTCGAAGGCGCCGCGCTCGAGCCCCGCGACGATGGCCTCGGCCGCGGACTGCGCGGAAACGAGCGCGGGCATCTCGAAGTCGTTGCGGGCCGTCATGGGCGTCGCCACGAATCCGGGGTTCACGAGGTGCACGCCGATCCCGCGCGGCGCGAGGTCGAGGTAGAGCGATTCGGCGAGGTTGATGAGCGCCGCCTTGGTCGGGCCGTAGCAAAGGCTCCTCGGAAGCCCCCGGTACCCCGCCACGCTGGAGACGATCGCGATCGCCCCCGCGCCGCGGTCGAGCATCGCCGGCAGCACCGCCGGGAGCAGGTGGAACGCGCCCATCAGGTTCGCCTCGACGTGCTCGCGCGCCCGCTCGACCGTGAGTTCCCAGGCCCGCGTGGGCGTGTAGGTTCCCGCGAGGTAGACCACGAGGTCGACGCCGCCCCAGGCCGCGACGATGTCGCGGTGCGCTGCGGCGAGCGACTCCGGCCGCGTCACGTCCGCGGGCACGGCGAGCCGGTTCGCCTCGCGCGCGGCGAGCGTCGCGAGCCGCTCGCGGTTGCGCGCGGTGAGCGCGACCCGCGCGCCGCGCGCCGAGAGCGAGCTCGCGAGCGCCTCCCCGATGCCGGTCGAGGCACCCACGAGCCAGGCGCGCCGGCCCTTCCAGTGCGCGATGCGGGGATTCAGGCTCATGCGGGCTGGCGCCTGCGGAACGCGATCGTGATCTCGGCGAAGCGCAGGCCGAACTTCGTGATCACGCTGCGATTGAGCATCGTGTCCCCGTCGACCAGGTACATCCAGTCGTCGAGCACCACGTCCCAGCCGCCCTGCTCCTCGGGCAGGCGCAGCACGTACGCCCAGCGCAGGGAGTTTCCGGCCGACTCCCCGAGCGCCTTTCCGACCACGTCCGCCGCCGTCCCCTCGTAGGTTCCCGCGCCCGTCCGGGTGATCTTCCAGACGCGCTTCTCGCGCTTGCCATCCGACCACTCGAAGGTTTCGTCGAGCGTGCCCACGGGACCCTGCCAGGACGCCTCGATGCGGACCTGGAAGCGGCGCATCACGCGGCCGGAGCGGTCCTGCACCAGGCCCCAGCCGTCGACCGTGCCGTCGAAGTAGCGCGCGAGGTCGAGCTCGGGGCGCTCGGCCCGGTACTCGGACGGGGCCACGGAGGCGCAGCCGGAAAGCGCGATCGCCGCGGCGATCACCACGAGAAGCCCATGCATCATGTCGCACCTCCGGGAACGGTCGCCGGGCGGGGCGCCGGCAGCCACCACAACACCGCCACCGCGCCGAGCTTGAAGGCGCAGGGCAGCAAGGCATAGAGCAGCGCGAGCGAACGCGCGCCGCCGGGATCCCCGGGGACGTAACCGAGGGCGTCGAGCGCCGGCAAGGCGAGTCCCGCGGCGAGGGCGAGGTTCGCCTTCGCGACGAGGGCCCAGAGGCCGAAGTAGCTCCCCGCGGCCGCCTCGCGCCGGTCCCGCCGGTCGCCGTCGATCACGTCGGCGAGGATCGCGGGCGGCAGCGCGAGATCCGCGCCCAATGCGAATCCGGAGAGCAGGCAGATCGCCGCGAAGGCGGGCGTGTCGCCGGGCCCGAGACTCCAGGCCCAGGCGAAGGCGGCGACGGCGAGGCCCATGCCCAGCATCCAGGCGCGGCGCTTGCCGAGGCGCCCGGCGAGGCGCACCCAGACCGGGATGCCCGCCGCCCCGGCGAGGAAATAGATCACGAGGAACAGCCACGCGAGCGAGCCCGCCTGCAGCACGTCGTCGACGAAGAACAGCACGAGCGTGGACGGGATCGCCGCGGCGATGCCCGAGAGCACGAACGCCGCGAGGAGGCGCCGGAACTCGCGGTTGGCGAGCGGCGCGGCGAGGGACTCGATCAGTCCCGTGGTGGCCGGTGCGCGCCAGGCAGGCCGTGGCGCGAACCCGAGGGTCGCCACGGCGCCCGAGGCGAGGAGTGCGACGAAGACCCAGCTCGCGCGGGCGAGCCCCTCGCCGCCCTCGCCGCCGAACGCCGCGGGGAGCGCCGCCGCGCAGACCACCCCGGCGAGGGTGAAGATCTCGCGCGCGCCCGCGATCCGGGTGCGCTCGTGCGCGTCGTCGGAGAGCTGGGCGCCCCAGGCCTGGTAGGCGATCGTGGCCATCGAGAAGCCGAGGCAGGTCACGACGAGCGCCCCGGCGAGCCAGGCCGCGCCCGCGTCGGCCGGCGGGTGAAACAGCGCGAGCATTCCGGCGGCCAGAAGCGGCAGCGCGGCGAGCGTGAAGCGCTCGCGCCTCGGCCAGCGGTCCGAGAGCCACCCCAGCACCGGGTCGCTCGCCGCGTCGGCCATCCGCGTGGCGAGCAGGATCGCGCCCACCAGCGCGAGCGGCATGCCGAGCTCGCCGCCGTAGAGCTTCGGCAGGTGGACGTAGAGCGGCAACGCCGCCATCGCGAGCGGCAGGCCCAGCGCCCCGTAGGCCGCGAGCTGGGCGCCGGTGAGCGTTCTCATGCGGCGCCCCGCGCGCCCGCGCTCAGCATCGCGCCGTCCCCGCTTCGCCCGCGCGGGCCGCGCACCCGGCGCCGCCCAGCAGCTTCGTGCGCAGCTCGCCCACGCGAGTGCGCGGGTCGAGCCAGATCGCGAAAAACGCGCGCGCGAATGCCGGGTCCTCGACGGTGCCGATCTCCCGGCCGTTGTGCAGGAACGCCGCACCCCGCCCCGGCAGCGAGGTCCCGGCGAGCTCCTCGCCGGGCTTCACGTCGGGAAACAGGCGCCGCATGGCCTCGAGCCAGCGCGCGTGCTCCGCGGGGTTGCCGAACCCCAGGCGCTTCATCTCCTCGAGGCTGGTCTCGGCGATGCGCGCGCCGCGAAACGCGCGGGCGTAGCGAAGCGTCAGCCGGAACGGCTCCGCGGGCTCGAAGCGCGACCCGGAGACCTCGAGGCGCGCGTCGTAGACGTGCAATCCCCACCAGTGCAGGCTCCCGGTCCCGAGCTCGCGCAGCGGCTCGCCGGCGACCGGCGAGGCGAAGGCGAGCGCCGCGGCGAGCGCTCCCGCGGCGATCAACGCCGCGCGAGCTCGAAATGATGGACGTCGGTGCATCGGGTCTCGAATCCGGCCTCGCAGTAGGCGAGGTAGAAGTCCCACAACCGCAGGAAGCGCTCGTCGTAGCCGAGCGCGCGGACCTCGCCCAGCCGCTCGTGGAACGCCCGGCGCCACCGGCGCAGCGTCTCCGCGTAGTCGGGGCCGAAGGCGTGCTCGCCCGTGACCTCGAGCCCGGCCTGGCTCGCGAGCGCGCGAAACCGCGAGGGCGAGGCGAGCATGCCGCCGGGGAAGACGTAGCGCTGGATGAAGTCGCTGCCCGCGCGGTAACGCTCGAAGAGGCGCTCGGCGATCGTGATCGACTGCACGACCGCGCGGCCACCCGGCTTCAGGGCGCGGGCGAGGGTCGCGAAGTACGCCGGCCAGTAGCGCTCGCCCACGGCCTCGAACATCTCGATCGACACCACGTGGTCGTAGGTTCCGCGCTCGTCGCGGTAGTCGCGGATCGCGACCTGCACCCGGTCCTCGAGGCCCGCGCGGCGAAAGCGCTCCCCGCAGTAGCGCGCCTGCTCGGCCGAAAGGGTGAGCCCGGTCACGCGGCAGCCATGGTCGCGCGCCGCCGTCTCCGCGAAGGCGCCCCAGCCGCAGCCGATCTCGAGCACGCTCTCGCCGGGACGCGGCGCGAGCCGTGCGAGGACGCGCGCGTACTTCGCCGCCTGCGCCGCTTCCAGCGTCTGCGCGCGATCGGCGCCGAACAGCGCGCTCGAGTAGCTCATCGAGGGATCGAGCCAGAGCGCGTAGAAGTCGTTGCCCAGGTCGTAGTGGGCGGCGATGTTGCGGCGGCTGCCGCGGCGCGTGTTGGCGTTGAGCGCGTGGCGGATGCGGGCGGCGAGCCGCCCGAGGAGGCTCCCGTAGACGGCCCGGTCGAGGGCGTCGCGGTTGGCGGCCGCGAGCCCGAGGAGCTTCGGAAGGTCGGGCGAGGACCAGTCCCCGTCGAGGAAGGACTCCGCGAACCCGATGTCGCCCCGGCGCAGCACCGCGTCGAACAGGCGCCAGTCGGCGACCGAGAGCGTCGCGCAGGGATTGCCGGAGCCGAAGTGCCGGCGGCTGCCGTCGGGAAGCTCGACCGCGAGGCGGCCCTCGGTGATGCGGCCCAGGAGGGCGAGAACCGCGCGCGCCGCGAAGGGCGCCCGGGCATGGGGCAAGGTCTCGAAATGTTCTCGGGCGCTCATCGGCTGACCGCCTGCTCCGGCGGCGTCGGTTTCGGGAAGAAGGGCACGCGCTTCAGCCACAGCCGCAGCGCCTGCCAATGGATGCGGGCGATGACGGCCGCGCTCATCCAGGGATGGGTGAGGAAGGCCGCGAGCACCGCGCGCGCGCCGTAGGGTCGCGACTCGCCCGAGATGCTCGCATGCAGCAGGTCCCCGGCCTCGTCGTGGTAGTCGATGCGCGCGAGCGAGCGCCCCCCGGTCGCGGCGAAACGGAAACGATAGCTCCCGGCCACGGCGAAGAACGGCGACACGTGGAACACCTTGCGGGCCGCGAGGGCCTCGCCGTGGCGGATCGGACGCGCATCGGCGTGCGCGAGGAGGTAGCAATGGCGCTCGCCGAAGGTGTTGTTCACCTCGCACAAGACGGCGCGCAGCCGGGCGTCCCGGTCCTGGCAGAACCAGAAGCTCACGGGGTTGAAGACATAGCCGAGCACTCGCGGAAAGGTCTGGAGCCACACCTCGCCGTCGGCGCAGGCGAGCCCCTCGCGATCGAGGAGCGCCCGGATCCAGTCGAGCGGGTGCGTGCCGTCGCGCGCGCCGTGGTCGGAGAAGCGGAAGCCGAGGAGCGCGGGCCGGTTCACGCCCAGCCAGCGGTTGTCGAGCGCCGCGACGTTCGAAAGCGGGATCGAAAGGAAGAACACCCGGTAGGCGAAGGCGTGCGCCGCGGGACGAAGGCGGCGGTGCATCACCCGGCCGAGCACGAGGCTCGGGACGGGCCGGCTTCGATCGAGGGGCATCGCGCTCACCGCGCGAGCTCCGGCGTCCGGGGCGGCACCCTCGCCGGCGCGAGGGCGAGCGTCCCCGCTTCGCCGGAGCGCGGGAATCCCGTCGCTTCGCCCGGTTCCTGCCAGGGCGCGCGGCATCCCAGGGCGTTCGCCACCGCGATGCCCGCCCGGAGACCGTCTTCGTGGAAGCCATGGCCCGCCCAGGCGCCGCAGAACCAGAGGCCGCGGCGCCCCTGGATGGCGGCGAGGTCGCGCTGCGCGGCGAGGGCCTCGCGATCGAAGGCCGGGTGCTCGTAGCGGAACTCGCCGATGACCTTGCCGGGATCGGGCTCCACCGGAGGATTGAGCGTCACGATCACCGGCGTGCGAAACGGCAGCGGTTGCAGCTTGTTGATCAGGTAGGACACGCCCACGGGGCTCGCGCCGTCGCCCGTGGAGCGGCCGAGGTAGTTCCACGCCGACCAGATCGAGCGGCGCCGCGGCAGCAGCCGCGCGTCGGTGTGCAGCACCGCGCGATTGGGTTCGTAGCGCAGGCGCCCGAGAATGGAGCGTTCCTCCGCGCTCGGATGCGCGAGCAGGCCCAGGGCCTGGTCGCTGTGGCAGGCGAGCACGACCTGGTCGAAGGTCTGCGTCCCCGAGCGGCTCGCGACACGGAAGGCGCCCGGAATCCCGTCGATCGAGCGTACGGCCTCGCCCAGCCGCAGCTCGCCCGCGCCCGATGCGAGCCGGCGCACGTACTCGCGCGAGCCGCCGCGCACGGTGAGCCATTTCGGGCGCCCCTCGACCTGCAGGAGCGCGTGGTTGTGGCAGAAGCGCGCGAAGCTCGCGACGGGATGGGCGAGCATCTTCTCCTGCGGGCACGACCAGATCGCCGCCGCCATGGGCAGCAGGTACCAGTCGCGGAACTCCCGCCCGTAGCGGCCCGCCGCGAGGAAGTCCGCGAGGGTCCTGTCCTCCTGCGCGCCAGCGACGGCGATCGCGGTCGCCTCCCGGTTGAACCGCAGGATGTCGGCGAGCATGCGCAGGAACGCGGGACGCAGGAGGTTGCGGCGCTGCGCGAACACGGTGGACAGGCTCGTCCCGGCCCACTCGAGGTCGCGGTCGAGAAGGCTCACCGCGAAGGACATGTCGCTTTCCACCACCTCGACGCCGAGGTTCGCGAACAGGGCGCAGAGGTTGGGATAGGTGCGGCGGTTGAACACGAGGAAGCCCGTGTCCACCGGGTGGGAGATCCCCTCGAGCGCCACGTCGACGGTGTGGCTGTGGCCTCCGGGGCGCGTCTCGGCCTCGTAGACCGTGACTTCGTGGCGCCGGGCGAGGAGCCACGCCGCGCCGAGCCCGGCGATGCCTGCGCCGACCACGGCGACGCGAAGCCGGCCGCCGGCCGGGGTGAAATGGGGGGGGTTGGGGAGTTCCATGGCGCCGGGTTCCTGGGGCAGGGTCGTCGAAGCGCGAAAGGCGCTCTCGTCTACTGTTTGTCCTGTGCAAAAGCGTAATTTAATGATACTGTACGCAAGATACATTGATACTGTCAAGCATTTGTCTAGGACAACTATGAACAAAGCCGCTCCGGAACCAGGCCGCGAGATTCCCTGGACCATCGGCGCCGTCGAGCGCGATACCGGGATTGCGAAGGACACGCTGCGGGTCTGGGAGCGCCGCTACCGCTTCCCCGTTCCGGACCGCGACGCCCATGGCGAACGCCTGTACAGCGCCGAGCAGGTCGAGAAGCTGCGTGCGCTCAAGCGGCTCATCGACCGCGGCCACCGCCCGGGCCGGATCATGGCCTGCAGCCTCGAGGAGCTCCTCGCGCTCTCGCGGACCGCCGCCGCCCCGGCGCAGCCGGAGAACGCGGACCTCGAGGCGATCCTGGAACTGCTCGCGGCGCACCGCCTCGAGGAGCTTCGCCAGGCGCTGGGCCAGCGCCTGCTGCGCGAGGGACTCGCCGGCTTCTGCGAGCACACCGTCGCGACCCTCAACCGGCGCATCGGCGAGGCCTGGATGGAAGGGCGCATCCAGGTCCACGAGGAGCACCTCTACACCGAGACGATCCAGCGGCTGCTGCGCCAGTCCCTGGCGGCCACGGCGCAACCGGGTCGCGAGCCGCGGGTGCTGCTCACCACGCTCCCCGGCGAGGAGCACGGGCTCGGACTGCTCATGGCCGAGGTGATGTTCGCCGTGGAAGGCGCGAGCTGCGTCGGACTCGGGACGCAGACGCCGGTCTGGGACATCGTCCGCGCGGCGCAAAAGGATCGCGCGGACGTGGTCGCCCTCTCCTTCAGCGCGGGCTATTCGCCGGAGAGGGCCGCGGCCGGGCTCGCCGAGCTTCGCGCGCAGCTGCCCGCGGGAGTCGAACTGTGGGTGGGGGGCGACAACCCGGCGCTCGCGAGGCGGCGCCTCGAAGGCGTCGTCGCGGTGCGCGAGCTCGGCGCGATCGCGACCGCCCTCGCCCGCTGGCGCGGGGAGCACGGCGCCGCCTGAGCCTCGCGGGCCCTAGCCCGGGACGAGCACGCCGAGGCCGGGCGGCACGAGGAGCCCTGCGACTAGAGCAGCGCCTCCTCGAAGGCCAGAATGCTCTCCGAGCCGTGCGTCACGGACTGCGCGAGCGCGGCCGACTGGGGCAGGATGTGCGCGGCGTAGAAGCGCGCGGTGAGCCCCTTGGCCCTCAGGAAATCGGCGTCGCCCGCGTTCGCCGCGAGATCGCGCGCGGCGACCTCGGCCGCGCGCGCCATCATCCAGCCGCCGAGGGTGACGCCGGCGAGCTTGAGGTAGTACACCGAGGAGGCCGCCACCGCGGCCCGGTTCGCCGGATGGGTCGCGACGATCCACTCCGTGGCCGCGCGCAGGCGCAGCACCGCCGCCTCGAGCGCCGCACCCGTCGAATGCAGGCTCGCGTCGGCCGACTCGCACAGCGCCTTGGCGGTCCTCTCCACCTCGGCGAGGAGCGCGAAGGCCGTGCGCCCCGCCTCGCGGCCCACCTTGCGGCCCACGAGGTCGTTCGCCTGGATGCCCGTCGTCCCCTCGTAGATGGTCGAGATGCGCGCATCGCGCAGGTGCTGCGCCGCGCCCGTCTCCTCGATGTAGCCCATGCCGCCGTGGACCTGGATGCCGAGGTTCGCGACCTCGATGCCGGTCTCGGTGGACCAGCCCTTCACCACCGGGATCAGCAGGTCGACCAGCGCCTGGCAGCGCTGGCGCTCGGCGGCCTCCGGGTGGTGCTTCGCGCGGTCGAGCTGCGCCGAGGTCCAGTAGGCGAGCGCGCGCATGGCCTCGGTGAGCGCCTTCATCGTGAGGAGCATGCGCTTCACGTCGGGGTGGCGCACGATCGGCGCGGTCCTGGCGCCGGCCACGCCCACGGGCTTGCCCTGCAGGCGCTCGCGCGACCAGGCGAGGGCGCGCTGGTAGGCGCGCTCCGAGACCGCGACCCCCTCCAGGCCCACGCCCAGGCGCGCGGCGTTCATCATGATGAACATGTACTCGAGGCCGCGGTTCGCCTCGCCCAGGATCCACCCGGTCGCGCCGCCCTTGTCGCCGTAGCTCATCACGCAGGTCGGGCTCGCGTGGATGCCGAGCTTGTGCTCGATGGAGACGCATTTCACGTCGTTGCGGCGGCCCGGGGCCCCGCCCTCGCCCGGCACGAACTTGGGCACGACGAAGAGCGAGATTCCCTTCACGCCCTCGGGAGCGCCCTCGATGCGCGCGAGCACGAGGTGGATGATGTTCTCGGTGTAGTCGTGCTCGCCGTAGGTGATGAAGATCTTCTGGCCGAAGAGGCGGAAGCTGCCGTCGGGCTGGGGTGCCGCGCGCGTGCGCACGAGCGAGAGGTCGCTCCCCGCCTGGGGCTCCGTGAGGTTCATGGTCCCGGTCCACTCGCCGGCCACCATCCTGGGCAGGTAGGTCTTCTGGAGCGCCTCCGAACCCACCAGCGCGATCGCCTCCACCGCCCCCTGCGTGAGCATCGGGCAGAGCTTGAAGGCGATGTTGGCCGAGCCCCACATCTCCTCGACCGGCGTGGCGACCAGGTGGGGCAGCCCCTGGCCGCCGTGCTCGGTCGCGGCGAGGATGTTGCCCCAGCCCGCGTTCACGAACTTCCAGTAGGCGTCGCGGAATCCCGCCGGCGTGACCACCGCCCCGTCCTTGAACTTCGCCCCCTGCCGGTCGCCGCTCGCGTTGATCGGCGAGAGCACCTCGGAGGCGAGCTTGCCCGCCTCCTCGAGGATCGCGTCCACGACGTCGGCGGTGACTTCCTCCCAGCCGGGAAGCGCGTTGACCTCGCCGAGGCCGACGACGCGCTGGACCGCGAACCGCATGTCCTTCAGGGGTGCGACGTATTCCGCCACGAGCTTCTCCTAGATCTTCTCGGTGAGCTCCGGGACGATCTGGAAGAGGTCGCCCGCGAGGCCGTAGTCCGCGACCTGGAAGATCGGCGCTTCCGGGTCCTTGTTGATCGCCACGATCACCTTGCTGTCCTTCATCCCCGCGAGGTGCTGGATCGCGCCCGAGATGCCCACGGCGACGTAGAGCTCGGGAGCGACGATCTTGCCCGTCTGCCCGACCTGGCAGTCGTTGGGCACGAAGCCGGAGTCGACCGCGGCGCGCGAGGCGCCGATGGCCGCACCCAGCTTGTCCGCGAGGGCCTCGAGCAGGCGGAAATTCTCCGCGCTCGCGAGCCCGCGCCCGCCGGAGACCACGCGGCGCGCGCCGGCGAGCTCCGGGCGCTCCGACTTCGTGAGCTCCCGGCCGAGGAGCCGCGACTTCCCCGCGTCGGGGGCGGCCGCGACCGCCTCGACCGTTGCCGAGCCCGTCATCGGGGCGGCGTCGAAGCCGGTGGCGCGCACCGTGACCACCTTGATCGCGTCGGGCGCTTGCACGGTGGCGAAGGCGTTGCCCGCGTAGATGGGGCGCACGAAGGTGTCGGGCGACTCCACCGCGACGATCTCGGAAACCTGCGCGACGTCGAGGAGCGCGGCGACCCGCGGCATGAAGGCCTTGCCGAAGGCGCTGGCCGCGGCGACCACGTGCGAATGGCCCCGGGCGAGGCCTGCGACGAGCGCGGCGAGGTTCTCCGGAAGGCCGTCCGCGTGGGAAGGCCCGTCGGCCACCAGCACCTTCGTGACGCCCGCGAGCTTCGCGCAGGCCGCCGCGGCCGCCGCGCAGCCCGCGCCGGCCACCACGGCGTGGATCTCGCCGCCCATCTGCGCGGCGGCGGTGGCGGCGTTGGCCGTGCCCGGCTTGAGGTTCTCGTTGTCGTGCTCGGCGACGAGGAGGATGGCCATCAGATCACCTTCGCTTCGTTGCGCAGCTTCTCCACGAGCTCGGCCACGTCCTTCACCATCACGCCGCCCTTGCGCGCGGCCGGCTCGCTCACCTTGAGGGTCTTCAGGCGCGGGGCGACGTCGACCCCGAGGTCGGCGGGCTTCACCGTCTCGAGGGGCTTCTTCTTCGCCTTCATGATGTTGGGCAGCGTCGCGTAGCGTGGGGTGTTCAGCCGCAGGTCGACGGTGATCACCGCGGGTAGGACGAGCTCCACGCTCTCCAGCCCGCCGTCGATCTCGCGCGTGACCTTCGCCTTGCCCTCGGCGATCTCGACCCGGCTCGCGAAGGTGGCCTGGGGCCAGTCGAGGAGGGCCGCAAGCATCTGGCCCGTCTGGTTGGCGTCGTCGTCGATCGCCTGCTTGCCGAGGATCACGAGCCCCGGGCCTTCCTTCGCGGCGAGCGCCCCGAGGAGCTTGGCGACCGCGAGCGGCTGCAGCTCCGCATCGGTCTCCACCAGGATCGCGCGGTCCGCGCCCATGGCGAGCGCGGTTCGCAGCGTCTCCTGGCAGGCGGCCACCCCCGCCGAGACGACGACCACCTCGGCGGCCTTGCCGCCTTCCCTGAGCTTGAGGGCCTCCTCGACGGCGATCTCGTCGAAGGGGTTCATCGACATCTTGATGTTGGCGAGCTCGACGCCGGAGCGATCCGGCTTCACGCGCACCTTCACGTTGTAGTCGACCACGCGTTTCACGGCAACGAGGATCTTCATGGCGGGCGGGGCGGATTCAAACGAGTGTTTGAATTATAGCCGAAGGCCACCGCCCCCGTCGGTCATTTGCGCGACCGTCGCGCCCCCCGCCCGGCCTAGAGCGCCCGGGCCCGCTCGCGCAGCACGAACTTCTGGATCTTGCCCGTCGAGGTCTTCGGCAGCTCCCCGAAGACCACGGTGCGCGGGACCTTGAAATGCGCCAGGTGCTCGCGGCACCAGGCGATGATCGCCGCGGCGTCGACCTCGCCCGCGCCGGGCTTGAGCGTGACGAACGCGCAGGGCGTCTCGCCCCACTTCTCGTCGGGGCGCGCGACCACGGCGGCCTCCATGACCTGCGCATGGCGGTAGAGGCATTCCTCGACCTCGAGCGAGGAGATGTTCTCGCCTCCGGAGATGATCACGTCCTTCGAGCGGTCCTTCACCTCGATGTAGTTGTCGGGGTGGCGCACCGCGAGGTCGCCGGTGTGGAACCAGCCCTCGCGGAAGGCCTCGGCCGTCGCCCGCGGGTTCTTCAGGTAGCCCTTCATCACGGTGTTGCCGCGCACCATCACCTCGCCGAGCGTCGCGCCGTCGGCGGGCACCGGCGCGTGGGTCGCGGGATCGGCGACCTGGAGGTCGGCGAGCGTCGGATAGCGCACGCCCTGGCGCGCCATGAGCCGCGCGCGGTCCTCGAGCGCGAGCGCTTCCCACCCCTCCTGCCAGGCGCAGAGCGTGGCGGGGCCGTAGGTCTCCGTGAGGCCGTAGAGGTGCGTGACGCGGAATCCCATGCGCTCCATCGCCGCGATCACGGCCGAGGGCGGCGCGGCACCCCCCGTGGCCACCTCGACGGTCTGCGCGAAGCGCTGCTTCACCGATTCGGGGGCGTGCACGAGCATGTTGAGGACGACGGGGGCGCCGCACAAGTGCGTGACGCGGTGGCGCGCGATCGCCGGGAAGATCAGCGCGGGATCGACCTTGCGCAGGCACACGTGGGTGCCGCCCGCCGCCGTCACCGCCCAGGTGTAGGTCCAGCCGTTGCAGTGGAACATGGGCAGCGTCCAGAGGTACACCGAGGCGGGCGTGAGCCCGAAGGCGAGCGCGTTGCCGAGCGCGTTGAGGAAAGCGCCGCGATGGTGGTAGACCACGCCCTTGGGGTCGCCCGTCGTGCCCGAGGTGTAGAGGAGCGAGGCCGGGTCCCACTCGTCCAGCGGGCCCGGCAACCGGAAGTCCGGATCCCCCTCGCCGAGGAGCGCCTCGTAGTCGATCGCGCCGAGGCGCTCGCCGCCGGGCCCGAGGGGATCGTCGATGTCGACCACGAGGAGGTTTCGCCCCGCGAGGCGCAGGGCCTCGCCGATCACCGGGGCGAACTCGCGGTCCGTCAGCAGGGCCTTCGCCTCCCCGTGGTTCAGGCAGAAGGCGATCGTGCGCGCGTCGAGCCGGTAGTTGAGGGCGTTGAGCACGGCCCCCAGGCCGGGAACGGCGTAATGCGCCTCGAGCAGGGCGGGAACGTTGGGCGCCATGATCGCCACCGTGTCGCCCCGCCCCACCCCGCGCCGCGCGAGCGCCGAGGCGAGCCGCCGGCAGCGGGCCTCGAACTCGGCGTAGGTCCACGACGCCTCGCCGTGCCGGACGGCGACCTTGCGCGGCCAGGCCTCGGTGGAGCGGCGCAGGAAATCGACGGGGGTGAGCGGCGCGTGGTTGGCCGGGGTGCGATCGAGCCCGGTGCCGGACGGGGGATCGGGGCGGAGCACCGGGCGCCCGTTACAGGAGGCCGCGGCGCCGCAGCCAGGCCTCGAACTCGCCGACGAGGCCGCGCCGGAAGGCGAGCACGCAGACCACGAAGATGAACCCCTGCACGATCGTCACCCAGGAGCCGAGCTCGGAGAGGTAGTTCTCCATCGCGGCGATGACGAAGGCGCCGGCCACGGGGCCGAAGATCGTGCCCATGTCGCCCACGAGCGTCATCAGCACGACCTCGCCCGACATCGTCCAGTGCACGTCGGTGAGCGAGGCGAGCTGGAAGACGATCGCCTTGGTCGCCCCCGCGAGCCCCGCGAGCCCCGCCGAGAGCACGAAGGCGGCGAGCTTGTAGTGGTCCGTGCGGTACCCGAGGGAGACCGCGCGCGGCTCGTTCTCGCGGATCGCCTTGAGCACCTGGCCGAAGGGCGAGTGGATGATGCGGTAGATCAGCAGGAATCCCGCCGTGAAGATCGCGAGCACCACGTAGTAGAGGACCAGGGTGTTCGAGAGGTCGAGGACGCCGAGGAACCGGCCGCGCGGCACCGCCTGGATGCCGTCCTCGCCGCCGGTGAAGGGCGCCTGCAGGCAGAAGAAGTAGACCATCTGGGCGAGCGCGAGCGTGATCATCGCGAAGTAGATCCCCTGCCGGCGGATGGCGAGCAGCCCCGCCAGGGCGCCGAGCACCGTCGCGGCGGCCGCCCCCGCCAGGATCGCGAGCTCCGGCGGCAGGCCCCAGACCTTCGCGGCGTGGGCGGCGACGTAGCCCGCCATGCCGAGGAACATCGCGTGGCCGAAGGACAGAAGCCCCCCGAAGCCGAGCAGCAGGTTGAAGGCGCAGGCGAAGAGCGCGAAGCACAGCGCCTTCATGACGAAGATCGGGTAGACGACGGTGGGGGCGACCAGGAAAAGCGCCATCATCACCACGAAGCCGCGGCGGTGGTAGCGGCCCTGCGCGGCGGCGTCGCGCGGGGCGTGCGGCGTGTACGCGTCGTCGGCCATCGCCCTAGCGGCTCCCGAAGAGGCCCTGCGGCCGGATCATGAGGACGATCGCCATGATCACGAAGATCACGGTGTTCGAGGCCTCGGGGTAGAAGACCTTGGTGAGCCCCTCGATGACGCCGAGGCCGAAGCCCGTGACGATCGCGCCCATGATCGAGCCCATGCCGCCGATCACCACGACCGCGAACACGACGATGATCGTGTCCGCTCCCATGAGCGGGTTCACCTGGTAGATGGGCGCGGCCATCACGCCCGCGAGCCCCGCGAGGGCCACGCCGAAGCCGTAGGTGAGCGTGATCATGCGCGGCACGTTGATCCCGAAGGCCTGGACCATGGCGGGGTTCTCCGTGGCCGCGCGCAGGTAGGCGCCGAGCTTCGTGCGCTCGATCACGAACCAGGTGCCCACGCACACCACGGCCGAGGCGACGATCACCCAGGCGCGGTAGTTCGGCAGGAACATGAACCCCAGGTTCCTCCCGCCCTCGAGCTGCGCCGGGATCGCGTACGGCAGGCCCGCGGAGCCGAACTCGTGCCGGAAGGTGCCCTGGATGACGAGCGCGAGGCCGAAGGTGAGGAGCAGCCCGTAGAGGTGGTCGAGCTTGTACAGGCGCGAGAGCATCAGCCGCTCGATGACGATGCCCGTGAGGCCCACGGCGAGCGGCGCGAGGACGAGCGCCCACCAGTAGTTGAGCCCCAGCTTGTTCAGCAGGAAGTACGCCGCGAAGGCGCCCATCATGTACTGGGCGCCGTGCGTGAAGTTGATGATGTTGAGCAGGCCGAAGATGACGGCGAGCCCGAGCGAGAGCAGCGCGTAGAACGACCCGTTGATGAGGCCGATCAGGAGTTGCCCCATGATGGCGGGCAGCGGCTTGCCGAAGATCTCGATCACGTCATCCTCGCGGCGCCCGGGGGGCCGGCGGCGGGGAGCCCTCCGGCCCCCCGCCCCGCGCCCGGGCGCAGGCGTGCATCACCCGGCGCGCCCCTCTACTTCTTCACGAGCGGGCAGCCGCCGTCGGCCATGGGCCGGAAGGCCTGCTCCGCCGGGATCGTGGCGCGCACCTTGTAGTAGTCCCACGGCCCCTTGGACTCGGCGGGCTTCTTCACCTCGAACAGGTACGAGGGGTGGATCTTGCGCCCGTCGGCCCGGACCGCGCCCTTGCCGAAGAGCGGGTCGTCCGTGGGCAACTCCTTCATCTTCGCGATGACCTTGGTGCCGTCGTCGCCCTTGAGCGCCGCCACCGCCTTCAGGTAGTGCAGCACGCCCGAGTAGACGCCGGCCTGGCCCATCGAGGGCATCTTGCCGTTGTTCTGCGCGGCGAAGCGCTTCGACCAGGCGCGCGTCTGGTCGTTGAGGTCCCAGTAGAAGCTCTCGGTGAAGATGAGGCCCTGGGCCTTCTCGAGCCCCAGCGCGTGCACGTCGGTGATGAACACGAGCAGCCCCGCGAGGTTCTGCCCGCCCTTGACGATGCCGAACTCCGCCGCCTGCTTGATGGCGTTGGTCGTGTCGGCGCCGGCGTTCGCGAGCCCGATGATCTTCGCCTTGGAGGCCTGCGCCTGCAGCAGGAACGAGGAGAAGTCCGAGCTCGGGAAGGGGTGGCGGACCTTGCCGAGGACCTTGCCGCCGCTCTTGAGCACCACGGCCTCGGTGTCGCGCTCGAGGGCGTGGCCGAAGGCGTAGTCGGCGGTGAGGAAGAACCAGGTGTCGCCGCCGGTCTTCACGATGGCGCTGCCGGTGCCGTTGGCGAGCTGCCAGGTGTCGTAGGTCCAGTGGATCGTGTTGGGCGAACAGGCCTTGCCCGAGAGGTCCGACGAGGCGCCGGTCGAGACGATGAGGGCCTTGCCCTTCTCCTTCGCGATCTGGTTGATCGCGAGCGCCACCGACGAGGTCGGCACGTCGACGATGAGGTCCACGCCGTCGCTGTCGTACCACTTGCGCGCGATCTGCGAGCCCACGTCGGGCTTGTTCTGGTGGTCAGCGGCGATGACCTCGACGGTGAGGCCCTTCTCCTTCGCCTTGAAGTCCTCGACCGCCATCCGGGCGGCGAGCGTCGAACCCGGTCCCGAGAGGTCGGCGTACGTGCCGGCCTGGTCGTTGAGGACCCCGATCTTCACCACGTTGCCCGAGATCTGGGCGTGGGCGCCGGCCGCGAGGGCCAGCAGGGCGGCTGCGGAAATCAGCTTGCGCTTGAACGTCATCTTCGGTCACTCCTCTTTCGTCGCAAAGGTCACAAACCCAGGTACTCGTGCAGGAGCTGCGTCTTGCTCTCCAGCTCCGAGGCGGAAAACGACTCCGCGATCTTGCCATGCTCCATCACGTAGAACCGGTCGGCGAGCGGCGCCGCGAACCGGAAGTTCTGCTCGACCAGCACGATGGTGAAGCCGCGCTCCTTGAGCCTGACGATCACGCGGCCGAGCGCCTGCACGATCACCGGGGCGAGGCCCTCGGTGATCTCGTCGAGCAGCAGCACGTGCGCGCCCGTGCGCAGGATGCGCGCCATCGCGAGCATCTGCTGCTCGCCGCCGGAGAGCTTCGTGCCCTGCGCGGTCTTCCGGCGCTCGCGCAGGTTCGGGAACATCTCGTAGATCTCGTCCACGCTCATGCCGCCTTCGCCGATGCGCGGGGGCAGGAGCAGGTTCTCCTCCACGGAGAGGCTGGCGAAGATGGCGCGCTCCTCGGGGCAGTAGCCGATCCCCCGGTGCGCGACCTTGTGCGTGGGCCAGGCCACCGTCTCGCGGCCCTCGACCAGGATGGAGCCCGCGCGCCGGCCCACGAGGCCCATGACCGACTTGAGCGTCGTCGTGCGCCCGGAGCCGTTGCGCCCGAGCAGCGTCACCACCTCGCCCTGGTTCACGACGAGGTCCACGCCGTGCAGGATGTGCGACTCGCCGTACCAGGCGTGCAGGCCGGCGATGCGCAGGACCTCACCCATGGCCGGCCCCGCTCGTGCCCATGTAGGCCTCGATCACCTGCGGGTTCGCGGAGACCTCCGCGTAGGGCCCCTCGGTGAGCACCGCGCCGCGCTGGAGCACCGTGATCGTGTCGCAGATGCCGGAGACCACGCCCATGTTGTGCTCGACCATCAGGACCGTGCGGCCCTTCGCGACCTCCTTGATGAGGTTCTTCACGAGGTCGACGTCCTCGTGCCCCATGCCCGAGGTCGGCTCGTCGAGGAGCATGAGCTCGGGCTCCATCGCGAGCGTGGTCGCGATCTCCAGCGTGCGCTTGCGACCGTAGGCGAGCTCCACGGCGTGGGTCCGGGCGAAGCGGCGCAGGTCCACGCGGTCGAGGAGCGCGAGCGCGCGCTCGTCGAGCGCCTCCAGCGTGCGCTCCGGCTTCCAGAAATGGAAGCTCGTGCCGAGCGAGCGCTGCAGCGCGATGCGCACGTTCTCGAGCACCGTGAGGTTGGGGAACACCGCCGAGATCTGGAAGGAGCGGATGATGCCGCGGCGCGCGACGTCCGCCGGCTTCTCGTGCGTGATGTCCTCGCCGTTGAAGAGGATGGTCCCCGCCGTCACGGGCAGGAACTTCGTCAGCAGGTTGAAGGTGGTGGTCTTGCCGGCGCCGTTCGGGCCGATCAGCGCGTGGATCGTGCCGCGGCGCACCTTGAGGTCCACGCGGTCCACGGCGACGAAGCCCTTGAACTCCTTCGTGAGGCCGCGCGTCTCGAGGATCGTGTCGCCGGTCATGGAGTGCGGAAGTGGTGCGGATGGCGTGAAGCTGCGCGGGCCGCGGGACCGGCGCCGTTTCCGGACGTCCGGACGACCGGATTCCTCCGGTGCCTCGGCATCCTAACCCACGCTTTCCGGGCGTCGCAAGGCGCAGGCGCCGCGCGCGAAGGCGCGCGGCCGCCGGGCGGGAGCGCCCGGGGCCCGCCCCGGCGGGCGGCCCCGGGCTAGTCGGGGCTCAGTTCGAGGAGCACTGCAGCGAGCGGCCCCGCAGCGACGTGGAGTAGCTGCTGCACCCCGTGCCCTTCAGCTGCACCGTGTGCGGGCTGCCGACCGCGTTCGACTCGATCACGAGCGTGCCGGTGCGCACGCCCTTGAGTCGCGCCGAGAAGCCGACGTCGATCGTGCAGCTCGCGCCCGGCTGGAGCGTCGCGGGACAGGTGTGCGAGGGCAGGTAGTCGCCGACCGCGTAGATGCGCGAGATGTTCACCGGCAGCTGGCCCGAGTTGGTCGCGGTCACCGGGAGCGCGGACGGACTGCCCACGACCCCGTTGCCGAAGCCCAGCTGCAGCGCCGAGAGCGTGAGCAGTGGTAGCGGGTTGGGAACGCCGTTGCCGGACAGGATCCCGACGTAGGGCAGGGGATCCACCGGCGTCTTCACCGTGACGCTGCCCTCGCGCGGACCGAGGGCCTGGGGCCGGAACACGAGGTTCGCCGAGCAGCTCGAGGAGGCTGCGATCGTGTCGCAGGTGCCCTTCTCCACCTCGAAATCCCCGGTCACGGTGAACTCCGTGATCTGGACCTCGGAAGTCGTGTTGTTCTGCACCTGGAACGGGTGCGGCTCGCTCGTCGTGCCCACCGGCTGGTCGCCGAAGCGGATCTCTTCGGAGATGGTGAGCGGGCTCACCCCGCGCGAGGCGCGACCCGCCCCGTAGGCGGGAATGAAGATCCCCTGCTGCGAGGAATCCGTGGAGACCAGCACGCCGCCTTCCCGGTTGCCGCTCGCCGTCGGCATGAAGACGACGGCGATGGAACAGGTCTCGCCCGGATAGAGGTAGTAGCAGGTGCTGGTGACCTTGGCCCCCTTCGACAAGGACTGCGGATCGCCCGGATCGGGCGCCCGCAGGATCGCCTCGAGCACGTCGAATTCGCCGATCCCCGAGTAGTTGATGTAGGAGACGTTCGTGCCCGTGTTGCGCACGTCGATGAAGAGCGGCTCGCTCGCGTCGCCGACCACGGTCGGGGGAAACTGGAGGGCGGAGGGCCGCGTCTCGAGGAACGGCATGAGCGGTCGCGTGGCCTGCCCGCTCAGCTGGACGCTGAAACTGCTCGTGCAGCAGTTGATGCTGAGCGTCGCGGTGTCCGGGTTGAAGTCGATCGGGCGGTACTGGACGTCGAAGTAGCAGGAGCTGCCGTCGGCGAGCGCGGTCGGGTAGCCCGACGGGCAGTCCGTCGAATACACGAAGGTGCTGCTGAACATGTTCGGGAAGACGCCCGTGGGGTAGCCCGAGATGTTCGTGAGCGTGATGCGCTGCATGAGGCTGTAGCTGCCCAGCGGCGTGTTGAAGAAGAGCGCGCCGGGGCTGATGATCGCATACGGCGTCTGGATCACCGGGATTCCGCCGGAGCCCGCCTTCGTCTGGGCGGCGGCCCAGGTCCTCGGCGTGATCGCGCCGCCGTCGAAGGTCTCCGCGGCGGCGCCCGGCATGGCCATCGCGGCGCCCACCTCCACGGTCACCACGCGGGGCGCAGGTCCGGCCGCGCTCGCGTGGGAGGCGGCCAGCGCGGCGCCGGCCGCGAGGCCGCAGGCCGCGAGCGCCTTCAGCAGCCGCTTTTCGGAAAACTGGGGGTTCGTGTGCGCGATTGTGCCCATGGCATCCACCTTGTAATGACGACCGTTCGACTCATCCTACTACCGACCGCAGCCGCGGCGCGGCGACCCGGGCGAGCGAAGCGCAGCGCTCCACCGCCCGTTCCAGCCCGGCTTCCGGCGATCGCGCCGCGAGGCGCGCGCCGAAGGCCCTCGCGCGCTCGGCGAAGGCGGGCTCGTCCAGCAGCCGCTCCAGCGCGCGCGCGAATTTCGGCTTCGCATCCCAGGGATCGACCAGGAGCCCGGCGCCGGCTTCCGCCACCCGCTTCGCCGTGACGTACTGCTCCTGGTGCACCGGCGTGAGCAGCATCGGCACGCCGGCACGCAGCGCCTCGGCCGTGAGACCGTGGCCGGCGTAGCCGACCACGACCCGGACCCGGGGCAGCAGGACCGCCACGTTGGCCGGCGAAGACAGCATCCGGAGGTTTCCGCCCGTGCGCACCGCCCGTTCCGCCTCGCTCATGTCCGCGAACCACGCCGCGGACTTCGCCGGCAATTTTCGCAGGGCGTCCACCAGAAGGTCTGTGACCGGTGTCACACGCCCGTAGACGAAGATGTCGCAGTCGGGCGCTTCGCCGCCCTGCCGCGCGTTGGCGGGTGCCGGAAGGACGCCGAGGTAATCGCCCCCGCCACGGACGTCGCGGAACGGGTCGAGCTCCTCGTAGGTGCACAGCAGCGTCGGGGCCCCGTGCAGCTCCGAGAGCGAGCCCACCGGGGTATCGCCTTCGGCGCGCAGGGCGGCGTTCACCGTCGCGAGCACCGCCCGGGCCGATGCTTCGCGGCGCCGCTCGATGCCCGCCTCCCACGCACGGAAAAGGGGCTGGGGGTCGACCGCGGGAGGACAATCCCAGCCGGTCCCGATGCGCACCGCCGGGATCCCGAGCGCCCGGGCGGCGAGCGCCGCCGTCGGGGCGAAGCTCGCGATGACGAGATCGGGCGCGTGCAGCCGCAGCAGTGCCTTCCACGCGGCGTACATCCCCCGGAACGTGTCCTCGTGCCCGTATCCCGAGCCGAGGAGGATCTCGTTGAAATCGATCTGCTCGCGCGGCAGGCCGTCGAAGCGCGCCACGCAAACGGGGGCCTGCATCAACGCGACCGGCCCGCCCGCGAAGAGGCCCACGGCCTCGCCCGTGGCACGCACCGCGGCGCCGACCTCCCAGCCCCGTGCGCCGAGCGCCTCGAGCAGCGAGACGTACGGGGACAGGTGGCCCCGCCCCTCGCCCAGCTCGTTGCAGAAGAGCGCGCGCATCCTCGGATGCCTCAGCCCCCGCGGCGCCCGAAGGCCACGGCGCCCTGGACCCCGCCCATGTTGTACATCACGCCCGCGCGGTTGCCCGTGCGGCCGGCGAAGAACCCGTCGAGGCTTCCGGTCGCGCCCTGCCCGCAGCTCGGCGAGCAGCTGATGGCGAACGGGGCCGGCGACGACGCGCCCGGGACGCTGGGCGCGGCCACGGCCGAGAAGTACTGGTCGCGGTAGATCGGCACGTTGACCGCCGAGCCGATCCAGGTCTGGCCGTTCACGCCGACGTTGACCGAGGCGTTCACCGTCCGGTTCGTGAAGTTCGCGTCGAGCGCGGCGGAGTTGAGCGCGCCGACGTGGCCCGCGCTGTCGGTCGGGCTCGTCGAGCCGATCACGTCGTAGACGGCCGTCCCGGTGAGCGGGAGCGCCACCGGGCCCTGCTGCGTGCCCGAGAAGATGTAGTGCAGGCTCGCGCCCTGGACGTTCAGGTTCGTGCTCTGTCCGTTCGAGGTGACCGTGGCCACGCCCGCGCCCCAGCGTCCCCAGACCATGCCGGTCTCGGCATCGAGGCCCGACTGGACGACCTGGGCGCTGCCGAGCGCGTATTGCGCGCGGCGATTCTCGCCGTAGGGCGCGACGAAGGCGGTGAGCGCCCCGTTCGCGCCCTGCGTCACCTCGTCGGGCCGGTTGGTCGTGGCGTAGGTCTGCAGCAGGCTCAGGCCGCCGAGCGATCCCGAGGGATCCGACACGCGGCCCTCGCGCCACGGCGCCGCGGCATCCTGCGCCGCGCCCGTGAACCCGGCGACCCCGCTCACCACGTTGTGGTTCGAGGGGTTGCCCGACGTCTGGTCGGTGATGCCGTAGCCGAGGATCGCGCCCTGGAGGCTCGCGCCCACGAGGCTGCCGTCGACGCTGCCGTAGAGCGCATCGTTGGTGCTCGAGCTCTGCCCGCCGCCGTTGGTGATCACGAGGCGGTCCGCCGTCGAGGCGTAGAAGGTGTTGAGCGACAGGGGCACGTTCGCGGCGCTGAGCTGCCAGCTGCCGCCGCCGTTCGTCCCCGAAGCGGGAAGGCTCAGCCCGAGGCTGAGGCCGAGCGTGCGGTTCGTGAAGTCCACGCTCAGCGTCGCCGTCCCGAGGGTTCCGGCGGTCCCGCTCTGGTTCGTGGGCGAGGTCGCGGCCACGAGCGTGTAGCTCGCCGTTCCCGTGAGCACCTCCGAGAGGTAGGTCGGATAGCCCGAGGGCGAGTAGATCCAGTGAATGGCGCCCGGGACCGGCTCGCCGGAGCCCGGACCCTGGATGCCGAGCGACGCACCGTTCCACCGCCCCATGGACACGATGGAGCCGCCCGCGGAGAACGTGTGCGTGTCGGTGAGCGTCCCGCCTTCGATCGCCGGCTGGGTGCCGCTCTGGGAGCCCGCGTAGGCCGTGTAGCCGCGCAGGCCGCCGTCGGCGATCACGAGGTCCTCGGCGGTGGACTGGCCGAGGAACGGGGAGCCGCCCGAGGCGATCACCACGTCCTGCAGGCCCGCGGGATCCGTCAGGAGGTTGTTCGAGGCGTCGATCGTCACGAAGCCGAGGCCGTTGTTGCCCACGGGCATGTTGCCGCCCTGCTGGTTCGGCGGCACGTTCTGGTTGTCGCCGGGGCCGAAGTTGCGCGTTTCGCCGCCGCCTCCGGAATCCGTGGCGCCCTTGGCCTGCCCGAGCGGGTTGATCGCGGTGTCGGCGATGAACTGCGGCGTCGGGATGTACTTCGGCGGCTGGCCGCCCTGCACGAGCACCGTCTGGCCAGGGCCCGAGATGAGGGTCTGCGCCCCGCCCTGCTGCGGCGGCAGCCCCGGCGCGAGGCCCTCGACGACGTTGGTGATCGCGTGCGCACCCTCCATCGTGTGATTCACCGTGCAGTCGGTGCCTTGTGCCGCGGCCGCGGCGCCCTCGATCGAGGCGCATTCGTTGCCCGAGCCCGCGAAGAGGATGTTGCCGGAGCCGCGGATGCCCACGGTGGCCACGCGCGTCTTCATCACGAACTTGTCGCGGTTGCGCGAGGCGATGAGCCCGGTGAAGGTGCGCAGCGTTCCGCGCACGAGGCTCAGCAGCGCGCTTTCCTCGCCGTCCGGGCGCTGGGCGTAGGACTCGATGCGGAATTGCGTGTTGGGCCTGAGCGACAGGCGCGCCTGGTCCACCATCGTGAGCTGGGCCATGCCGCCCGCGCCCGTGACGATCTGGTCGCCGGCGTCGACGTCGAGGCCGCGGGCGGCGACGAGGCGCTGTCCGTTCGCCTTGGTGACCGAGACCTCGCCCACGACGAAGGTGAACTGGCCGCTCGCGGCGAGGACGCTGCCGGCGCCCGTGGCCAGGGCGACGAGGACTGCGAGGCGGGTGCGCTGGAGTCGGGTCTGACCTTTCATGGGTTCATCCCTTTCTTAGAACATGTCGCACCGCACCGCGGTGGACACCTCGTTGCGGTTGAAGTCGTAGATGTCGATGTTCGATTCGTTCTGGGTGTAGGACCACTGGGCCCGGACCGCGCAGCGCTCCTGGAACTGCCAGGTGAGGCCGAGCAGGAACTCCCCGAACTTGTCCTTGCCCTTCTCGACCGTCGTCGAGCGGGCATAGGCGTCCTTGTCCTTGCGGTAGATGAACCCGAGCGCGTTGAAGACCTGCAGTTTCGGCGAGAGCGCGTACTGGAAGTAGCTGCGCGCGCCGGCGAGGTTCTTGCTCTTGTCGGTCACGCCGTCGTCGAACGTGTTCTTCGCCTCGTCGTCGGTGAAGAAGCCCGTGAGGTAGAGAAGCGGCACGCCCTTGCCCTCGAAGGTCTTCGCCCACGACGCGCCGACGTACACCTGGTCGAAATCGTCGATGGAGTTGGTCGGGAAACGGACCTGGCTGTACTGCAGGGTCGCGCCGATCTGGTTGCGCGCGTCGATCCCGTAGCGCCAGTCCGCCGTGCCGGTGCCGGTGCGCCGGTCGTTCGTGGGCATCGGGTCGCCCGGCGCCGCGCCTTCCTGGCTGTAGTCCTGGTAGCTGCCGAACAGGCGCCACTGCTGCCGGCCGCTGTTGTGCGCGGCGCCCGCGCGCACGTCGCCCGCCAGGATGTTGAAGTCGCTTTCCTGGTGATAGGCGCGCCCGCGCGCCCCGCCGCCCGCGAAGAGGCTCCAGCCGCCGCCCACGGGATGGGCGTACTCGAGCCCCGCGATCGCCTCGAGGTAGGCCGCGTCGCGCTTGATCGCGTTGCCGGTCGGCTCCACGGAAAGGTTGAAGGACTGCACGGAGGCGGCTCCGAAGTCGCCGGGCACGCCCGTGAGGTTGCTGTCGAAGCCGAGCGAGACCTCCGCGTAGCCGGTCCATCCCGGCTCGATGCCGCGCCGGCGAATCTCGATCGCGTCGAGGTACTGGTTGATCGCCTGCTGCGCGGCCGGCGGCGGGTTCGAGGCCTTCAGCTTGCGCAGCGCCGATTCGGCGAGGTCGAAGGAACCCATGGCGAAATAGGCCCGCGCGAGGTCCATCTGCGCGCCCGCATGGGCAGGGTTGGAGGCGAGCACGCGCTCGAAGGCGATCACCGCGTCGTCGTAGCGGCCGCTGTCGAGGGCGGCGACGCCGAGCAGGTAGTCGTACTCCGGCACCCCGGCCATCTTGCCCTGGATGCCGATGAGTTCCATGTAGGCCTGCTTCGGGTTGCTCTCGGCGAGGAGCTTGCGGGCGCGCTCGAGGACCTGGGGATCGGCCCGCGCCTCGAGGGCGAGCCCCAAGGGCAACGCCGCAACCAATGCCAGTACGAGAAAGCGTGCGCTTGTCTTCATCGCCTTTCGTCCTTCTTTTTGTCCGGGATGACCGCCGACTCGATCGTGATTTCCCTTAAGAATCAGGCGGCTCGAAATGCATGTTAGTCTTGATCCTGCGGTATTGCAACGCGCCCGGAGGCTGTCCATGAACGAACGCACGGGGGTCGAGACGGCCCCTTCCGGCGAGCCGGTCCTTTCCAGAGCCGACCACGATGGGGTGGCCACGCTCACGCTCAACCGACCCCGCCAGTACAACGCCCTGTCCGCGGCGCTCCTTGCGCAGCTGCACGCCGCGCTCGACGCGATCGCCGGCGACGCCTCCGTCCGGGTGGTGGTGATCACCGGCGCAGGGCCCGCCTTCTGCGCGGGGCACGACCTCAAGGAGATGCGCTCCCTCGCCTCCCACGCCGAGGTCGAGGCGCTTTTCGCGAGCTGCAGCGAGATGATGCAGAAGCTCTCGCGGCTGCCCCAGCCGGTGATCGCCGCCGTGAACGGCATCGCCACGGCGGCCGGCTGCCAGCTCGTCGCCCAGTGCGACCTCGCCGTGGCCTCCGAGGACGCCCGCTTCGCGACCTCCGGGATCAACCTCGGCCTCTTCTGCTCGACCCCCGCGGTCGCGCTTTCGCGCTCCATCGCGAGGAAGCGCGCCGTGGAGATGCTGTTCACGGGCGATTTCATCGACGCTGCGACCGCCCTCGATTGGGGGCTCGTCAACCGGATCTCCCCCTCGGGGCGGCTCGCCGAGACCACGCGCGAGCTCGCCAACAGCCTGCTCGCGAAGCCGCGCGAGGAGCTCGCCGCCGGCAAGGCGCTCTTCTATCGCCAGCTCGAGGCGGGAATGAGGGAAGCCTACGAGGACGCCTCGCGCACGATCGCCTGCAGCATGGCGGGTGAAGCGGCCCGCGAGGGCGTCGACGCCTTCCTGCAGAAGCGCCCGCCCCGCTGGTGATCCTGAACGCCATGGATGACCGTGACGTGACCGTCTGCGCGATGGCGGCAATCGCGGACTAGCTCGCCGAACTGCGCGCAGGCGCGATCAGCACCTCGCCGCTCGACTGCGGCATCCACCAGACCCACGCGGCCGCGCTGGCGAATGCCGTCGCCAGGAGGGTCGCCGCGATCGCAAGCTTCGGGTTTTCCATGGCCATCTCCCCGTGACGCGGTTTCGGGGCGAGCGCCGGGGCGCATCCCTTCCCGCTTGGACCGATACGGTAGCGGCCCGCGGTGGATGCGCTCGACCGCGTTTGCGGCCCTGGACCTGCGGAAAATCCGGCAAACCGCCGGGGTTCAGCCCGTGCGCGGGCGGGGGGAGCGCAGCCGGCGGGCGTCGCGCAGGATCTCCCGGGCGGCGTTGTGGCCCGGCACTCCCGTCACGCCCCCGCCCGGATGGGCGCCCGAGCCGCACAGGTAGAGGCCCGCGACCGGCATCCGGTAGTCCGCATGCCCCAGGACGGGGCGGGCGCTGAAGAGCTGGTTCAGCGCGAGCTTGCCGTGGAAGATGTCGCCGCCGACGAGCCCGAACTCGCGCTCGAGGTCGAGGGGCGAGAGGATGCGCCGGGCGATGATCGAGCGGCGGAAGTTCGGCGCGTGGCGGTCCACGAGGTCGACGACGGCGTCGGCGGCGAGCTCGCGCTCGCGGTCCCAGTCGCGCCCCCCGGGCAGGCGGTAGCGGAAATGCTGGCAGAAGAGGCTCGCGACGTGGCGCCCGGGAGGCGCGAGCGAGTCATCCACGGTGCTCGGGATCAGCATCTCGACGATCGGCTCCTCCGACCAGCCCCGGCTGCGGGCCGAGGTGTGCGCCCGATCCATGTAGTCGAGCGAGGGGGCGAGGACGATGCCCGACTGGTGGTGGGGCTGCGCCGCGGTGCCGGGCGCGCAACGGAAATCGGGCAGCTCGGAGAGCGCGACGTTCATCCGGAAGGTCGCCGACTCGCAGGCGATCGCCCCGAAGGCCTCGCGCCAGTCGCCGGGCACGTCCGCGAGGAGCCCCGGAAGCAGCCGCGGGTTCGCGTTGGCGACGACCCGCGGGGCGCGGATCTCGCGGCCGTCCTCGAGGGCCACGCCGGCCACGCGCCCGTCCCGGACGAGGATGCGCGCCACGGCGGCTCCGGTCCGGATCTCCACGCCCCTCGCCTCGGCCTCGGTGCGCAGCGCCGCGGCGATGGCGCCCATGCCCCCGAGCGCATGCCCCCAGATCCCCTTCTTGCCGTTCACCTCGCCGAAGACGTGGTGAAGGAGGACGTAGGCTGTGCCCGGCGTATAGGGGCTCGCGAAGTTGCCGACCACGGAGTCGAATCCGAAGCAGGCCTTGATGGGCTCCGACTCGAACCAGCGATCGAGCCAGTCCCCGGCGGCCATCGTGAAGAGCTCCAGGGCATCGCGCTGTGCTTCGGGGGCAAGCGCGTTCAGGCGCCGCCCGAGCGTCCAGGCGCGGAAGAGGTCGCCGAGGCCGCCGCCCGCGTTGGGGGGCGTGGCGAGAAGGGTCGCGCGGAGCACGTCGGCGACGCGCTCGAGGCGCCCGTAGTACGCGGGCAGCCGCGCGGCATCGCGCGCCGAGAACCGGGCCACCTCGCGTTGCGTGGCCTCGAGCCCCCCGCCGACACGGATGGCCTCGCCCCCGCCGAGCGGCAGGAAATTCCCGAAGGGCCGCTCGACGATGCGCAGTCCGCGCTCGGCGAGCCGGAGCTCCCGGATCACCTTCGGGTGGAGCAGGCTCACCGTGTAGGCGGCCGCCGAGTTGCGGAACCCCGGGTGGAACTCCTCCGTGACGGCGGCCCCCCCGGCGACCGCCCGGCGCTCGAGGACGCACACGCGCAGCTTCGCCGCGGCGAGGTAGGCGGCGCACACCAGCCCGTTGTGCCCCGCGCCGACGATCAGCGCGTCGTAGCCGCCCGCCGCTCGCGCCACGGGGCTCAGCCGAGCAGGAAGCGCCGGATGGGCGCGACCTGGGCCGCGTCGAGGAGCATCGGGGCATGCCCCGTGCGGGGAACCTCGACGGACTCGGTGCCGGGACGGCGCAGCATCTCGGCGAGCGTGCCGGGCAGGAGCAGGTCGGAATGCTCGCCACGGATCACCAGCACGGGGCCGCGCACCGCATTCCACACGGGGCGCATGTCGACGTCGGCGACTTCGGTGTCGCGGAAGGGCTCGGCGATCCCCGGGTCGTAGCGGAAGCGCCAGCCCCCGTCGTCGCCCTGCCGCGCGGCGTGCAGCGCGAGGTGGCGCCACTGGGCGTCCGTGAGCTCGCCGAAGGGGCTCACGGCACGCATGGCCGCCTCCAGCGCCTCGAGGCTGTCGAATCGCGGGTCGAGGCCGACGTACTGCTTGATGCGCTCGAGCGCGGCCTTCGGGATCACCGCCCCCACGTCGTTCAGCACGAGCTTGCGCACGGGCGTGCCGGGCAGCGAGGCGAGGATCATGCCGAGCAGCCCTCCCATCGAGGTGCCGACCCAGTCCACCTCCTCGGCGCCGAGTTTCGCGAGGAGCGCGGCGAGATCCGAGAGGTAGACCGGGTAGCCGTAGTCGCCCTTCGCGCGCAGCCATCCGCTGCGCCCCCGGCCCACGATGTCGGGGCACACGACCCGGTAGTCGGCGGCGAGCTCGCCCGCGAGGGTGTCGAAATCGCGGGCGTTGCGCGTGAGGCCGTGCACGCACACGAGCACGCGCGGGTTGTCCTCCGAGCCCCACTCGACGTAGCGCATGCGGTGGAAGCCGTGGGGATCGAGGCACAGGAGCGAGCCTTCGCGCATCGCGGCCCCGCTCATTCGATCGCCTGCGTGCTCTTCGCGCGCTCGCGCAGGAGGTACTTCTGGATCTTGCCCGTCGAGGTCTTCGGCAGCGCGCCGAAGACCACGGTCTTGGGCGCCTTGAAGCGCGCCATGCGCGCGCGGCAGAACTCGATGATCTCCTCGGCGGAGGCCGAGGCGCCTTCCTTCAGCTCGATGAAGGCGCAGGGCGTCTCGCCCCATTTCGGGTCGGGCTGCGCGACCACCGCGGCGAGCATCACCGCGGGGTGGCCGAAGAGCACGTCCTCGACCTCCTGGGAGGAGATGTTCTCGCCCCCGGAGATGATGACGTCCTTCGAGCGGTCCTTGATCTTCACGTAGCCGTCGGGCTGCATCACGGCGAGGTCGCCCGAGTGGAACCATCCGCCCCGGAAGGCTTCCTCGCTCGCCTTCGGGTTCTTGAGGTAGCCCTTCATCGTGATGTTGCCGCGGAACATGATCTCGCCCATGGTCTCGCCGTCCCAGGGCACGGGCGCGAGCGTGTGCGGGTCGAGCACGGTCATGCCCTCCTCGAGGAGGTAGGCCACGCCCTGCCGGCCGTTCCTGCGCACCTGCTCCTCCAGGGGGAGCGCGCTCCATTCCGGGTGCTTCGCGCAGACCGCCGCGGGCCCGTAGGTCTCCGTGAGGCCGTAGACGTGGGTGATGTCGAACCCGATGCGCCCCATGCCCTCGATCACCGCCGCGGGCGGCGGGGCGGCCGCGACCAGGCAGTGGACTTCGTGGTCGATGCCCGAGCGCCACTCCGCCGGCGCGTTGAGCAGCATCGAGTGCACGATCGGCGCTCCGCAGTAGTGCGTCACCTTGTGATCGCGGATCAGCTCGAGCACCGGCTTCGCCTCCACCCGGCGCAGGCACACGTTCGTGCCCGCGGCGGCCGCCATCGTCCAGTTGAAGCACCAGCCGTTGCAGTGGAACATCGGCAGCGTCCACAGGTAGACGGCGTGCTTGGGCATCGACCAGTCGAGGATGTTGTTGATCGCGTTGAGGTACGCGCCGCGATAGTGGTAGACCACGCCCTTGGGGTTGCCGGTGGTGCCCGAGGTGTAGTTGAGCGAGATCGCGTCCCACTCGTCGGGCGGGTGGCGCCACGCGAACTCCGGGTCGCCCTCGGCGAGCAGGGCCTCGTACTCGATGGCGCCGAGCGCCTCCCCGCCGGCGAAGAGCGCGTCGTCCACGTCGACGACCAGGGGCCTCGACTTGCACCGCGCGAGCGCCGCCGCGACGGTGGGCGAGAATTCCCGGTCGGTGAAGAGCACCTTCGCCTCGCCGTGGTCGAGCATGAAGGCGATCGCCTCGGCGTCGAGCCGCGTGTTGAGCGTGTTGAGCACCGCGCCGATCATCGCCGGGCCGAAGTGCAGCTCGACCATCGCCGGTACGTTGGGCAGCATCGTCGCGACCGTGTCGCCGCGCCCGATGCCCCGGCGCTCGAGGGCGGAGGCGAGGCGCCGGCAGCGCCCGTAGACCTCGCGCCAGCTGCGGCGCAGCGCCCCGTGGATCACCGCGCAGCGTTCCGGGAAGACGTAGGCCGCCTTCGCGAGGAAGGAAACGGGGGTGAGCGCGGTGTGGTTGGCCGCGTTCTTGTCGAGGTCCTGCTCGTAGGGATTGGGCATGGCGGTGCGCGGGTCGGGCGGCGCGGGGCTTCGCTATCCTAACCTCAGGCGATGCGCGTGTCCGCCCCCCGGCCGCCCACCCCCGCCTTCGCCTCGGCGGAGCGGACCGTGTTGCCGAGCAGCATCGCGATCGTCATCGGCCCGACGCCGCCGGGCACCGGCGTGATGTGCGAGGCGATCGCGCGCACGGGCTCGAAATCCACGTCCCCGCAGAGCCGGCCGTCGGCGAGCCGGTTGATCCCCACGTCGATCACCGCGGCGCCCGCGCGAACCATCCCCGCGCCGATCATGCGCGCCTTGCCCACCGCGGCCACGAGGATGTCGGCCTGGCGCGTCATCTCGCCCAGGTCGCGCGTCTTCGAGTGGCAGATCGTCACCGTCGCGCCGGCATTGAGCAGCATCAGCGCCATGGGCTTTCCGACGATGGTCGAGCGGCCCACGACCACCGCGTGCCGGCCCTCGACCGGGATCGACTCGTGCTCGAGCATCTTCATGACGCCCCACGGCGTGCAGGGGAAGAATCCCTCGCCGCCGGTGACCAGGGCGCCCACGTTCCGGTAATGGAAGCCGTCGACGTCCTTCGCCGGGTCGATCGCCTCGATCACGGTGCGCGCCTCCAGGTGCCGCGGAAGCGGCAGCTGCACGAGGATCCCGTGGATCGCGCCGTTCGCGTTGAGGCTCGCGAGGAACTCGACGAGCTGGCGCTGGGTCGTGTCCGCCGGCAGCGCGTGCACCTCGGAATGCATGCCGATCGCCTCGCAGGCGAGCGCCTTGTTGCGCACGTAGACCTTGCTCGCGGCGTCCTCTCCGACGATCACGACCGCGAGGCCGGGCACCACGCCGGCCTCCTTCAGGCGCTCGACGCGGATCGCGCACTCGGCGCGGAACTGCTGGGCGATGGCCTTGCCATCGATGAGGGTGGCGCTCATGGCTCGGGTTTCCGGATCCTCAGGATTTCGTTCTCGGTCATCACGGCGCGCACGGCGACGTCGTGGGGTTCGCGCGGCAGGCGATCGACGACGAGCGCGCCCGGCAGCGCCACCACGGTGAAGAGGGCCTCGCCCGCGCCCGCGAGCAGGCGGTCGAAGTAGCCCGCGCCGTAGCCCAGGCGGCAGCCCCCGCGGTCGCACGCGACGGCGGGCACCAGGGCGAATTGCAGCTCGTCGAGGGCGACGCGCTCGCAGCGCGCGGGGTCGGGCTCCTCGATGCCCCAGACGCCCGGCGCGAGGTCCGCGCCGAGGTCGCGCACGGCATGCAGCTCGAGCGAGCGGGGCTTGCGGACCACGCGCGGCAGGACCAGGCGCTTGCCGTCGGCGAGCACCGCCTCGGCGAAGGGGCGCGTGTCCCACTCGGTGCCGAAGCTGAGCGTGAGGAGCACGGCGCGCGCGGCCCGGTACTCGGGCAGTTCGCGCAGGCGCGCCGTGACGATCGCGGTGAACCCGCCCGAGCCGTGCGCGAAGAGCGCGTCGCGCCGGGCGAGAAAACCCTTCCGGAGCTGCGCCTTCTCCGCATTCGGCGCGGCGGGCGCGGCGAAGCGCTGCAGCGCGCGCCGGATCGCCGCGATCTTCACCTCGGTTTCCTCGAACTCCGCCTCGGGCGAGGAATCGGCGACGATGCCGCCGCCCGCGTAGAAGCGCAGCTCCCCCTCCGAGCACACCGTCGTGCGGATCGGGATGCTCATGTCGAGGCGCCCTTCGGCGCCCAGGTAGCCGATGGCCCCGCAATAGACCTCGCGGCGGTGGGGCTCGAGCTCGTCGATGACCTGCATCGCGCGGCGCTTGGGCGCGCCCGTGATCGAGCCGCCGGGAAAGCACGCCTCGAGGAGGTCGAGCGCGTCGCGGCCCGGCGCGAGGCGCCCGGTGACGGTGCTCACGAGGTGGTGCACCGTCGCGAAGCTCTCGAGCGCGCAGATCGCCGGGGCGGCGACGGAGCCGGGCTCGCACACGCGGCCGAAGTCGTTGCGCATGAGGTCGACGATCATCACGTTCTCGGCCCGGTCCTTGGCGGAGGCGAGGAGCTCCGAGCGAGCGCGCGCGTCGTCGGCCGGGTCCGCGCGCCGGCGCCGCGTCCCCTTGATCGGGCGCGTGAGCGCCGAGCGCCCCTCGACGGTGACGAAGCGCTCGGGCGAGCTCGAGAGCACCGACCCGAAGGGGTAGTCCAGGAAGGCGCCCATGGGCGCGGGGTTGGTGTCGTGGAGGTGGCGGTAGAGCTCCCAGGGGTCGCCCGCGCACGGCACGCGGAATTCCCGGGTGAGGTTCGCCTGGTAGCAGTCGCCCGCGCGGATGTAGTCGATGACCCGCGCCGCTCGCGGAAGGTAGTCCTCGCGCTCGAGGCTGGAAGCGATCTCGCCGAGGATCCGGAAGGGCTCGCGCGGTGCCGGCGCCTCGCGCAGGCGCCGGGCGAGGGCCTCGGCCTCGGAGTCGGAGAACGCGTCGAGGGAGGTGATCGCCGCGCGCCGCTCCCGGTGATCGACGACGATCGTCCAGGCGTAGAGCCCGACGGCGGCCTCGGGCAGCAGGGGCGCGGTGCCGGCCTTCGCGCCCGCGAGCCCCGCGGCCTCGCGCCCCAGCTCGTAGCCGAAGTAGCCGATCGCCCCGCCGGCGAGGGGCCAGCCGCCGGCCGCGCCGCGCGCGGATCCGAGGAGCTCGCGCACGCCCGCGAACGCCCCGGGGCCGGCGGCGCGCCGTCCGCGCCCATCCTCGATCGTGACCGCGCCGCCGGAGGCGACGAGCCGCGCCACGGGGCCGGCTGCCAGGATGTCGTAGCGCCCGGCCGTGCGCTCGGGATCGCCGCTGTCGAGGAACACCGCCCAGCCGAGGGGACGCAGCGTCTCGAACCACGCGTGGCGCTCGGCGCAGCGCGTCGTCTCGTCGTAGGGCAGCTCGAGGGGGCGCGCCATCGCGTCATTTTATCCGCAGGCGCCGCGCGGCGGCCGGCGCCCGGGCGCGAAATGTTATCCTTCGCCGCATTTCCCCCGCCGGAACCGACCGATCATGAAGAGATCCCTCACCGCCGCCGCCCTCCTCGCCGCCTTCGCCCTGCCCGCGCTCGCCCAGGACAACCCCTTCGCGGGGTTCAAGGGCAAGATTCGCGAGGGCAACTGGCAGTACCAGATGCAGATGGAGGCGCCCCCCGGGATGCCCGCGGGCATGAGCCTGCCGCCCTTCACCTTCAATCACTGCGTGACCGCCCAGGACGTGGAAAAGGGCGGGTTCTCGCAGAAGGACGGCAAGATGCCCGAAGGCTGCGCCATCAAGAACATGAAGATGACTGCGAGCGGCGCGTCCTGGCGCATGGAGTGCACCAAGGACCCGAAGATGACCGTCGACTCCGACATGACGCTGAAGGACAACGGCTTCGTCATCAAGCAGCGCATGGCCATGGACCAGGGCGGGAAGCCGATGACCTCGAACAGCACGATGACCGGGCGCTACCTCGGGCCCTGCCCGAAGTAGACCCCGGCCCCGCCGGCGAGGAGCCCGCCGCCGAGGCGGGCTTCCCGTTTCCGCCCCCTACCCGCGCAGCGCCGCGCGGATCTGCTCGAGCGCGCCCGGGTCCTCGATGGTGGTGAGGTCGCCCGGGTCGCGGCCCTCGCAAAGCGCCTGGATCGAGCGGCGCAGGAGCTTGCCGGAGCGGGTCTTGGGCAGCAGCGTCACGAAATGCACGCGCGAGGGCCGCGCGATCGCGCCCAGCTCCCGGTCCACCGTCGCCATGATTTCCTTCTCGAAGGCCGCGGCGAGCTCCTTCGAGGCGGCCTTCGACGCGTCCTTGGCCACCGCGAAGGCGATCGGGACCTGTCCCTTGAGGGCGTCGGCCACGCCGACCACCGCCACCTCGGCGATGCCCGCATGCGCCTGGACCGCCTCCTCGATCTCGCGCGTGCCCAGCCGGTGGCCCGCGACGTTGATCACGTCGTCGGTGCGCCCGAGCACGAAGTAGTAGCCGTCCTTGTCGCGGGTCGCCCAGTCGAAGGTCGTGTAGACCATCTCGTCCCGGAACGAGCCGTAATAGGTCTTCACGTAGCGCTCGTCGTCGCCCCAGACGGTCGTCATCGCCCCCGGCGGCAGGGGCGGCACGATGCACAGCACGCCCTTCTCGTCCGGGCCGCACTCCTTGCCCGTGACCTCGTCCTTCAGCTTCACCTGGTAGCCGTAGGCGGGGAACGAGGGCGAGCCGAACTTGCGCGGCGTGTCCTCCACGCCCGGACAGGCCGTGAGGATCGGCCAGCCCGTCTCCGTCTGCCAGTAGTTGTCGACGATGGCGGAGCCGAGGTGCTCGGACACCCAGCGCGCCGTGGGCTCGTCGAGGGGCTCGCCGGCGAGGAACAGGTACTTCAGGCCCTTCACGTCGTATTTCGACATGTAGGCCGGGTCCTGCTTCTTGAGCACCCGGATCGCGGTGGGCGAGGAGAACATCGAGGTGACGCGGTAGTCGGCGACGATCTTCCACCAGATGCCGGGATCGGGCCGGATGGGCAGACCCTCGAACATGATCGTCGTCGAGCCGTTGATGAGCGGGGCGTAGACGATGTAGGAGTGCCCCACGACCCAGCCGATGTCGGAAGTCGAGAAGTAGGCCTCTCCGGGCTGCGAGCAGAAGATGTGCTTCATCGAGGCGGCGAGCGCCACGGCGTAGCCGCCGGTGTCGCGCTGCACGCCCTTGGGCCGGCCCGTCGTCCCGCTGGTGTAGAGGATGTAGGACGGCTCGTTCGACTCCAGCCAGTTCACCGGGACCTTCGCCCCCGCGTGCTTCGCGCGGAGCTCCGCGTAGTCGAGGTCGCGGCCCGCGACCCGCGCCATGGACCGGTCGAGCCCGCGGTCGACGATCACGACCTTCGCGGGCGGGGACTTCGACAGGCGGATCGACTCGTCGACGAGCGGCTTCAGGGCGATCGCCTTCCCGCCTCGCGAGCCCGCGTCCGAGGTGATCATGACCTTGGGCGCCGCGTCGTCGATGCGCGCCGCGAGGCTCGCGGCGGCGAACCCGCCGAAGACCACGGAGTGGATCGCGCCGATCCTCACGGTGGCGAGCATCGCGAAGACCGCCTCGGGCACCATCGGCATGTAGATGAGGACGCGGTCGCCCTTGCCCACGCCGAGCGAGACGAGGATCGCGGCGAAGCGGTTCACCTCGTCGGCGAGCTCCGCGTAGGTCCAGCTGCGCTCCTCGTTCACCTCCGTGGAGATCCACACCAGGGCCTTCTGGCCGCCGCGCGCGGCGAGGTGGCGGTCGACCGCGTTGTGGCAGAGGTTCGTGAGACCGCCCCGGAACCAGTCGCGGAACGGGGGGCGCCGGTATTCGAGGACCTTGTCGTAGGGCCGTTGCCAGTCGATGAGCCGCGCCTGCTCGCCCCAGAAGCCCTCGGGGTCGCGGATCGAACGCTCGTGGAATTCCTTGTAGGTCGCCATGCTCTCCTCCCCTTGTCCCCGGGTCTCGCGCGGTCCGTCCCAAGGTTACGCGCCGCCCCCCGGCGGCATTTGACGCCGCTCAACCGCGCCGTGGTCGGGGCCCCCGTGTCCGCGCGACAACAATCCCCGCGCGGGATCAGCGGTTCACGTCGACCACGAGCCGTCCGCGCACCCGTCCCGCGAGGACCTCGGGGGCGATCGCGAGGGCCTCGGCGAGCCCGATCTCCGAGCTCATCGCGGCGAGCTTCGCGGGATCGAGGTCGAGCGCGAGCCGCCGCCACGCCTCGCGGCGCTCCGCGAGCGGCACGAGCACCGAGTTCACGCCCGCGAGGGTCACGCCGCGCAGGATGAAGGGCGCGACCGTGACCGGGAAGTCCATGCCCTGGGCGAGGCCGCAGGCGGCCACGGTGCCGTTGGCGCGGGTCTGCGCGCAGGCATTGGCGAGCGTGTGGCTGCCGACGGCGTCCACCACGCCCGCCCAACGCTCCTTCTGCAGGGGCTTGCCGGGCTGGGAGAGCGTCGCGCGGTCGATCACCTCGGCCGCGCCCAGCCCCGTGAGGTAGGCGGCCTCGGCCGTCCGGCCCGTGGAGGCCGAGACGCGGTAGCCGAGCTTCGCGAGGATCGCGACCGCGATGCTGCCCACCCCGCCCGCCGCCCCGGTGACGAGCACCTCGCCCGACGGCGGCTTCACGCCGTGGCGCTCGAGGGCGAGCACGCAGAGCATGGCGGTGAAGCCGGCGGTGCCGATCGCCATCGCCTGGCGCGTCGTGAGTCCCTCGGGCGGCTTCACCAGCCACTCGCCCCGGAGCCGCGCCTTCTGCGCGAGGCAGCCCCAGTGGGACTCGCCCACGCCCCAGCCCGTGAGGATGGCCCGGTCGCCCGGCTTCCAGTCCGGGTGCGCGCTCGCCTCGACCACCCCGGCGCCGTCGATGCCGGCCACCATCGGCCAGCGGCGCACGATCGGCGAGCGGTTGGTGATCGCGAGCGCGTCCTTGAAGTTGACGGTCGAGTACTCGACGCGCAGCGTCACGTCGCCCTCGGGCAGGTCCTTCTCGTCGAGGTCGGCGACGCGCGCCTCGAAGCCGCCGTCGGGCTGGGTGAGGTGGATGGCCTTGAACATGGGGGACTCCGGGAATCAGCGGGAGGGAAGGTTGAGGACCTGCGGGCGCTCGGCCGAGGCATGCTTGCGGGCGAAGTAGTCGCGCGAACGCATCTCGCGCAGGCGGCTCGCGGTGCGCGCGAACTCCGCGGCCACCGCGCGCGAGGCGCCGGCGGCGCCGTCCGCGGCCTCGAGCAGGTCCTCGGGCTCCGAGTCCGCGGACAGGGCGAGGCGCACGCCCTGGTCGTAGAGGACGTCCACGAGCCAGGTGAAGCGGCGCACCACGTCGCTTGCCTCGGCGCGCAGCCGCGGCACGCCCGAGACGAGCACCGTGTGGTAGGCGCCCGCGATCTCGAGGTAGTCGAGCTGCGAGCGCGGCCTCTCGCAGAGCTCCGCGAAGTCGAACCAGACCACACCCTTCGCGCGGCGGCGGAAGGCGAGCGATCGCCCCCCCACCTCGATCGCGCCGTCCTCGGCGAATCCCGCCTTGGTCATCGCCTCGAAGAAGCGCGCGAGCTCGGCATCGGCCGCCGCTCCCGCGGGCACGTGGTAGACCTTGAGCGCCTCGAGCAGCCGCCGGCGGTGGTCCGTGCGGCCCCCGAGCTCGAGCACGTCGAGCTCGCGCTCGAGGATCGCGATCGCCGGCAGGAACCGCGCGCGCTGCAGCCCGTCGGGGTAGAGGCCCGAGGGGGGGTAGTTCGAGGTCATCACGAGCACCACGCCCTTGGCGATCAGCAGCTCCAGCAGGCGGCCGAGGATCATGGCGTCGGCGATGTCGCTCACGTGGAACTCGTCGAAGCACAGCAGCCGCAGCGTCCTCGCGACGTCGGCGGCGATGGGCTCGAGGGGATCCTCGGTGCCTTCGAGGGCGCGCAGGTGCGCGTGCACCTCGCGCATGAACTCGTGGAAGTGCACGCGCCGCTTGCGGCGATGGCGGCTCACCTTGTAGAAGGCGTCCATCATGAGCGACTTGCCGCGCCCCACCCCGCCCCAGATGTAGATCCCCCGCGGGGGCTTGCGGCCAGCCCCGAGGTTGGTCACCAGCCGGTTGATCGTGCCCGCGCGGTACTGCCGGTATTCCTCGAGCTCGCCGAAGAGCCGCTCGAGGCGCTCGATCACGCGCAGCTGGTCGCGGTCGCTCTCGAAGTCGCCGCGCTGGCTGAAGTGCCAGTACCACTCGAGCGGCCCCGAGTAGCGCGTCGGGTCGCCCTCCTCGTCCCGGGCCGCCTCGGCGAGCGCGTCGGCGAGCCGTGCGGGATCGGTTGTCATGCGGGCAGGGGCCTCGACGCCGCCGCGGGGCCTAGGCGTTGAGCGAGCGCTTCGCCACCGCGAGCGCCGCCTCGCGCACGACCTCCGAGAGCGTCGGGTGGCCGTGGCAGATGCGCGCGATGTCCTCGGCCGAGCCCGCGAACTCCATGGTCGTCACGCCCTCCTGGATGAGCTCGGAGGCGTGGGCGTGGATCACGTGCATGCCGAGCACCCGGTCGGTGGCGGCGTCGGCGACGATCTTCACGAACCCGGCCGAATCCCCCGTGCCCAGGGCCCGGCCGTTGATCGAGAACGGGAACTGCCCCGTGCGCACGGCGATCCCCGCGGCCTTCGCCTGCGCCTCGGTCTTGCCGACCCAGGCGATCTCGGGCGAGGTGTAGATGATCCAGGGGATGCACTCGTAGTCGATGTGCGGCTTCTGGCCGGCGATGAGCTCGGCGACCATCACGCCCTCGTCCTCGGCCTTGTGCGCGAGCATGGGGCCGCGCACCACGTCGCCGATGGCGTAGACGTTGGGGAGGTTCGTCCGGCAGTGCGAATCGACCTCGACGAAGCCCCGATCGTCGACCCGCAGGCCCACGTTCGGGGCGCCCAGGCCGTCGGTGTTGGGCACGCGGCCCACGGAGACGACGAGCCGGTCGCATTCGAGCTTCTGCGCGAGGCCCTTGTCGTCGGTGTAGTCGACCACGACGCCGTTCTTGCGGGTGGCGACCTTCTCGATCCTCACCCCGAGCTTGATCGCGAGACCCTGGCCCCTGGTGAAGGTCTTCCACGCCTCCTTCTGCACCGCCTCGTCGCACGCGCCGAGGAACACCGGCAGCGCCTCGAGGATCGTCACCTCCGAGCCCAGGCGCCGCCAGACGCTGCCGAGCTCCAGGCCGATCACGCCCGCGCCGATGACCCCGAGGCGCCGGGGGACCGCGCCCAGGGCGAGCGCGCCCTCGTTGTCGCAGATCGTCACGTTGTCGACGGAGACGCCGGGCAGGTGCCGCGCCTTCGAGCCGGTGGCGACGATCACGTGCCTCGCGCTCACCGTCTCCTTCCTCTCCCCGTTGGCGACCTCGATCGCGTAGCTCTCGCCCGCCGAGACGAGCTTGCCGAAGCCCTGGAGCCAGGCGATCTTGTTCTTCTTGAAGAGGAACTCCACCCCCTTCGTCATCTTCGCGACGATCGCCTCCTTGCGCGACTGCATCTTCGCGATGTCCGCCTTCACGCCGGTGACCGAGATGCCGTGCTCGTCGAGGTGGCGGCTCGCCTTCTCGTAGGCTTCCGAGGAGGCGAGCAGCGCCTTCGAGGGGATGCAGCCCACGTTGAGGCAGGTACCCCCGAGCGCGAGTTCCCCCGCGGCGTTCCTCCACCCCTCGACGCACGCGGTGCGAAGGCCCAGCTGCGCGGCGCGCACCGCGGCGATGTAACCGCCGGGCCCCGCCCCGATGACGACGACGTCGAATGCCTGCGACATGCCTTTAGGACTCCCGTTGGCGGGCCCGCGCCGTGGCGCGGCCCCTCAGCGTAACCAGAATCTCGCGATGTGGACCCCGAGCCCAGCGCACAGCCCCGCGGCGAGCGGGTGCACGTTCTTCAGCAGGATCGGGGGGTGCTTCAGGAAGCCGAGCAGCCAGAACGTGGCCGCGACCGCCGCGCCCACGGCGAGCGACACCGAGAAGTGCCGCGGCAGGTAGAGCCCGAGCAGCGACTCGATGTAGACCGTGAGGAAGCCGACGAGCAGCGACCCGGCGACGAAGAAGAACGCCCGGCGGGCGATCGCGGCCGGCTTCCACTTGCGGCTGCGCGCCAAGCCGCCCGCCCTAGAGGTCGAGGAGAAGGCGCGTCGGGTCCTCGAGCGCCTCCTTCATCGCGACGAGCGAGAGCACGGCCTCGCGCCCGTCGATGATCCGGTGGTCGTAGGAGAGCGCCAGGTAGTTCATCGGGCGCACGACCACCTGCCCGTTCTCGACCACGGCCCGGTCCTTCGTGGCGTGGATGCCGAGGATCGCGCTCTGCGGCGGGTTGATGATCGGCGTGGAGAGCATCGAGCCGAAGATCCCGCCGTTGGAAATCGAGAAGGTCCCGCCCGCGAGCTCCTCGATCGCGATCTTTCCGTCCTTCGCGCGACGGCCGAAGTCCGCGATCGCGAGCTCGATCTGGGCGATCGACAGGCGGTCGGCGTCGCGCAGGATCGGGACCAGGAGGCCGCGCTCGCTGCCCACCGCGATGCCGATGTCGTAGTAGCCGTGGTAGACGATGTCGTTGCCGTCGATCGAGGCGTTGACCACCGGGAACTTGCGCAGCGCGTGCACCGCCGCCTTCACGAAGAAGGACATGAAGCCGAGCTTCACGCCGTGCTCCTTCTCGAAGCGCTCCTTGTGGCGGTTGCGGATCTCGATGACCGGGGCCATGTTCACTTCGTTGAACGTCGTGAGGATGGCGGCGGTCGACTGCGACTGGACCAGGCGCTCGGCGATGCGCGCGCGCAGCCGCGACATCGGCACGCGGCTCTCGGCGCGCGCGCCCGAGGGAACCGGGGGCGCCGCGGCGGGGCGCGCCGCGGGCGCGGGAGCGGGGGCTGCGGCGGCGGCGACGACGTCGGCCTTCGTCACCCGGCCGTCGCGCCCGCTGCCGGCGAGCTTCGCCGTGTCCACGCCCTGCTCGGCGGCGATCTTGCGCGCCGCGGGCGAGGCGGCGGCGGGCGCGGCCTCCCGCGAGGGGGCCGGGGCCGGAGCCGCGGCCGGCGCGCTCGCCGCGACGGCCGAGGGCTTGGCCGCGGTGTCGATCGTCGCGATCACCTCGCCGCTCGTGACCGACTCCCCGTCGCCCTTGGCGATCGCGGCGAGCACGCCGTCGGCGGGCGCCGGGAGCTCCAGCACCACCTTGTCGGTCTCCACGTCGATGAGGTTCTCGTCGCGCCGGACGGCCTCGCCCACCTTCTTGTGCCAGGCCACCAGTGTCGCCTCCGACACCGACTCCGAGAGCTGCGGCACCTTCACTTCGATCTGCATCGCGGTTCCTTGTCGTTCTCGCGGCCGCGGCCTCTCAGGCCGCTTCCATGTTGGGGGCCGCCGCCTCCCAGGTGAGGGCGGCCTCGACGAGCGCCTTCTGCTGCTCGTTGTGCAGCTGCAGGTAGCCCACGGCGGGCGAGGCCGAGGAGGCGCGCCCGGCATACGAGAGTTTCTGGTCGGGCCGCATGTGCCGCACGAGGTAGTGCTGGATGCGGTGCCAGGCGCCCTGGTTGCCCGGCTCCTCCTGCGTCCAGACCACGCTCTTCGCGTTCGCATAGGCCGCGATGACCGCGGCGAACTCCTCGTGCGGGAAGGGATAGAGCTGCTCGATGCGCACGATCGCGATGTCGTCGATCCCGCGCCGGGCGCGCTCGGCCGCGATGTCGTAGTAGACCTTGCCCGTGCAGAAGATCACGCGCCGCACCTTCTTCGCGGCGAGCTTCTCGGTCTCCGGGATCACCACCTGGAAGCCGCCCGTGGCGAGCTCGGCAAGCGGCGAGCCCGCCTCCTTCTTGCGCAGCAGGCTCTTGGGCGTCATCACGATCAGGGGCTTCCTCATGGGGCGCAGCACCTGGCGGCGCAGCATGTGGAAGAGCTGCGCGGGGGTCGTGGGCACGCAGACCTGGACGTTGTGCTCCGCGCACAGCTGCAGGTAGCGCTCGAGGCGCGCCGAGGAATGCTCCGGCCCCTGCCCCTCGTAGCCGTGGGGCAGGAACATCGTGAGCCCGCACAGCCGCCCCCACTTCGACTCGCCCGAGGCGATGAACTGGTCGATCACGACCTGCGCGCCGTTGGCGAAGTCGCCGAACTGCGCCTCCCAGATGACGAGCTCGAAGGGGTGCGCGGTGGCGTAGCCGTACTCGAAGCCGAGCACCGCCTCCTCGGACAGGAGGGAATCGATCACGAGGAAATTGCCCTGGCCCTCGCGGATGTGCTGCAGCGGCAGGTAAACGCCCGAGTCCCACTTCTCGCGGTTCTGGTCGTGGAGCACGGCGTGGCGGTGGGCGAAGGTGCCCCGCCCGCTGTCCTGCCCCGACAGGCGTACCGGGTGGCCCTCGTCGACCAGGCTCGCGTAGGCGAGGTTCTCGGCCATGCCCCAGTCGAGCGCGGCGCGGCCTTCGCCCATCTCGCGGCGCGCGGCGAGCAGGCGCTCGACGCTCGGGTGGAGCTTGAAGTTGCCGGGGATGTCGGTGAGGCGCCGGGCGAGTTCCTTCAGCTTCGCCTCGGGCACGGCGGTCTCGGCCGCGCGGCGCCATTCGACGCCCATGTACGGCGCCCAGTCCACGGCGAGCGCGGGCCTCAGCCCGTAGAGGATCTTCGGGTTGATGGGCTTGCCCGCGTCGAGCGCGGTGCGCACGCTCGTCACCAGCTCGTCGGCGAAGCCCGGGGCGATCACGCCCTCCTTCTCGAGCTTGTCGGCGTAGAGCTTGCGCGTGCCGGGGTGGCGCGCGATCTTCTTGTACATGAGCGGCTGGGTGACGAAGGGCTCGTCCTGCTCGTTGTGGCCGAGCCGCCGGAAGCACACCATGTCGATCACCACGTCCTTGCGGAACTTCATGCGGTAGTCGAGCGCGATTCTCGCCACCATCGCCACCGCCTCGACGTCGTCGCCGTTCACGTGGAAGACGGGCGCCTCGATCATCTTGGCGATCCCCGTGCAGTAGAGCGAGGAGCGCGAGTCGCGCGTGTCCGAGGTCGTGAAGCCGATCTGGTTGTTCACCACCACGTGGATCGTGCCGCCGGTGCGGTAGCCCCGCGTCTGCGAGAGGGCGAGCGTTTCCATCACCACGCCCTGGCCGGAGAAGGCGGCGTCCCCGTGGATGAGCAGCGGCAGCACCTGGCCGCCCGAGTGGTCCCCGCGCCGGTGCTGGCGCGCGCGCACCGAGCCCTCGACCACGGGGTTCACGATCTCGAGGTGCGAGGGGTTGAACGCGAGGGTGAGGTGCACCGTCCCCCCCGCCGTCTGGATGTCCGAGGAGAAGCCCTGGTGGTACTTGACGTCGCCCGAGGAGAGCTCGCTCACCTTCTTGCCCTCGAACTCCGTGAAGAGCTCCGCGGGGATCTTGCCCATGTTGTTGACGAGCACGCTCAGGCGCCCGCGGTGGGCCATGCCGATCACGACTTCCTTGAGGCCCTGCGCGCCGCCCTCCTCGATGACGATGTCGAGGATCGGCACGAGGCTCTCGCCGCCCTCGCCCGAGAAGCGCTTCTGCCCCACGTAGCGGGTGTGCAGGTAGCGCTCGAGGGTCTCGGAGGCGGTGATGCGCTCGAGGAGGAAGCGCTTCTCCTCGGGCGTCACCTTCGGCGTGCTGAGCGTGCCCTCGAAGCGCTCGCGGATCCAGCGCTTCTCCTCCATCGAGGAGAGGTACATGTACTCCACGCCGATCGTGCCGCAGTAGGTGCTGCGGACCATGTCGACGATCTCGCGCAGCGTGCGGCGCTCGCGGCGGTTGGCGAACGAGCCCATGGAGAAGACCGTGTCCAGGTCCGCATCGCCCAGCCCGTAGTAGGAAAGCTCGAGCTCGGGCACGGAGCTCTTGTCCATGCGCCGCAGGGGATCGAGGTGCGAGTAGTGCGAGCCCGTGGTGCGGTGCGCGCGGATGAACATCAGCACCTTCATCTGCTTCTCTTCGTCCGCGGCGGGGGCCGCGGCAGCAGCCGGCGCCGGCCGCGGGCCCTGCCTGGCGAGCGCGGCGTAGCGGTCGATCACCGGCGCGTGCGCGACGTCGCGCCCGCCCGCGCCCTGCCAGGCCTCGAACTGCGCGCGCCACTCGGCGGGCACGGCCCCCGGGTCCTCGAGCCAGCGCTCGTAGAGCGCCTCGACGAAGGGCGCGTTCGCCCCGTAGAGGTGGGAGCTCGCCAGGAAGTCCTTCAGGGTCGCGGCCATGGGGTCCTCCGTCGCTCTCAGCCCCGGCGCGCGAGCGCGACCACGTCGCGCTTCGTGGCGCCGCGGTAGAGCTGGCGCGGCCGGCCGATCTTCTGGTCGGGGTCCGAGATCATCTCGTTCCACTGCGCGATCCAGCCCACGGTGCGCGCGAGCGCGAAGATGCAGGTGAACATCGACACCGGGATGCCGAGCGCGCGCTGCACGATGCCCGAGTAGAAGTCCACGTTCGGGTAGAGCTTGCGCGAGACGAAGTACTCGTCCTCGAGGGCGATCTTCTCGAGGGCCATGGCGAGCTTGAACAGCGGGTCGTTGTGCAGGCCGAGCGTGTCGAGCACCTCGCGGCAGGTCGCCTGCATGAGCTTCGCCCGCGGGTCGTAGTTCTTGTAGACGCGGTGGCCGAAGCCCATGAGCTTCACGTTCGAGTTCTTGTCCTTCACCCGGGCGATGAACTCCCCGATCTTCTCCGCGCCGCCGTTCCTCTGGATGTCGGTGAGCATGGAAAGCGCGGCCTCGTTCGCCCCGCCGTGGGCGGGCCCCCACAGGCAGGCGATGCCCGAGGAGATGCAGGCGAAGGGGTTCGCGCCCGAGGAGCCCGCGAGGCGCACGGTCGAGGTCGAGGCGTTCTGCTCGTGGTCGGCGTGCAGGATGAGGATCCGGTCGAGCGCGCGCACGAGCACCTCGTTCACCTCGTACTCCTCGGCCGGGATGCCGAACATCATGCGCATGAAGTTCGCCGAGTAGCTGAGGTTGTTCTTCGGGTACATGAAGGGCTGGCCGGTGTTGTACTTGTAGGCCATGGCCGCGATCGTGGGGAGCTTGGCGATCAGCCGGAACGCGGAGATCTCGCGGTGCGCGGGATCGTTGATGTCGAGCGAGTCGTGGTAGAAGGCGGCGAGCGCGCCCACCACGCCGACCATCACCGCCATCGGGTGCGCGTCGCGGCGGAACCCCTGGTAGAGGCGGGCGAGCTGCTCGTGCACCATCGTGTGGCGGGTGACGGTGCGGTCGAAATCCGCCTTCTGGGCGGGGTTGGGCAGCTCCCCCTTCAGCAGCAGGTAGCAGACCTCGAGGAAGTCGCAGTGCTCGGCGAGCTGCTCGATCGGGTAGCCGCGGTAGAGCAGCACCCCCTGGTCGCCGTCGATGTAGGTGATCGCCGAGCTGCAGCTCGCCGTCGAGAGGAATCCCGGGTCGTAGGTGAACATCCCGGTCTTGCCGTAGAGCGCGCGGATGTCGACCACGTCCGGTCCCACGGTGCCGCCGTAGACCGGCATCTCGAGGGTCTTGCCGCCGTCGTAGGTGAGTGTCGCCTTGCCTTTGGCTTCCATGGTCCTGGCTCCCGGCCGCGCGGGGGCGGCCATTGCGATTGCGTTGACCGCGCGCCTTCACGCGGCGTTGAGTCTCTCCACCAGAGCCCGGACCGCCGGATCGGGGCTCGCCGCCCGCCCCATCACGAGGTCGAGCAGGTCGTTGTCGGGCATCTCGAGCAGCCGCGCCAGCGTCGCGGCCTCCCCCTCGGCGATCGCCGGCCCCCGGCCCCAGAACCGCTCCAGGACCAGGTCCAGCTCGAGGAGCCCGCGGCGGCTCCTCCACCTCAGTCGCTCGACCACCCGCTCGTCCATCCGCGCCCTGCCTCCCGGCTCAGACCGCCCGCCGCACCATCAATTCCTTGATGCGGCCGATGGCGAGCGTGGGGTTGAGCCCCTTCGGGCAGACGTCGACGCAATTCATGATCGTGTGGCAGCGGAACAGCCGGTAGGGGTCCTCGAGGTCGTCGAGGCGCTCGTTGAGCGCCCGGTCGCGGCTGTCGGCGATAAAGCGGTAGGCGTTCAGCAGCCCCGCGGGGCCCACGAACTTGTCCGGGTTCCACCAGAAGGACGGGCACGATGTCGAGCAGCACGCGCACAGGATGCACTCGTAGAGGCCGTCGAGCTCGGCGCGCTCCGCGGGGCTCTGCAGGCGCTCCTTCTCGGGCGCGGCCTCGTCGTTCACCAGGTAGGGGCGGATCGAGTGGTACTGCGCGAAGAACTGCGTCATGTCGACGACGAGGTCGCGCACGACCGGCAGCCCCGGCAGCGGCCGGATCACCACGGGCTCGGCGAGCTCGACGAGCTTGGTGACGCAGGCGAGGACGTTGCGGCCGTTCACGTTCATCGCGTCGGAGCCGCACACGCCCTCGCGGCAGGAGCGGCGCATCGTGAGCGTCTCGTCGATCGCCTTGATGCGCACCAGGGCGTCGAGGAGCATGCGGTCCGAGGGCGGCACCTCGACGTCGTAGTCCTGGAAGTACGGCTTCGCGTCCTTCTCGGGGTCGTAGCGCTGGATGCGGAATCTCATGGCGTTCGCCGGTGGCGCCCCGGCCTCAGTAGACCCGGGCCTTGGGTTCGAAGGTCTCGACGGTGAGCGGCTTCAGGTTCACCGGCTTGTACTCGAGGCGGTCGCCCTCGCGGTACCAGAGCGAGTGCTTGAGCCAGTTCGCGTCGTCGCGCCGGTGGAAGTCCGCGCGGTCGTGGGCGCCGCGCGACTCCCGGCGCGCCTCGGCCGAGACCATCGCCGCGCGCGCGACCTCGTAGAGGTTGTCGAGCTCGAGCGCCTCGATGCGCGCGGTGTTGAAGACGCGCGAGCGGTCGCCGATCGCGGTCCTCGCCACCCGCTCGCCGAGCGCGCGGATCTTCGCCACGCCCTGCTCGAGCAGGTCGGGGAAGCGGAACACCCCGCAGTGGGCCTGCATCGTCCGCTGGATCTCGGCGCGCACCTCGGCCACGCTCTCGCCGGAGGCGGCGGCGTCGAGCCGCGCGAGGCGCGCGCGGGACTGCTCGCCCGCCCCGCGCGGGAGCGTGCGGTGCGCCTCGCCGTGGGCGCGGATGAACGCGGCCATCGAGGCCCCGGCGCTCCTGCCCATCACGAGCAGGTCGGTGAGCGAGTTCGTGCCCAGCCGGTTCGCGCCGTGGATCGAGGCGCAGCCGCACTCGCCGGCGGCGTAGAAGCCGAAGACCGGGACCGAGGCGTCGCCCGCGAGCGGCACGATCACCTCGCCGCGGTAGTTGGTCGGGATGCCCCCCATCTGGTAGTGCGCCGTGGGCACGACCGGGATCGGCGCCTTCACCGGGTCCACGTTCGCGAACTTGATCGCGATCTCGCGGATGCCCGGCAGGCGCTTGGCGATCACCTCGGGGCCGAGGTGGTCGAGCTTGAGCAGGATGTGGTCGGCCTCGGGCCCGGCGCCGCGCCCCTCCTTGATCTCGGTGGCCATCGCGCGCGAGACCACGTCGCGCGAGGCGAGGTCCTTCATCGTCGGGGCGTAGCGCTCCATGAAGCGCTCGCCCGCCCTGTTCAGCAGGATCCCGCCCTCGCCGCGCACGCCCTCGGTGATCAGCACGCCCGCGCCCGCCACCCCCGTCGGGTGGAACTGCCAGAACTCCAGGTCCTCGAGGGGAATGCCGGCGCGCGCGGCCATCCCCAGGCCGTCGCCGGTGTTGATGAAGGCGTTGGTCGAGGAGGCGAAGATGCGCCCCGCCCCGCCCGTGGCGAAGAGCGTGGCCTTCGCGTGGAAGAGCGCCATCTCGCCCGTCTCCATCTCGAGCGCGGTCACGCCGAGCACGTGCCCTTCCGCGTCGCGCACCAGGTCGAGCGCCATCCACTCGACGAAGAACTGGGTGCGGGCGAGGACGTTGCGCTGGTAGAGCGTGTGCAGCATCGCGTGGCCGGTGCGGTCGGCCGCGCAGCAGCTCCTCTGCACCGGGCGCTCGCCGAAGTTCTGCGAGTGCCCGCCGAAGGGGCGCTGGTAGATGGTGCCGTTGTCGTTGCGGTCGAAGGGCATCCCGAAGTGCTCGAGCTCGACCACGACCTCGGGGGCCATGCGGCACATGTACTCGATCGCGTCCTGGTCGCCCAGGTAGTCCGAGCCCTTGATGGTGTCGTACATGTGCCACAGCCAGCTGTCCTCGCCCATGTTGCCGAGCGCCGCGCCCACGCCGCCCTGGGCGGCGACGGTGTGCGAGCGCGTCGGGAACACCTTGGAGAGCACCGCGACCTTGAGCCCGGCGGTGGCGAGCTCGAGCGCGGCGCGCAGCCCCGAGCCGCCCGCGCCCACGATCACCGCGTCGAACTTGCGCACCGCGAGGCTCATCGCCCGCCCCAGAGGATGGAGGCCGCCCACAGGGCGTAGAAGACGAGCGCGAAGCCCACCGCGGCCTGAAGCGCGAGGCGCGCCCCCGCAGGCTTCACGTAGTCCATCAGGATGTCGCGCACCCCGACCCACGCGTGGTAGAGAGCCGCGAGCACGAAGAGCATCGTGAGCGGCCGGATGAAGGCGCCCGAGAAGAGCGCCTTCCAGTCCGCGTGGCTCGCCGGCGGGCACCACAGGACCAGCGCGCCGAGAAACAGCGTGTACGCGGCCATCGCCACGGCGGTCAGGCGCTGCAGCAGCCAGTCGAGGAGCCCGTAGTGGGCGCCGACGGGGTTTTTCGCGGGCGCGCTCACCACAGCCTCCAGCCGACGAGCGCGGCGGTCGCGAGCCCGAGGACGAACACCGCGCCGGCGCTGCGGCGCGCCGCGCCCTTGTGCACGCCGACGTGCACGTCGAGCAGCAGGTAGCGGATGCCGGCGAAGAAATGGTGCGCGTAGAGCCACACGCCGCCGATCGCCGCGAGCTTCACGACGGGGTCGGCGAGGAACCGCGCCCAGCGCTGCCAGCCCTCCTCGGAGCCCAGGCTCGCCTGCATCAGGTAGAGCACCGCGGGAATGACGGGGAAGAAGAGCAGCGCGCCGGAGATGCGGTGCACGATCGAGACGAGCCCGGGCAGCGGGAGGTGAGCCAGGTTGAGGTCGTAGTACTTGGGCCGGGCCGCGCCCGCGGTCGTCGCGGGCGGGGAGGCGCCCGGCTTGGGCGCGCTGGTCATTTTCCTGTCCTGGTGTGCGACGCGGGAGCCGGCGCGGCGCGGGAGCGTCGTGCGTTCCCGGCCGGCGTGTGGCCGTGCGCAATTCTAGCCGATCTAGCTGAGCTCGTTGACATAGGAGAAGCCCTCGGTGAGGCACAGGCCGCGCCGCCACTCGACGGGCTTGTCGCCGTAGGTGTAGGCGACGCGGTCGACGCACAGCAGCGGCGTTCCCGGCGCGACGCGCAGGTGGCCGGCGGCGGCGGCGTCCGCGGCGACGGCGCGCAGGCGCTCCTCGGCGCGGATCATGCGCACGCCGTAGACGGTCTCGTAGAAGCTGTACATCGAGCCCTTGAATTCCTCGAGGCGCGCGACGCTCAGGCCCGGGAACTGGCTCGCGGCGAGCACGATCTCGTCGAGGATCACGGGGCGGCCCGCGAACGCGAGCACGCGCCGGATGACGCACGCGGGCGCGCCCGCCTTGAGGCCGAGCGCCCGGGCCACCTCCGCGGCGGCCTTGCCGCGGCGCACCTCGAGCAGCTGGTTGTGCGGGTGCAGCTCGTCGCCCGCGTCGGGCATCAGGCGCAGGAACCGGTACTGGTAGGCGGGCTCGGTGTGCGAGGCGACGAAGGTGCCCTTGCCCTGGCGGCGCACGAGGATGTGATCGGCGGCGAGCTCGTCGATCGCCTTCCTCACCGTGCCCTGGCTCACGCGGAAGCGCGCCGCGAGCTCGATCTCCGAGGGAATCGCCTCGCCGGGCTTCCACTCGCCCGCCACCAGGCTCTGGGTGAGCAGGATCTTGATCTGCTCGTACAGCGGCCGGAAGGACGGGGCGGCGAGCGGCTTCTTCATGCCGGCCGATGCTACCACGGCCCCGCCCGGTCCGCTGTCTTATATAAGATATAAGTTTCGTTGACACCCGCCCCGCCGCGGGCGTAGGATGCTGCAAAGCAGCATCCGCCCCTGCGCCGCGACCCGCCCCGGGAAGGAAATCGTTTTCCTGCGCCTTTTCAAGAGCTTGTGACGATGACCCCTTACTACCGCCCGCGCCGCTCGATGCTCTACGTCCCCGGCTGCAGCACGCGCTACGTCAACAAGGCGCGCACGCTCACCGTGGACTCCGTCATCCTCGACCTCGGCGACCCGATCCTCGTCGAGGCGAAGGCCGACTCGCGGCGCATCGTCACCGAGGCGGTGCTCGCCGGCGGCTACGGCCGGCGCGAGGTCGTCGTGCGCGTGAACGACCTCGACTCGCCCTGGGGGCGCGAGGACGTGAAGGCGGTGGCGGGCACGGGCGTGGACGCGGTCCTCTTCCCGAACGTGGAATCGCGCGCCGACGTGCACGAGGCGCTCGCCGCGCTCGACGCCGCGGGCGGCAGCCACCTGCCGATCATGGTGATGGTCGAGAGCCCCATCGCGGTGCTGCGCGCCGAGGAGATCGCCGCGGCCTCCGACCGCATCGCCTGCATCGTCATGGCGACCTCCGACCTCATCAACCAGCTCCACGCCCGGCGCACGCCCGATCGCATCGCGCTGCACTATTCGCTCTCGCGCGTGGTGCTCGCCGCCCGCGCCTACGACCGCTCGGTGGTCGACGGGATCTCCACGGACCTGAAGGACATGCAGTCCTTCGAGTACGCCTGCCGGCTCGCCCGCGACCTCGGGTTCGACGGCAAGAGCCTCGTGCATCCCTTCCAGCTGCCCTACTGCAACGACGCCTTCACGCCCAAGCCCCACGACCTCGCCGCCGCGCTCGAGGTGATCGCCGCCCTCGAGCGGGCGCATCACGAGGGCCGCGGCACGGTGGTCGTGAACGGGCGCCTGGTCGAGAGCCACCACGTGCGCGCCTCGCGGCGGCTGCTCGCGCTCGCCGACATGATCCAGAAGCTGGAAGCGGGCCAGTGAGCGCGCCCCGCCGGCCGCTCGAGGGGTATTTCTTCGAGGACTACGCGCTCGGCCGGCGCTTCGACCACCCGACGCCGCGCACCCTCACCGAGGGCGATTGCGCCCTCTACATCGCGCTCACCGGGGCGCGCCAGCCGGTGCACTGCTCCGCACCGCTCGCCCGGGCGCTGGGCCACCGCGCCTGCCCCGTGGACGACCTCCTCGTCTTCCACATCGCCTTCGGCAAGACCGTCCCGGACATCTCCTACAACGCGGTGGCGAACCTCGGCTACGCGGACCTGCGCTTCCTGGAGCCCGTCTACCCCGGCGACACGATCTCGGCGCAGTCCGAGGTGATCGGCCTCAAGCAGAACTCGAGCGGCACGAGCGGCGTGGTCTGGGTACGCTCGCGGGCCTTCAACCAGCACGGCCGCGAGGTGCTCGGCTGGGCGCGCTGGGTGATGGTCGCCAGGCGCCGCGCCGGGGCGGGCGCGCCCGCCGCCGTGGTCCCGGCGCTGCCGGCCGTGGTCGAGGCCGGGCGCCTCGCGGTGCCCGCGTTCCTGCGCCCCGCGGCGCTCGAGGCGCGCGCGAGCGGCTCGAGCCGCCTCTGGGAAGACTACGCGCCCGGCGAGGTGATCGACCACCCGGCCGGGATGACGCTCGAGGAGTCCGACCACATGCTCGCCACGCGGCTCTACCAGAACACGGCGCGCATCCACTTCGACGCCCTCCTCGCGAAGGAGCGCCCCGCCGGCCGGCGGCTCGTCTACGGCGGCCACGTGATCTCGGTGTGCCGCGCGCTAGGCTACGAGGGGCTCGAGAACGCGCTCGCGATCGCGGCGGTGAACGGCGGCACCCACGCCAACCCCAGCTTCGCGGGCGACACCCTGCATTGCCGCCACGTGGTGCTCGAGCGCTGGGAGATCCCGGGCCGAGCCGACCTCGGGGCCCTGCGCCTGCGCATGCTCGGCGTGAAGAACGCTGCGCTCGCCGACGTGCCCACCCCGGCACCGGGCGAGAAGCACCCCGCGGTGGTGCTCGACCTCGACTACACGGTGCTCATGGCGCGCGGCCAATCTGCCTAGAATGAGCGTTTCCCCCGGAGGACCCATGCCCGCCCACCCCAAGGACGCCCTCTTCAGCGGCGAGAAGCCCTTCCCCGTGGTGCCCGCGTGCGAGCATTTCGCGGGCAGCGAGAAGCTCATCGTCAAGGCCCTCGACCTGCAGGAGAAGCTCGGGCCGATCTTCGACATCACCTGCGACTGCGAGGACGGCGCCGAGGCCGGGCGCGAGAAGCAGCACGCCGAGATGATCGTGAAGGTGCTCAACTCGCCCGCCAACCGCTTCGCGATGGCCGGCGCGCGCATCCACGACCCTTCCCATCCCCACTGGAAGAAGGACGTCGACATCCTCGTGGGCGGCGCGGGCAAGGTGCTCGCCTACCTGACGATCCCGAAGTGCACCTCGGTCGCCCAGGCCGAGACGATGATCGACTACATCGAGGGCGTGGCGAAGAGGAAGCGCCTCAAGCGCCTCATTCCCGTGCACGTGCTGGTCGAGACCCACGGCGCGCTGCACGACGCGTGGGAGATCGCCTCGCTGCCCGGCGTCCAGGTGCTCGACTTCGGGCTGATGGACTTCGTGAGCGGGCACCACGGCGCGGTGAACGCCTCCAACATGCGCTCGCCCGGGCAGTTCGAGCACCCGCTCGTCGTGCGCGCGAAGACCGGCGTCGTGGCCGCGGCGCTCGCCCACGGCGTGGTGCCGGCCCACAACGTCTCGCTCGACCTCAAGAACGCCTACAACGTCTTCCGCGACGCGTGGCGCGCGCGCAACGACTTCGGGTTCCTGCGCATGTGGAGCATCCACCCCTCGCAGATCCAGCCGATCGTCGACGCGATGCGCCCCGACCTCTCGGAGGTCGCCAACGCCGCCGCGATCCTCGTCGCGGCCCAGAAGGCGAACTGGGGCCCGATCCAGCACCACGGCGAGCTCCACGACCGCGCCACCTACCGCTACTTCTGGCAGCTGCTCCAGAAGGCCAAGGTGACCGGCATGCCCATCCCCCACGAAGCCGCCGCCGCGTTCTTCTAGACCCATGACCCCAGGACAGAAATTCCGGCAGGCGCTCGCCGAGGAGAAGCCGCTGCAGGTGCCCGGCGCGGTCTGCGCCTACCACGCGATGCTCGCCAAGGCGAGCGGCTTCCGCGCGATCTACCTCTCCGGCGGCGGGGTCGCAGCGGGCTCGCTTGGCGTGCCCGACCTGGGCATCTCGAACCTCGACGACGTGCTCACGGACGTGCGGCGCATCACCGACGTGTGCGACCTGCCGCTGCTCGTCGACGTGGACACCGGCTTCGGGGCGAGCGCCTTCAACGTCGCGCGCACCGTGAAGTCGCTGGTGAAGTTCGGGGCGGGGGCGCTGCACATCGAGGACCAGGTGGGCGCCAAGCGCTGCGGCCACCGCCCGGGCAAGGAGCTCGTCTCGAAGGAGGAGATGGTCGACCGCATCAAGGCGGCCGTCGACGCGTGCTCCGACCCCGCGTTCTTCATCATGGCGCGCACCGATGCCCTCGCGGGCGAGGGCCTCGAGCGCGCGCTCGAGCGCGCCGTCGCGTTCGTCGAGGCGGGCGCCGACGGCATCTTCCCCGAGGCGGTGACCGACCTCGCGATGTACCGGCAGTTCGCTGCCGCGGTGAAGGTCCCGGTGCTCGCCAACATCACGGAGTTCGGCAAGACCCCGCTCTACACCGTCGAGGAGCTCGCCGGGGCGGACGTCGCCATCGCGCTCTATCCGCTCTCGGCCTTCCGCGCGATGAACCAGGCCGCGCTCGGCGTCTACGAGCGGCTCCGCCGCGACGGCTCGCAGAAGGCCGTGGTCGGCGCCATGCAGACCCGCGAGGAGCTCTACCGCTACCTCGGCTACCACGATTTCGAGCGCAAGCTCGATGCCCTGTTCGCGAAGAAGACCTGACCGCCCCCCGATCCGCGCACCCCGGAAACCGCACCCTGCAGGAGAGATCCATGAGCGCAGCCCCCGAAACCGTCGCCGCCGCCCCGAAACCCAAGAAGTCCGTCGCGCTCTCGGGCGTGACCGCGGGCAACACCGCGCTGTGCACCGTCGGGCGCACCGGCAACGACCTGCACTACCGCGGTTACGACATCCTCGACATCGCCGAGACCTGCGAGTTCGAGGAGATCGCCTACCTGCTCGTGCACGGCAAGCTCCCGACGCGGCCCGAGCTCGCCGCCTACAAGAAGAAGCTCATGGGCCTGCGCGGCATCCCCGCGGCGGTCCAGGACATCCTCGAGTGCGTCCCGGCGAACACGCACCCCATGGACGTGCTGCGCACCGCGTGCTCGGCGCTCGGCGCGGTGCTGCCCGAGGGCGAAGAACACAAGCTCGCCCCCTCGCGCGACATCGCCGACCGCCTGATGGCCTCGTTCGGCTCGATGCTCATGTACTGGTACCACTTCTCGCATTCGGGGCGGCGCATCGAGGTCGAGACCGACGACGACTCGATCGGCGGGCACCTCCTGCACCTTCTGCACGGGCGCAGGCCCTCGGAACTCTGGGTGCGCGCGATGCACACCTCGCTCATCCTGTACGCCGAGCACGAGTTCAACGCCTCGACCTTCACCGCGCGCGTGGTCGCCGGCACCGGCTCGGACATGTACTCGGCGATCACCGCGGCCATCGGCGCGCTCAAGGGCCCGAAGCACGGGGGCGCGAACGAGTTCGCCTTCGACACGATCGGCCGCTACGACAACCCGGCCGAGGCCGAGGCGGACATCGTCAAGCGCCTGGCCGAGAAGCAGGTGATCATCGGCTTCGGCCACCCCGTCTACACCGTGGCCGACCCGCGCAACCAGGTGATCAAGGAGGTCGCGCGGCGGCTGTCGAAGGACGCGGGCAACATGAAGCTCTTCGACATCTCGGCGCGCGTCGAGGAGGTCATGTGGCGCGAGAAGAGGATGTTCCCGAACCTCGACTGGTACAGCGCCACGAGCTACCACATGATGGGCGTGCCGACCGCGATGTTCACGCCCCTCTTCGTGATCTCGCGCACCTCCGGCTGGTGCGCCCACGTGATCGAGCAGAGGATCGACGGCAAGATCATCCGCCCCTCGGCCAACTACACCGGGCCCGAGAACCTCGGGTTCGTCCCCATCGACCAGCGCAAGTGACTCTCCGAGAAGCGAATCAATGTCCGCCCACATCAGCAACGTCCGCCCCAAGCCCGACAAGGTCCTCGTCGACATCGCCGACTACGTCTCGAAGTTCCGGATCACCAGCAAGGAAGCCTACGAGACCGCCCGCTACTGCCTCATGGACACGCTCGGCTGCGGGCTCGAGGCGCTCGAGTATCCGGCCTGCACCAAGCTCCTCGGGCCGGTCGTGCCGGGCACGGTGGTCCCGAACGGGGCGAAGGTCCCGGGCACCCAGTTCCAGCTCGACCCCGTGCACGCCGCCTTCAACATCGGCGCGATGATCCGCTGGCTCGACTTCAACGACACCTGGCTCGCCGCCGAGTGGGGCCACCCCTCGGACAACCTCGGCGGGATCCTCGCGACCGCCGACTGGCTCTCGCGCAACGCCGTGGCCGCGGGCAAGGCGCCGCTCACCATGCGCGAGGTCCTCACCGCGATGATCAAGGCCCACGAGATCCAGGGCTGCATCGCGCTCGAGAACAGCTTCAACAAGGTGGGCCTGGACCACGTGGTGCTCGTGAAGGTCGCCTCCACCGCGGTCGTGGCGCAGATGCTCGGGCTCACGAAGGACGAGATCGTCAACGCCGTCTCCCTCGCCTGGGTCGACGGCCAGTCGCTGCGGACCTACCGCCACGCCCCCAATACCGGCAGCCGCAAGTCCTGGGCGGCGGGGGACGCGACGAGCCGCGCCGTGCGCCTCGCGCTCATGGCGAAGACCGGCGAGATGGGCTATCCGTCGGTGCTCACCGCCAAGGTCTGGGGGTTCTACGACGTGCTCTTCAAGGGCAACGCCTTCGCGTTCCAGCGGCCCTACGGCAGCTACGTCATGGAGAACGTGCTCTTCAAGATCTCGTTTCCCGCGGAGTTCCACTCGCAGACCGCGGTCGAGGCCGCCATGGCGGTGCACGGCGAGCTCGCGAAGCTCGGCCGCAGGCCCGAGGACATCAAGCGCATCACCGTGCGCACGCACGAGGCCTGCATCCGCATCATCGACAAGAAGGGCCCGCTCGACAACCCCGCGGACCGCGACCACTGCATCCAGTACATGATGGCGGTGCCGATCCTCTTCGGGCGCCTCACCGCGGCCGACTACGAGGACGAGGTCGCCGCCGACCCGCGCATCGACCGGCTGCGCGACAAGATCGCGTGCGTCGAGGACAAGGGCTTCACGAGGGACTACCACGACCCGGCGAAGCGCTCGATCGCCAACGCGGTGACGGTGGAGTTCGAGGACGGGAAGAGGCTCCGGGAGATCGTCGTCGAGTACCCCATCGGCCACAAGCGCCGCCGCAAGGAGGGCATGCCCGTGCTGGTCGAGAAGTTCAAGGTGAACCTCGCGCGCCGCTTCCCCGCGAAGCAGCAGCAGGCGATCCTGGAGCTGTGCCTCGACGCGAAGCGCCTCGAGGCCACGCCCGTCAACGAGTTCGTCGACCTGATGGTCATCTGAAGGAGGGACCGGATGAAAGCCGCCTGCGCCGCCGCTGCCCTGCTCGCCCTCGCCACGCCGCTCGCGCTCGCCCAGGAGCTGCGCCCCGGCCTCTACCAGCAGGAGACGCGGATCGGGACCGGGCGTGCCGAGCCCTCCCGCGAATGCGTGACAAAGAAGGACATCGACGAGGGGCTGGTGAACATCGGCGCGGACAAGGACGACGGCTGCAAGCCCGCGGGCGTCAAACGCGGGCCGGGGCGCGTCAGCTACCGCATGGTCTGCGCGGAAGGCACCACCGAGGTCCAGGGGACCTACTCGGCCGACTCCTACGAGTGGGTGGCCACCGCCTCGCCGAAGGGCGGCGGCGGCCCCGTGCGCATGGTCACGCGCGGCAAGCGCATCGGCGAGTGCAAGTGATGCGCTCCCGATCGATGAGCCGGGCTGCCCTCCTCGCCGCCGCCCTCGCCCTCGGCGGCTGCGCCACGGGCTACCACCTCACGCTCATGCCGCGCGACAGCGGCAAGCTCCACTACGGCGTGGCCGACGACACGGGCGGCGGCGAGGGGCCGATCTCGATCACGATCGAAGGCAAGGCGTACACCGGCACCTGGATCCAGGCCGTCCCCGACCGCGGCACGGGCTACGTAAGCGGCGGCTACTACGGCGGGTGGGGCAGGCGCGGCGGCTGGGGCTGGGGCATGGGCTCCACCGTGACCTTCGACAACCCCGCCGGCGGCCAGGCGACGGCGCTGCTGCAGGCCGCCGACGGCTCGGGGCTGCGCTGCGAGTTCTTCGGCTCCTGGGGCCGCGGCGCGGGCTCGTGCCGCGACGACAAGGGCCTCGCCTACGACGTGCAGCTGCGACCGCTGCCCCAGAAGACCAGTCCCTGAACCCCCTCCTTCCCGGACGAGACCGACGACCATGCCGCATTCCGCGTTCAACACCCTGAAGTCCTTCCCGCTCGCTTCCGGAAAGACCGGCCAGTTCTATTCCCTGCCCGCGCTCGCCGAGACCTTTCCCGGCGTGAAGCGCCTGCCGGTGTCGATCCGCATCGTGCTCGAGTCGGTGCTGCGCAACGTCGACGGCAAGAAGGTTTCCGAGGAGCACGTGCGACAGCTCGCGAGCTGGAAGCCCGACGCCCGCAGGACCGACGAGATCCCCTTCGTCCTCGCGCGGATCGTCCTGCAGGACTTCACCGGCGTGCCGCTGCTCGCCGACCTCGCCGCCATGCGCAACGTCGCCAAGCGACTGGGCAAGGACCCCAAGGTCATCGAGCCCCTGGTGCCCGTGGACCTCGTCGTCGACCACTCGGTGCAGATCGACCACTACGGCAACAAGGACGCGCTCGACCTCAACATGAAGCTCGAGTTCTCCCGCAACCGCGAGCGCTACCAGTTCATGAAGTGGGGCATGCAGGCCTTCGACACCTTCAAGGTCGTGCCCCCGGGCATCGGCATCGTCCACCAGGTGAACCTCGAGTACCTCGCCCGCGGCGTGCACCGCTCGAAGGAGGGCGTCTACTACCCCGACACGCTGGTGGGCACCGACAGCCACACGACGATGATCAACGGCATCGGCGTGGTCGGCTGGGGCGTGGGCGGCATCGAGGCCGAGGCCGGTATGCTCGGCCAGCCCGTGTACTTCCTCACTCCGGACGTGGTGGGCGTGAACCTCACGGGGCGGCTCCGCGAGGGCGTGACCGCCACCGACCTCGTGCTGACGGTGACCGAGATGCTGCGCAAGGCCAAGGTCGTGGGCAAGTTCGTCGAGTTCTTCGGCGAGGGCACGGCTTCGCTCGCGGTGCCCGACCGCGCCACCATCGCCAACATGGCGCCCGAGTACGGCGCCACCATGGGCTTCTTCCCCGTCGATGACAAGACGATCGACTACTTCAGGGGCTCCGGGCGCACGGCCGGCGAGATCGACGCCTTCGAGTCCTACTTCAAGGCGCAGGGCCTCTTCGGCGTCTCGCGCAAGGGCGATCTCGACTACTCCACCACGCTCGAGCTCGACCTGGGCTCGATCAGGCCTTCCGTGGCGGGCCCCAAGCGCCCGCAGGACCGCATCGAGCTCGGCCAGCTGAAGAGCACCTTCACCGCGCTCTACTCGAAGCCCGTGGCCAACAACGGCTTCGCCAAGAAGGCCGGGGACCTCGCCAAGCGCGTGAAGACGAAGGACGGCGTCGACCTGGGCTCGGGCGACGTGCTGATCGCCGCGATCACCTCCTGCACCAACACCTCGAATCCCGGCGTGCTCCTCGCCGCGGGCCTGCTCGCCAGGAAGGCGGTCGAGAAGGGCCTCACGGTGAAGCCCCACATCAAGACCTCGCTCGCGCCGGGCTCGCGCGTGGTGACCGACTACCTCAAGGCCGCGGGGCTGCTGCCCTATCTCGAGAAGCTCAACTTCTACCTCGCGGGCTACGGCTGCACGACGTGCATCGGCAACGCGGGCCCGCTCGCCGAGCCGATCGAGGAGGCGATCGTCGCCAACGACCTCGTGTGCGCGGCGGTGCTCTCGGGAAACCGCAACTTCGAGGCGCGCATCCACGCCAACCTGCGCGCCAACTTCCTCGCCTCGCCGCCGCTCGTGGTCGCCTACGCGATCGCGGGGACGGTGCTCAGGGACCTCGAGACGGAGCCCCTGGGCCAGGGCAGCGCCGGGCCCGTCTACCTGAAGGACGTCTGGCCGACGAGCGCGGAAGTCCACGACCTGCTCAAGTACGCCATGGACCCGAAGGTGTTCCAGCGGCTCTACGGCGACCTCACGAAGGACAACCCGCTCTGGGCCGAGGTGCCCACCGCGGCCGGACAGGTCTACGACTGGCCGAAGTCCACCTACATCGCCGAGCCGCCCTTCTTCCAGGGCTTCGGCATGGCCGCGGGCACGGCGAAGGACGTGAAGGGCGCGCGCGCGCTCGGCATCTTCGGCGACTCGGTCACCACCGACCACATCTCGCCCGCGGGCTCGATCAAGGACACTTCCCCCGCGGGGAAGTACCTCGTCGCGCATGGCGTGCTCAAGCCCGACTTCAACAGCTACGGGGCGCGACGGGGCAATCACGAGGTCATGATGCGCGGCACCTTCGCGAACGTGCGCATCAAGAACCTCATGCTCCCGGCGAAGCCCGACGGCAGCCGCGTCGAGGGCGGGGTCACGCTCTTCCAGCCCGGCGGCGAGGTCATGCCGATCTACGACGCCGCGATGAAGTACATGGCCGCGGGCACCCCGACCGTCGTCTTCGGCGGCGAGGAGTACGGCACGGGCTCCTCGCGCGACTGGGCCGCGAAGGGCACGCAACTGCTCGGCGTGAAGGCGGTGGTCGCGCGCAGTTTCGAGCGCATCCACCGCTCCAATCTCGTCGGCATGGGGGTGCTGCCCTGCCAGTTCAAGGGCGCCGATTCCGCCGAGTCGCTCGGCATCCGGGGCGACGAGACCTTCGACGTGGTCGGCCTCGAGGGCGGCATCCGCCCGCAGATGGACGTGAAGCTCGTCATCCGCCGCGCCGACGGGAGCGCGAAGGAAGTCCCGGTGCTGCTGCGGATCGACACGCCGATCGAGGTGGACTACTACCTCCACGGCGGGATCCTGCCCTTCGTGCTGCGGGAGCTCGTCTCGCGCGCCGCCTGAGCGTCCGGCGGCGTTGGACTTCTTCGCGATCGGGCTTCCCCCGGGCCTCGCGATCGCGGCCCTCGCCGCCGCCTTCCTCGCGCTCGCCTGGAGCGCCTGGCGCGCGCCCTGGGCGCGGCTCGCCGACACCTTCCGGCTCCACGGCTTCCTCGGCGCCTCGCTCGCGCTCGCCCTCGCCTGGCGGCTCTCCGCCGAGGCCGCGCCGGGCCTTGCGATCCACCTGCTCGGGACCGCGGCCGCCGCGCTCATGTTCGGGCCGCGGCTCGCGACGTTCGCGGCCGCGATCGCCGTGGTCGTGCTCACGGCCTGGAAGGGCGGGGTCTGGGCGAACGCGGGCATGAACCTCCTGCTGCTGGGCGCGCTTCCCGCCTGGGCGATGGAGGGGTTCCGGCGCGCCGTCGAACGCTGGCTGCCGCCGAACCTCTTCGTCTACCTGATCGTGATCGCCTTCCTCGGCCCGGGGCTCGTCTTCGCCGCGTCCGTGTTCGCCGCGACTGCGCTGCAGCTCGCCGCCGGCGCCTTCGCGCCCGCCACCGTGCTCGACCACTTCCTGCCCTACGGCCTGCTGCTCTCCTGGGGCGAGGCGTTCCTCTCCGGGATGCTGATCGCGATCTTCGTGGTCTACGTGCCGAGCTGGGTGGCGAGCTTCGACGACCGGCGCTGGATCGCACGGCGCGGCCCCGGGGCCTGATCGCGCCCCACCCGGCCCCTATTTGCAGGGCGGCGCCGCAGGCCGATATAATCGCGCCGACCCAGCGACCTTGCCCCCGGACCCGAAGCCCCATGCGAACGATGAACAACCATGCAACCGCCTCCCGCGCGATGCGCGGCGGCCTGCGCATCGTCCGCCGGGGGGGCATCGCCCTGCGCGACTGATCCGGCCGACCGCCCGCCGGATTTCGAGGCGGGAAGCGATCGGCGACCATCCCCGTTGACCTTCTTCCCGCCTCGCGCCCTGCGCGACGCGTAGTCGCGCGCGACGAATGAAGAAGAACAACATGGAAACGATCCTGAGCTACCTTCACCCGCGCCGGTGGACCACGGGCCTGTGGCGCGACCGCGTGTTCCTCAAGCTCTGGGGCTCGCTCACGATCACCCACTTCGGCGGGCAGATCACCTTCCTCGCGCTGCCGCTCACCGCGGCGCTGATGCTGCACGCCACGCCCTTCGAGGTCGGGATCCTCACCGCCCTCGAGGCGCTGCCCTTCGCGCTCTTCGGCCTGTTCGCGGGCGTGCAGGTCGACCGGGTGCGCAAGCTCCCGCTCATCATCACGGCGGACGTGGGCCGGGGGCTCGCGCTTCTCGCGGTACCGGTCTGCGCCTGGCTGGACCTCCTCTCGATGCCCGTGCTCTACGCGGCGGGCTTCCTCGTGGGCCTGGGTTCGGTGTTCGGCTGGCCCGCCTACCAGGTGTTCATGACCGAGCGCGTGGGCCGCGCGAACCTCGTGGAGGCCAATGCCAAGATCGGCGTCTCGGACTCGGCCGCGCAACTCGTGGGGCCGGGCCTCGCCGGGGGCCTCATCCAGTGGCTCACCGCGCCCTTCGCGATCCTGCTCGACGCGCTGTCGTTCTTCGCCTCGGCCTGGATGCTGCGCGGCATCCCGCCCGCGGCGACCGACGCCCCCAAGGCCGTGGCGCGCTCGCTCTGGGTGGACATCCGCGAGGGGCTCGCCGCCATCTGGCACAACCGCACCCTGCGCGCCCTAGTCTGGGCGATCGGCCTCTGGCAGGTCTTCCGCCACGCCTTCATCGCCATCGTCGTGCTCTTCGCGGCGCGCGAGCTCGGCTTCTCGGCCGGGCACGTGGGCGCGATGTTCATGATGGCGGGGGTGGGCTCGCTCGTCGCCGCCGCGGTCACCGCCCGCATGAACGCGCGCTTCGGAATGGGCCCGACGATGCTCATGGGCATGACGGGGACGGGTGTGGCCTGGCTCGTGATGGGCAGCGCCGCGGGGCCCCACTGGGTCGCCTCGATCCTCTTCGGAGGCGGGCTCTTCCTGCTCGACCTCTCGGCGATGGTCTTCTTCATCAACTACCTGACGCTGCGCCAGGCGGTGACGCCGGACCGGCTGCTCGGGCGGGTGACCGCCACGATGATCTGCCTCACGGTCTCCACGGCGCCCCTGGGCGGGCTTGCCGGCGGCTGGGTGGGCGAGCACCTGGGACTGCGCGCCGCGATGCTCCTCGCCGGCGCCGGCGCCCTCGCGCTCGCCCCCTTCGTCGCGTGGCTCTCGCCGCTCGCCGGGATGCGCGAGCTTCCCGCTCCCCAGGAGCCCGCGGTCACCGAGAGCGTGGCCGAGGAAATGGCCGGCGACTGAGCACCAGACGAAACGGGCGGGCCCGAGGGCCCGCCCGTCGCCCGGCTTCGCCGCGACGCTAGTCGCAGTCGCGCAGCGCGTCCTCGACGTTGTTGTGGACGAGGCCCTGGCTCGCGAGGTTGCGGTAACGGAACTCGGTGGCGCCGAGCTGCGCCTGGGCCCAGCGTTGCTCGATGTCGCTCACCGGTTTCTTCCTGCCGGCGTAGGTCATGCTGGTGGTGGTGATCGGAGCGATCTTGCACTCGGCCTGGGCGACCTGCACCGGGGCCTCGGTGGTGGCGCAACCGGCGGCGAGCGCCGCGGCGGCGACGAGCGACAGGAGCGGTTTCATGGGCACCTCCTTGGTGGCGCGGGGAACTCGGTCCATTCTACGCGCGGGCCTGCCCGGCGGTTGGCCGATCGTCACCGGGCGCGAATCCGCAGGGGAGCGCCGGCGCGTCCTACGGCCATGTTGACCCCCGCGGCGATTGTCCGCCTTCCCCCGGACCCCCGATAATGCTGGCCGCACTGGCCCTTGGAGACCGCAATGCAAGCGACCGAGACGATCATCCCCGTGCTCGGCATCCTGGCAAGCTTCGGCCTGCCCGTGATGCTGGTGGCGATCATCCTTTACTACAAGCACCGCAAGGCGCTGCTGACGCACGAGACGATCGCGAAGCTCGCCGAGAAGGGGCTGCCGGTGCCCACGGAGCTGCTGACCGTTTCCACGCCGCGGCATGGGGGCCTGCGCTCCGGCCTGGTCCTCGTGGCCCTGGGGATCGCGCTCGCGATCTTCTTCCTCGAGCAGGGCCGGACCTGGTCGATCGGCCTGATTCCCGGGCTGATGGGGGTCGCGATGCTGATCGCCTGGCGGATCGAGTCGCGCGACAACGACCGGAAGACGCCGCCGGCCTAGCCCCGATGCCCCGGGACGCGGCGCCCAGCGACGCCGACCTGATCCTCGCGGCTGTCGAGCGCGACGACCGCGCCGCCTTCGGCGAGCTGGTGCGCCGCCACCAGTCGCGGGTGCGCTCGGCGCTTCGCCGCCTCGCCAAGGGCGACGCGGCGCTCGCCGACGACCTGGCCCAGGAGGCCTTCGTGCTCGCCTGGCGCAAGCTGCGCTCCTTCCGCTTCGACGCGCGCTTCTCGACCTGGCTCTACCGCATCGCGTTCAACGCCTGGGCGAGCGAGGCGCGCAAGCGCCGCGAGGTGCTGCTCGACGCGGATGACGCGCAGGATCCCGCGGCCGAGGGCGCCGACGCGGCCGCGCGCGTGGACCTCGAGCGCGCGATCGCCGGGCTCTCGGACGGGGAGCGCGCGGCGATCTCCGCCTGCTATTACGCCGACCTCTCGCACGAGGAAGCCGCCCAGGCCCTCGGCATCCCGCTCGGCACCGTCAAGACGCACATCCTGCGCGCGAAGGCGAAGCTCCGCGCGAGGCTCGGGGAGGACTTCCGATGAACGCCAACGATCCCATCGACCGCCGGCTCGCCGAGGACGCGCGCGTCGCGATTGCCGACGACGGCTTCTCGCGGCGCGTGCTCGGTGCGCTGCCCGCCCCCGCGCCGCGCGCCTCGCGCTGGCGCCCGGCGCTCATCCTCGGCTCCACGGCCTTGGGGGCGCTGCTCGCGACGGCGCTGGGTGCCACGGGGCCCGCCCTCGTCGAGGGTTTCGCGGACCTCGCGATCGGAAGGGCCCTGACCGCCCAGGCCACGGCCGCCCTCGCCCTCGCCCTCACCCTCGCCATCTCCGCCGCCGTCCTCGTCGCCGACTCCGACTGAGTGCCGATCGGGCGAAGCGCACTCAGGAGGGGGCGTCGACTCTCCGGGGGAGGCGTTCGCCGACGGGCGTCGCGGCGGGTCTGGTCTCCGCGGGCGCAAAGCAGCTCTCGGTGACGTAGGCCACGACGCGCAGCATCTGCGGCACGTTCGCGCGGTAGCGCTGGAACCGGCCCTCGGTCTGGACCGTCACGAGGCCCGCCTTGCGCAGCGCCTTCATGTGGAAGGAGAGGTTGGTCGCGGGAATGCCGATCGCCTGGGCGATCTGCCCGGCGACGAGCCCCCCGGCGCCCGCCTCCACGAGCAGGCGGAACACGTCGAGCCGCACTCCCGAGGAAAGGGACTCGAAGGCTTTCAGAACGGCGGGCCTGTCCACGACATCCGCTCCCCGACGGTTCAAGGCCCGCTCCAATCCGGGGCGGGCCGGGTGCGATGGGCTCCGGTGCGCCGAATGCGCCCCGTTCGCGATTCCAGACTACCCCCCGATTCGGTCCCGGCTTTGACTTATATCAGCCTCCACTAATGGAACTTGGGTTGAAATATGGCCTGGGCCGCCCGGTAAGGCGGCTGACGAGGCCTCCATGGAACATCTCTCCCGCAGGCGCTTCCTCAAGATCACCGCCGCCACCTTCGGCGCGGGGGCCGTCGGCTCCCAGATCCCGGTGGTCGAAACGCTGGCCATGGGCTCGAAGCCGCCCGCCGGCAAGGTCGAGACCATCCCCACCTACTGCGAGATGTGCTTCTGGAAGTGCGGGGGCATCGCGTACCTTCGCGACGGAAAGCTCTGGAAGTTCGAGGGCAACCCCGCCGATCCCATGAGCCGCGGGCGGCTCTGCCCGCGGGGCACCGGCGCCGTCGGCAACCACTACGACCCGGACCGGCTCCAGAAGCCCCTCATCCGCCGCGGCGAGCGCGGCAAGGAGGAGTGGACGGCCGTCACCTGGGACGAGGCGCTCAACCACGTCGCCGAGCGCATGAAGAAGATCGCCGCCGAGCACGGGCCCGAGTCGATCGCGCTCTGGAAGCACGGCACGGGCGCGCGTTTCTTCGAGCACGTGATGCGCGCGTACGGATGCGTCAACAAGGCCGCGCCGTCCTTCGCGCAGTGCCGCGGGCCGCGCGACGTCGGCTACCTCCTCACCTACGGCACGGGGCTCGGCTCCCCCGAGCCCACGGACATCGCGAACACGAAGTGCCTGGTGCTCATCGGCTCGCACATCGGCGAGAACATGCACAACACCCAGGTGCAGGAGTTCGCCCAGGCGGTGGGCAACGGCGCGACGATCATCGTCGTCGACCCGCGCTACTCGATCGCGGCGAGCAAGGCGAAGCACTGGCTGCCGGTGAAGCCCGGCACCGACCTGGCGCTCGTGCTCGCGTGGATGAACGTCCTCGTCACCGAGGGCCTGTACGACCGGGAGTTCGTGGCGAAGCACGGCCACGGCTTCGACAAGTTCGCCGCCGCGATCGCCGCGAACACGCCCGAATGGGCCGCGGCCGAGACCGGGATCGAGGCCCAGGTCATCCGGGCGACCGCGCGCGAGATGGCGAGCCACCGCCCGGCGGCCTTCGTCCACCCCGGGCGTCGCGTCAACTGGTACGGCGACGACGCGCAGCGCTCGCGGGCGACCGCGCTGCTCAATGCGCTCCTGGGCAACTGGGGCCGCAAGGGCGGGCTCTTCCTCCAGGCAGGCATGAGCTTCGCCGGCTTCCCGTTCCCGAAGTACCCGTCCGCGGGCAAGCCGAAGGTGGACAACCCCGACGCGCGGTGGCCCTTCGCGGACGAAGAGGTCACGACGGGGCTTCGCGAGGCGACGATCACCGGCAAGCCCTACCCGATCAAGGGCTGGGTGGTGTACGCGTCCAACCTCGTGCAGACGCTGCCCAACGAGAAGGAGACGCTCGAAGCGATCTCGAAGCTCGACCTGCTCGTCGTGGTCGACACGCACCCCAGCGAGATCTCGGGTTACGCGGACGTCGTGCTTCCCGACACCACCTTCCTCGAGCGCCACGACGACCTCTACGTCGGCTGGGGCCGCCAGGGATGGGCCGCGATCCGCCAGCCCGTGGTCGCGCCCCCGGGCGAGCAGAAGCCCGCGTGGTGGATGGCCAAGCAGCTCGCCGGCAAGCTCGGCGTGGGCGAGTACATGCCCTTCAAGGACATGGACGAATACCTCGCGACCCGCTGCGAGAAGGCCGGCGTCGACTACGCGAAGTTGCGCAAGGAAGGCATCGTGATGGGGCCGAAGGAGCCGATCACGGTGGAGGAAGGCGCTCAGATCGCGTTCGACACGCCTTCGAAGAAGGTCGAGTTCTGGTCCGACCAGCTCGCCAAGGCCGGCTTCGACCCGGTGCCGAAATACACGGCGCCCGAGCCGGCGCCGGCGGGCTACTTCCGGCTGATCACGGGGCGCGCTCCGGTGCACACCTTCAGCCGCACGCAGACCAACCCGCTGCTGCGCGACCTCATGAAGGAGAACGAGGTGTGGGTGAACGCGGCGACCGCCGCGGCGGCGGGCCTGAGGAATGGCCAGTACGTGAAGCTGAAGAACCAGGACGGCGTGGTCTCGAACCGCGTCCGGGTGAAGGCCACCCAGCGCATCCGGCCCGACACGCTCTACATGGTCTACGGCTTCGGCCACACGAGCAAGGCGCTGAAGAGCGCGTACCTGAAGGGCGCGAGCGCCGCGCAGTTGAACACCCGCTACAAGGTGGACCCGCTGATGGGCGGCACCAGCATCCACCAGAACTTCGTCACCTTCGAGAAGGAGGCGTGAGATGGCACGCTTCGGAATGGTCATCGACACCCGCAAGTGCGTCGGGTGCATGGACTGCGTGGTGGCGTGCCAGACGGAAAACGACGTGCCGTCGGGGTACTGCCGGGACTGGATCGTGACGGAAGTGCGCGGGCAGTTCCCGACGCTCTCGACCGAGATCCGCTCGGAGCGGTGCAACCACTGCGACAACCCGCCGTGCGTCTACTGCTGCCCCACGGGTGCGAGCCACGTGGAACCCTTCGGCAAGACCGTGCAGGTGACCGCCGAGAAGTGCATCGGCTGCAAGGCCTGCCTCTCGGCCTGCCCGTACGGCGCTCGCTTCGTCCACCCCGAGGGCTACGCGGACAAGTGCACCTTCTGCCTGCATCGCGTGAAGGAAGGCAAGGACCCGGCGTGCGTCTCGGTGTGCCCGACCCGGTGCATGCACTTCGGCGACCTCGACGACCCGAAGAGCGAGGTGAGCCGGCTGCTCGCCGCGCGCAAGCACCACACGCTGCTCCCGGAAGCGGGCACGAAACCCCGCGTCTTCTACCTGAGCTGAGGCGACCACCATGCTCGAAATCACGACCACCCGCCACAATCCCCTCGTGGACCCGGTGCTCTCGGTCTGGAGCTGGGAGATCCCCGTCTACCTCTTCTTCGGCGGCATGATCGCCGGGATGATGGTGCTCGCGGGCCTCAACATGCTGCGCCTCGCGAAGGGCGAGCGCGCCGAAAGTTTCTACAGCGTGCAGACGCCGGTCCTGGGATTCGTCCTGCTGAACCTCGGCATGGGCGCGCTCTTCCTCGACCTCGCGCACAAGCTCTTCGTGTACCGCGTGTACATGGCCTTCGAGCCGATGTCGCCGATGTCCTGGGGCTCCTGGGTCCTGCTGCTCGTCTACCCGGTGCTCGTCGTCTCCGCGCTGATCCGGCTGCCGCAGGCCTGGCCGTGGCTGGGCGAGCGCCTTCCCGTCCTGCAACGCCTCTCCGACGCGCTGCTCGCGCGCCCGGGCGTCGTGAAGGCCCTGGGCTACGCGAACGTCTTCCTCGGGATCGGCCTGGGCATCTACACCGGGATCCTGCTCTCGACGATGGTCGCCCGCCCGCTGTGGAACAGCGCGATCCTCGGCCCCCTCTTCCTCGTCTCGGGGCTTTCGGCGGCCGCCGCCATGGTGCACCTCGTCTCGAGCCTGGTGCCGGGCCAGCCCGCCCCCCGCAGCTTCCTCGGCGGCGCGCTCGCGCTGCTGGTCCAGCCACTGGGCGCCGAGCCCCCGGGGCCGGGGACGGCGAACCAGCTCGTCAAGGCCGACCTCGGGTTCCTCGCGGTCGAGCTCGTGCTGCTGGGCCTGTTGTTCGTCGGGCTGCTCTCGAGCTCGGCCTCGCACCTGGCCGCGGTCGACCTGCTGATGTCGGGCAAGTACGCGCTCGTCTTCTGGGGCGTGGTCGTCGCCGCGGGCATCCTCGTGCCGCTCGCGCTCCAGGCGCTCGAGCTCGGCCATCGCATCCCGCACACCATCGTCCCTGCGCTCCTCGTTCTGGCCGGCGGCTACGCCCTTCGCTGGGTGATGGTCGGCGCGGGCCAGGCGAGCCACATGGTCGCCGCATCCGGAATGTAGAAAGGAGGGTCCATGGCCACCACCACCGTTCCCCAAGGCCTCGCCGCACCGGTCGCGAAGCCGTACTGGAACCCGTACTTCGTCGGCGCGCTCCTCGGACTCGTGCTCCTCGCCTCGTATCTCGTGGCGGGTCGCGGGCTCGGGGCGACGGGCGCCTTCTCCTCCGTCGCCGCGTGGATCGCGAGCGTCGTGACGCCCGAGCACGCGCAGGCGAACGCCGTGCACGCGCGCTACCTCGCGGGCGGCTCCCCCCTCACGGCCTGGCTCGTGTTCCTGCTGGTCGGCGCCTTCATCGGCGCGGCGATCTCGGGGTTCCTCGCCGGCCGCTTCGCGATCTCGATCGAGAAGGGCCCGCGGCTCACCGACACCCAGCGGCTCTGGCTCGCCTTCGCCGGCGGGATCATCGCCGCGTTCGGCGCGCGCATCGCCAAGGGCTGCACGAGCGGCCAGGCGCTCACGGGCGGTGCGATCCTCAACGTGGGCAGCCTCGTGTTCATGCTCTCGGTCTTCGCGGCGGCGTACGCCGTCGCCTGGATCTTCAGGAAGGAGTGGCTCTGATGTTCCCGCTCTCGTCGACGATGGAATTCGGGCCCGGGACGACGGCCGCGCTGGCGGTCGCCCTCGGGATCGGCTTCGGCTTCTGCCTCGAGCGCGCCGGGTTCGGCAGCGCCCGCAAGCTCACCGCGGTCTTCTACTTCTACGACATGTCGGTCGTGAAGGTGATGTTCAGCGCGATCGTCACGGCCATGGTCGGGCTCTTCGCGCTCTCGGGCGCGGGCCTGCTCGACCTGGCCGAGGTCTACATCGAGCCGACCAACTACGCCGCGGCGATCGTCGGCGGGCTGGTCTTCGGGGCCGGGTTCGTGATCGGCGGCTACTGCCCCGGGACGGCGGTCGCCTCCTGCGCCACCGGGCGCCTCGACGGACTCGCCTTCGTCGGCGGGATGCTCGCCGGCGTCTACGCCTTCGCCGAGCTGATGCCCGGCGTGGACCAGTGGGTCGCCGACACGGCGCAGGGCGAGCTCACGCTGCCCTCGCTCACCGGGATCCCCGCCGGCTGGTTCGTGGCGGCGTTCATCGGCGTCCTCGCCCTCGCCGGCTGGGGCATGAAGGCGGCCGAGCGGCGTTTCGCGGGCCTCAAGCCCGGGCGCTGATCCCGGCCCGCTGCCCGAGGCCCCCTCCCGGGGCCTCGGTAAGCTGTTCTTTCTTCGGCGTTTTCGATAGAATGTTGCGCCGCGTCAACCATGCGACGCGGCAAGCCGTTCTATGACGGCTTACCACCACTCTAGGGAGATGATTCGATGAAGAAGCTGCTGCTTGCCCTGTGCACCGGGGCGTTCGTGATGGCCCAGGGTCCCGCCGCCCTCGCGCAGGACAAGGCGCCTTCCGCCAAGGAAGAGGCGAAGAAGACCGAGCCGATGAAGGCCGACCCGAAGGCCGAGGCGAAGAAGGCCGAGGCCGCGAAGCCGGCCGCGCCGATGAAGACCGATCCGAAGACCGAGGCGAAGAAGGCCGAGGCCGCCAAGAAGGCCGCGCCGGTGAAGACCGATCCGAAGGCCGAGGCGAAGAAGGCCGAGGCCGCCAAGAAGGCCGCGCCGGTGAAGGCCGACCCGAAGGCCGAGGCGAAGAAGGCGGAAGCCGCGGCGAAGACGGAGCCGGTGAAAGCCGACCCGAAGGCCGAGGCGGCGAAAGCCGAGCCGAAGAAGAAGAAGGGCGGCTGCTGATTTCGCTTCCCGCGCGTCATCGGCGCGCGGGAGCCGCAATGCGAACGGGGCGGCCGAGGCCGCCCCGTTTCCTTTCGTGCTGCCGGGCGATTACTTCAGCAGGTGCTCGATCGCGGCGCGCTCCTCGAGCAGCTCCTTGTGCGTGACGGCGATCTTCGCCTTCGAGAACTCGGAGAGCTCGAGGCCCTTCACGATCTGGAAGCGCCCGCCGGAGCAGGTCACCGGGTAGCCGAACATCACGCCCTCGGGGATGCCGTAGGAGCCGTCCGAGGCGATGCCCATCGAGACCCAGTCCTCCGCGGGGGTGCCGTGCACCCAGTCGCGGACGTGGTTCATCGCCGCGCTCGCCGCCGAGGCCGCCGAGGAAAGGCCCCGCGCGTCGATGATCGCGGCACCCCGCTTCTGCACCGTCGGGATGAACTTGGTCTCGATCCATTCCTGGTCGTTGATGAGCTTCGCCGCGCCCTGCCCTTCGACCCGGGCGTTGAAGACGTCCGGGTACTGGGTGGCGGAGTGGTTGCCCCAGATCGTCATGCGCGTCACCGCGGTCACGGGCCGGCCGGTCTTCTGCGCCACCTGCGTGAGCGCCCGGTTGTGGTCGAGGCGCATCATCGCGGTGAAGTTCGCGGGCCCGAGGCCCTTCGCGTTCTTCATGGCGATGAGGCTGTTGGTGTTCGCGGGGTTGCCCACCACGAGCACCTTCACCTCGCGCGAGGCGACCTCGCCCAGCGCCCTGCCCTGGGGCACGAAGATCGCGCCGTTCGCCTCCAGCAGGTCCTTCCTCTCCATGCCCGGCCCGCGGGGGCGCGCGCCGACGAGCAGCGCCACGTCCGCGTCGCGGAAGGCGACCATCGGGTCGGCGGTGGCCCCCATCGACTCGAGCAGAGGGAAGGCGCAGTCGTCGAGCTCCATCATCACGCCCTTGAGGGCCTTCTGCGCCTTCTCGTCGGGGATCTCGAGCAGCTGCAGGATCACGGGCTGGTCCTTGCCGAGCATGTCGCCGCTGGCGATGCGGAACAGGAGGCTGTAGCCGATCTGGCCGGCGGCGCCGGTCACGGCGACGCGCATGGGCTTCTTCATGGGGGCTCCTTGAGGGGGTGCGGATCCGGGATTTCGGTCCGCGGATTTTACCGCAGCGCAACATGCCCGGATTGTCGCGCGTCAAACCCGGCGCCTCGCCGGCCCGCTACCGGGCCGCCGCGCCCCGGGGCAGCGAGATGGCGAGCACCCCGGCGAGCACCAGCGCCGCCCCCGCGACCTGGATCGCGGTGATCGCCTCGCCGAGGAAGACGAAGCCGAGGAAGATCGTGGCCACGGGCCCCACGGAGCCCACCATGGCCGCGTGGCTCGAGCCGATCAGGCGGATGCCCACCGAGGTGAGCACGATGGGCATCACGGTCGACACCACGGCCATCAGCAGCGCGAGGCCGTGGACCGCGGGCGGCTGGGCGAGGAGCAGCGCGGGATCGCGGACCGCGAGGAAATGGGACACGACGGCGACGGAGGAGATGAGCGCGGCCCAGCAGGCGAAGCGCACCGCCCCCACCCGCGGGGCCACGCGGCCGTTGCCCACGAGGTAGGCGGCGTAGAGCAGCGCCGAGAGCAGGACCCAGAAGGTGCCGAGCAGCACGTTGCCCGGCTGGGTGCGCAGGTCGTTGGCGAAGACGAGCACGATGCCCAGGTAGCTCAGGACGAGCGCGGTCACGTCGCGCCGGGTGATCGCCCGCCCGAAGAGCGCGGCCGAGATGAGCACCACGAAGGTCGGGTTCAGGAACAGGACCAGTCGCTCGAGGGCGGCGGTGATGTGCTCGAGCCCCAGGAAATCGAACAGGCTCGCGAGGTAGTAGCCGACGAAGCCCAGGCCCACGATCGCCGCCCAGTCGCGCCGCGCGATCGGCGCGGCCCCGGAGCCCCGGCTCGCCCAGAGCCCCAGGGCGAGGAAGAGCGGCGCGCTGAAGAGCATGCGCAGCGCGAGGAGCGTGATCGCGTCCACGCCGTGCCGGTAGGCGAGCTTGATGATGATCGCCTTGCCCGAGAAGGCGACGGCGGCGACGGCGACGAGGGCGGCGCCCGCGAGGCGGCGGCGGTTTTCCGGGGAAGGCATGGGCGGGGCGGGAAGCGGCCCGCCATTGTAAGGCCCGCGCCCTCAGTAGCGGTCGACGAGGCGGTTGGCGCCCGAGGGGCGTTCGCGCTTCGCGGCGGCGAGCGAGGCGTCCGCGGCCTGCATCAGCGTCTCGATGACCGCGGCGTCCTCGGGATAGCGCGCGATCCCCACGGTCGCGTGCAGCGGCACGCCCGCCCACTGGAAGTCGAGCGTGGAAGCGACCCGTTGGCCGAGGTAGCGGGCCGCATCCGCGTCGGCCGCACCGGGCAGGAGCCACGCGAACTCGTCGTCGCCGACCCGCGCGGCGAGCGCGCCCCCGCCGAGCGCGGAGAGCCGCGCCGCGGCCTCGATCAGCAGCCGGTCGGCCGCCGCGTGGCCCACGACCATGTTGATGCGCCGGAAGTCGTCGAGGTCCGCGAGCACGAGCACGGCGCCCGCGACCGCCTCCGGGGAGCGCAGCAGCGCCTGCGCTCGCGCGAGGAAGCTCGCGCGGTTGGCGAGCCCAGTGGCCGGATCGATCGTCGCGGCGCCCTCCGCCGCGGCGAGGCTGCCGAGGAGCGCCTCCGCGACCAGCCGGGCGAGGCCCGCGATCACCGAGGTCACCAGCAGGAAGTCGACGAGCGTGGGCCAGCCGGTGGCGTCGCCGAGGATGCTCTGGGTGCGGCCGAGCTGCTCGAGCACGAACACGAGCGTGCCCCCGCCCAGCGCCACCACCGTGAGCGCGAAGAAGGTCCGCCGCGAGACGAGCAACGCCGCGATCGCGAGCGTGCCGGGATAGACGATGATCGCGAGGTCGTGGAATCCGAGCGGGCTCAGCACGAGCATCAGCGTCGTCACGATGACGATGACGAGCACGAGCAGAACCACCGCCGCCTCGCCCTGGCCCGCGCGCGCGAAGCCCCAGGCGCTCACCCCCAGGGGCGCGCCCAGGGCGAGCACGATCGCCATGTCGCCGTAGCCGAGGACCGCCGAGACGGTGGAGGCCGCCCCGAGCGTGATCGTGACCGTGAGGATCACGCTGCGGAGCACGCGCGCCACGGCGCGCGAGGACGGGGAGAGCCGGGCGTCGCGCCCGGCGGTCAATTGGACACCCGCACCACGAAGACGACGGTGCCCGTGCCGCCCGGCAGGAGCGCTCCCGTCAGGGTCCAGACGATCGAGCCCGAGCCGTTCGCCGCCGGCTGGGTCGTCACCGCGCACGCGGTGAGGCTCGCGGGCAGAGGCGCGCCGCAGGCCGCCGACTGGAAGAGCGTGAAGGCCGGCGTGCTGTCCGTGATCACGATCGCCGAGAGCGCTCCGCTGCCCGCGTTCGTGTAGGTCACGGTGTACTCGAGGTCGTCGTTCGGGCGCGCGGTGTTCGCCGTGCCGGGCGCCCCGCCCTGCGTGACGTTTCGCACGCTCTTGGCGAGCGTGAGGCCCGCGCCGCCCACGGCGCCGACGGTCGTCGTGTCCGTGCGCACGATCGTCTGCGTGCCGTTGAAGGTCGAGGTCACCGAGATCACGTTCTGGGCGTTGTACGGGGCGGTGGCCGGGATGTTGTCGGCCACGACGATGCACACGGAGCCGCCCGCGGCGACCGCGACGGTGCCCGCGAGCGGCGCCGCGCCCTCGGCGCCGTCGAGCACGCCGTTGCAGTTCGTGTCGCGGTAGACGACCTGCGTCCAGCCCGCGACCGCCGGCGTCGCGACCGCGCTCGTCGAGAAGCCCACGGTGCCCGCCGAGCCCGCCGTGAAGGTGTGCGGGTAGAAGACCGTGGTGCCCGGAAGCCCCGTCTGGGCGCCGTCGGGCTGGAAGGTGTTCACGGCCGCCGCGTTGACGATCGTGTAGTCGGCGGCCGTGTTGTCGCCGTTGAGTACCGCGGGCTCGCCGCCGCCCGAGACCGTCGCGGCGTTCGTCACCGCCGGGACCGCGGGCGAGGCGACGGAGACGACCAGCGTGATCGCCGTCCCGGTGCCGCCCGCGGCGATGACCGCCGCGGAAGTGCAGGTCACCACCGGCGGCGCCGAAGCGCAGGCCCACCCCGCTCCCGAGGCCGAGACGAACGCGAGGCCTGCGGGCAGCGTGTCCACGACCGTGATCGTGCCGCTCGTGGGCAGGGTGCCCGCGGTGTTCGCCACCGTGATCGTGTAGGTCCCGTTGACGCCGACCGTGAAGCTCGCCGCGTGGGTCTTCGTGATCGAGAGGTCGGGTCGCTGGACCGTCGTCGTGACGCTCGAGCTGTCGTTCGCCGCGGCGGGGTCGCTCGTGCCCGCGGGCGCGGCGACCGTGGCGGTGTTGGTGAACGAGCCCGTGCCCGGCGCGGTGCCGTTGACCGTGATCGTGACGGAGCCGCCCGCCGGGAGCGTCGTCACCGTGCTCGTCACCGCGTTTCCGGCGACGTTCACGGCCCCGCAGGCGGCACCCCCCGTCGGCGAGCCGCAGCTCGCCGAGATCCCGGTCACCACCGCGGGCACGGTGTCCGCGAAGGTCGTGCCGTGGGCCGGATCGGGGCCGGCGTTCGAGACGACGATCGTGTACGCGAAGGCCGCGCCGTTCGTGACCGTCGCCGGGCCGCTCTTCGCGACGGCGACGTTCGCCACCGGCGTGACCGTGAGCGTGGCGCTCGCCGGGGCCGCGTTCGTCCCGGCGTTGGTGGCGAGCGCGCCCGCGGCGATGGTGTTCAGGTACGAACCGGCCGTCGCCGCCGTCACGTCGATCTGGAAGGTGCAGGAGCCGTTCGCCGGGACGGCGCCGTTGGTGAGCGTCACGCTGCCGGCCGTCGAGCCCACCGTGCCGCCCGCACAGGTCGTCGAGGCGTTCGGGGTCGCCGCGCGCACGAGGCCCGTGCCTGGCGTCACCGGGAAGGTGTCGGTCACGCTCGTCACCGCGATCGGCGCCGCATTGGGGTTCGAGATCGTCATCGTGAGCGTCGAAACGCCGCCCGAGGCGATCGTCGCCGGCGCGAAGGCCTTGGCGATCGTGGGCGCGGTCGCCGTGACGGCGAGGCACTGGTCGGTCACGCCGTTGGCGAGGTTCGAAAGGCCCGAGACGTTCGCCGCGCCGTTGGTGTTGGCCGCGAGCGGGCAGGCACCGACCGCGGGCGTCGCCGAGGTCGTGACCGGCACCGTGATCGTGCAGGACGTCGCCGCGATTTCCCGGTTCGAAACGGTGATCGTGCTCGATCCCGCGGTCGCCGTGACCGTGCCGTTCGCGCAGCTGCCGCCCACGGCGCCGCTGCCGACGACGAGGCCCGCGGGCAGCGTGTCGGTGAAGCTGAAGGCCTGCGTCGGGTTCCCGGCGGGCTGCGTCACCGTGAAGGTGAGCGTCGTCGTCCCGCCGAGCGCGATCGACGCGGCGCCGAAAGCCTTCGTGAGCGCCGGCGTCGCGGCGGAGACCGTGACGCATTGGTCCGTGACGCCGTTGCCGAGGTTGGCGAGCGCGGAAATCGCTCCGGCGCCGTTGGTGTTGGCCGCCACCGGGCAGGCCACGGTCGAAGGCGTGGCGGAAGTCGTGATCGGCACCGTGATCGTGCAGCTCGTCGCCGGATTGACGATCTGGCGGCTTGCGACCGTGATCGTGTTCGTCCCCGCCGTCGCCGTCACCGTGCCGCCGGAACAGGTGCCGCCGACCGCGCCCGTGCCGACGACGAGGCCCGCGGGCAGCGTGTCGGTGAAGCTGAACGCCTGCGTGGGATTGCCCGCCGGCTGCGTGACGGTGAAGGTGAGCGTCGTCGTGCCGCCCACCGTGAGCGTCGCGGGCGTGAAGGCCTTCGTGAGGTCGGGCGTGGCGGCGTTCACCGTCACGCACGCGCCGGTCGCGCTCGTGCCGCCTCCGGCTGCCGAGTTCGCGATCGCCGCCGTGACGTTCGTCGTCCCGGAGACCTGGGCGTTGCCGTTCGTGTTCGCCGCCACCGGGCAGGTTCCCACCGCCGGGGTCGCGGAAGTCGTGACGGGGACCGTGATCGTGCAGGAGACCGCCGGGTTCACGACCTGCCGGCCGGCGACCGCGATCGTGTTCGTCCCCGCCGTCGCCGTCACCGTCCCACCCGAGCAGGTGCCGCCGACGGCGCCCGTGCCGACGACGAGCCCTGCGGGCAGCGTGTCGGTGAAGCTGAACGCCTGAGTCGGGTTCCCGGCGGGCTGCGTCACCGTGAAGGTGAGCGTCTGCGTGCCACCCACGGTCAACGCACCCCCGAAGGACTTGTCGAGGGAAGGCACCGCGGCCGAGACCGTCACGCACTGGTCGGTCACGCCGTTGCCCAGGTTCACCGTTCCCGAGATCGAGCCGGCGCCGTTGGTGTTGGCCGCCACCGGGCAGGCCGCGGTCGAAGGCGTGGCCGAAGTCGTGATCGGCACCGTGATCGTGCACGAGGCCCCTGTCACCTGCCGGCTCGCCACCGTGATCGTGTTCGTCCCCGCCGTCGCCGTGACCGTTCCGCCCGAGCAGGTGCCGCCGACCGCGCCCGTGCCGACGACGAGCCCTGCGGGCAGCGTGTCGGTGAAGCTGAAGGCCTGCGTCGGGTTCCCGGCGGGTTGCGTGACCGTGAAGGTGAGCGTCGTAGTGCCACCCACCGTAAGGGTCGCGGGCGTGAAGGCCTTCGTGAGCGTGGGCGTCGCGGCGCCGACGGTCACGCACTGGTCGGTCACCCCGTTCGTGAGGTTCGTCGTCGCCGAGATCGCGCCGGCGCCGTTGGTGTTGGCCGCCACCGGGCAGACCGTCGTGGTCGGCGTCGCCGAGGTGGTGATCGGGATGGTGATCGTGCAGCTCGTCGCCGGGTTCACGATCTGCCGGGCCGCGACCGTGATCGTGTTCGTCCCCGCCGTCGCCGTCACCGTGCCGCCGGAACAGGTGCCGCCCACCGCGCCCGTGCCGACGACCAGGCCCGCGGGCAAGGTGTCCGTGAAGCTGAAGGCCTGCGTCGGGTTTCCGGCCGGCTGCGTCACCGTGAAGGTGAGCGTCGTCGTGCCGCCCACGGTAAGGACCGCCGGCGTGAAGGCCTTGGTGAGCGCGGGTGTCGCCGCGGACACGGTCACGCACTGGTCCGTCACGCCGTTCGTGACATTGGTGAGCGCGGAAATCGCGCCGGCGCCGTTGGTGTTGGCGGCGACCGGGCAGGCCGCCGTGGAGGGAGTGGCCGAAGTCGTGACCGGCACGGTGATCGTGCAAGAGGTCGCCGGATTGACGATCTGGCGGCTTGCGACCGTGATCGTGTTCGTGCCGGCCGTCGCCGTGACCGTGCCGCCGGAACAGGTGCCGCCGACCGCGCCCGTTCCGACGACGAGGCCCGCGGGCAAGGTGTCCGTGAAGCTGAACGCCTGCGTCGGATTCCCGGCAGGCTGCGTCACCGTGAAGGTGAGCGTCGTCGTCCCGCCGACCGTCAGCGTCGCGGGCGTGAAGGCCTTCGTGAGGTCTGGCGTCGCGGCCGAGACCGCCACGCACTGGTCCGTCACGCCGTTCGTGAGGTTCGTCGTCGCCGAGATCGCGCCGGCGCCGTTCGTGTTGGCCGCCACCGGGCACGCCGCGGTCGAAGGCGTGGCGGAAGTCGTGATCGGCACGGTGATCGTGCAAGAGGTCGCCGGATTGACGATCTGGCGGCCCGCGACCGTGATCGTGTTCGTGCCGGCCGTCGCCGTGACCGTGCCGCCGGAACAGGTGCCGCCGACCGCGCCCGTGCCGACCACCAGGCCCGCGGGCAACGTGTCCGTGTAGCTGAAGGTCTGGGTTGGATTGCCCGCCGGCTGCGTCACCGTGAAGGTGAGCGTCGTCGTCCCGCCCACCGTGAGGGTCGCCGGCGTGAAGGCCTTCGTGAGGTCCGGCGTCGCGGCCGAGACCGTCACGCACTGGTCGGTCACGCCGTTCGAGAGGTTCGTCGTCGCCGAGATCGAGGCTGCGCCGTTGGTATTGGCCGCGACCGGGCAGGCCGTCGTGGTCGGCGTCGCCGAGGTGGTGATCGGCACCGTGATCGTGCACGAAGTCGCCGGATTGACGATCTGGCGGCTTGCGACCGTGATCGTGTTCGTCCCCGCCGTCGCCGTCACTGTGCCGCCGGAACAGGTGCCGCCGACCGCGCCCGTGCCGACCACCAGGCCCGCGGGCAGCGTGTCCGTGTAGCTGAAGGTCTGCGTGGGATTGCCCGCCGGCTGCGTCACCGTGAAGGTGAGTGTCGTCGTCCCGCCGACCGTCAGCGTCGCGGGCGTGAAGGCCTTCGTGAGCGCGGGCGTGGCGGCGGCGACCGTGAGGCACTGGTCGGTCACCCCGTTGGTGACGTTGGCGAGGGCCGAGAGCGAGGCCGCGCCGTTGGTGTTCGCCGCCACCGGGCAGGCCGTGGTGGTCGGCGTCGCGGCCGTGGTCACGTCGACCCGGATCTCGCAGCTCGCGAGCGCCGCGTTCATCGCCGCTGCGGTGGTGGTGATCACCGTCGCACCCGCCGTTGCGGTCACGAAGGCCGGCCCCGCGACGAGCGCGCCGCCCGCCGGGCAGTTGGACTGCACGTTGGGAGCGGCCGCGATGACGAGCCCCGCGGGCAGCGTGTCCGTGAAGTTGATCCCGGACTGCGCGGGGTTGCCGGCGCCGTTGGCGAGGGTGAAGACGAGCGTCGACGTCCCGCCCACGCTCACCGAGGCCGGGTTGAAGGCTTTCGTGAGCGTGGCCTGGACGACCGTGAGCGTCGCGTTCGCCGCCGCGGCGGTGCCCGCGTTGCTCGTGGTCACCGTGCCGGTCGAATTGAGATAGCTGCCCGCGGCCGCGGAGGTGACGTTCACCGTCACCGTGCAGGCGCCGGCCGCCGGCACCGTCGCGCCGGAAAGCGCCACGCTCGCGCCGCCGTCGGCCGCCGTGACGGTCGGCGTGCCGCCGCACGTGGTTGCCCCGCTCGCCGAGGCCGTGTTCACCAGCCCGGCCGGATAGGTGTCGGCGAACGCGGCACCGGTCACCGGGGTCGCGTTCGGGTTCGTCAGCGTGATCGTGAGGACCGAAGCCTGCCCGACCCCGACCGTCGCCGGCGTGAAGCTCTTCGCGACCGTGAGCAGGTCCAGCACCGTGAGCGTGGCACTCGCGGCGACGCCGCTGCCCGCGTTCGCCGTCGTCACCGCGCCCGTGGAATTGAGCTTCGCGCCCGTGGTGGTGCCGGTGACGCTCACCGAGACGGTGCAGCTTCCGCCCGCCGGGACCGTCCCGCCCGCGAGGCCGAGCGAGTTGCCGCTCGCCGCGGCGGTCACGGTGCCGCCGCAGGTGCCCCCGGCGCCGGGCGTGGCCGTGTTGGCGAGGCCCGCGGGGTAGGTGTCGGTGAAGTCCACGCCAGTGATCGCCGTCGTGGCATTCGGGTTGGTGAGCGTGACGGTGAGCGTCGAAGTCCCGTTGAGCCCGATCGTCGCGGGCGCGAAGGCCTTGGCGACCGTGGGCGGACCCATCACCACCAGCGTCGCATTGGCGGCCGTGCCCGTGCCCGCGTTCGTCGTCGTGACGCTGCCGGTCGAGTTCGCGTGGCTGCCCGCGGTGTTGCTCGTCACGTTGACGGTCAGCGTGCAGGTCGTGTTCGCGCCGATCGAGCCGCCCGTGAGCCGCACGCCGACGTCGCCCGAGCCGATGGCGCCGCCGCCGGAGTCCTGGAACGTGCCGCCGCAGGTGTTGGTCGCCGCCGGGGTGGCCGCCACGACCATCGTCGCCGGGAAGGCGTCGGTGAACGCCACCCCCGTCATCGCGTCGCCGTTCGGGTTGTTGATCGTGATCGTGAGCGTCGAATTCTGGCCCGGGGTGATCGTCGCCGGCGCGAAGGACTTGGTCACCGCGGGCGGCTGGCGCACCACGAGGGTCGCGATGTTGCTGGGGCTGCCCGGCGTCGGATCGGCGGCGTGCGTCACGCCGCTCGTCTGGTTGGCGTAGGACCCCGGCGATGCGCTCGTGACGAGCACGGTGATCGTGCAGCCGCCCGCGGGGACGTTGCCCGAGGTCACGTTGAAGGTCCCTCCCCCGGCCGTCGCGGTGTGGGTCACTCCCGTGCAGCTTCCGCCCACCGTGAGCGGAGTCGAGTTGACGAGCCCCGAAGGATAGGTGTCCGTGAACGCGAGGCCGGTCTGCGCGGCGCCCGTCGAGTTGGAGATCGTGAACGTGAGGGTCACGTTCGCGTTCGGGGCGACGGGACTCGCGCTGAAGGCCTTGGCGATGCCGAGCTGCCCCACGGCGAGCGTGGCGGAAGCCGTGTTGCCGGTGAGCGCGATGGGGCCCGTGGCCGCGACCGTGCCGCTCGTGTTGAGGTGCGTGCCGACGGCGACGCCGCGCACCGTGACGGTGAGCGTGCAGCTGCCGTTGGCCGGGATCGTGCCGTTGTTGTTGAGGCGCACGCCCGGATCGCCGTTGTTGATGCCGCCGCCGCCGGAGTCCTGCCAGGTGCCTCCGCAGCTGTTGGTTTCCGCCGGCGCGTTGCGGGTGGTGATCCCGGCCGGGAAGATGTCGACGAAGCCCACGCCCGTGAGCGCCACCGGGTTCGGGTTCGAGAGGACGAAGGAGAGCGTCGAGTCGCCGTTGAGCGCGACCGAGCTCGGTGCGAACGACTTCGTGATCGAGGGCGGCAGCAGCGCGGTGAGCGTCGCGCTCGCCCCCGCCCGCGTGCCCGCGTTCGCCGTGGTGATGAGGCCCGTGTTGTTGAAGCGCGAGCCCGCGGCGGGGCTCGTCACGTTCACGGTCACGGTGCAGTTGGAGCCCGCGTTGATGGATCCGCCGGAGAACGCGAGCGAATTGCCCCCCGCCACCGCCGTGACCGTGCCCGCCGGGCAGGTGGTCGCGCCCGCCGGCGTGCCGGTGTTCACGAGGCCCGCCGGGTAGGTGTCCGTGAACGCCACGCCCGTGACCGCGGAGCCGTTCGGGTTGGTGAGCGTGATCGTCATCACCGAGGTGCCGCCCACGGCGATGTTCGTCGGCGCGAAGGCCTTCGCGACCGTGGGCGGGGTGAGCGTCGTGACGTTGAGCGTGGCGCTCGCCGCCGCCCCCGTGCCCCCGTTCGCGGAAGCCACGGTGCCGGTGGTGTTGAGGTAGTTCTGCGAAGCCCCGGCGATGCCGCCGCTCTCGACGTTGACGGTGATCGTGCAGCTGCCACCGGGGGCGAGCGAGCCGGCGCTCAGGCCCACGGTCGTGCCGCCGTCGGTCCCACCGGTCACCGTGCCCGTGGATCCCGCCGTGCAGTTGAAGGTGCGGTTCGCCGGCGTGTCGTTGCGCATCTGCTGCGATGCGCCGCCGCCGTCGGGATCGGGGTAGGTGTCGGTGAAGGCCACCCCGGTGAGCGTCGTCGTCGGGTTGGGGTTGGAAACCGTGATCGTCATCAGCGAGGGCACGTTCGTCCCCACCGAGGCCGGGTTGAAGGACTTCGTGATGACGGGCGCCCCGATCACCGTGAGCGTCACCGTGTTGCTGGGATTGCCCGCGGGCGCGGTTTCATTCGAGGTGACGCCGCTCGTCGTGTTCGAGTGCACGCCGGCGGTGGTGCTCGTCACGTCGAAGGTGATCGTGCACGAGCCGCTGGCGGCGATCGTGCCCCCGGAGAGGCTCACCGCCGCGCCGAGCGCCGGCGCCGAGAGGGTGCCCCCGCAGGAGTTGGTCGCGTTGGGCGCCGCCGCCACCGTCATGTTCGTCAGCGGATCGCTGAACGCGACGCCCGTCAGGTTCACCGCCGTCGTGTTCGTGATCGTGAGCGTCACGGTGGCGGTCCCGCCGGAGAGGATCGTCGCGGGCGCGATCGCCTTGGCGATCGGCGGCTTGCCCACGGACAGGAGCGCCGCCCCGCCCGTGGAGCCCGACCCGCCATTGGTCGAGCTCACGACGCTCGTGACGTTGTTGTAGAGGCCGTCGACCGAGGAGGTCACGTTGACGGTGACCGTGCAACGGCCGCCGGGCAGGATCGTCGCGCCCGGGGTGAGGGTCACGGAATTGCCGCCCGCCGCGGCGTTCACGGTCCCCGGCGTGGAGCCCGCCGTGCAGGTGATCTGCGGGTTCGGCGCGCCGGTGTTCAGGAGATTCGCGGGATAGGTGTCGCTGAAGCTCACGCCCGTGAGCGCCGCGGGGTTCGAAGCCGGGTTGCCCACCTCGATCGTGAGGACCGAGGTCCCCCCGTTCGGGATGGCGTTGGGCGCCCAGCTCTTCGTGATCGTCGGCGGACCCAGGACGGTCGCGTTGGTGATCGCGCTGGAAGTGCTGAACGTGGCGCCCAGCGTCTGGCCCGAGTAGGCGATCTGGGCGGAGTTGCTGATCTGCGCTCCCGGCGGCGTGGCCGCGTCGACGGTCACGTCGAACTGGATCGAGGTCGACTGGCCGTTGGCGATCGTGCCACCTGTCGCGGCGTTGGCGCCGGTGCCGAGGCGGAAGACCACGCGCGGCGTCCCGGAAGCGATGTACTCCGCCTGGTCGTCGCCGGAGCCGTCGGTCTTCGCGCCTGCGTTGGCGCCCGAGGTGATCACGAGGCTTCCCGGCACGTACGTCGTGTTGGCCGGGATGTTGTCCGTGAGCACCACGCCGGTAGCGGTGTCCAGGCCCGTGTTCGACAGCGACACCGTGTAGCGCAGCACGTCGCCGCGGTTGAGCGAGCCGCCGTTCACGTCGACCGCGGTCTTCACCACGTTGGGCGTGATGACCGGCACGTAGAGCTCGGTGGCGAAGGTGATCGCCGAGATCCAGATCTCCTCCGTGGCGTTGCCCACCGCGATGGTCGCGGAGGTGGCGCCGTTGCCCAGCGCGCCCGGCGGCGCGTTCACGCGGTCGATGTCGAGGCCGAGCGTGTTCACGTAGCTCGGGTTGCGCGAGCCGACCGGCGACCCGAGGTCCGAGATCGTGGAGTTGAAGAAGTTGGCCGCCGGGTTCTGCGCATCCGTGATCTGCGCGCCATTGATCGTGAAGGTCTCGCCCGCGCTGGTGCTGTCGAGGTCGCCGTCCCAGCCCACGAAGCCCAGGCGCGTCGTGACCGGGCCGCTCAGCGGCGTGAGGAAGCCGCTCACGGTCATCGACGCCGGGTCGAGCTGGAAGCCGTCGAAGACCGTGAGGTTCTTGAGCGTCGCCGCGGTGTTGCCGTAGACCACGATGAGCGACCAGCCGGCCCACATGTTGGTGCCGGTCGTGCGCTGGATGTTGGCCACCGCGTAGGTGCCGTTGCCGCCCGCCTGGACGATCGCGGTCACGTCGGCGAAGGCGCCGTACTGGACGCTGCCCGTCGTGTCGACCTGGGAGGCGGTGACGACCTGGTAGCCGAAGCCACCCGGGCGCTGGAAGAGCACCTGGCCCCGCGCCGGATCGGTGCTCTTCGCGCCCCAGTAGAGGCCGGCGAAGAGGACGTTGGAGCCGCCCGGAAGGCTGAGGTTCGCCGTGCTGGAGTTGAAGGTCGTCGCGTCGAGGTCGACGTCGACGTCGACCATCGCGAAGTCGTTGTCGCTGAAGTTGCCCCCGGGCCGGCGCCGGGCCGAAGTTGCCGGCCGCCGCCGGGCAGGTCATGTTGACGTTGCCGATCAGCGCGATGTCGCCGTTGGTGTTGATCGTGTAGCGCGAGGAGAAGGCGCGCTGCGCCAGCGCCTCCGGCGCGAATCCCGCCAGGACGAGCGCGAGGACCAGCCCCGCGATGCGCAAGGCGGCGCCGAGCGGGCTCATTGCGGCAACCTCCCGGCGGCGTTCTCGAGGAGCGTCTCGTCGAACTTGTAGCGCAGGCGCAGGTACGGGCCCTTCGCCGTGTAGTCGGCGCCCGAGAGGTCGGCGTCGCGGTAGCCGAAGAAGTTGTAGCCCGCCGAGACCCAGAGGTTGGTCGTCACGAGATAGCCGAGTTCCACGCCGACCCCATAGTGCCGCGAGTCGGCCGAATCTCCAAAGAGCGCGCTCACCGCGAGGCCGACGTCCCAGCGCGGCGCGAACTCCCAGGTCGCGCGGCCCCCGAGGAGCTGCGCGCGGTACTTCGTCGTGAGGCCGTTCGACTGGTCCGTGGTCCATTTCGCCGCGTAACGGGCGGTGAGCAGGAACGGGCGGCGAGGCTGCCAGTCGGCGTGCAGGGAAACGAGCGTGGTCGCGGCCTTCAGCTCGATGCCCGGCAACGTGTCGTCCTGTTCGAGGCGGTACTCCACGCGCCCGAGGGCGTTCCACTTGTTGGTCTCGTTGTCGCGCCAGGCGAGGCCGGCCTGCAGGCGCTCGATCACCTTCTCGGCGCCGCCGTCCTTGTTGCGCTGGAGCGACCAGGCGTTGCGCGCGAGCGCGGTCCAGTCGCGAGCGAGCCGCGCGGCGAGCCCCACGGTCCAGAGGACCGATTCCGTGGTCGAGGCGTCGCGCAGCTCCAGTCGCGTCGTGCCCTTCCAGGACTCGTTGGCCGTGTATTCGAGGGCGAGGGCGAGCGCCGTGTTCTCGTTCTGGCCCGTGCCCGAGAGCGAGTGCACGCGCTCGAGGTTCGTGCCCAGGCGCAGCCCCGGGGCGAGCGTCCAGAGGTTCTTCAGTCCGATCGCCGCCTCGGCGTCGCCCCCGGAGATCGCGTCGCGGATGCGGTACTCGCTGAAGAGCCGCCCGTCGCGCATGTACTCCGTGTCGACGCCGACCGCCGTCGTGTTCTGGCGCTCCGTGGCGTTGAGGCCGTAGGGGCCGGTGATCGAGGAGATGAACTCGTGGCGGGCGTAGATGCGCCCGCGGTTCGCGAGCCGGTACTCGCCGCCGGCGGCGAGCACGCGCCGGTCGGCGTCCGCCACGTCGACCTCGGCCTCGCCGTATACCGAGGCGCCCTCGACGCCGGGGATCGCGCCCGTGAGGCGCGCGCGCACCGTGGTCACCTCGTCGGGCATCGGCTGGGGCGCGGGCTGGCCGGCGACCGGGGGCACGGGCGAGGCCGCGCCCTTTTCCGCGGCGTGGCGCACGCCGACCTCGAGGGTCATGCCGTTGGGCAGCGCCTGCTCGACGGCGGCCACGGCGCCGTCGCGCACCGCGCCGGTGTTCACGTCCTCGGTGCGCAGCGCCTCGCCCCGCAGCGTCGTTCCGGGCCTCACGCGGTACTCGATCCGCCCTCCCGCCTCGCCCCGGCCCTGCGTGAGCCACGCGCCGGGATTGTCGAACTCGCGGTCGCTCTTCGCGACGAAGGCCTGCGCGCGCAGGTCCTTCGACTCGTGCTTGAGCTCGAGGCGCGCGGCCTGCCCCTTCGTGCCCTCGGCGCCGCGCTCGGTCTGCGCCACCTCGCCGAAGACGAAGGTGCCCTCGCCCAGCCTCGCCACGGCATTGGCGCCGGCGAGCTTGAAGGGCTGCTGGGGATTGCGGTCCTCGACGTAGGTCCCGCCTACCTCGATGCGGTCGGTGAGCTTCACCTGGGCGTCGACGCCCGCCACCCAGAATTCCTCGCCGCCCTGGTCCACCTCGTAGGTGGCGCGGACGAAGACCGGGTTCAGGTCCTTGTCGACGCTCGCCACCGGCGACTTGAAGAGGATGCGGCCCGTGAGCGGCTCGATCTCGTAGTCGGCGAACCGCGCCTGCGGCACCGAGGCGAGGATGAGCGCGGGCTGGTTGCGGTCGCGGGTGACGAGCTCGAGCTTCTCGCTGTTCACCAGCATCGAGGCCGTGCCGAGCTGGTACGGGCCCGAGGTGCCGTTCGCGCGCAGCTCCTCGATCACCTGGCGCGTGGTGTCGCGGCTCGCGAAGGCGTTCAGGCTCACGCGCCCGTTCTCGTAGTGGTGCCTGAGCCCCGTGAGCGAGCGGCTGTAGTTGGAGAGCTTGCGCAGCTCGCCCAGCGCGTTGGTCGTGAAATCGCCCCAGAGGAGGTAGGAACGCGCGCCGTCGACGCGCACGTACAGGCGCGAGGTCGACTGCGCGTCGTAGCCGCGGATGCCGGAATCGCCGTAGACGGGGTAGAACTCGTCGGGCTGGATGTCGCGGAAGAGGCGCTCGCGCGAGTCCTTGTCGGAGTCGTAGGCGGCGGTGAGCAGGTATTCGCCCTTGATCTTGCCCTTGAGGAAGAACGCGGCGCGGGCGCCCGCCTGGCTCTTGCCGTCGTTCCAGTCGCGCGAGAGGTGACGGATCTCCTGCTCGAAGCCGTCGGAGGAGCGCGTGGGCACGAGCGCGCGCGGGTCGATGTTGCGCAGGTTCACGACGCCCTCGAGCACGCCCGCGGCCACGAGGCTGCGCAGCTCCGGCAGGAAGTCGAGGCGCGCTTCCGCCCGCAGGTTCCCGCTGCGCGCCGCCACGACACTCGCGCCCGGCTCGAGGGGCGAGGCGAGCAGGAACTCGCCGCGGCCGTTCTCGACGAAGGCCTGCAGGCCCGGTTCCGCGGGATCGAGGTCCTTCGCGAGCCAGGCGCCGAGGCTCGCTTCCAGCGTGACCGGCGTGCGCACGGTGACGGGTACTCCGTTGTCGTCGGCGAGCTTCACGACCACCTTCGCGGCCGTGCGCCCGTCGGCGATGCCGCCGCCCGCGGGCACCTCGATCGCGAGCCGGCCGAGCGTGCCGGGGGCGCGGACCGTGATCGCCGCGCGCCCGCGCTCGTTGCCGAAGGGATCGACCTGCGCGACCTCGAGGCGATTGTCGCCCGCGCGCAGGTCCACGCCGATGAACTCCCAGGCCTGGACGCGGCGGTCGGCGACCGTCACGCGCTTGCCGATGCGCGCCGCGGGCACCTCGGCGCCGTTCACGAAGAGCCTGAGCGTGGCCCCCGCCGTGCCCTTCACGCGCACCGCGGTCTGCGCGTAGGCGAGCGTCTCGCCGTCGGCGAGGCCCACGAAGCCGAGCGTCGCGTCGAGGTCGGGAGCGAGGGTCTCGAGCGGCGGCAAGGCCGGCGCCGCGGGCTCCGGGGCGCGCTTCGGCGCGGGCGTGGGACGCACCGCGGCGGGCACTTCGAAGACCGTCGCGAACGGCGTCGACTGCGACGAGGCGAGCGCGGGATCGGTGAGCGAAGGCGCGGCGACGCCGCCGGGCGCGGCGGCGGTCGAGACCACCCCGCTCGCGGGCAGCGCCTTCACGTCGGGGACGGTGCGCGTCTCGGTGGCGAGTTGCGTGCCCGCGAGCGCGGCGAGCTCGCCGCCATTCTCCGCGAGAGCCGCGGCGCGTCCTTTCACCTCGTCGACGACCGCGCCCTCGCAACCGGCCACCGCGAAATCCGCGCGGTGCATCTCGCCCGCCTTGAGGTCGACGATGCGGCTCGCGCCGTCGCCCAGGTTGCGGGTGCCGATGGCGGCGAGCCGTGCGCCAGAGGGCAGCGTCGTGCCGTCGGCCTTGAGCACATGGGTGCGGTTGACCAGGCCGTAGAAGCTGAACTTGCCGCCGCCGTCCGTCAGCACGAAGGTGCCGTCCTCGAGGAAGAGGCGCACGCCCGGAACGCCCGCCTCGCCCGCGTCCTGCTCGCCGTTCGCGTTGCAGTCGAGGAAGACCTTGCCGAGGATGAAGCCGCGCTCGGAGAAGACGCCGCCGAGCACCTGGACCCGGGCCGTGGCGACGTTGGAAGTGGTCGTGGATCCGTTCGCCGTGTAGGTGGCGGACACCCGGTTCACGCCGTCGCCCTGCAGCGCCCCCGGGCCCGTGCGCACGCGGTAGGAGATCGTCGCCTCCTCGCCGCGCTGCAGGGTGCCGAGGTCGAAGGTGAGGCGCGGCCCGCCGCCGCCCGCGGGATCGTCGAGCGCTCGCCCATCGCGCCGCGCCGTGCCGCGCATGTAGGCGAAGCCGGCCGGCAGGTCGTCCACGAGCCGCACCGGTGCGCGGTCGAGGGCGTTGCCGGTGTTGTTGCGCACGCGCACTTCGTAGTCGACGAACTCTCCCAGGCTCACGACCAGGCGCAGCGCGTTCTTCTGCACGAAGAGCCCGTCCTGCGCGACCGCGTCGACCGGGATGTCGACGACCACCCCGCCCGCCGCGGCGAGCGCGAAGGCGTCGCCGTAGGAGCCTCCGGAGGTGGGGCCGGTCACCACGAGGTTGCGGCCCGGCGCGAGCTGGGTCCAGGGCACCTGCGAGCGGAAGCGGTAGCCGTTGGGGCCCGAGACCGAGAGGCAGTAGCTGCCGGCGGCGGGCACGGTGAAGGCGAAGCGGCCGTCCTCGCCCGTGACGGCGGGCGCGGCGCCCTCGACCGGCGTGCCCGGGCACTGGCCGCCCGAGGCCGCGCCGAGCGTGACCCGCGCTCCCGCCACGGGGGCGTTCGTGCGGCTGTCGAAGACCACGCCCACGGGCTCGGTCACGGTGATCGTCCCGGCGATGCGCCGGCCGCAGCCGATCACTTCCATCTCGAAGACGTCGTTGGCGCGCCCCTCGAGCCCGCGGTTGCCCGCGCTCACCGGCGGGGCGCGGATCGGCATCGCGGCGAGCAGGAAGACGCCGGTGTTCGGGCCGGTCTCGGTGGCGACCATCTCCTCGCGCTCGCCGCCCGGGCCCGTGATGACCACGAGACGGGTTTCGGCGACATCGGGCGCGGCATTGCACGAAGCCGCGTCGGCGCGGATCCAGGCGTCGCGCCCGATCACGGCCCAGAGCGTCGGGACCTGGTAGCTCGCGTCCGTGAAATTGCGGATTGCGTTCTGCGGCTCGACGGGACCGTCCTTGTCGTCGACGATCGTCGTGTCGCGCACCATCAGCGCGCCCGTGCCCGAGGCGGTCAGGGTGAGCGTCGTGAGGTTGGAATCGACGACCGCCTTCGCCGCGGGCTCGGCGCCGGCCGCTTCGGGCGCGCGCACGTCCACCAGGAGGCGCAGGCCCTGACCCGGCGGCAGCGACACGCGCCAGCCGGCGGCGAGCGGCGTGTCGGTCGCGTCGAGCGCGCCCGGGATCGAGGCGCCGCCGGCGGCGGGGTTGTCCACGTAGGCGGCCGACACCCAGCCGGGGCGCGCATCCGCAAGGTAGCCGGCGATCGCGCTCACCGTCTCTTCGCAATTGCCGCGGTTCGTGAGGTAGTGCGTATAGGTGACGTGCTGGCCGCGGCCGATGGTGGACTGGTTGTCGGGGTCGAGGGCGAGCGCGCAGCGCGTGGCGAGCGTGTCGACGATGTCGTCGGCCGAGGCCGAGACCAGCGCGTTCGACGCCGAGCGCGCCGTCTTCGTCACCTGGTACACGCCCGGCAGCGCCGTGGCGGGAATGGCCACGCGCAGCACGATGCGGGTGCTCGCGCCCGCGGCCACGGGGCCGGTGTCCGGCGTTGCGTTGCCGTTCGTGTCGGCGAGCGGCGTGAGGCCGTCGGGCTGGAAGAGCGCGATCGCCGAGCCCGGCGGGAAGGTGCTCGCGCCGAAGCCGATCTCGAAGGTATCGGTCGCCTCGCCCCGGTTGGTGAGCACGTTGGTGAAGGCGACCGTCGTGCCGGGGGTCGCGGTGGGAAGGCGCTCGCCCGTGAGCTCCACGCCGCCGCGGCTGGTGACCGTGTAGGTCACCGCGTTGGTGTCCTGGGTGTAGCCCCTGGCGCCCGCGGCGTCGTACCAGGCATACGAAGCGGTGTTGGGAACGACCGTGCCGGCGGCGAGCCCGGGCGCGATCTCCACCTGGAAGGTCACCTGGCCCGAGGCCTCCGCGGGGATGTCGTGGATCCGGAAGGTCACCGCGCCCGCCGTCGAGACGCCGAAGTCGTAGGCGATCTGCGTGGGGCCCGGGCCCTGGCGATCGGCGCCGACCACGCCGTCGGTGAGGACCGTCGCGCCCGTCGCGCTCCAGCGGGCGCTCGCCGCGACGTAGCGCATGCCCGCGGGCAGGCGGTCGATCACTTCCAGGCGCGAGCGCGCCTTGTCGCAGGGGATGTAGCTGATCGTGATCGTGATCGGCCCCGCGGGCGAGGGGCCGCGGTCGCGCTCGATCCACTTGGTCGCGCTCGCGCAGTCGAGCGGGACCGTGCGGTCGAGCAGGCGCACGAGGTCCGTGTTGGACGCGATCGACGCGCCACCCGCGCTCGCGGCGGAGACCAGCACGGAATCCTGCGTCGCGACCGGGGCGTTCGCCGGGATGGTCGCGCGCACGACGAACCGGAAGCTCGCGCCCGGCGCGAGGGCGACTGGGTTCGCCACGGGCACGGCGCCGTCGGGCACGCCGTTGCCGTCCGCGTCCGGAAACATGGCGAAGGACGCGAACCCGAAGCCGAGCGGGGCGTCGGCGAGCGCGAGCGTGTAGCTGTCGGCGAGCGTGCCGGTGTTGGTGAGCGTGTGCGAGAAATAGACCGTGCGTCCCGGGTCGGAATCGATCGCCGAGCTCGCGACGAGCGAGGCGGAGTAGCCCGACGTGGCGCCGCCGCCCACGACCAGCTGGACGGTGTTCGAGGTCGCCGGGATCGGGGTCACTCCGACGAGCGCGCTGCCCGTGGCCTGGTTCGGGATCACGGTCCCCGCCGGGGGGCCCGCCTCGGCGTGGCCGGCGAGCGCGAGCGCGGCGGCGGCGAGGATGCGCGCGACGCGCCCCGCCCTGCCGATCGCCCTGTCGCCGAACCGTCCCACCGTCCTGTGCTCCTCTCGGGTCTGCCTGCTCGCTGCCCCCTGCTCGCGCAAGAGGCACCGAAAAGGGGAGGCGCCGTCGCCGGCGCCTCCGAAAGTCACTCGGGTGCCATCAGGGAGGCAGTGCAGCCCGAGTGGAGTGACACTGTTCGGCCGGTCATCGCGACGCGTTCGCTCACGGGTCGATCCTCACGCAGAAGTAGAGGACCGCCGACTGCGTCGAGTTGAGCGGACCGACCGTCGCCGTCACCGTGCCCGTCGCGCCGCTCGCGGGCGTGGTGCCCGCGATCGAGCCGATGCTCACCGTGGGCGTGGCCGCGCCGTTGCCGCTGCACGGGTAGTGCATCGTCGTGTTGGCCGGCACGATGTCGTTGAGGACCACCGCCGTGATCGTCCCCGCCGTCGTGTTCGTGCCCGTGATGCGGTAGGCGATGCACTGTCCGGGCGCCGTGTTGGCGCCCGCCGGGATCGCCGCCTGCGTGTAGCCGGCGTGCGGTCCCGCGGAGCCGCAGGCCACCGGCGCCTGCTCCTTCAGGAGCACCAGCCCGTCGGTCACCGTGGTGCTGTCGGTGGCGAAGGTCGTGGCCGCGCCGTAGGTCGCCGTGATCGTCGTCACGTTGGCCGGATCCGCCGAGGTCGCCGACGGCGGCGCGAAGACGCGCACGAAGAGGTTGCGCGTCTGGCCGACCGCGAGCGGGAGCGTCGTGACCCCGCAGGTGATCAGCGTGTCGCCCGCGGGCGGGATGTCGAGCGTCCCGTTGCCGTTCGCGTCGATGTAGGCGGCCGAGGTCCAGCCCTGACCCGCGCGCGTGTCCGCGAGGCAGCCGGCGGCGAAGCTCGCCGTGTCCGCGGCGTTGCCCGAGTTGGTGATCGTGTGCGTGTAGGTCACCGCCCCGCCCGGGTAGGTCTGCTGCGTGTTGTTGGGCGTGATGGTGATCAGGCGCACGGCGTTCACCGTGACGCGGTCGCGCTTGACGTCCGTCACCGCGGCGTTGGTCGCCGAGGTGGCCGCGAAGTCGAAGTCGTAGTTGCCCGGGATCGCGCCGCCGGAACCGGTCGAGGGCACCGTCACCTCCGCGCAGACGAGGCGGTTGGCGCCCGCGTTGATCGCCCCCGTGGTCGTGAGCGTCCCGCCGACCGTGGAGCAGTCGTTCGCGCCGCCATCGGCCCGGAAGACGACCGACCAGCCCGCGGGCAGCGTCGGGGGCGTGACCCCGGCCGCCGTCGTCGCGGCGAAGGTGGACGCGAGGTTGAAGCTGTCGGCGACCGCGCCCGTGTTGTTGACGATCACGCGGAAGCGCGTCGTCGTCGCCCCGGAGGTGCTCGGGGTGACGGCGTTGGTGCGGATCACGCTGGTGCCCGTGTTGCCCAGGCCGTCGGCGGGCGTGGCGGTCGCGACCGCGACGTCGTTGGTCACGTCCACCGTGTTCGCGATGACCGCCGTCAGCGTGTCGGTCACGTCGTCGAAGACCGCGGTGTTGAACACCGAGGTCGCGCGCTTCGTGATCGAGTACGGGCCGCCCGTGGCGTTCGCTGGAAGCGTCACGCGGACCACGACGCGGTAGCCGCAGTACGTCCCGTCGCTCACGAACGGCGCCGCGCAGGCCGCGCCCTGCCCGGGGATGGGCCCGGTGTCGGGGGCGGCGGAGCCGGAGCTGTTGATGAGCGAGGTGACGCCGTCTTGCTGCAGCAGCGTGACCGTGGAGCCGGCCGGGAAGCTGTTCGACTGGATCGTGACGTCGAACGTGTCCGTCCCGTTGCCGCGGTTCCACACGTAGTTGTTGAACGAGAACGTGGAGCCCGCGGCCGCCGCGGCGATCGTGACCGGCTCGCCCGTGCCGTTGACCGAGCTCGCGTTCGAGCCGTTGGCCACCACCGCCGCGGCCTGCACGACCGTGTAGGACGCGGTGTTGGTGTTGGTCGAGGCCTGGGTCGCCGTCTGGTACTGCGCCGTGTTGTTGATCGTCTGCGGCGCGAGGCCCGCGGCGATGTTCAGCTGGAAGGTCACCGTGCCCGACACGCCCGCGCCCACGCTCGGGATGATCGCGGTCACCGTGGCGCCCGCGCCGAGGGTGGAACGGAAGTCGATGCCCGGCGGGAAGCTGCCCGCCTGCTCGACGCCGTCGTTCGCGTCGGTGAGCACCGTGGCGCCCGAGACGCTCCAGCGTCCCGAGGCCGCGGCGTAGACCATCTGCGCCGGCAGGATGTCGGTGAGCTGGACGTTGGTGGCCGCCGCTGTGCCCGAGTTCGTGTAGGACAGGGTCACCGTGATCGGGCCCGCCGGGGACGGTCCGCTCGCGAGCGACAGCGCCTTGGTCACGCTGATCACGGAGTTCGCGACCGTGGTCGTGTCCGTGTTCGAGAGCGTCGTGGGCGTCGTGTCCGAGACCTGGACCGTGATGTCCGCGGTGTTGCCGCTCGCCGCGGTCGCCGGGACCGTGCCCGCCACGACGAACCGGAACACGTTCGAGCCGGGCGTGGAGGCGAGCGGGCCGGTGGTGGTGATGGCCGTGAAGTTGTCGGGCACGCCGTTGCCGTCCGCGTCGATGTAGTACGCGAGCGAGCCGTGGGGAGCCGCGGCCGCCGCGAAGTTCGTCGACGGGATCGGCGTCACGAGCGTGTAGGTGTCGGTGCCGTTGCCCGTGTTCGTGATGGTGTGCGGGTAGTACACCGTCTGGCCCGGGGCGGCGGTGCGCGCGCCGTTCGCGGTGAGCGTGAAGCTCTTCACCTGCGAGACGGTGGTCGTCACCAGGTTCGAGGTCGCCGTGCGCGGCGTCCCGCCGGCGTCGTTGTACGTCGCCGTCGCCTGGTTGCCGATCACGGTGCCCGCCGGGGGCGCGGCGAAGGCGGGCCGCGACGCCGTGGCGACGAACGCCCCGACGACGAGGACCGCGAACGCCACGACCATCGCGCGCAGCCACTCGTGCCGGCGCCCGGGTTTCGTGAAGCTGTTCATGGTCATCTCCTTGGTTGAACTGCGGATCGTGCGAACTTCAAAAGCGGCGAAACCGGCGCGGTGCCGGTTTCCGGATTCGTTTCGGGTGCGGCTCATCGCGCAGCTCCCTTCGGGGGCTCGGCCGCGGGGCGGTCGTCGGCGACGCGCACGCGAGCGGTGTAGGTCACGGATTTCTCGCCGCCCAGCTCGCCCGGGAACCAGCGCAGGTAGCGGTATTCGCGCCAGGGCACCGGCTCCTCGACCTCGCGGCCGTCGCGGCGCACCTTGCGCTTGAGGGGGATGTCGGCGAAGGAGCGGCCGTCCACGCTCGCCTTCGCCGTGGCCGGGCGCGCCGACCCGGGCAGGTACTCGGTGTTGGCCGGGATGGGCATCGTCGCCTGCAGCCCCGTGAGCGCGCGCTGGCCGGCGTTGCGATAGGTGGCGGCGTACTCGATCACGTCGCCGGGCTTGGCGGACTCGGCGGGAACGAGCGTCTCGCGCCCGTCGGCGGCCGTCGCGACCTTGCGGGCCTCGAGCCGGGTTTCGAGCGGTTGCGCGGGCTGCGCCCCCACGGGCAGCGCGGCCGCGGCCGTCAATGCCGCGGCGGCGAGGATGGCGTGGAACCTGGTCATCGTGTCACTCCGTTCGTCTGCGGGGCCCGTGGCCTCGGCCTCCGCGGTTGTGGTCTTGTTCTTCAAGACTTTTTTGGTCTGGCGGGAGCATACGTTTCCCCCTGCCGGATCCGTATGCCGCAAGTCACATCCGGAGGAATCCGCGTTTACAGTTGAAATCCGCCCCGTGACATTTGTTTTATTCCGTTCAATCAGGCACTTGAATGTCGTGTGCGAAACATCACCCCCGCGCGCGCGGCTCCCGGCCCCGGATGACCGTTTGACTTCGCAACACCATGAAAATGAACCGGTTTTCATGGCACTCGACAACCGGAGGCGTGTTCCGGCGCCCGGGAGAAAAGCTCGAAAATCCGGCGAGCCCGGGAAAGGTCCATCAGTGGCCCTTGGTCCCGAGCGATTTGCGCCTCTTCCTCCCTCTCGCGGGAGGGGCCGGATCGCGGGAGGATGGCCCCGCTCCGGGCGCCGGGCTCGCGGCGGACCAGACGCTGCGCAGGTCCTTGAGCCCGGCCAGCGAGAACTCGCTGATCTGCCGCGCGAGGCGCCGGCGCATGTCGGGCGCGGCGGTGACCCAGGGGTAGATCCGGTCGAGAGCCGGCCGGCCGAAGAGGTAGAGCAGGCACTGGCCCATGACGCTGAGCGCCGCGAGCGTGACCTCGGCATCCGGCACTTCGGGGCCGACGAGCTCGCGCACCAGGCGGCGCAGGCGGTCGAGCTGCGGGCGGGTGAGCTCCTCGATCAGCTGGTCGAGGTGGGCGGAGGGATCCATCGCCTCGTGGGCGACGATTCGCCCGAGGGGCGAGGGATGCCCCGTGCCCACGAAGCGCTCGAGCAGCGCGAAGACCATGCGTTGCAGCCGCCGCGCCGGGTCCTGGCCGCGGCCCTCGCCCGCCTCGTCCGGGATCTCCGCGAGCGCCTCGCCGGCGAGGTAGCCGAGCGTGGCGCGGTAGAGGCCTTCCTTGCCGCCGAAGTAGTAATTGACCGCGGCGATGTTCACCCGCGCGGCCACCGCGATCTGGCGCACGCGCGCGCCGGCATAGCCGTGCTGGGCGAACTCCTCGGAAGCCGCCGCGAGGAGACGGCGGCAAGTCTCGTTGTCGTGCAACGCGCTGGGCTGGATCAGCACGTTCCCTCCCTGGAAACGGATTTTTCAAAAACTTTTTTGAACGTGCATTCTGCCTATGTCGCAAGCGCTTGGCGAGCATTGTTCGCGTAGTGCATGAAGAACGTTCAAAAAATGCAGGAATTTCAATACCCTACCTGGAGTAACAAGGGCCCTTGCTTGCGGCTTTCGAGAGGGCGGGCGTAGGCTCGACCCAGCTCCCGGCCGGCCGGCCACAAGCCGCCCTCTTCCCGGGTGCGATCGGAGGCCACCATGAAGATCTGCGTGGTTGGTGCCGGCGCCATCGGCGGCCTGCTCGCCGCGAGGCTCTCGCTCGCCGGCGAGGACGTGAGCGTCGTCGACCGGGGCGCGCATCTCGAGGCGATCCAGCGCCATGGCCTGCGCCTGATCGACGCCGACGGCACGGAATTCGTCGCCCGGAACGTGAAGGGCGCCGCGGACTGCGCCGCGGCCGGCCCCCAGGACCTGGTGATCCTCGCCGTGAAGGCCTACCTCATCGAGCAGGTCGCGCCGGAGCTGCCGAAGCTCTTCGGGCCGGAGACGATGCTGATGACGGCGCAGAACGGGCTTTCCTGGTGGTACTTCCAGCGCCACGGCGGGCCCCACGACGGCCGGGTCCTCGCCTGCCTCGACCCGAACGGCACCATCGCGCGCCACGTCGACGCCGCGCGCATCATCGGCTGCGTCGTCTATCCCGCGGGCGAGATCGCCGCGCCCGGCGTGATCCGCCACGTCGAGGGCGAGCGCTTCGCGATCGGTGAGCTCGACGGCTCGCACAGCGAGCGCATCGCGCGGGTCGCGGAGTCCCTCACGCGGGCGGGCTTCAAGGCCCACGTGGTCGACGACATCCGCGCGGAGGTGTGGCTCAAGCTCTGGGGCAACATGTCCTTCAACCCCATCAGCGCCCTCACCCACGCGACGCTCTCCGACATCTGCCGGTTCCCGCCCTCGCGTGAGCTCGCCGCGGCGATGATGCGCGAGGCCCAGGCGATCGCGGGGGCGCTCGGCATCGCCTTCCGCGTGCCGCTCGAGAAGCGTATCGCCGGCGCCGAGAAGGTCGGCCGGCACAAGACCTCGACGCTGCAGGACATCGAGGCCGGCCGCGAGATCGAGACCGAGGCCCTTCTCGGCGCCGTGATCGAGCTGGCACGCCTCACGAACACGCCCGCGCCGACCTGCGAGGCGGTCTACGAGATGCTCGCGCTGCTGGCCAGGACGATGGCCGAGGAGCATGCCGGGGTGCGGCTGGTGAAGGTCGGGTAGCCTTCGCGGCCGGCGCGCGCAGGCGCGCGTAGACTGCCGGGCATGCCGATCACCCCGTTCCATTTCGGGCCGGGCGCCCTCTTCAAGTCCGTCGCCCCGGGATTCGTCTCGTGGTCCGCGTTCGCCCTGGCCAACGTGCTGATCGACCTCGAGCCGATCGTCCTGTACTTCATCATCGGCGATCCGGCGCATCCCTGGCTGCACACGCCGCCCGGCGCCCTGGCGGTCGCGGCCCTCGCGGCGACCGCCGGCAGGCGGCCCTGCGAGTGGTTCCTGCGGTGGTGGAATGCGAACCTCAGCCCCGCACAGGCCCGCTGGCTCGCGGTGGAGCCGGGAATCTCCCCCCGGCAGGCCTGGGCGGGAGCCCTGCTCGGCACCTTCAGCCACATCCTGCTCGACTCGCTCATGCACGGCGACGTGCGGCCGTTCTGGCCCTTGCACGAGGGCAACCCGATGGTCGGGTGGATCGCCCTTTCCGCGCTGCATTGGGGATGCGCGGGGGCCGGCGCCTTCGGCGTCGCGTTTCTCGCCATCGGCCGGCGCGAACGCGGGAGCAGGTAGCCCCGAGGATCCGCGGGCCGAAGGAAACGGGCCCTCCGGCATTGCACCGGAGGGCCCCGGTCGCGAGCCGCGAAGCTCGCCCGCGACGATCCCTCAGAACCCGCCTGCGCTGCTCCGGGCGAACGCCTCCTGGATGTTGACTCCGTTGGGGGCGATGCCCCGGATGCTCACGTTGAGCAGGAAGGGATAGAACGGCTGCATGAGCTCGCCCTCGGGATTGGCGAGCACGACCCGCAGCGTGTACTGCGCCTGCCCCTTCGTCGCGGGAATGACGCAGGCGAGGCGCGGGTCGCGCTGCCAGCCCGGCGGGGGCGCCGGCCGCGAGGCGGAGCAGATCTCGATGCCCTGCGCATCGAGGACCTTCAGGCGGAAGAGCCCGGGGCCGCCCTCGTCGTCCGAGCAACCTTCGTCCTCCGCGCTCGGCGTGACGAGCAGCGTCTCGTGGTGCTCGGTCTGGATGCGGTAGATGTCCGCGTCCAGGCTCGCGAACAGCACTTCGCCGCCCGCGCTCTTGAAGGTCCATTCGACGCTCGAGACCTGCGGGGCCGGGAGCGTGTAGAGCACCCCGGCGATGGACTTCGCCCCGTCCTCGCGGACGACCTGGGCGCCGGCGGGCAGCCCGAGGGCGCCCGCGACGGCCAGCGCGATCACCGTGGATTTCCGGATCGACATCATGTGGATCTCCTGTGTGTGTCGTGGGATCGCTGGTGCCTGCTCACTTGGGCTTGCCGCTGTTGCCGCGACCTCCGGCCAGGCAGATGTCGATGTAGGTGATGTGGTTCACCGGATCGACGACCGGCACGTACAGCGGGCCTTCGTCCGCGGTCGGCGTGATGAACGAGACCATGTTCACGCTCGTCGGCAGGGGCGCCGAGTCCGGAAGGACCGGGGGCGTGATCACCGTCGCCGCGCTGAACAGCACGTCGGGCGCGTAGAACGTGAGGCGCCACCAGCCGGTCTTGTCGACGCCGGAGGGCATCACCACCTTCTTGGTCATCCAGTTGTAGCCGTAGACGAACTTGCCGCCGATGTTGAGCTCGGGCGTGTAGGCCACGTCGTCGACCTGGATGGCGTTCCACATGCTCGTCGCGGGATTCCACGCATACGAGCCGGCATAGGGCGAGGGCGTCGCGCACGCACTCGTGCCCGTCTCGAGCTTCGCGAAGTTCAGCCGCGCGGACGGCGAGCGGATGATCGCGTAGGCCGTGGAGTACCCGTACGCCTGACCCGGCGTCGCGAGGTCCGCCGGGTCGGTGGCGCGAACGCCCCACATCTCGTCGGGACCCTGCCCGAAGACGTGCCACATCTGGAAGCCGACCAGCTCGCTGCCCAGGACCGCGAACGGCGTGGTCTCGACGCGGATGTTGGACGATGCCGTCCAGGTCACGACCTCGAGGTTGTCGCCCCAGTCGAGGAAGCTCGCGATCTGCGGCCCCTGGTCCGTGCCCGGCAGCCCGTTGGCGAAGCCGAGGGTCTGGGCCTGCCAGGCGTTCAGCGAGTTCTTCTGCCAGTAGATCCGATCGACGGGAACCGCGCCGCACTTCGCCTGGCATTCCGTGTAGGAGAGCGGCACCCCGGTCGTCGTGACGCACGACGTGTTCGGATACTCGGAGGTGCCGATGATCTCCGGCGTCGCGCAGCCGAAGGACATGCTCGTCGGGAAGACCCCGTTCAGCGAGTACTCGCCGGCCACGCCCGGAAGCGCGACTACCCCGGCCGTCAGGACCGAGGGAAACGAAAGATTGTTGGACAGCTCGACCGGCGGCTTGCCGCCACCACCACCGCCGCCCCCACCACCACCGCCTCCATTACCGCCTTGCGCGCCGAGCGCGAGGCCCGTCGCCGCGAATGTTCCCAGTGCGATGGCGATGGCCGACCAGATCTTGGTGCGCCTCATGGCATTGCTCCTCTCGTCAAGGTGGCGCGCCATCAGTGCCCCGCATCCGTTCCCGCTGCAGCCAGCAAGCGCGCCACAGCCCCCACATCGTTTCACCAATCCGCGTACCGTCTAGTGACGTGGATCATTGAACTCGCGGATCGCGTTTCGCGTTCGTCGCGCGACTTCGCGAATGCGAATGGCCCGCGTATGCGGCACCACCCGGGCTCGCGCTGCAGCGGCAACGCGGACGGCTCGGCGTCGATTGCACCTGGGTTGCAGCGATCGCGAAGCGCCCGAAGCGCCGTCGATTCAACGACGGTGCAAGCGTGCCGGCTTCCGCCGCCTCCGGGCCGGAGGCGGGCGCGCGTCCCTCAGAGCCGCGCGGCGAGCCGCGTACCCTCGTCGATCGCGCGCTTGGCGTCGAGTTCGGCGGCGAGCGCCGCGCCCCCGATCAGGTGGACGGAAACGCCCGCCTCGCGCAGCGGCGCCTCGAGCTCGCGCTGCGGCTCCTGCCCCGCGCACAGGACGATCGAGTCGACCTCCAGCACGGTGGCGTCCTCTCGCTTCTCGCCGAAACTGATGGCGAGGCCCTTCGGGACCACGCCCTCGTAGTTCACCCCGGCGAGCATCTCGACGCGCTTCATCTTGAGCGCGGCGCGGTGGATCCAGCCCGTGGTCTTGCCGAGGCCCGCGCCGGGCCTGGTCTTCTTGCGCTGCAGGAGCGTCACCTGGCGCGCGGGTGGCGAAGGCTCGGGCTTCACGCCCTCGACCCCGCCGCGGGCGGACCAGGGATCGCCCACGCCCCATTCGCGCCGCCAGGCTTCGAGGTCGAGCGAAGGGGAATGCCCGTCGTGCACGAGGAACTCCGCGACGTCGAAGCCGATGCCGCCCGCGCCCACCACCGCGACGCGCGCACCCACGGGCTTCGCATCGCGCAGCACGTCGATGTAGCTCAGCACGCGCGGGTCGTCCTGGCCGGGGATGCGCGGATCGCGTGGTGCCACGCCCGTGGCGAGCACGACCTCGGCGAAACCTCCCGAGCGCAGTTCGCCGGCCGTGACCCGCCGGCCGAGCCGCAACCGGACCCCGGTGATCGCGATGCGGCGCGCGAAATAGCGCAGCGTCTCGTGGAATTCCTCCTTGCCCGGGATGCGCTTGGCCATGTTGAACTGGCCGCCGATCTCGCCCGCGGAATCGAACAGTTCCACCTCGTGGCCGCGCTCGGCGAGCACGGTGGCGCAGGCGAGCCCCGCGGGGCCGGCGCCGACCACGGCGATGCGCTTCGGGCTCTCCGCGCGCCGCCAGTTGAGCTCCGTCTCGCGCCCCGCGCGGGGATTCACGAGGCAGGTGGCGGCGCGGCGCGAGAAGACGTGGTCGAGGCAGGCCTGGTTGCAGGCGATGCAGGTGTTGATCTCCTCGGCACGCCCCTCGGCTGCCTTGCGGACGAACTGCGCGTCGGCGAGGAGCGGCCGCGCGAGCGAGACCATGTCCGCCGAGCCCTCGGCGAGGATCCGCTCGGCGACCGCGGGATCGTTGATGCGGTTCGTGGTGCACAGCGGGATCGACACCTCGCCCTTCATCCTCTTCGTGACCCACGCGAAGGCCGCGCGCGGCACGCTCGTCGCGATCGTGGGCACGCGCGCCTCGTGCCACCCGATGCCCGTGTTGATGATCGTCGCCCCCGCCCTCTCGACGGCCTTGGCGAGCGCCACCACCTCGTCCCAGCTGCTGCCCCCGGGCACGAGGTCGAGCATCGACAGGCGGTAGATGAGGATGAAGTCGCGGCCGACCTTCTCGCGGATGCGCCGCACGATCTCCACCGGCAGGCGCATGCGATTCTCGTAGCTCCCGCCCCAGCCGTCCGTGCGCCGGTTCGTGCGCGCGGCGAGGAACTCGTTGATGAAGTAGCCCTCCGAGCCCATCACCTCCACGCCGTCATAGCCCGCCTCGCGCGCGAGCGCGGCGCAGCGCACGAAGGCGCGGACCTGGCGCTCGACGCCCGCGGCCGAGAGCTCGCGCGGCTTGAACGGGGTGATGGGGGACTTCAACGCGGAGGGCCCGACGGAAAGCGGCGAGTAGCCGTAGCGGCCCGCGTGCAGGATCTGCAGCGCGATCTTCCCGCCTTCGGCGTGGACCGCCTGCGGGATCGGCCGGTGGGCCCTCGCCGCCGCCGACGAGGCGAGCGTGGAGCCGAACGGCGTGAGCCAGCCCTCGATGTTGGGGGCGAAGCCGCCCGTCACCATGAGCCCGACGCCGCCGCGCGCGCGCTCGGCGAAGTACGCGGCGAGCTTCGGGAAGTCGCGCCGGCGGTCCTCGAGCCCCGTGTGCATCGAGCCCATGAGGACGCGGTTGGCGAGCGTGGTGAAGCCGAGGTCGAGGGGCGCGAGCAGGCGGGGAAAGGCGGCGCTCATTCAGGCGGCGGCAATGAAGAGAGCCGACACGACGGACGTCGTTGGCCCGGGATCGCGAAGCTGGCGGAGAGGGTGGGATTCGAACCCACGGTCCCCCGTAAAGGAGGACAACAGATTTCGAGTCTGCCGCATTCGACCACTCTGCCACCTCTCCGGTGACTCGAAAGCGCGAAATTATACCAGACCGGCGCCCTTCCCCTGCCCCTCGTGCGCCTCGGCGAGATGGCGCAGCAGCGTGTCCACGGGCCCGGTGTCCAGGATGTCGCGGAAGATGCGCTCGATCGTCCCGTCGGGGGCGACGACGACGATCAGCTTCCTCGCGAACTTGGCGAATCCGGGATTGATGAGCGCGCCGTAGCGCTTCGCCACCCGTCCGTCGGCGTCGCAGAGGACCGCAAACGTCGCATCGTGCTTCACGCGGTAGATCGCGGCCTCCTGCGGCTTGCACACCGCGACCGCGAAGAAGTCCGCCGCGAAGTCCGCGTACGCGGGCGAGATCTTCGCCAGCCGATCGACGATCGCGAGGCATTCCGGCGTCTCGTCCTGCGGATAGAAGAACAGGACGAGCCGCCGCCCGCGCGAGTCCGCGCTCGCGCGCGGCTTGCCCTCGTGGTCCGGGAGGCTCCACTCCGGGGCGGGCGTGCCCACCTTCGGGGGATCGCCCGCCTGCGCGAAGCTCAGGTACACGACCAGCACGGCCGCGAGGCCGACGAGGATGACGAGGACGATTTCCATGGGGGGACGGGAGGGGAGGCGCCCGGCAGTTTAGCAGCGCGGCGGCCCGCAGGCTCGTTTGGTAAGCTGGACGCCCCACCCGCGAAGGACCCGGCCCGTGCGCATTCCCCCCTGGACCCCCGAGCGCGCGCCGCGCGATGCCGCGCTCGTCGAAGCCATCCTCGCGCGCCGCGGCGGCGCGCTCCTCAACCTGGACAAGGCCCTGCTCTGGAGCGAGCCCCTCGCGCGCGGCTGGAACGTGCTGCTGCGCGGCGTGCGCCAGGAGTTCGCGCTCTCCCCGCGCCTGAAGGAGCTCGCCGTGTGCACCGTCGCGAAGCTCACCGGCGCGGATTACGAGTTCGCGCACCACGCGCCCGAGTACGTGAAGGCGGGCGGCCCCGAGCGGCTGCTCGCGAAGCTCGACGACCCGGAGCGCGCGGCCGCGGACCCGGAGTTCTCGGCCGACGAGCGCCTCGCCATCCGCTACGCCATCGCGATGACCCGCTCCATCGAGGTCCCCGAGGCCCTGTTCGGAGAGCTGCGCGCGCGCTTCCCGGACACCGAGCTCGTCGAGCTCACCGCCGCCATCGCGGTCTACAACATGGTCGCCCGCTTCCTCGTGGCCCTGAAGGTCGATCCGGAACATTGATCCCGGCGGTGATATCCTTGCGCCTTCCGGGAGTCCCATGAGCAAGATCCTCCACAGGAGCCTTCGCGGCACCCTGCCTTTCGCGGTCTCGGCCAGGGGCGTCACGATCACCGACCGCGAGGGGCGCGAGTACCTCGACGCCTGCGGCGGCGCGGCGGTCTCCTGCCTCGGCCACGCCCATCCCGAGGTGCTCGCCGCGATGCACGCGCAGATCGACCGCCTGGCCTACGCGCACACGAGCTTCTTCACGACCGAGGTGGCCGAGGAGCTCGCCGACACGCTCGTCGCGGACGCCCCGCCCGGGATCTCGCACGTCTACCTCGTCTCCGGGGGATCCGAAGCGATGGAAGCCGCGCTCAAGATGGCGCGGCAGTATTTCGTCGAGACGGGCGAGCCGGAAAGGAGCGTCTTCATCGGGCGCCGGCAGAGCTACCACGGCAACACGCTGGGCGCGCTCGCCGTGGGCGGCAACGAATGGCGCCGCAGGCAGTTCGCGCCGCTGCTCATCGACGTCGCGCGCGTCTCTCCCTGCTACGAGTATCGCGACCGGCGCGCGGAGGAGACGCCGGAACAATACAGCGAGCGCCTCGCCCTCGAGCTCGAGGCGAAGATCGCCGAGGTGGGCCCGAAGCGCGTCATCGCCTTCGTCGCGGAGACCGTGGTCGGGGCGACCGCGGGCGCGCTCGTGGCCACGCCGGGCTACTTCCGGCGCGTCCGCCAGGTCTGCGACCGCCACGGGATCCTGCTCATCGCCGACGAGGTGATGTGCGGCATGGGGCGCACCGGGACGCTGCACGCGATCGAGCAGGAGGGCGTGGCGCCCGACCTCATGGCCATCGCCAAGGGCCTGGGCGGCGGCTACCAGCCCGTCGGCGCGGTGCTCGCGCACGGGCGGATCGTGGAGGCGCTGCGCAAGGGCAGCGGGCTCTTCCAGCACGGACACACCTACATCGGCCATCCCGTGGCCGCGGCGGCCGCGCTCGCCGTCCAGCGCGTGATCCGGCGCGACGGGCTCCTCGCGCGCGTGCGCACGCTCGGAGCGCATTTCGAGAAGCGCCTCGGCGAGGCGCTGGGATCGCACCCCTACGTCGGCGACATCCGCGGCCGGGGCCTCCTGCGCGCCGTGGAGCTCGTCGAGGACCGCGCGACGAAGCGCCCGTTCGACCCGGCGCTGAAGCTCCACGCGAAAGTGAAGGCCGCCGGCATGGAGCGCGGCCTCATGACCTACCCCATGGGCGGCACCATCGACGGCGTGCACGGCGACCACGTGCTGCTCGCCCCCCCGTTCATCGCCACCGAGGCCCAGCTCGACACGATCGTCGAGCGGCTCGCGGCGGCCATCGAGACCAGCACCGCGGCGCTCCGGCGCGCGGCGTAGGTATTGCCCCAGACCCACCAGAGGAGACCAACAATGAAACGCATCGGCTTCACCCTCGCACTCGCCGTCGCCGCCGCCTTCTCGGCGCCGGAAGCGTCCGCGCAGCAGAAGTTCCTCACCATCGGCACCGGCGGCGTCACCGGCGTGTACTACGCCGCGGGCGGCGCCATCTGCCGCCTCGTCAACAAGGACCGCGCCAAGCACGGCATCCGCTGCTCGGTGGAGTCCACCGGCGGGTCGGTCTTCAACATCAACACGATCAAGGCGGGCGAGCTCGACATGGGCGTCGCCCAGTCCGACGTGCACTACAACGCCACCCGCGGCGTCGGGCAGTTCAAGGACACGGGCGCCTGGGGCGACCTGCGCGCCGTGATGTCGCTGCACCCGGAGCCGTTCACCGTGGTCGCGCGCAAGGAAGGCAACGTCAAGTCCTTCGCCGACTTCAAGGGCAAGAAGTTCAACGTCGGCAATCCCGGCTCGGGCACCCGCGCCTCGATGGAGGAGCTCCTCGGCGCGATGGGCTGGAAGCTCTCCGATTTCGCGCTCGCCTCCGAGCTGAAGGCCGACGAGCACGGCCCGGCGCTTTGCGACGGCAAGATCGACGGGTTCTTCTACGCCGTCGGCCATCCGTCGGCCAACATCCAGGACCCGACCACGAGCTGCGGCGCGAAGCTCGTCTCGCTCACCGGTCCCGCCGTGGAATCCCTGCTCAAGGGCAAACCCTACTACGCGTACGCCACCATTCCCGCGGGCCTCTACCCGAACAACCCGCAGGAGACCAAGACCTACGGCGTGCTCGCCACGCTCGTGAGCTCCTCCAAGGTGCCCGCGGACAGCGTCTACGCGGTGGTGAAGGCGGTGTTCGACAACTTCGAGGAATTCAAGAAGCTCCACCCGGCCTTCGCCCACCTCAAGCCCGAGGAAATGGTCAAGAACGGCCTGTCGGCGCCGCTGCACGAAGGCGCCGCCCGCTACTACAAGGAGAAGGGCTGGATCAAGTGACGGCGTGCCCGGGGCACCCGCCCCGGGCGGGTCTCGTCATCCCGGCCGCGGCCGGGATCCGCTGAACAACGGGGTGGGCTCGCGCCCGCCCCGTTTTCGCATCCGGAGGGGGAGCCATGGACGAGAACAAGAAGCCGGCCGAACCCAGCGAGGAGCTGCAGCAGCTGGTCGCGGATTCCGACACCGGCGGCCGCAAGGTCGGCGGCGCGGTCGGGCAACTGATCTTCTGGGTGGCCGTCGGCTGGTCGCTCTTCCAGCTCTGGTACGCCTCGCCCCTGCCCTTCGTCCTCGGGTTCGGGGTCCTCAACGACACCGAGGCCCGCTCGCTGCACCTGGGCGTCGCGTTGTTCCTCGGCTACCTCTGCTACCCCGCGTTCCTCAAGGGCTCGCGCAGCAAGGTGCCGTGGTACGACTGGATCCTCGGGCTCGTCGCGGCGTTCGCCGGCGCCTATTTCCTGCTCTTCTACGCCCAGCTCGCCACGCGGCCCGGCACGCCGAACCTCATGGACATCGTCGTGGCCTCGGCGGGGATCGTGCTGCTGCTGGAAGCCACGCGGCGCGCGGTCGGGATGCCGATGACGGTGCTCGCCCTGCTCTTCCTCGCCTACATCATGTTCGGCAAGTACATGCCGGAAGTCCTCTCGCACAAGGGGGCATCGCTCGAGCGCATGCTCTCCCACCAGTGGCTGACGACCGAAGGCGTCTTCGGCGTGGCGCTCGGCGTTTCCTCGTCGTTCATCTTCATCTACGTGCTGTTCGGCGCGCTCCTCGACCGGGCCGGGGCCGGCAATTACATGATGCAGGTCTCGATGGCCCTCCTCGGCCACCTGCGCGGGGGACCGGCGAAGGTGGCGGTGGTCTCCTCGGGGTTGAACGGCCTCATCTCGGGCTCCTCGGTCTCGAACGTCGTCTCGGGCGGCATCTTCACGATCCCGCTCATGAAGAAGGCGGGCTACGGCGGCGTGAAGGCGGGCGCGATCGAGACCATGAGCTCGGTGAACGGCCAGATCATGCCGCCCGTGATGGGCGCGGCCGCCTTCCTCATGGTCGAGTACGTGGGCATCAGCTACACCGAGATCTGCAAGCACGCGTTCCTGCCCGCCACGCTCTCCTACATCTCGCTCTTCTACATCGTGCACCTCGAGGCGATGAAGATCGGGCTGGAGCCCTTCGCGCCGGGGCGCATCCGCTCGCGGCGCGAGCGCGTGACCGGCTGGGGGCTCGGGCTCTCGGGCACCATCGCCGTCCTGTGCGGCATCTACTTCGTGGCGGAAGTCGCGAAGAACCTCTTCGGCGCGGCCGCTCCGTGGATCCTCGGCTTCCTGCTGGCGGGCCTCTACGTGCTCTGCATCCGCATCGCCGCGAACTGCCCCGACCTGCCGCAGGACATCGACGTCAAGAACCCCGTGCTGCCGGAGACCTGGCCGACGGTGAAGGCGGGGCTGCACTTCCTCATTCCCTTCGGCACGCTGATCTGGTGCCTCATGATCGAGGAGCTCTCGCCCGCCCTGTCCGCGTTCTGGGCCACGGTGGTGCTCCTCATGCTCATGGTCTCCCAGCGCCCCCTCACCGCCTTCTTCCGCGGCAAAGGTTTCGTCCCCGGCGAGATCATGATCGGTTCGCGCGAAGTGATTCTGGGCATGAACGACGGCGCACGGAACATGATCGGCATCGCCATCGCCACGGCGACCGCGGGCATCATCGTCGGCGGCATCACGCTGACGGGGCTGGGACTGCGGATGACGGAGTTCGTCGAGTTCGTCTCGATGGGCAACGTGATCTTCATGCTGCTCTTCACGGCCTTCGTGTGCCTCGTCCTGGGACTGGGCGTGCCCACGACGGCCAACTACATCCTCGTCGCCACGCTGATGGCGCCGGTGATCGTGGAGCTGGGCGCGCAGTCCGGGCTCGTGATCCCGCTGATCGGCGTGCACCTCTTCGTCTTCTACTACGGGATCATGGGCGACATCACGCCCCCCGTGGGGCTCGCGAGCTTCGCGGCGGCGGCGATCTCGGGCGAGGACGCGATCAAGACCGGCATCCAGGGCTCGGTGTACGCGCTGCGAACCGTCGTGCTGCCGTTCGTGTGGATCTTCAACCCGCAGCTGCTGCTCATGGACCTCGAGGGGTGGTGGGAGCTCACGCTGGTCGTCGTGTCGGCCACCGCGGCCTCGCTCGTCTTCGCCGCGGCCACGATCGGCTGGTTCCACGCGAAGAGCCGCTGGTGGGAGAGCGCGATCCTGCTCGTCGCCGTCTTCATGCTCTTCCGCCCGAACTTTTTTATGGACCAGCTCTATGCGCCCTGGGATTCCCGGCCCGCGAAGCAGCTCTACGCCATCGCCAAGGAGCTCCCCGAAGGCGCGCCGCTGGTGCTCGTGATCGAGGGCGCGAACGTCGAGGGCGAGGACATCCGCAAGACGGTCTCCGTGCACCTCGCGAAGCCGGGCGAGGGCCGTGCCCGGCTTTCGGAATCCGGGGTGACCTTCACGGTGCTGGGCGACGAGGTGCGCGTGGCGACGGTGAAATTCGGCAGCCGCGCCAAGCGCGGGGGATTCGAGCAGGGCTGGAAGGTGGCCGAGGTCAAGGTGCGCTCGGAAGCGCCGTCGGAGCACTGGGTCTTCGTGCCCGCGTTCGCCTTCATCGGCTTCGTCTACTTCCTGCAGCGGCGCCGCACCCTGGCCGCGCGCAGGAATGCCGCCGCGGCCTGAGGCCCGGCGGCCGCGATCGACGGGGGCGGCCCGCGCCGCCCCCGCCCGGGGTCACTTCACGGAGAACTTCTTCGCGCCGGCGGACTTGCCGTCGACGCTGACATCCACTTCGTAGTCGCCCACGGGCCAGCCGTCGGGCTTCGACACGTGGAACTCGTTCGTGGCCGGGCCCGTGGCGTTGATCGTCATCGAGTCTTCCTTCACCACCGCGACCTGGCCGCCCTTCACGTAGGTCCACTTCGCCGTGAGGGTGGCGCTGCCCGAGCCCGTCGTCTCGACGGAAGCGTAGAAGGTGTCGCCCTTGGCGAAGGCTTGCGTCGGGGCCGTGACCTTCTTGTCGGCGCCGATCGCCTTGCCGACCGTCACCGTGGAGATGGCCACCACGGCCGGCGCGGGTGCCGGTGCGGGAGCCGCGGCGGGGGCGGGGGCGGCAGCGGCGGGCTTGGGCGGCTCTTCCTTCTTGCCGCAGGCGGCGAACGTCACGGCGAGCGCCGCGACGAGGGCATACACGAGCTTCGATTGCATGATCGGTTCCTTGTCGGTTGGCGGCGGCCCGGCAGGGGGCCGGCGCCGGTTCGTCGGCGTGGACCTCGCGGGCGTCACTTGGGCGGGATCTTCAGTTTCTGGCCCGGGAAGATCTTGTTGGGGTCCTTGATGATGTCCTTGTTCGCCTCGAAGATCCGCTTCCAGTCGTTGGCGTTGCCGTACTCGCGCTTCGCGATCTTCGAGAGGCTGTCGCCGGAGACGACGACGTAGACCTTTTCCGCGGTCGAACTCGACCCGGACTGGACGTTGGAGAAATCGGGCATCTTTTCGCTCATGGGGACCCCCTCGGAAATGAAAAAAAACGCCTGCCTGAAAAGGGCTGCGAAGAGAGCATACCCCGGCCGGAATCCGCGGAATTTGACCTCCGACAGCCCATGCGATAATCGCCCCGCAGCGCCCCGGTAGCTCAGTGGATAGAGCAGCCCCCTCCTAAGGGGCAGGTCGCACGTTCGATTCGTGTTCGGGGCGCCAATCGCATTCGCGGGCCCGCGAATGCTCCTGGGATGCGCCCCGTCACCGAATCTCACAGGTTTCCATGGGTGGCGGCCCGCAAGGGGCCTTGTGCGATTCGTGTTCGGGGCGCCACATCGTCCTCAAGTCCACCGCGCATGGGTGGCGGCCCGCAAGGGCCTTGCGCGATTCGTGTTCGGGGCGCCACATCGTCCTCGCGCCCTCGCGCGAGGACTCCGCGCGGGGCGCTAGAGGACGGCGGGCGGGGGATGGCGGCGCAGCTGCATGCCGGGTTCGCCGCTCAGGCGCTCGGCGAAGCGCACGTTCTGCTTCACCGCCTCCATGTAGAGGTTGGTGCCGCCGAAATGCGAGCGGGCGTAATCGTAGGCGCCGCCGAGGTCGTTGTGCAGCCGCTTCGAGGCCGTGACGTAGAAGCCGGGCGTCTTGTGCACGAGATCGTCGGGAGAGGCGAAGAGCGTCACCTCGCCCTCGCCCGTGCGCCGGCGCGCGATGCCGCCGACCACGAACTCCGGGAAGAGCCGGTCGCGGCATTTCTCGAGGTAGCAGCGGTCCGACATCTGCGCGATGATGTCCGCCGAGCCGAGGAGCGTGCCGAGCAGCTTGAACACCGGCGAAGGCACGCGGATCCGCGCCACCGGGCGCTCGTACCCCGTGAAGTGCACGATCTGGCCGGCGATGTCCGCGAAGTCGGCCATGCCCAGCGTCGGCAGGTACTCCTTGAGGAAGCGCGCCCCGCGCGAGACATGCACGGTCGTGTACTCCGCGCCCGAGCGATGCTTCTTGTCGCCCTCGCGCCGGATGTAGCCGCAGTCGTGGAAGAGCGCGCAGACCACCCCGAGCTGGAAGAGGCGCTCGCCCAGCGGGACGCCCTCGCCCCGGGAGCGCTCGTAGCCGTCGAGGAGGCGCGCCATCGCGAGCGTCACCTCGAGCACGTGCTGCAGGTCGTGGTAAGCCGTGTCGCAGCGCGCGTACCCCGGATATTCGCCCCGGTACATGCGCACCACGTCATCGAAGGCCCGGGCCATCGCCGGGGCCTGCATCCGCGCGTAGAGCGCGCGGTGGATCCGCGAGACTTCGAGCTTCACGCACACCGCGTCGGTCGTGTTGATCCGATTGGTGACGTCGAACTCGGAACGCCGGAAGTTCATCCGCCCCTCCCCACCTGTAAGTTCCTGTTTTTGTTGCCCTGCGGACTTCGGCAATCCGGCCATTCTGGACCGCGCCCGGGGCCTTCGCAAGCGCCCCGGCAGCCGTGTCAAGACTAGCCAAAGGGGGCGGGCGGGAGTAAGGTTTTTGCACAGCCCGGAAGGACCCCAGCATGCCGACTCTGACGACGGAGAGCGCCGAGGAAATCAAGCGGCGCATCAGCGAGCTCAACCTCGAGCATCGCGATCTGGACAGGGCCATCGAAGCCCTGGAGCACAACCCCCTCCACGACGAACTGCAGTTGAAGCGCCTCAAGAAACGCAAGTTGATGCTGAAGGACCAGATCTTCATGCTCCAGCGCCAGCTGGTCCCCGATATTCCCGCCTAGCAAGCCCCCGGGGGAACTCTCCCGGAGGCACCCGGTCTTTCCGCAAGGCCCGGTCACGCGTCCCGTTTGGTCGCGATCCCGACTTTCGCCGATAATGGCGCTCGTCGTCCCCCTTCCGCCACCGGAATTCCCCGAATCAGCATGCGAAAACCCATCGTCGGCGCCGCCCTGCTCCTGCTGCTCGCCGGCGCGAGCGCGCTCTCCTACTGGGCTGGCACGCGAACCGGATCCGGCGCCCCGGGCGCCGCGGCGCCGGGCAAGGGCGCCCCGGGCGGGCCGCCCGCCGTGGCGGTCGAGGTGGCGCGAGTGGCGGTCGTGAAGCTTCCCCAGGCGATCGCCGCGGTCGGCAGCCTTCGCTCCGACGAGACCATCGTCGTGCGCCCGGAGATCGCGGGGCGCGTCGCGCAGATCGCGTTCCGGGAAGGCGAGCGCGTCGCCGCGGGCGACACCCTCGTGCGGCTCGACGATTCCGTGCAGCGCGCGGATCTCGCGCGCGCGGAGGCGAACCTGGTGCTGTCGAAATCCAAGTACGAGCGGGCCGTGGACCTGCGCAACAAGGGGTTCATCTCGAGCCAGGCGAAGGACGAGGCGGAGAACATGCTGCGCGTCGCCCAGGCCGACACCGAGCTCATGCGCGCGCGCCTCGCGAAGGCCGAGATCCGCGCCCCCTTCCACGGCGTCATCGGACTGCGCCAGGTGAGCGTCGGCGACTACGTGAAGGAAGGCCAGGACATCGTGAACCTCGAGGCGATCGACCCGCTCAAGGTCGACTTCCGCGTTCCCGAGGTCTTTCTCGCCCGGGTGCGGGGGGGCCAGACGCTGCAGATCACGCTCGACGCGATCCCGGACCGGACCTATCCCGGACAGGTCTACGCGATCAACCCCCTCATCGACGCGAACGGGCGCTCCGTCGTCCTGCGCGCGCGCGTGCCCAACGTCGACGCGCGGCTGCGCCCCGGGATGTTCGCGCGCGTGCAGCTCATCACGACCGGCGAGCGCGACACCCTCGTGATCCCCGAGGAGTCCCTCTTTCCGGTCGGCGACGACAAGTACGTCTACAAGGTCGTCGACGGGCGCGCGCAGCGCCAGAAGGTCGAGACCGGCCAGCGCCGCGACGGCCGCGTCGAGATCCTCGCCGGCCTCGCCGCCTCGGAGCAGGTGGTGACCGCGGGCCAGCTCAAGCTGCGCGACGGCGCGGCCGTGAAGGCCGCCGCCGGCACGGCGGCCCCGCCCGCGCCCGTGGGCAAGGCGGCGGTCACGCCGCAGCCCGGCAGCCGCTCGTGAACCCGGCCGGAGCCCGCGCATGACGCTTCCCGAGATCTGCGTCAAGCGCCCGGTCTTCGCCACCGTGCTCTCGCTCGCCATCCTGCTGGTGGGCGCGCTCTCCTACACGCGGCTGCCGGTGCGCGAGTACCCGAAGATCGACGAGCCGATCGTCAACGTGGAGACCGTCTACCGGGGCGCGTCCGCCGACGTGATCGAATCCCAGGTCTCCAAGGTCCTCGAGGAATCGATCTCGGGGATCGAGGGCGTGGACGTGATCTCCTCGGTGTCGCGCTCGGAGGTGAGCAACGTCACGGTGCGCTTCAAGCTCTCGCGCGATCCCGACGCGGCGGCCGCGGACGTGCGCGACAAGGTGGCGCGCGTGCGCGGGCGCCTGCCGTCGGACATCGAGGAGCCGGTCATCTCCAAGACCGAGGCCGACGCCTTCCCGATCATGTGGATCGGGCTCACGAGCGACAAGCACTCGCGCCTGGAGGTCTCGGACTACGCCACGCGCACGGTGCGCCCGCGCCTGCAGACCCTGCCGGGCGCGGCCGACGTGCGCGTGTTCGCCGAGCGCCGCCCGTCGATGCGCGTGTGGCTCGACCGCGGCAAGCTCGCCGCCTACCGCCTCACCGTGCAGGACGTGGAGGACGCCATCCGGCGCCAGAACGTCGAGATCCCGGCGGGGCGGATCGAGTCGCGCGCGCGCGAGTTCTCCGTGCTCTCCCAGACGGACCTCGCCACGCCCGCCGAGTTCGGCGCCATCGTCGTGCGCGACGCCGGCGGCTACTCGGTGCGCATCCGCGACGTGGCCCGCGTGGAGCTCGCCCCCGCCTCCGAGCGCATCGTCACCCGGTTCAACGGCCGCCCGTCCGTGTCGCTCGGCGTGATCCGCCAGTCGACCGCGAACGCGCTCGACCTGTCGAAGGCGGCGCGCCGCGAGATCGACGACATCTCGAGGACGCTGCCGGAGGGCATGAAGCTGCAGCTGTCCTTCGACTCCTCGGTGTTCATCGAGGAGTCGATCGCCGCCGTGCTCACGACCATCGTGGAGGCGATCGCGCTCGTCGCCCTCGTGATCTTCGTGTTCCTCCGGAACGTCCGCGCGACGATGATCCCGCTGGTCACGATCCCCGTCTCGCTCATCGGCGCGGGGATGCTCCTCTACGCGGCGGGCTTCTCGATCAACACGCTCACGCTCCTCGCCATGGTGCTCGCCATCGGCCTGGTGGTCGACGACGCGATCGTCGTGCTCGAGAACATCTACCGCTACATGGAAAGCGGCCTGTCGCGCCTGGAGGCGGCGCTCAAGGGCACGCGCGAGATCGCCTTCGCGGTCATCGCGATGACCTTCACCCTCGCCGCCGTCTACGCCCCCCTCGCCTTCGCGAGCGGGCGCACGGGCAAGCTCTTCTCCGAGTTCGCGCTGGCACTCGCCGGGGCGGTCACGGTCTCCGGGTTCATCGCGCTCACCCTCTCGCCGATGATGTGCTCGAAGATCCTGCGCCACGAGCCGAAGCACGGCGCGCTCTACAACTTCTTCGAGCGCGGCTTCCACCGGGTCACGCAGGCGTACCGGCACATCCTCACCAACGAGCTCGACCACCGCGTGATCGTGCTCGCGATCATGCTGAGCATCGGGGGCGCGAGCATCGTGCTCTTCCAGTTCCTGCGCCAGGAGCTCGCGCCGGTCGAGGACCGCGGCGTGATCTTCGCCCCGGTGGTCGCGCCCGACGGCTCCACCGTCGCCTACACCGCGGGCTACATGGAGCGCCTCGAGAAGTTCTACCTCGAGACGCCGGAGACCGCGCGCTACTTCACGATGGCGGGCAACCCCACGGCGGACGCGGGCTTCTCCGTCCTGATCCTGAAGCCCTGGGAGGAGCGCACGAAGAGCCAGCAGCAGATCGCCCGCGAGCTCTTCCCGAAGTTCGCCTCGCTCCCGGGCGTGCTCGCCTTCCCCCTGAACCCGCCCTCGCTGGGAGGGTCGCGCGGCTCGCCGGTGCAATACGTCGTCATGACGCAGGGCTCCTGGTCCGAGCTCCAGGGGATGGTCGACAAGTTGATGGACGAGGCCCGGCGCAACCCCGGCCTCACGAGCCTCGACACGGACCTCAAGCTCAACCAGCCGGAGCTGCGGGTCGCGGTGAACCGGGAGAAGCTCGCCGACGTGGGCGTCGCGGTGGACACGGTCGGGCGCACGCTCGAGACGCTGCTCGGCGGGCGCGTGGTGACGCGTTTCAAGCGCGACGGCGAGCAGTACGACGTGATCGTCCAGGTGGCGGATGCGGCGCGCACCTCCCCGGGCGACATCACCGACATCTACGTGCGCGGCCGGGGGAGCGAGATGGTCCAGCTCGCCAACGTCCTGGGCGTCTCGGAGGGGGTCGCCCCCAAGAACCTCAACCACTTCCAGAAGATGCGCGCGGCGACGATCACCGCGAACCTCGCCCCCGGCTACACGCTCGGGCAGGCCGTGGACTTCTTCGACCAGACGGCGCGCCGCCTGCTGCCGGGGGTGCCCACCGACGTGAACGGCCAGTCGCGCGAGTTCCGCGATTCCGCGGGAAGCTTCGCGCTCGTGCTCGCGCTCGCCGCCGCCTTCATCTACCTCGTGCTCGCCGCGCAGTTCGAGAGCTTCCGCGACCCGTTCATCATCATGCTCTCCGTGCCGCTGTCGCTCACGGGCGCCTTCGCGGCGCTGCTGCTCTCCGGCGGCACCTGGAACGTCTACAGCCAGATCGGCGTGGTCACGCTCGTGGGCCTCATCACCAAGCACGGGATCCTGATCGTGGAGTTCGCCAACCAGCTCCAGCAGCGCGGCTACTCGGTCCACGACGCGGTGATCGAGGCCGCGGTGCTGCGCCTGCGCCCGATCCTCATGACCACGGGGGCGATGGTGCTGGGCGCGCTTCCGCTCGCGCTCGCGACGGGGGCGGGGGCCGAGTCGCGCCACCAGATCGGCTGGGTGATCGTCGGGGGCATGCTCGTCGGGACCTTCTTCACGCTCTTCCTCGTGCCCACGGCGTATTCGCTGCTCGCCGCGCGCCACCAGAGTTTCGAGCAACGCCTCGCCGAGGACCGCGAGGCGACGGGCCGCGCCCCCGCGGGAGCCCCCGCGGACTGATCGCCGGGGCCCGCGCGCGGCCTCAGGCGCCCGGCAGCCGCGTCGGGACCTGGTTGATCTCGACCCAGTAGCGCGCGAGGTCCGAGAGCGCCCGCGTGAACGCCTCGAAGTTCACGGGCTTCACCACGTAGCTGTTCACACCGTCCCGGTAGCTCTCGTCGAGGTCGCGCGCCTCGCGCGACGAAGTCAGGATCACCACGGGCACGGCGCTCGTGCGCGGGTCGCCCTTCAGGCGCCGCAGCACCTCGAGGCCGTCGAACTTCGGCAGCTTCAGGTCGAGCAGGACGACGCGGGGCTGCGACTGGACGTTGCGCCCCGCCCAGGAGCCGGTCCCGAACATGTAGTCGAGCGCCTTCGCCCCGTCGTCGAGGTGCAGGATGCGCGGCGCGGAGCCCGCCTTGCGCAGCGCCCGGAGCGCGAATTCCGCGTCGTTCGGGTTGTCCTCGACGAGGAGGATGTCGATCTCTTCGGCCAGGCCGGGGGTCATGGCGCGCGCCTCTTGCATGCACGGGAGTCGCGGTCATTATGACGCAAACGCGGCGACCCGCTCCCGCCCGGCTCAGGCGGCCGCCTCGGCGCGCGCTCCCGCGCCTGCCGGGGCCCGGGGCAGCGCGAAGTGGAAGGTCGCGCCCTCGCCGGGCCGCGACTCGGCCCAGACGCGGCCGCCGTGGCGCTGCACGATGCGCGCGACCGTGGCGAGCCCGATGCCCGTGCCGTCGAACTCGTCGCTCGCATGCAGGCGCTGGAAGACCCCGAAGAGCTTGCCCGCGAACTGCGGGTCGAATCCCGCGCCGTTGTCCGCGACGCTCACGATGTCCTCGGACTCGGTGCGCCGGCCCGAGAGCGTCACGCGCGGCTTCTTCTGCCGGGCGGAGAACTTGAGCGCATTGCCCACGAGGTTCGCGAGCACGATGCGCATCAGCGTGGCGTCGGCCTCGACGACCGGCAGGTCGCGGAACTCGACGGTCGCGCGCGGCGACGCGCCGAGGCTCTCCTCGGCGACGGCGCGGGCGAGCGCATCGAGGTCCACGCTCCTCCGCTCGAGCGGCGCGCGCCCGATCCGCGAGAGCTCGAGCAGCTCGTCGATCATCCGCGCCATCACCGCGGTGTTGGCGCGGATGCGGCGCAGGTAGCGCCTCGCCTGCTCGCCGAGGGCCTTGCCCTGGTCCTCCTCGAGCACCTGCGAGAAGCCGTCGATCGCCCGCAGCGGCGCGCGCAGGTCGTGCGCGACGGTGTACGAGAAGGCCTCGAGTTCGCGCACCGCGGAGCGCAGCTCCGCCGTGCGCTCCTCGACGTGGCGCTCGAGGCTCGCGTTGATCTCCCGGAGCTCGCGCTCGGCCTGCTTGCCGAGCGAGATGTCGCGAAGGAACCCGACGAAGTAGCGCCGCCCGCCGAGCTCGAGCGGGCGGAAGACGACCTCGAGGGGAATCTCGCGCCCCGAGCGGTGGCGCCCGAGCATCTCCAGCGTCCGGCCGGTGAGCCGCGGCGCCTCGCCTGCGGCGACGCGCGCGAACGCGCGGCGGCGGCGCTCGCGCAATCTCTCGGGGTGCAGCCGCTCGAGGGGCTGGCCCACGAGCTCCTCGGGGCTCCAGCCGAAGACCGGCGCGGTCGCCGGGTTTGCGTAGGTGATGCGGCCCGCGTCGTCGACCATGACCACCGCGTCCGTCGTGGTCTCGAGGAGCGCCCGGTAGCGCGCCTCGGACTCGCGCACCGCCTGCTCGGCCCTCACGCGCGGGGTGATGTTGGTGAGCAGGCCGTCGACGGCGACCAGCCGCCCCTCGTCGTCATACACGCCCTCGGCCTGGTCCCACACCCATTTCTCCTCGCCCGAGGCGGTGACGATGCGGAACTCGCTGCGGCTGCGCAGCTGCGGAGCGCTGCGGGCCACGGCCGCGAACCACGCCGGCCCCGCGTCGCCGGGCTTCACGAGGTCCGCGAAGCCGAGGCGGCGGTTGCCGAGGAGGTCCTCGGGCGGGTAGCCCGTGAGGTCGCGGCAGCCGGGGCTCACCAGCGTGATCGTCCAGCGCCCGTCGTTGCGGCAGCGGTAGGCCATGCCCGAGAGGTTCGCGAGCAGCGTCTCGTGCGCGCGGCGCCGCTCGGCGAGCTCGATCTCGCGGTTGCGGCTCTCGGTGATGTCGACGTGCGCGCCGACGAAGCGCACCGCCTTTCCCGCCTCGTCGGCGAACATCCGCGCCTGGGCGCGGATCCAGCGCCAGCTCCCGTCGCGGTGGCGGAAGCGGAATTCGCACACGTAGTCGCCCCGCGGGTTGGCGAAATAGGCGCGCATGCGCCCGAGGACGAAGGCGAGCTCCTCGGGATGGATCCGGCGCTCGAATTCCTCGAAGCGGTTGGGGAGCTCGGCGTCCGCGTAGCCGGCCTGCGCCTTCCAGTCGGGCGAGAAGTACGCCGCCTGGGTGGCCGTGTTGAACTCGAAGATGCCGATCCTCGCCGCGTGCGTGGCGGCCGCGAGGCGCTCCTCGCTCACGAGGTAGGCCTGCTCGGCGACGCGGCGCTCGTGGACGTCGACGGTCATGCCGACCCACTCGCGGATCGACCCGTCGGCCCTGCGCACGGGGACCGCGGTCATCTCGACGTGGCGCCAGCCGGCGCTCGCCGCGTGCCAGAGCCGGAAGGCCGCCTTGTACATCGTGCCCGCCGCGAGCGCGCGCCGGTCGGTCCCGAGCACCGCGTCGCGGTCCTCGGGATGGATCATGCGGATCCAGCCCTCGCCGCGGTAGTCCTCGAAGGCGAACCCGGTGTAGCGCTCGATCGCGGGCTGGGGCTGGTCGTATTCGCCCGCGGCGTTGGTCGTCCAGACGATCTCCGTGGAAGCCTCGAGCAGCGCGCGGAAGCGCTCCTCGCTCTCGCGCAGCGCCTGCTCGGCGCGCTTGCGGTCGTCGATGTCGTGCCCCGTGCCGCGGTAGCCGAGAAACTCGCCCCCGGGACCGAAGACCGGCTCGCCGCTGATCGAGACCCAGCGCATCTCCCCCTTCTCGTCCAGGCGCATGAACTCGAAGTTGCGGAACGGCTCGCGGCGCGCCTGGACGGCGTCGAAGGCCGCGCGCTCGTCCTCGGTGATGCCTCCGTAGGGCGAATCCCACCGCCCCTTCCCGACCTGGGTCGCGAAGCGCGCCCAGTTCGTATCCGTCTCGCTGCCGGCGATGCGCGTGAGGCGAAGCTCCGCGTCCTGCTCCCAGTACCAGTCGGAAGACAGGTTGAGCAGGCTCCGCCAGCGGGCCTCGCTCGCCGCCTGGCCCGCGCTCGCCTCGCCGATACGCTCGACCATCGCGTTGAAGTCGCGCTCGAGCCGGCCGAGCTCGCCCCGGTCGGTCACCGCGACCCGCGTGCCGTAGCTTCCCGCCGCCACTTCGCCCGCCGCGCGGCTGAGCGCCCCCACCGGGCCCGAGATGCGCCGCCCGAGCCACGCCGCCGCGACCACCCCGAGGCCGGTGACCACGAGGAGGATCGCGAGATCGCGGTAGCCGCGACGCAACGGCTCGGCCTGCGCCTCGGCGAGCGGCACGCCGACATAGAGGGTCCAGGGGACCCGCGCGAGCCGCTGCCAGGTCGAGACGCGCTCGATGCCGTCGCCCGGGTCGAAGATGCCCCTGCCGGAGGCTTCCGAGAGGATGCGTTTCGCGGCGCCCGCTTCGCCGAAGGCGCGCGCCGCCGCGCCCGGCCCGGTCGGCCCGCGCGAGATCGTGGCGCCGCTTCGCGAGACGAGAAAGGCGAGGCTTCCCTCGGGCAGGCCCTCGACCCGCAGCCCCTCGGTGAGCCGGGCGAGATCGAGCAGCACGACGGCGACGGCGCGCGGGGCGCCCGCTTCGTCCTTCAGCCCGCGGGCGAAGGCGACGGCCCAACGCCCGACCGTGCGCGCCTGGAACGGCTCGCTCACCGCGAGGGCGCTTCCCGCCATGGCGCGCTGGAAATGCTCCCGGTCGGCGATGCTGACTTCGGTGTTGCCCGCCGCGGTCGCGATCAGCCGGCCGTCCGGGCCGAAGAGCGCGATGTTGACGAGCTCCGGGGAATTGGCCGCGAGGATGGAGCGCAGGCGGCGCTCGGCGAGGCCGGGGTCGGCGAGCTCGGGCGCGGCGAGGCTCGTGGCGAGCGCGAGGGCTTCCTCGGCTTCCGCCGCGAGCTCGTCGGCGAGCCGCGCGAGCACTTCCGCGCGCCCGTTCATGCGCTCGAAGAGCTCGCGCTCGGCCGCGGCGACCTGGCCGCGGATCTGGACGACCACGCCGGCGAAGAGCGGGACGGCGATCACCGCCACGAGCGCGATGAGGCGCGCCGCGATCGGCCATTGCCGCAGTCTTCGGTCCCAGTTGCCCAGCATGCAAGCCCTCGCGGCCGCGACATTCCGCCACGGCTTCCATTGTGGGTGAGACGGCTTTCGGGGGATTGCGCCGCGTCAACGCCGCGGCCGGCCGGACTCCGGGGCGGGGACGGGCCCTAGCCCTTGCGCGCCTGGAAGCGCCGGTAGAAGTCGATGACCTTCGGCACGTAGTTGAGCGTCTCGGCGTAGGGCGGGACGCGGTGGCCCGCGCGAATGACCGCGTTCTCCCCGGCGTTGTAGCCCGCCACCGCGAGCTCCACGTTGCCGTTGAACATCGCGAGCAGGTCCTTCAGGTACCTCACGCCGCCGTGCACGTTGTCCACCGGGTCGAAGGAATCGCGCACGCCGTAGCGGCGCGCCGTGTCGGGCATGAGCTGCATGAGGCCCTGCGCCCCCTTGCGCGAGACCGCGCGGGGGTTGTAGCCCGATTCCGCGGAGATCACCGCGTGGACCAGGGCGTTGTCCACGCCGTGGGTGCGGCTCGCCACGTCCACGATCGAGGAATAGCGCCGGATCTCGGCCTCGGAGGGCAGGTAGGCCTGGGCGGCGGCCGGGGCCTTCGGGCCCTCCTTCCACAGCAGGCGATAACGCTTGTCGAGGCCGGGGATGTTGGTGAAGTGCTTGACCCCGCGATCGTCCGTGTACCCGTAGATATCCGCCTTCGCGGCCGGGGCGAGCAGGACCGCCGCGGCCAGCAGGCCGGCCATCGGGAACAGGTGTCGCACCTTCATCGGACGCGCAAGCATGGCGGCATTATACCAAACAGGATGCAAATTGAAACCTAAGAGGCTATTTTGATTCGGTTTTCTGTTTCATCCGCAATCACGGCCTCCCGTCGAGAGACCGCGAATCAGCGCAGCTGTTCCGAGATCTTGCGCAGTTCGAGCGGGCCCACGGTGGATCCCCAGACCTGCCGGCCCGCGGAGTCGAACCCCCGGTCCCAGGTGCGGATGGACGACGAGCTGACCTGGAAGTCCGAGATTTCGTAGGCGACCCCCGGCGCGTCGCCGGGGCACTGCCGGCCCACCGTCATCCCCCCGAAGATCGCCAGGTGGCGCGCCGCGAAGCGCAGGCGGCAGCCTTCGCGCTCGACGAGCGTGGCGGGGTCCACGCCCGCGAAAGGCGCCTCCTTGCGCCACTCGAGCACGTGGCGGCCGGGCTCTCCCGGCAGGCGATAGGTGATGGCGTGGATCTCGTCGCCGCTTGCCCGGAAACGATAGATCCGCTGGCGGTAGGGTGCGGCTTCGGCGCCCGGGCGCGCGTACTCCGCGTAGATCCAGTATTCGCCCGAGCGCTCGGGCCAGAGTCGAGCCTGGTGGACGATGGTGGGCGTGGGATCCGCGTTGCCGGGCTGTCCGGGAATCGAGGCGAACGAGCCGGTCAGGAAACCCACGAGCATCTCGAGCTGGCGCGCGGCCGTGGGCGTCGGGGGCATGTCCGGGACGGGTTCCGCCGCCGTCGTGGCGCACGAGGCGAGGAGCGCTGCCGGGACGAGGGCGGTGAGGAATCTCATGGTGACCTTTGGGGCACGAAGCGCATCGCCATTGTCCCCCATCCGGGGTTCGCGCCGCCGCGCTACCATACGCGTCCCCGCGGGCTCGCCATCCGTGAAAGGCTTGCGCCATGACGCTCCTCGGCCACACCCTCCCGCTCGGCGTGCTGTGCCTGGCGCTCGCGACCCCGGCCTCCCCGGCCGACGAGGAGAATTTCGCCCTCAAGTGCAAGTCGGACGACGGCTTCCTCGAGGTCTACTCCGACCATGCCGTGGACGGGGCGCGGTGCAAGGCCATCGCGGGCCGGGTCCTCAAGGCCTTCGCGTTCGTCGCCGACCGCGCCGCCTGGAGGGACCGCGGCATCCTCACGGCACGGCCGCTGCAGTTCGCCCTCGTCGGAGACTCCGCGAACAACGTCCTGGGCTACGCCAAGGGCCCCAACCTGATGGTGATGAAGGACTCCTACATGGACCAGCCCTTGTCCGAGGGGACGCTCGCCCACGAGCTCGCGCACATCCAGGATTTCCGCCAGCTGCGCGGGCGACGGATGCCGAGCTTCATGTTCGAGGGCCGGGCGCTCACGATCGGGCAGGCCTACCGGGTCCACGTCGGCCAATCGCCCGGCGATTACGACCGCCAGATGGCGCGCTCCGCCGTAGGCTTCACCGCCGAGCGGGCGATGGAGCTGCTCGACAACTACCGCGCCCACGGATGGGACAACCAGGCGATCGGCACCGTGGTGGTCGAGTACATGCGCACGAGCTGGAAGGGCGGCGTCCCCGACATCAACCCGCGGCTTTCCCGGATGATCGAACGCATCGCCGCCGGTCGCGAGTTCGAGCTGGCGTTCCAGGACGAGTTCGGGGTGAGCGCGGAAGCGTTCGCCGAGGCTTTCGCCGGGTACCTCCGCGCCACGCAGGGCGATCCGAAGCGGCGCCTCCACGGAACGATGTGGCAGTCGGTCGGCCTGGACGCCCCGGCCGCGGCCGCGTCGCACGACGCCTATGTCAGCGACGTGGTGGACCTGGCGGCGGAGTGGCTGAAATGACGAAAGCCACCCCGGGGGGTGGCTTTCGTCGTCGTTGGCGTCCCCACGGGGATTCGAACCCCGGTTATCGCCGTGAAAGGGCGGTGTCCTAGGCCTCTAGACGATGGGGACATGAAAACCGGAAGCCAGCGGGCTTCCGGTTTCCGGTCGATCGTTTGGTGGAGGTAAGCGGGATCGAACCGCTGACCTCTTGCATGCCATGCAAGCGCTCTCCCAGCTGAGCTATACCCCCAACCGAGTCGCGCATTATAGCGGGAGACGGCCCCCGGCGCAAAGCCGCGGCCACCCTGCGGGCGCGTTCTTCAGGCCCCTCGGGCGAGCAGCGGCCCGACGAGAAGGAAGGCGGCCGCGGTGTTGACGGCGATCCCCACGAGGTTCATCCAGAAGCCGGCGCGCGCCATCTGCCCGATCGTGAGGAGCCCCGTGCCGAAGACGATCGCGTTGGGGGGCGTGCCCACGGGCATCATGAAGGCCGCGCTCGCCGCGAGCGCGCAGGCGACCACCAGCACCTCCGGGCTCACGCCCACCGCCGGCCCGATGGCGGCGAGCAGCGGAACCATGGTCGCGACCTGCGCCGTGTTCGAGGTGAGCTCCGAGAGGAAGGTGGTGAGGGCGATCACCGCGAGGAGCACCAGCAGCGGCGGCAGGCCCGAGAAGCCGACCGCGAGGCTTCCGAAGTACCCGGCCACGCCCCGCGCCTCGACCGCGGCCGCGAGCGAGAGCCCGCCGCCGAAGAGGATGAGGACGTCCCAGGGGACGGCGCGCGCGACGCTCCAGTCGGCGAGCCGGGCGCGGCCCCGGTCTCCCGGCAGCACGAAGAGCGCGAGCGCGGCGGTGATCGCGATCCCGCTGTCGGAGAGCGCGGCGAAGGGCTTCGCGCCCGCGACGACGAGGTCCGCGAGCAGCGGCCGCGTGATCCACAGGGCGACGGTCACCGCGAACACCACGAGCGTGAGGCGCTCGCCCCGCCCCAGGGGCCCGAGGGCGCGCAGCTCGCGAGCCACCCACTCGCGGCCGCCCTCGATCTCGCCCAGGCCGCTCGCGAAGAGCACCCGGGTGACGAGCCACCAGCCCAGCGGGAGGAAGACGAGGACCACGGGCAGGCCGAGGACCATCCAGTCGAGGAAGGAAACCTCGCGCCCGAAGGTCTGGGTGATGAAGCGCGCCGCGATCCCGTTGGGCGGCGAGCCCACGAGCGTGCCGATGCCGCCGATCGAGGCCGCGTAGGCGATGCACAGGAGCAGGCCCATGGCGAAGCGGCGCACCCCTTCGTGCTCCGAGGGGATGCCGCCGTGCTCGGCGAGCGTGCGCCCTCCCCGGCGCACGAGCACGAGGTCGATGACGGAGAGCGCGATCGGCACCATCATCGCGGCCGTCGCGGTGTTCGAGACCCACATGCTCACGAACGCGGTGGCCGCCATGAGCCCGCCGGTGACCGCGTCGGGCCGCGTGCCCACGAGCCGCAGGGTGAGGAAGGCGATCCGCCGGTCGAGCCCCCAGCGCTGGATCGCGCCGGCGAGGATGAACCCGCCCAGGAAGAGGAAGATCACGTCCGAGGCGTAGGGGGCGGTCGCCTCGCGCAGCGGCGCGATGCCGAGCAGCGGGAAGGCCGCGATGGGCAGGAGCGCCGTCGCGGCGATCGGAACGGCCTCCGTGAGCCACCACACCGCCATCCACACCATCATCGCGAGCGCGGCGCGCCCCGCGGGCGGGAAGTCCACCACCCCGCCGTCGGCCCCGGCGTACTGGACGGGAAGGAGCGCGAAGGCGATCGCCGCGAGCACGGGACCCGCGACGAGACCGATCGCCTCGAGCGGGAATGGCTCGCGCGGGGACCTGGGCTTCGCGCTCGGATCGGTGTCGGGCATCGCGATCCGGGCCTATGGAACGGGCAGCCCCAGGACCTGGAAGGAGCGCTCGAGCTGCGGGCTCATGGGCAGCCCGAGGCGCACGCCAGAGGGCAGGCTTCGCAGGAACCACTTGTCGTAGATCCCGCGCAGTTCGCGCGTCGTCGCCAGGCGGCGCAACGCCGAGTGCACCACCGCCTCGAGGCCTCGATCGTTCCTCGCGAACGCGATCCCGTAGGGCTCGTAGGACAGGAGCTCGCCCACGACGGCGTATTGCCGGCCGAGGCCCTTCTCGGCGAGGTAGCCGGCGAGGAGGATGTCGTCGGCGGCGAGCGCGTCCACTTCGCCCGAGGCGAGCTTCGCGAGGGCCAGCTCGTAGCCATCTTCCACCAGGACCTCGAGGCCCCGCGCCCGGCCGGCGGCGAGGGCGCGCATCGCCGCCACGTTCGTCGTGCCGCGGGCGACGGCGACCTTGCGCCCCGAGAGGTCGCGAGCGGAGCGCACGGCGCTGCCGCGCTTCACCAGCAATCGCGTGCCCGCCACGAAGATGAGGGGCGAGAACGCCACTCGCTCGCGCCGCTCGGCGGTGTTCGTGGTGGCGCCGCACTCGAGGTCGATCCGGCCGTCGGCCACCTGCTCGAGGCGGTCGGCGGGCGTCACGCGCCGGTATTCGACGCGCAGGAGCGCGACCCCCACGGCCTCCGCGATGTCCTGGACGATCGCGTGGCACAGGTCGATCGAATAACCGTAGGGACGCCCGTCGGGGCCGGCGATGGAGAACGGGACGGCGGCCTCACGGAAGCCGATGCGCACCACGCCTGCCACCTTGATGCGCTGGAGAACCCCGGCCAGCGCGATCGCCGGCGGCTCGTCCCCGGCCTGCGCGAGCGCCGTGGGAGTTGCGGCGGCGAACGCGAGGCCGGCGAGGCATGCCGCCGCCCATCGCCGGACGCGGGCCCCTGCCATCGCCTCGCCTCGCGGGCCCATGGCCGTGCTCGGGGATCAGGCCGCCCGCGGCGCGGGACCGGGCTCGCCCTCGTCCGCTTCCGCCGGCGGCGGCCCGAGCTGGCCTTCCCATTTCGCGACGACCGAGGTCGCGATGCTGTTGCCGATCACGTTGGTCGCCGTTCGCCCCATGTCGAGGAACTGGTCGATCCCCATGATGAGCAGCAGCCCCGCTTCCGGCAGCCCGAACGTCGGCAGGACCGCGGCCACGACGACGAGCGAAGCTCTCGGAACGCCCGCCACGCCCTTGCTGCTCACCATCATCACCAGCAGCAGGGTGAGCTGCTGCCCGAAGGACATCTCGATCCCGTAGGCCTGGGCGATGAAGAGCGCGGCGAAGGCCTGGTAGACCATCGAGCCGTCGAGGTTGAAGGAGTAGCCCAGGGGCAGCACGAACGAGGTGACGCGGTCGTTCACGCCGAAGCGGTGCAGCTGTTCCATCAGCTTCGGGTAGGCCGCCTCGCTGCTCGCCGTGCTGAAGGCGACCATCAGCGGCTCCTTCACCAGGCCCATCAGCCGGAACACCGCCGGGCCGAGGAACGCGAAGCCCGCGGTGATGAGCACGACCCAGAGCACGAGGAGCGCCCCGTAGAAGGAGCCGATGAACTTGCCGTAGGTGCCCAGCACCCCGAGCCCCTGCACGGTGATCGCGGCGGCGATCGCGCCGAAGACGCCGGCGGGCGCGAACCACATCACGAAGTCCGTGACCTTGAGCATGATGGGGACGAGCTCCGTCACGAAGGCCGTGACCGCTCTCGTCGGCTCCCCCCTGACCGAGGTGATGGCGAATCCGAAGAAGCACGAGAAGACCAGGATCTGCAGGATCTCGTTGGTCGACATCGCCTGGAAGAAGCTCGCCGGGAAGACATGGGTGATGAATTCCCGCAGGCCCATTCCGCCGGTCTTGAGGTTGGTCGCCGCATCCTTGTCGGGCAACGGGAGCGAAAGGCCGTGGCCCGGCTGCAGGAGGTTTGCGAACAGCATCCCGAGCAGGAGCGAGACGAGAGAGGCGGTGATGAACCACGCGAGCGCCTTGCCGCCGATGCGCCCGACCGCCTTCGCATCGCCCATGCCCGCGATCCCCGCCACCACCGTCGCGAAGACGAGCGGCGCGATGATCATCTTGATGAGCCGCAGGAAGACGTCCGAGAGGATCGAGAAGTAGCCCGCGACGGTGGCCGCCGCGGCCGCGTCCGGCGAGGACGCATGGCCGGCCCACCCCGCCGCGACGCCCGCGAGCGCAGCGACGAGGATCCAGGTCGTCAGCTTCGAGCCCACCGCGACCCTCCCCCGGCAACTGCGCTCAGAAGATCACTTTCGCAAGCAGCAGCCCCGTGAACACCGCGACCGAGGTGGCGACGATCCCGGGAATCATGAACGAGTGGTTGAGCACGTACTTGCCGATCCTCGTCGTCCCGGAAAGGTCGAAGTTGATCGCCGCGATCAGCGAGCCGTAGGTCGGGATGAAGAAGTAGCCATTGACCGACGGGAACATCGCGATCAGGAACTGCGGCGGGATGCCCAGCGCGATGCCCAGCGGCATGAGCGCCCGGGTGGTCGCCGCCTGGCTGTAGAGCAGGACCGAAGCGAAGAAGAGCCCGAAGGCGAAGGTCCACGGCGCCGTCTTGGCCATCTCCCCGATGGCCGGGACGATCACCGCCTGGTTCGCGCCGATGAAGCTGTCCCCGAGCCACGCGAGGCCAAAGATGCCGATCACCGCCACCACGCCCGCCCGCAGCGTCGGGGTCTTGGGCACCTCGTCCACCATGACTTTCGTCACGAGCAGCATCACGGCCGCCACCGAGAGCATGATGATCTCGATCACGATCGGCATGCCCAGCGCGCTCTTCGCGCCCGGAATCTTGCGGAACTCGGGGAAGAAGCCGAAGAACACCACGAGCGCCACGCCGGCGAGGAAGATGTAGGCCGAGATCTTCGCCGAGGCCTTGAGCGGCGGCCGTTCGGCGGCGGACTTCGGCGCCGGGATCTCTCCGGCCTTCAGCCGCGCCTGGTACTCCGGGTCGTCCTTGAGGTCCTTGCCGACGAACATCGAGATGATGGCGGCGGCGACCACGCCCGTGAGCGTGGCGGGCACGCACACCATCAGGATCTGCGGCAGGCCCCAGTCGGTGAAGCCCTTCTCGGAGAAGAGCCCGATCATCGCGGCGGTCGCCGCGGCCACGGGGCTCGCGGTGATCGCCTGCTGCGAGGCGATGGTCGCGACCGCCATGGGGCGCTCGGGCCGGATGCCGCTCTGGTGCGCGGTCTCGTAGATCACCGGCAGCAGGGGATAGACGATGTGGCCGGTGCCCGCGACGAAGGTGAAGCTCCAGGTCGTGAGCGGCGCCACGATGGTCACGTATTTCGGGTTGGCGCGGATGATGCGCTCGGCGATCCTCACCAGGAAGTCGATGCCGCCCGCGGCGTCCATCACCGAGGCGGCCATGATGACCGCCAGGATGATCAGCATCACGTCGATCGGGGGCGAGGTGGGGTTCACCCCGAAGGCGACCACGAGGATCAGCAGGCCCACGGCGCCCCAGAGGCCCAGGCCCACGCCGCTCGAGCGCGCGCCCATCCAGATGGCCGCGAGCACGACCACGAACTGCAGGAAGATGGAAATCGTCATGGCTTCACTCCCTTGCGGGGATGCGTTCCCGCCTTCGGGCTCATTGCTCGAACTTGGGGTTGATCAGGTTCTCGAACGAGAAGACCTCGTCCCACTTCTCCTGCGTGAGGAGCTTCTTCTCCTTCACCACGATGTCGTGCAGGCTCTTGCCCGTCTCGTAGCCCTCGCGCGCGATCTCCGCGCACTGCTTGTAGCCGAGGGAGGGCTTCAGCACCGTGACGATGCCCAGGGAATTGAGCACCATGTCGCGGGTGCGCTCCGCGTTCGCGGTGATGCCCTGCACGCAGTTCACCCGCAGGCTGTTGACGGCGTTTTCCATCGTCGCGATCGAGGTGAAGAGCGCGAAGGTGATGACCGGCTCCATGACGTTCAACTGCAGCTGCCCGGCGGAGGCCGCGAGCGTCACCGTGAGGTCGAGCCCGATCACGAGGAACCCGGTCTGATTCACGACCTCCGGGATCACCGGGTTCACCTTGCCCGGCATGATCGAGGAGCCCGGCTGCATCTGCGGCAGGTTGATCTCGTTGAAGCCGCAGCGCGGGCCGGAGGCGAGCATGCGGATGTCGTTGCAGATCTTGGTGAGCTTGGACGAGGTGCGCTTGAGCACCCCGGAGAGCAGCACGTACGCACCCGTGTCCGAGGTCGCCTCGACGAGGTCGCCGGCGAGGATGAACTTCGTGCCCGTGATCTCGGAGAGGTACTTGGTCGCGAGCTCGGGATAGCCCGGCGCCGCCGTCACCGTCGTGCCGATGGCCGTCGCGCCGAGGTTGATCTCGTGCAGGAACTGCCGGACCTCGGCGATGCGCTGCACCTCCTCGCCGATCGTCGTGCCCCAGCCGTGGAACTCCTGGCCGAGCGACATGGGCACCGCGTCCTGCAGGTGCGTGCGGCCCATCTTCAGCACCTTGTCGAACTCCTTCGCCTTGGCGAAGAACGCCTGCTGGAGCTTGGTGAGCGCCTCCATGTAGCTCCTGAGCCTCAGGATCAGCGCGAGCCGGAACGCCGTCGGGTACATGTCGTTGGTCGACTGCCCGAAGTTCACGTGGTCGTTCGGGTTGACGAACTGGTATTCGCCCTTCCTGTGGCCGAGCTTCTCGAGCGCGAGGTTCGCGATCACCTCGTTCGCGTTCATGTTGGTCGAGGTGCCCGCGCCCCCCTGGATGAAGTCCGTGACGAACTGGTCGCGGAACTCCCCCGCGATCAGGCGATCGCAGGCGTAGATGATGGCCTCGGCGACCTTCTTGTCGAGCACGCCGAGGTCCCGGTTCGCCATGGCCGCGGCCTTCTTCGCGTAGCCGAAGGCCTTGACGAAGTTCGGCTCGAGCGACATCGGGATCCCGGTGATGTGAAAGTTCTCCTTCCCGCGCAGCGTCTGCACGCCGTAGTAGGCGTCGTCGGGGATCTGCTTCTCGCCCAGGAAGTCCTTCTCGATGCGTGCCATGGCCACTCCTTTCGGTTCGTCCCCGGTTCGCCCGGCGACCAGGCTAGTACTTCGCCTTGACCTTCTCGAGCTGCTCCTTCGTGATGCCCGGGACTTCGTTGCGCGCCTTGAAGCGGTTGAGGTTCCACGCGCCGTCGCCGAGCCAGGCCTTGATCGTCTTGAGGTTCTTCGCGCGCTCCTCGTCGGAGGCGCCCAGGTACTTGTACATGTTCCCGGCCTTGCCGCCGGAGGACGCGCCGTCGTCCAGGCGCCGCATCATCGCGCCGGTGGCCGGCCAGACGACGAAGGCCATGAACGCGGGGTACGTGTCCATGCGCGGGGCGACCTTCCTGCGTTCCTCGTCGCCGAGGAGCATCCAGTCGTTGAACTCGGGCCCGCTCGGCTTGTGGCAGGTGTTGCACTTGGCGGCGACGATCGGCGCCACGTCGTTGCGCCAGGTGATGTCCTGGGCGATGGCGGGCAGCGAGACCCCGGCGAGCACTGCGATGGCGATCCTGGCTTTCGTGTTCATCTTCCCCTCCTCGATGGTTCGATCGGAAATGCGCTTGCCCGGTTCGCGGTCCTGCGCGCCCGCGGCCCTCAGACGAGCCCGCGCGCGCCCGCGATGAAATACCCCGCGATGCAGGAGCTGATGACGCCGATGAGCCCCGGCAGGATGAAGCTGTGGTTGATCACGAACCGGCCGATCCGCGTCGTGCCCGAGCGGTCGAACTGGATGGTCGCGAGGTCGCTCGGGTAGGTCGGCAGGATGTAGTAGCCGTAGCAGGCCGCCGCGAACGCGACGACGTAGCCCGGCGGGACCCCGATGGAAAGCGCGAGCGGCACCATCGCGCTGATCGCGGCCGCCTGGGAGTTCACGAGCTTCGAGACGATGAGCAGCGCCACCGCATAGGTCCAGGGCTTGACCTTCACCACCTCCGCGAGGGAGGACTTCACCGTCTCGAGGTTCGCCTCGAACACCGTGTCCGCCATCCACGCCACGCCGAACACCGCGATCACCGCGACCATGCCGGCGCGGAACACCTCGTTCTTCGCGATCTCGCCGGGCTTCGTCGGCGTCAGCACGATGATGAAGGCGCCGGCCATCAGCATGAACATCTGGATCGTGAGCACCATCGACATGGGCTTCTTGTTCACCACCGGGCGCCAGGACTCGACCGCACCCAGCATCGCCACGATCGCGATCGCGCCGATGAAGATCCACATCGCGGTCCACTGGCCGCGGGTGAGCTGCTTGCCGATGAGCGTGGTGGTCTCGCCGTAGACGCGCTTCCTCGCCTCCGGGTCGGCGATGAGCTTCTGGAACTCCTCGTCCTTGTCCAGGTCCTTGCCGCGGAACCAGCTGAAGATCCCGATCAGCAGCACGCCGATCAGGGTCGAGGGAATCGTGACCGACAGGAGCGTGACGAAGTCGATCGCGGTGCCGCCCGCGGGCGCCTTGGCGAGGAACGCGACCAGCGAGACCACCGCCACCGACACGGGGCTCGCGATGATGCCCATCTGACTCGCGATCGAGGACGCCGCCATGGGCCTCTCGGGGCGGATGCCGTTCTTGATCGCCACGTCGTAGATGATCGGCAGCATCGTGTAGACCACGTGCCCGGTGCCGCAGAGCATGGTGAGGCCGCAAGTGACGAAGGGCGCGAGGATCGTCACGAACTTGGGGTTCCTGCGCAGGAGCTTCTCGGCGCCCAGGAGCAGCACGTCGAGCCCGCCCGAGGCCTGCAGCGTGGCCGAGGCGGCCACCACGGCGACGATCGTGAGCATCACGTCCACCGGGGGCTTGCCCGGCGGAAGCTTGAAGGCGAAGACGAGGATCACCAGCCCGATGCCCCCGAGCAGGCCGAGCGCGATGCCTCCCTTGCGGGCGCCGTAGAAGAGGCAGACGACGACGAGGATCAGCTGCAGGGTGAGTTCCATCTTCTCTTGTCCTTGCCTCGCCTGGCTGTCGGGTCGCTACGTGAGGACTTGCGTGACCATCTTCCTTCTCAGGAAGGCGATCTGGGTCTGGAGCGGCAGGTTCTTGGGGCACACGTCGTGGCAGGCGAGCAGCGACATGCAGCCGAAGACGCCGTTGTCGTCGCCGATCAGGTCGTAGTAGTCGGCGTCGTCGCGCCGGTCGCGCGGGTCGAGGCGGAAGCGCGCCACCTTGTTGAGGCCCACGGCGCCGACGAAGTCCTGGCGCATGCGCGCGGTCCCGCAGGCGGCCACGCAGCAGCCGCACTCGATGCAGCGGTCGAGCTCGTAGATCTTCTCGGCGAGGTCGGGGTCCATCGCCTCCTCGATGCGCGTGAGGTCGAGCTTCTCCTGCTTCATGTGGACCCAGGTCTCGAGCCGGTCGCTCATCGCCCGCATCCACTTGCCCGTGTTCACCGAGAGGTCGCCGATCAGCTCGAAGAAGGGCAGCGGCGCCAGCGTGATCTCGGCGGGAAGGTCCTTGGTCACCGTGCGGCAGGCGAGGCCGGGGCGGCCGTTGATCACCATGGCGCAGCTGCCGCAGATGCCGGCGCGGCAGACGAAGTCGAACTGCAGGGACGGATCGAGCCGCTCGCGGATCTCGCTGAGCGCGATGAAGAGCGTCATCCCCGGCGCCTCCTCCAGCTCGTAGGTCTGCAGGCGCGGCTTGTCGCCCTCGATCTTCGGGTTGTAGCGCAGGGCGTGGATCTTGAGCTTGCGGTTGGTTGCGTTCTCGGCCATGGCGGCGATCCCCTAGAAGCGCTCGTCGATGCGCTCGTTGCGCCCCTGGATTCCCGGCGGGAGCAGGTGCCGGTAGGGCAGGAGCGCTTCCTGCAGGGCGAAGCGGTCCTCTCCCGCCTTCTGCGCCTTCAGGCGGTCGACCTCCTGCTGGCGCGCGGGAGTGTCCGGGTGGTCGATGTAGTCCTTGGCGCCGTAACCGCGCCATCCCGGCGGCAGCTCCATGCGCTTCACGTCGAGCGGCTCGTAGCCGAGCGTGGGCAGGGTGTCGCCTTCACCCTTCCAGGTCGCGAGGGTGCGCTTGAGCCATTCGGCGTCGTTGCGGCGCGGGAAGTCCTCGCGGAAGTGCGCGCCGCGGCTCTCGGTGCGCACGCTCGCCCCGTAGGCGACGGTGAGCGCGAGCTTGAGCATCTTCTGCGTGCGGTAGGCGGTCACGAGCTCCGGGTTCGGCCCCGGCGAGGGCGACTTGAGCCCGATCGAGCGGCTGCGCACCAGCAGGTTCTGCAGGCGGTCCACCGCCTCCTCGAGGTCCTTGCCGGTGCGGAAGATGCCGACCTTGGCGGTCATGATCTCCTGCATCTCGACCTTGAGCGCGGAGGCGTCCTCGCGCCCGCCGCCCTTCACGAACCGGTCGAGCTTCGCCTGCTCCCTCTCGACGAACTCGCGCAGCAGGGCCGTGGGGATGTTGGCCGCGTTCTGCGGCTTGTCGCAGAAGTCGGCGATGTACTCGCCGACGATCATCCCGGCGACGACGGTCTCGGCCACCGAGTTGCCGCCCAGCCGGTTGAACCCGTGCATGTCCCAGCAGGCCGCCTCGCCCGCGGCGAAGAGTCCCTTGAGCGTGCGGCTCTCGCCGGTGTGGTCCGTGCGCACCCCGCCCATCGTGTAGTGCTGCGCCGGACGCACCGGGATCGGGTCCTTCACCGGGTCGACCCCGAGGAAGTAGTGGCAGATGTCCCAGACCTCGCGCAGGTTCGTATGGATGTGCTTCTCGCCGAGCAGCGTGATGTCGAGCCAGAGGTGCTCGCCGAAGCGCGATTTCGCGCCCTTGCCCTTCTTGATGTGCTCCTCCATGCGCCGCGACACCACGTCGCGGGAGGCGAGCTCCTTCTTCTCGGGCTCGTAGTCGGGCATGAAGCGGTGGCCGTCCGCGTCCTTGAGCAGCCCCCCGTCGCCGCGGCAGCCCTCGGTGACGAGGATGCCCGCCGGGTAGATGCCGGTCGGGTGGAACTGCACCGCCTCCATGTTGCCGAGCGCCGCGATGCCGGTCTCCAGCGCGATCGCGTGCCCGATGCCCTCGCAGATCACGGCATTCGTGGTGGTGCGGTACAGGCGCCCCGCGCCGCCCGTGGCGATCGCGGTCGCCTTGGCGACGTAGGCCGAGAGTTCGCCCGTGACGAGGTCGCGAACCACCGCCCCGTAGCAGCGTCCCGCGTCGTGGATGAGCGCCAGCGCTTCCGTGCGCTCGTGCACGGGGATGGACTCCGCGATCGCGCGGTCGGCGACCGCGTTGATCATCGCGTGCCCCGTCCCGTCGGCGGCGTAGCAGGTGCGCCACTTCTTCGTGCCGCCGAAGTCGCGCTGGGCGACGAGCCCGTGGGCCTCGTCGCGCTCGGTGATCTTCACCTTCTGGCCGTTGATGATGACCTCGCGGTCGCCCTTCCGGACGCGGCTCCAGGGAACGCCCCAGGCCGCGAGCTCGCGCACCGCCTTCGGGGCGGTGTTGACGAACATGCGCACCACGTCCTGGTCCGCGCCCCAGTCGCTGCCGCGCACCGTGTCCTCGAAGTGCACGTCCTCGCTGTCGCCCTGCCCCTTGACGACGTTGCCGAGCGAGGCCTGCATGCCGCCCTGCGCCGCCTTCGAGTGCGAGCGCTTGGCCGGGACCAGCGAGAGGATGATCGCGTCGTGCCCGCGCCGCTTGGCGCCGATCGCGAGCCTCAGGCCCGCGAGCCCGCCGCCGATCACGAGGACGTCCGTGTAGACGATCTTCATCGCTTCACCCCTTCCGGCGCCGCGGGCTGGACCCAGGAGGGCGTGTAGCGCTCGCCCGCGCGGTCCCGGTGCTCGTAGCCGATCTTCATGTACGCGGCGAGGGTCGCGAGCCCCAGCACGAGGAAGAACACGGTCAGCGCCCACTTGACCGCCTGCAGCCGCTTGCGGCCCGCGTTGGCGTCCGCGCCGACGAACCATCCCCACTTCACCGCCAGGCGGTAGAGCCCGATGCCCGCGTGCAGCTCCACGCAGAAGAGCGCGACGAGGTAGAGCGGCCACCAGCGACCGGTCCACACGCGGTCGGCCGACTCGTAGGGCCCGATGTCGCCGGGGTGCATCATCATCTGGTAGAGGTGCGCCGCGGCGATGAAGAAGAGCAGGAACCCGGTCACCGCCTGGATCCACCAGAGCGTCGTGTCCCCGTGGTCGAGGAGCTTGCGGTGGCCGATGAAGGTGCGGTACTGCTCCCAGTTCGCGGGGAACTTGCGCATCGCGAGGAAGGCGTGCACCACGACCAGCCCGAAGACGCCCGCGACGATGACCGAGACGATCCCGGGAAAGGCCTTGCCGAAGAAGAAATAGCCCTCGAAGAGCTTGGTGATGGTCCACATGGCGTCGGCCCCGATCAGGATCGAGGAGACGAAGAACATGTGGCCCCACATGAAGAGGCCGAGCACGAGGCCCGTGAGGCTCTGGGCGAGGTCCATCCGGGCGGGCCAGCGGCTCTTGCGCCGCTTGTCGGCGAGCCCGACGCCCGCGATGACAACAGACGGGTTTTCCATGCCTCGCCTCCTCCGGGTACCGATCCTCCGGAGTATCCGCGCGAGGGGGCGGCCCGTATTGACGAGCGTCAACGGGGGCGGGCCCGGCGGCGTGTAACGGGGTCAGTTACCGGCGGCGTGCCCGATCCGGGCGAGGATTTCCTCCCGGCGGAAGGCGGCGACGATCCCGTCGATCGCCTTGGTCTTCTCGCGGCCGGTCACCGCGACCCTGAGCGGCATCATCACCTCGGGCATCTTCAGGCCCTCGCGCTGCACGAAGGCCTTGAGCGCCGCCGAGATCGCCGGGGCGCTCCATTCCACCTCCCCCAGAACCGGCAGGAGCTTCGCCAGGACCGCCCGGCCCTTGTCGTCGAGGTGCCGGGCCTTGAGCTGCGCGTCGACGGAGACGGGCTGCGCCATCTCGTGCAGGTAGGTTTCCACCATGCGATACGTCGCGAGATCCCCCAGCGCCGTCGCGACCATCGCCGCCGCGTCCATCTTGTCGTCGACCTCGCGCATCAGGGCGGGGCGCTCGGCACGCAGGTGCTCGGCGAGCTCGCCCGGCGTGCGCCGCCGCAGGTACTCGCCGTTGAGCCACCGGAGCTTCTCCGGGTCCCAGCGCGCGGGCGACTTGCTCACGTGCTCGAGGTCGAACCACTCGACCAGCTGCTCGCGCGAGAAGACCTCCTCGTCGCCGTGGGACCACCCCAGGCGCGCGAGGTAGTTGACCATCGCCTCCGGAAGGTACCCGTCGTCGCGGTACTGCATCACGCTCACCGCCCCGTGGCGCTTCGAGAGCCGCTGGCCGTCGGAGCCCAGGATCATGGGGATGTGGGCGAAGCGCGGCGTGGCCGCCCCCAGTGCCCGGTAGATGTTGATCTGCCGCGGCGTGTTGTTCACGTGGTCGTCGCCGCGGATGACGTGGGTCATCGCCATGTCGATGTCGTCGACGACCACGCCGAAGTTGTAGGTGGGCACGCCGTCGGCGCGCAGGAGCACCAGGTCGTCGAGCTCCTCGTTCGCCACCGCGATGGGCCCCTTCACGAGGTCGTCCCAGGCGACCTCGCCCGAGAGCGGGTTCCTGAAGCGAACCACCGGCGTGCGGCCCGCGGGCGGGGCCTCGTTCGAGTCGCGCCAGCGGCGGTCGTAGCGCGGCTTCTCGCCGCGGGCGGCCTGGGCCTCGCGCATCGCCTCGAGCTCCTCCTTCGAGCAGTAGCAGCGGTAGGCGTGGCCCGAGGCGAGGAGCGCCTCCGCCACCTCGCGGTAGCGCTCCAGGCGCTTCATCTGGAAGTAGGCCTCCCCGTCCCAGGAAAGCCCGAGCCAGGTCATCGCGTCGAAGATCGCCTGCTCGGACTCCTGCGTCGAGCGCTCGAGGTCCGTGTCCTCGATCCTCAGGATGAACTCGCCGCCGTGGCGGCGCGCGTAGGCCCAGTTGAAGAGCGCCGTGCGGGCGCCGCCGAGATGCAGGTAGCCCGTGGGGCTGGGGGCGAATCGGGTGCGGACCATGGCGGCGTCGGCGGGAAAGCGCCTATTCTACCGAGCGCGCGCGGTTTGACCCGTCCGCGGGCGGCGTGAGAAAATTGCCGCCTTTGCGTCGCGCGCCTCGCCCGTCCCGGCGCGCCCCCGGGTGGTTAGCTCAGCGGTAGAGCACTGCCTTCACACGGCAGGGGTCACTGGTTCGATCCCAGTACCACCCACCATTTCCCGCAGGACGAAAAGAAAGGCCGGGGCGCCGCGCGCCCCGGCCCCGCGTCCGCGTGCTACTTGGCGCCGATCGCGAAGCCGACCGCGGCCTTCGTGTCGTCGGCCGAGGCCTTCCCTTTCGGGTGGCCCTTGCCGTCGACGATCTTGGCGGCGATCTTGTCGACCTGCGCCTTGTCGCCCTTGTGCTTGGCGGTGAGGTCCTTGACCGACGGCCCCATCTTCTTGGTGTCGGGCGCGTGGCAGGTCGCGCAGCCCCCGGCCTTGAAGGCCTCTTCGGGAGCGGCGGCCGGGGCGCTGCCCGCGGCGATCAGGCCGCCGGCGGCGGCGAGGACGATCAGCGTGGATTTCATCGGTTCTCCTGTGGCGTGGTGGTGAAAGCTATCCCTTCCTCGGCTCGGCGTTGAGGTTCAGCGCCGGCCAGGTGCGGCCGTGGCACGCGGGGTTGGAGCAGAAGTTGCCGCCCTCGCGGCCGAAATCGAGCTTGCCGTGGCACATCTGGCAGCTCTCGTCGATCTTCATGCGGTGGTCGTGCATGAAATTGGGCTCGTTGTGGCTGTCGGGCGGCGTGAGGCCCGGCTCCTTCGTGGAGGCCACGCTCCCCTTGCCCTTCTCCTTGGTCACCTGCGGCAGCGCGTGGCACAGCGTGCACTGCAGCCGGATCGCCTCGCCCTTGTCGTTGAAATGCTTGCCGTCGTGGCAGCGGAAGCACCCCGGCGTGTCGCTGTGGCCCGTGTGGTTCGGGAAGGACTTCCAGGTCACGCCCTTCTCGTCGAAGGTGGCCGCGAGGAGGATCTCCTTCATCGCGGCGCTGAACTTCGCCTCCTGGTCCCGGTGCTCGGGCTTCGACGCGGCCTTGGCGGCGGAATCGGCGAGGAGCCGGTCGATCGCGGCGATGCGCTCGGAGCGCTTGCCCGAGAGCGGCGCCGCGGCGGTGATGAGCGCCACGGCGCGCGACTTCGCGTTGGGCAGCCCCCGGTCGATCCGTCCCGTGGCGATCGCCTCGTCCACCGCGTTCTCGGGGTTCGGGAAGGGATGGCCCACGCCGTTGTGGCAGTCGTAGCAGGCCATCACGCGCGACTCGGCCGCGGTGAGCTGCCCTTTCGTCGCCTTGGTCTCGGCGTCGATGTAGGTGACCTTCGTGCCGTCGGGCTTCTTCACCTGGACCCACGGGATCTCGCGCCGCTGCGGGTCGAGCGAGATGAAGCTCACCTCGTTCACGATGTGCCAGTGGATGCCCTTGGCATTGCCCTCGCGGATGGCGCCGAAGCCGGTGTGCAGGACGAGCTTGGTGCGCGTCTCGCTGCTCGCCGCGTCCTGGGCGTAGTGCGTGCGGATCGCGATGCTGTCGTGGTGCTCCGCGGAGGGCCAGTGGCAGCTCTCGCAGGCCTCGCGCGACGGGCGCAGGGTGCTCGAGGTGAGCGGGCGCTCGTAGCCGACGATCATCCCCCAGAGCTCCTTCGCGTGGGTGGGCTTGAGCGCCATCTGGTGCAGCGTCGAGGTGCGCCCCATGTGGCACTCGACGCAATGCACGCGCGCGTGCGGCCCGGTCTTGTGGCTGATCGACTCCTCGGGGTGCACCGCGTGGCACATGTTGGCGCAGAAGGCGTCGCTGTTCGAGTATTCCCAGCCCACGATCCCCGCCGCGCCGATCACCGCCGCGGCGATGCCCGCGGCGACCAGCGTGCCGACGGCGCCGAGCATCATCGTCTTTCGTCCCACCCGGATGTTCATGGCGTATCTCTCCCCCTCCTCGTTCGGCTCCCGTGCGAGACGCCGGTGCCGGCCGCGAGGGCCGTGCCGGATCCCTCCCGCGCCGGGGATTGTACCGCCGGGCGCACTACAGGATCACGCTGTAGATGATGACGAAGATGACGACGGTGCCCAGGATCACCGCGGCCCCGCCCACGATGTAGCCGAAGAGCGACGAGGCGCGCGACGGCGGCGTGGTCTCGGCGGCGGCGAGCGCGCCCTGGCGCACGAGCCGCTCGTACTCGCTCGCCCGCTCCTCCTTCAGCTCGTGCTCGGTGACGCGCCCGGTGAAGATCACCAGGTCCATCGGGAACTTCTCGGGGCGCAGGTGCGAGTTGAAGAAGTGGATCGTGAAGATGAAGCCCACCGCGAGGAGCGCCTCCTCGCCGTGGATGACGGTGGCGACGTTGAAGACCCATCCCGGCACGAACTGCGCGAACCAGGTCGGGAACCAGAGCATCAGGCCCGATCCGCCGATGATCGCCATGCCCCAGAAGACCGCCCAGTAGTCGAACTTCTCCCAGTAGGTGTAGCGGTCGAAGGACGGGCGCGGGCCCTTGCCGAGGAACCAGCGCACGTGCCGGTAGATGTCGATCGCGTCCTGAGGCTGGGGCGTCATGGAGTTCGGGCCCCAGAGGGTGGCGAGGATGCCCACCTTGCCCACCGCGGCGACCGACACGCGCACGACGTGCACGAGGAACACCCCGATCATGATGGCCGCGCACACCCGGTGGATGAGCGCCGCGGACTCGAAGCCCCCGAGCGCCCGGGCGAGCGCGGCGGCCCAGTCGTGGTCGGAAAAGAGCGGCGGCAGCCCCGTGATCGTGCACCCGAGGAAGGTGATCATCAGGAGCGAATGCAGCACGCGGTTCAGGCGGTCGAAGCGCCGGTAGTGGCGCGGCGCGCCGGCCGCGGATGTCGGAGCCTGGGTCGAGCGGGCCATCAGGTCTTCTCCTTGCCTTCACCGCCGCCCGCGCGCAGGCGCGAGCGCTCCTTCAGCGAGCGGTAGAGCCACAGGGCGGTGTGCAGGCCGAAGGTGACGAACACGCCGGCGAGCAGCAGCTGCATGAAGAGGGCGGTGTAGTAGAGCACCACGCCGCTTTCCTTGCTGTGCTTGTTCGCGTGCGGCTCGAAGAGGGCGAAGTTCGCGTTGGCCTTCGGGTGGCAGGCCTTGCAGGTGGCGAGCCGGTTCTGGTCGGAGACCTTGGAGGCGGGGTCGCTCTTCGGCAGGACCTCGTGGGCGCCGTGGCAGCTCGCGCAGGTCGCCATGCGCGCGAAGCCGAGGTCCGTGACCTGGCCGTGGAAGGTGTCGCGGTAGGTCTTGATGTAGTCGGTGTGGCAGTTGCCGCATTCCTCGATCACGTCCACCTGCCACTTCGGCAGCGTGTGGTCCTGGATCGCGTGGGCCGAGTGGCAGTCGGTGCAGCCCGGGGCGACCATCACGTTGCTCGCCCGGAGCTTGCCGTGCTTGCTCTTCTCCCACGTGGCCTTCACGTTCATGTGGCAGCCGCCGCAGGTGTCGGGGATCTTCGCCCGGGCCACGCGGCTTTCCGGGTCCGCCTTCGGGCGCATGTCGTGGGCGCCGTGGCAGTTCGTGCAGGTGGGCGCGGCGTCCTTCGTGGAGCCCTTCTTCGCGATCGCCTTGCCGTGGATGCTGTCGTGGTACTTCGCGACGACGTTGCCGCCCGGGATCCTGCCCTTCGCGATGATCGCCTCGCTGCCGTGGCAGCTTGCGCAGGTGGCCTCGAGGTTGTCGTGGTGGGTGCGCGAGGCCGCGTCCTTCGAGCGCTTGATGTCGTGGGAGCCGTGGCAGTTCGCGCAGGTGGCGGCCACCGTCTTGCCCTGGGCGCGCGCCTTGCCGTGGATCGTGCCCTCGTACTCCTTCACCGCCTGCTCGTGGCAGGAGGCGCAGGCCGCGGGCTTGACCGGGTCGTGGGGGAACTTGTCCGCGGAGACGTCGGCGTGGCAAGAGGTGCAGGAAAGCTGCATCTCGCCGTGGACCGAGCCGCCGAATTTCGCCGCGTCCACCGCGATCGGCCGGCCCGCGGCGCTCTTCGCGGACGCATCGCCGTGGCAGGCGAGGCAGGCGTCGTTGGGGCCGGGCTCCGGCGCCTTGGGCGCGGGCTTGGCGGCGAACGCGGCCGCGGCCCCGAGGAGCAGCGCCGCGAGAAATCCCCGAACCGTTGCGCGATTCATGCTTCCCGCCTTCCGGATGCTTCGCGACCGGGCGCACGGACCACGCCCACGCATCGCACAATGGCACGGCGACCCGCTTCTCGGTTTGACTTCAGTCAAACGGTCGGCCCCCGGGCGCGCCGAAGCTCGGGGTACGGCATCCGATACGATGGCGCCCATGCGCATCACATTCCACGGCGCGGCGCGCGAGGTCACGGGATCGTGCTTCCTCGTGGAGGCGGCCGGGGCCCGCTTCACCGTGGACTGCGGGCTCTTCCAGGGCGCGCGCGACACCGACCGCAGGAACCGCGCCTTTCCCGCGTTCGACCCGGCGGGGCTCGATTTCGCGATCGTCACCCATGCGCACCTCGACCATTGCGGGCTGCTGCCGCGGCTCGTGGCGCGCGCCCCGCGCCTGCCCGTCTACGCCACCCGCATCACCGCGGACCTGCTTCCCGTGATGCTGCGCGACAGCGCCCACATCCAGGAGCGCGAGGCGCGCTACCACGCGCCGCGCTCCCCGCTCGCCACGCCCCTCTACGGCATGGCGGAAGTCGAGCGCGCCATGCGCCAGGTGAGCTCCGTGCCCTATGGCGTCGAGTTCCGCCCGCACCCCGGCGTGCGCGCGCGCTTCCGCGACGCGGGCCACATCCCGGGCTCGGCGATCGTCGAGGTCTGGGTGCGGGAGGCGGGGCGCGAGAGGAAGATCGTCTTCTCCGGCGACCTCGGCCAGCCCTCGCGGCCTCTCGTGAAGGACCCGGAGACGATCGAGTCGGCGGAGGTGCTTGTGGTCGAATCGACCTACGGCAACCGCCAGCACAAGTCGATGGACGAGACGCTCGCGGAGCTCGCCCTCGCGGCCAACGAGACCCTCGCCGAGCGCCGCGGCAACCTCGTCGTGCCCGCGTTCGCCCTCGGCCGCACGCAGGACCTGCTCGTGGTCCTCTTCGAGCTGGGCCTGCGCGGCGACCTGCCGCCGATGCACGTCTTCGTCGACTCGCCGCTCGCCCGCCAGGCGACCGAGGTCACGCTCGCGCACCTCGGCTCCTTCGACCCGCTCTACGGGCGCTTCGCCCACGCGCTCGCGCACGGCAAGCTCCCCTTCCCGGTGCACTTCACGGAGAGCGCCGAGGATTCCATGGCGATCAACACGATCCGCTCCGGAGCGGTGATCATCGCCGCGAGCGGCATGTGCGAGGCGGGCCGCGTGCGCCACCACCTGCGGCACAACCTCGGGCGCGAGGAGTGCGGCGTGCTCTTCACCGGCTTCCAGGCCGGCGGCACGCTCGGCCGCAGTCTGGTGGACGGCGCGCGCTCGGTGCGCCTCTTCCGCGAGTCGGTGCCGGTGCGCGCGCGCATCTACACGCTGGGCGGGCTTTCGGCCCACGCCGACCGCGGCGCCCTGCTCGCCTGGCTGCGGGGTTTTCGCAGGCCGCCGCGGCGCTGCTTCGTGGTCCACGGCGAGGAGGCCACCGCGCTCGATTTCGCCATGGCGATCGAGGCGGACCGCGGCTGGAAGCCGGTCGTCCCCTGCCCCGGCGAAACCGTCGAAGTGTAGAGCGGAAACGGGGCCGGGCCCCGTTTTCCGCTATCCTAGCGGCCATCCCGCGCGCTGCCCGAGGGCAGGACCGCGGACGAACCCGGGAATCCGAGTGGAACGAAAGCCCCAGGCGGCCCCGCGGGTCGCCGGCGCAAGCGACCTGCACTTGCGATCGATCGTCGATTCCGCGATGGACGCGATCGTCACGGTCGACGGCGCCTACCGCATCACGCTCTTCAACCGCGCCGCCGAGCGCATCTTCGGCTACGCGGCCTCCGAGGTCCTCGGCCAGGGCCTCGACCGGCTGATCCCCGAGCGCTTCCGCAAGGACCACCCGGAGCAGATCGCCTCCTTCGGCCGCACCGGCGTCGACTCCCGGCCCATGGGGCACCCGCGCGTCGTCTCGGCCCTGCGCAAGAGCGGCGAGGAGTTTCCCATCGACTCCTCGATCTCGCAGGTGGTCGTCGACGGCGAGCGCTTGTTCACCATCATCCTGCGCGACGTGAGCCGGCGCGTGCGCGCCGAATCCGAGCTCGCGCGCACCCGCGAGGACCTGCGCGAGCTCGCGGTCGCCTCGCGCACCGCACGCGAGCAGGAGAACAGCCGCATCTCGCGCGAGCTGCACGACGAGCTCGGACAGAACCTCACCTCGCTCAAGATGGACCTCGCCTGGCTCGAGCAGAGCCTCGCCGGCGCCGGGGAGCCGGTGCGCCAGGCGCTCGCCGGGATGCGCGCGGTGCTCGACAGCACGGTGGCCGCCACGCGCCGGATCGCCGCGGACCTGCGCCCGCTGCTGCTCGACGACCTGGGGCTCAAGGCCGCGCTCGAGTGGCTCGCCCAGGAGCTCGAGCGCCGCTACGGCTTCACGATCGAGCTCGCGGTGGCGGAGTCCTGCGCGCGCCTGCCCGAGCCCCACGCCTCCCAGGTCTTCCGCGTGGTCCAGGAAAGCCTCACCAACGTCGCGCGGCATTCCGGGGCCACGAAGGTCACGGTAAAGCTCGAGCGGCGCGGCGGCGAGCTGCACCTCGAGGTCCGCGACAACGGCCGCGGCATCTCCGCCGCCGAGCAGGAGAAGAAGGGCTCCTTCGGCCTGGTGGGCATCCGCGAGCGCGTCTACATGCTCGACGGGCGCGTCGACATCAAGGGAACGCCCGGCCACGGCACGCGGATCGCCGCCTCGATCCCGCTGCCCGAGGCCCCGCGGGAGGCGGCATGACGAAGGTGCTCATCGCCGACGACCACGCGATCGTGCGCGAAGGGCTGCGCCGCATCCTCGGCGGGCAGGAAGGCATCGAGGTGGCGGGGGAGGCGACCAACGGCTTCGAGGTGCTCGATCGCGTGCGCGAGGGCGGCTTCGACCTGCTGCTGCTCGACCTCTCGATGCCGGGGCGCAGCGGCGTGGACCTCATCAAGCAGGTGAAGGAGGAGAGCCCGAAGCTCCCCGTCCTGGTCCTCACGATGCACGAGGAGGAGCAGTACGCGGTGCGCGCGATCCGCGCCGGCGCCTCGGGCTACCTCACCAAGGAGAGCGCGCCGAGCCAGCTCGTGGCGGCGATCCGCAAGATCGCCTCCGGGCGCCTCTACATCAGCCCGAACGTGGCCGAGCAGCTCGCCCTCGAGGTGCGCCCCGCGAGCGACGAGGAGCCCCACAAGCACCTCTCGGACCGGGAGTTCGAGGTCTTCCGGCTGTTGGTCGACGGCAAGAGCGTCTCGGACATCGCGGCGCTGCTGCACCTGAGCGTGAAGACCGTGAGCACGCACAAGACCCGCATCCTCGAGAAGATGAACCTCACCTCGGTCGCCGAGCTCGTGCGCTACGCGATCGCCCACCGCCTCGCCGGCGAGGCGCCTCCCGCCTGAGCCTGCGCGGGGTAGGAATCGTCCTACCCCGGCGCGGTTTCTCCCACGGTTTTCCCGCGGCGTCCTCCGACGCGCCGAATCAGCGCGCGCCGATAGGGTCCGGGCGCGGCCCTGCCCATACTGGCGCCATGCAAACGATGCCAGCCCCGAAAGGACCCGCGATGGACCTGTTCATCGTCGAGGACTCCGTGCCCATCCGCGACCGCCTGGTGCGCTCGATCGAGGACCTCCCGGACCTCGCGATCGTGGGCACCGCGGGCGACGTGGCCCCCGCCATCGAGGGCCTCAAGGCCAAGCGCCCGGATGCGCTGATCCTCGACCTGCAGCTGCCCGGCGGCAGCGGCCTCGAGGTGCTGCGTGCCGCGCTCGCCGCGCTCCCCGCCCTGCACGTGCTCGTGCTCACGAACTTCGCCGCCGAGCCCTACCGCCGCGCCGCGATGGACGCGGGCGCCGAGGAGTTCCTCGACAAGACCAGCGACTTCCCGAAGGTCCGCGACATCCTCGCCCGCTGGAGCGGGCAATCGCGGCCCCTGAGCGTCACCCACTGAACACACGCCATGCCGCGCAAGAAGGAGTCCAAGATGCCCGCCGCCTGCTCGCTCTCGACCACGCCCCGCTCGACGCTTCCGGAGATCTGCCGCCTGCTGCGCCTGCCGACGGTGCCCGGTTCCAGCCGCATCGACACCGGGTTCCTGCACCGCCGCGTCAAGGCGGGCAGCCGCCTGTGCTCCCAGGGCGAGCCCCTCGAGGCGCTCTACGTCGTGCGCTCCGGGACGTTCAAGACCTTCGTCGCCGACGAGACCGGCAACCAGGTCGTGCTCGGCTTCCCGTCGCGCGGCGACCTGGTGGGCGCCGACGGCCTGTGCGACCACGCCTATGCCTGCTACGCGGTGGCGCTCAACGACTCGGAAGTCGTCGTGATTCCCTTCCGCAGCCTCGCCACGCTGGGCCGCGCGCTCGACGACTTCGAGCAGATCGTCTACCGCGCCATCAGCCGCGAGCTGGTCGCCGAGCACGTGCTGCGCTCACTCATCGGCACCCTCGGGGCCGAGGGGCGCGTCGCGCGCTTCCTCTCGCGGATGGCCGAGCGCGCCCGCAGCCTCGGTGGCAGCGCCGAGCGCATCAGCCTCGCGATGACCCGCCAGGAGATCGGCAGCTACCTCGGCCTCACGCTCGAGACCGTGAGCCGCGCGTTCTCCGCCCTCGACGACGCGGGCCTCATCCGCGTGGCCCAGCGCGAGATCGAGATCCTCGACTCCGAGGCCCTGCGCACCCTGCAGAAACTGCCGCCGCCGGACGTCGCGCGCAAGGCCGCGGCCGCCCGCCGCCCGGCGCGCCCCACCCGCCGCAACGTCACCTGGGTCGACATGCTGGGCGCGGCCGCCTGACCCTCGTCTCCTCAGGCCGCGCCCCGGCGCGGCCCTCCACGCGGGGCTTTCGTCGCCCCGTTTTTTTTGCCCTGTCTCCCGCCCCGCCCTCACCTCGGGAAAATAGGGACTGTCCCCATTTTCCCGTTTCCGATGACTTACCGGGCCATGCGCCTCGCCAAGCCCGGCGCCCCCCTCGAGGAGGTGCGCCTCGAGGTCCCCGCGCCCGGCGCCGGCGAGATCCTCGTCGCCGTCTCGACTTGCGGCGTGTGCCGCACCGACCTGCACATCGCCGACGGCGAGCTCGCCGCCCCCCGCCTGCCGCTCGTGCCGGGCCACGAGATCGTGGGGCGGGTCGCCGCGCTCGGGGCGGGAGCCTCGCGCTTGCGCGTGGGCGAGCGCGTGGGCGTGGCCTGGCTCGCCGGCGCCTGCGGGCACTGCGCGTATTGCGCGAGCCGGCGCGAGAACCTCTGCGAGAGCGCCGTGTTCACGGGCCTCGACCGCGCCGGCGGCTTCGCCGAATACGTCCTCGCCGACGAGCGCTATGCCCTGCGGCTTCCCGACCGCTACGACGACCTGCACGCGGCACCGCTGCTGTGCGCGGGCCTCATCGGCTATCGCGCCTACACCATGGCGGGCGAGGCGCGCCGCATCGGGCTGTACGGATTCGGAGCCGCGGCGCACGTGATCGCGCAGGTCGCCGTGGCCCAGGGGCGCGAGGTGTTCGCCTTCACGCGCCCCGGCGACGAGCGCTCGCAGGGCTTCGCCCGGAAGCTCGGCTGCGCCTGGGCGGGATCGTCCGCCGAGCGCGCGCCGGCCCCGCTCGATGCCGCCCTCCTCTTCGCGCCCGTGGGCGCGCTCGTGCCCGCGGCGCTCGCCGCGACGGCCCGGGGCGGCACCGTGGTCTGCGCGGGCATCCACATGAGCGAGATCCCGGCCTTTCCCTACGCGACCCTCTGGGGCGAGCGGACGCTACGCTCGGTCGCGAACCTCACCCGCGCCGACGGCGAGGCTTTCCTGCAGCTCGCCTCGGAAATCCCGATCGCGACCGCGCCGGTCGCCTATCGCCTCGAGCAAGCCAACCGCGCGCTCGACGACCTGCGCCGCGGCGCGATCGACGGCGCGGCGGTGCTCACCGTCGGCGAGACGCGCTAGGTTCCGGGCTCAGCGCCGGCCCGATCGCAGGATCGTCACGACCAGCCAGACGGAGTTCACGAAGGCGATCGCGATGCCCGCCGCGCCGAGCAGCTGCAGCAGGAGCGAGGCCGGGCCCCCGCTCACCGCGAGCAGGATCGAGGAGCCGACGATGAGGGCGGCGGTCACCATGCCGATCGCCAGACGGTTCACGCTGCGCTCGAGATGGCTCGTGAGCTCCCCGAGCTGGCGGATCTCGAGATTGAGCCCCACGCCGTCGTCGCCCACCTGGCGCGCCATCCGCTCGATCGCCCGGGGCAGGTCCCCGAGCGCGGCCGACAGCTCGCGCATCTGGCGGTAGAGCCGCGTGCCGATCGCGCGCGGCTCCCAGCGCCTGCGCAGGATGTCGCGGATGTAGGGCGTGACGTGCTCGACCAGCCGGAATTCGGGGTCGAGCTCCAGGCCGAGCCCCTCGAGGGTGGTGATCGCCTTGAAGAGCAGCGCGAGGTCCGGCGGGAGCATCAGGTGGTGCTCGCGCATCACCCCGGCGATCTCGCCGAGCAGCGTGCCCAGGCGCACGTCCTGGAGCGCCGCCTTGTCGTAGAGGTAGACGAGGCGCGCGATGTCCTCGGCGAAGCGCGCGGAGTTGACCCGCCCGCCTTCGGTCCAGGCGAGAAGCACGTCGCGGATCGCCTCGGCGTCGCGGCCCGCGAGGCCCGCGAGCAGGTCCACGAGCTCGTCGCGGCGCTTGCCCGAGAGCCAGCCCACCATCCCGAAGTCGATGAAGGCGATGCGGTTTCCCGGCAGGTAGAAGACGTTTCCCGGATGGGGGTCGGCGTGGAAGAGGCCGTCGACGATGACCATCTTCAGCACGGCGTCGGCGCCGCGCGCGGCGAGTACCCGCCGGTCGAGGCCCGCGCGATCGGCGGCCTCGAGGTCCGTGCCCGGGATGCCGTCGACCCAGTCCATCACCAGCAGGGAGACGCGCGTGAACTCCGGGTGCACGCGCGGGATCAGGATTTCGGGCCGCTCGCGGAAGGCGTCCGAGAAGCGCTGCTGACCCCTCGCCTCGGCGGCGAAGTCCACCTCGCGCGCGATCGAGCGGCGCAGCTGCCGCGCGATCTCGATGGGACGCACCCGCACGTCCTCGGAACGGTCCTCCTCCCACCAGGCGGCGAGCGCCTCGAGGAGCACGAGGTCCGCCTCGACCGCGGCCTCCACGCCCGGCCGGCGGATCTTGACCGCGACCGCCTGGCCGTCGGCGAGCACCGCGCGGTGCACCTGCGCGATCGAGGCGGCGGCGCGCGGCTCGCGCTCGAACGCGGCGAAGGCCTCGTCCACCGGGCGCCCCAGGTCGGCGACGAGCTGGGCCTCGAGCTCGGCGAAGGGGACCGCGCCCACCGAATCGTGGAGGTTTCCGAGCTCGCGGATCCACTCGGGCGAGAGCAGGTCCACGCGCGAGGCGAGCACCTGGCCGAGCTTCACGAAGGCGGGCCCCAGCGCCTCGAGCGCGAGGCGGAAGCGCTCGGGAAGGGGTCTCTCCAGGAGCGCGGGATCCGCCCGCCAGCCCAGGATCCCGCTCGTCTGGTCGAGGATCCGGTGCAGTCCCACGGAATGGACGAGGTCCTGCAGGCCGAAGTGCAGGAAGGTGCGGGTGATCTCCGCGAGGCGCGGAAGCACCCGCAGTTGTTCGAGCGAGGGCAGGATCATCCGCGGCGCGGCGCCGCGGATTCCCGGAGGGCCTCCGAAAGCGCCAGCAAGGCGCCGCTCGCGACGAGCCCCAGCACGCGGCTCGCTCCGGCCACGGCATCGGTGCCTTCGCGGGCGCCCGCCCCGAGGTCGCGCGCCACCAGCGTCGCGGCACCCGGAACGGCGTCGCCGACCGCACGCTTCAGGTGGGTCGCGACGGCCGCGAGGCGCTCGGCCACTTCCGTGGGCGGTGGCGCGTGGTCATGCCGCCAGCCCTCGCCGAGCGTCTTCTCGAGGGCCGCGATCTCGCCGAGCAGGCGCTCGGCCTCCGAGGGAGCGAGGCGCCCGCTGCCCTCGGCGAACTCGCGGGCGGAGAGCTCGAGGGCGAGCAGCCCCTTGGAGACCGCCTCGGAAAGGCCGGTGAAGGCGTGGCGCGTGGCCGCGCGCGCCTGTTCGAAGGGCTCGCCGGCGGTGCCCGCGATGCCCTCGGCCACCGCCTTGGTGACGTTCGCCAGGTGCTCGGCGGTGAGCATGCGGCTGCGCAGCGCGTGGAGCGTCAGGTCGCGCACGGCGATCCGCACGTCGCCGCGCCCGGCGACCGCGGCCTTCGCGGCCTTGCGCGCCTGTTGCCCGAGCTGCTGCGTGTGGTCCGTCGGCGCCATGAGCCCTCCGTGGGCTGCCCCGGGCACCCGGCGATGCCCTGAACGACAGGCTAGAGCGTGGCGTGGGAGAGCCCGTTGAGGTAGATCAACGCCGGCCTTAGAATGGCCCTTCCCTCAGATGTGAATCCCACAACAATCCGCAGTCCTCGCGAGGAGGCATCGATGGGTATTCCCGTTTCGATCACGGTCAACGGCAGGCCGGTCGCGGCCGACGTCGAGCCGAGCACCCTGCTGGTGCAGTTCCTGAGAGACCACCTGAAGCTCACGGGCACCCACGTGGGCTGCGACACCGCCCAGTGCGGAGCCTGCACCGTGCTCCTCGACGGCCGCGCGGTGAAGAGCTGCAACCTGCTCGCGCTCCAGGCGCGCGGGGCCAAGGTGACGACCATCGAGGGGCTCGCGCCCGACGGCGCGATGCACCCGATGCAGGCCGCGTTCAAGCAGCACCACGGCCTGCAGTGCGGCTACTGCACGCCGGGGATGGTGATGTCCGCGGTCGAGCTCGCGGGAAAGGTGAAGGACCCGACGGACGAACAGGTCCGCGCCGCCCTCGACGGCAATTTCTGCCGCTGCACGGGCTACCAGAACATCGTGAAGGCCGTGAAAGCCGGCCTCGCGAAGATGTAGGAGGCCCGCCATGAACGACCTGCTCGTCGGACAACGCATCGAGCGCAAGGAAGACCTGCGCTTCCTCACCGGCGCCGGCCAGTACACGGACGACGTCACCCTCCCCAACCAGAGCTACGCGTACTTCCTGCGCTCGCCCTACGCCCACGCGAAGATCAAGTCGATCAAGGCCGAGGCGGCGAAGAAGTCCCCGGGCGTGCTCGCCGTCTTCACCGGGGCGGACATCCCCGCCGCGGTCGGGGGCCTGCCCTGCGGCTGGCTCATCACCGGCAGCGACGGCCAGCCCATGAAGGAGCCGAAGCACCCGATCCTCGCCCAGGGCAAGGTCCGCTACGTGGGCGACCATGTCGCCGTGGTCGTCGCCGACAGCGCCGCCCAGGCGAAGGCCGCCGCCGAGAAGATCGAGGTCGACTACGAGGAGCTGCCGGCGGTGGTGGACGTGCGCGACGCCCTGAAGAAGGGCGCGCCCGCGGTCCACGACGAGGCACCCGGCAACGTGTGCTACGTCTGGGCGCTCGGCGACAAGGCGGCGGTGGACGCGGCCTTCGCCAAGGCGGCCCACGTCACCACGCTCGAATTCGTCAACAACCGCCTCATCCCGAACGCGATCGAGCCGCGCGCCTGCAACGCGGCCTACGCCCGGGGCGACGATTCCTACACGCTCTACGTCACCAGCCAGAACCCGCACGTCGAGCGCCTGCTGATGACGGCCTTCGTCCTGGGGCTCCCGGAGCACAAGGTGCGGGTCATCGCGCCCGACGTGGGCGGCGGCTTCGGCTCGAAGATCTACCTCTACGCCGAGGAGACCGTGTGCGTCTGGGCCTCGAAGCTCGTGGGCCGGCCCATCAAGTGGACGGCGGAGCGCACGGAGTCGTTCCTGTCGGACGCGCACGGGCGCGACCACTTCACCCGGGCCGAGCTCGCGCTCGACAAGGACGGGAAGTTCCTCGCCCTGCGCGTGAAGACCGCCGCGTCGATGGGGGCCTACCTCTCGACCTTCGCCTCGTGCATCCCGACGATCCTCTACGCGACGCTGCTCGCCGGGCAGTACACCACGCCCGCGATCCATTGCGAGGTGACCGCGGTCTTCACGAACACCGCGCCCGTGGACGCCTACCGGGGCGCCGGGCGCCCCGAGGCGACCTACGTGGTCGAGCGGCTCGTGGCCACCGCCGCCGCCGAGATGAAGATCGCGCAGGACGAGATCCGCCGCCGCAACTTCATCCGCACCTTCCCCTACGCCACCCCGGTCGCCCTCACCTACGACACCGGCGACTACGACGCCTGCCTCGAGGGCGCGATGAAGACGGCCGACGTCGCCGGCTTCGCGAAGCGCCGCGAGGAGGCGAAGAAGCGCGGCAAGCTCCGCGGCCTGGGCTTCTCGTCCTACATCGAGGCCTGCGGGCTCGCGCCGTCGAACATCGCGGGGGCGCTGGGCGCCCGTGCGGGCCTCTACGAGGCGGGCGAGGTGCGCGTGCACCCGACGGGCAAGGTCACGGTCTTCACCGGCTCGCACAGCCACGGGCAGGGACACGAGACGACCTTCGCGCAGGTCGTCGCCGACCGCCTCGGCATCGGCGTGGACGACGTCGACGTGGTCCACGGCGACACCGGGCGCATTCCCTTCGGCATGGGCACCTACGGATCGCGCTCGATCGCCGTGGGCGGCACCGCCATCGTGAAGGCGCTCGACAAGATCGTCGCCAAGGGGCGCAGGATCGCCGCGCACCTGATGGAGGTGAGCGACGCCGACGTGGAGTTCCGGGACGGCAAGTTCACGGTGAAGGGCACCGACAAGAACGTCGCCTTCGCGCAGGTTGCGCTCACCGCCTACGTGCCCCACAACTACCCGCTCGACAAGCTCGAGCCGGGCCTCGACGAGACCGCGTTCTACGACCCGACGAACTTCACCTATCCCGCGGGCACCCACATCTGCGAGGTCGAGGTCGATCCCGAGACCGGGCACACGCGGATCGTTTCGTTCACCGCCTGCGACGATTTCGGCAACATCATCAACCCGATGATCGTCGAGGGGCAGGTCCACGGCGGCCTCGCGCAGGGCATCGGCCAGGCGCTGCTCGAGGGCTGCGTGTACGACCGCGAGTCGGGGCAGCTGCTCACCGCGACCTACATGGACTACGCGATGCCGCGCGCCGACGACCTGCCGGAGTTCAAGGTCGAGACGCGCACCACGCCGTGCACCCACAACCCCCTCGGGGTGAAGGGCTGCGGCGAGGCGGGCGCGATCGGCGCGCCCGCGGCGGTGATGAACGCGGTGTGCGACGCCCTCGGCGTGAAGGACGTGGAGATGCCCGCCACGCCCGAGCGCGTCTGGCGGGCGTTGAGGAAGTGACTTTCCCCCGCTCCGCCCTCTCCCCCGGGAGAGGATGGGGCGAGGATCCAAAGGAGAAGAGACCATGAACAACTTCAACTTCCACCAGCCCGCCTCCGTCGCCGAGGCCGCGAAGGCCGCCGCCAAGGGCGACGCGCGCTTCCTCGCGGGCGGGCAGTCGCTCATCGCCTCGATGAAGCTCGGGCTCGCCGCGCCCACGGACCTCGTGGACCTCTCGGGCCTCGCGGAGCTGCGCGGCATCAAGGTCGACGGCAACGCGATCACGATCGGCGCCATGACGCGCCACGCCGAGATCGCGGCCTCCGCCGAGGTGCGTGCGAAGATCCCCGCGCTCGCCGACCTCGCCGCGGGCATCGGCGACCGCCAGGTGCGCAACATGGGCACCCTGGGGGGTTCCCTCGCCAACAACGACCCCGCCTCGGACTGGCCCGCGGCAGTGCTCGGGCTCGGGGCCACGGTGAACACCTCGCGGCTGAAGATCGCCGCCGACGACTTCTTCAAGGGGCTCTTCGAGACGTCGCTCGAGACCGGGGAGATGATCGTCTCGGTGAGCTTCCCGATCCCGAAGAAGGCGGCCTACCTCAAGTTCCGCAACGCCGCCTCGCGCTTCGCCATCGTCGGCGTCTTCGCCGCCCAGACCGCGGGCGGCGCGCGGGTCGCGGTCACCGGCGCGGGCGCGGCGGGCGTCTTCCGCGCCACACCCATGGAGGCGGCGCTCGCGAAGAGCTGGTCGCCGGAGGCGATCGCCGGCATCCGCGTCGACGAGGGCGACCTCGCCTCGGACCTCCACGCGAGCGCCGAGTACCGCGCGCACCTCGTCACCGTGATGGCGCAGCGCGCCGTCGCCGCCGCCAAATAAATGGGGACAGTCCCCATTTATCGGCTGTAACACAGGTTACAAAGTTTAAATGGGGACTGTCCCCAATATCGATGCCGCGGAGCGGTTGCTCGCCTCGGCCGACTACCTCGCCGACCGCAGGCTCGCGACGGCGGTGTTCCTCGCGCTCGAGCTGGGCCGGCCGCTCTTCCTCGAGGGAGAGGCCGGCACCGGCAAGACCGAGGTCGCCAAGGCGCTCGCCGCGGGACTCGGCCGCCCCCTCATCCGCCTGCAGTGCTACGAAGGGCTCGACGTCGCCTCGGCCGTCTACGAGTGGAACGTGCAGCGCCAGCTCATGGCGGTGCGCCTCGCCGAGGCCGCGGGCGGCGTGGACCGCGCCGCGCTCGAGAAGGACATCTTCTCCGAGGCCTATCTCGTCAAGCGCCCGATCCTTCGCGCCCTCGAGGGGGGAGATGCGCCTCCCGTGCTCCTGATCGACGAGCTCGACCGCGCCGACGAGCCCTTCGAGGCGTACCTCCTCGAAGTGCTTTCCGACTACCAGGTCACGATCCCGGAGCTCGGCACCCTGCGCGCCGACCATCCGCCGATCGTCGTGATCACCTCGAACCGCACGCGCGAGATCCACGACGCGGTGAAGCGCCGCTGCCTCTACCACTGGGTCGATTACCCGGGCGCCGAGCGCGAGCTCGCGATCCTCGCGCGCAAGGTCCCCGGCGCCTCCGAGCGCCTGTCGCGGGAAGTCGTCGCCTTCGTGCAGGACCTGCGCGGCCTCGACCTCTTCAAGGCCCCCGGGGTGGCCGAGACGCTCGACTGGACGCGCGCGCTGCTCGCGCTCGATTGCGTCGCCCTCGACCCCGCCACGGTGGACGACACGCTCGGCGTGCTCCTCAAGTACCAGGACGACATCGCGCGGCTTCGCGGCTCCGAGGCCGCGGGCGTGCTCGAGGCGGCGAAGGCCCGCCTCGCCGCATGACGCCCGGTCCGAGGCCCCCGCAAACCGCAGGCGGCGGGCGGCTCGCCGAGAACGTCGTTCACTTCGCGCGGGTGCTTCGCGCCGCGGGAGTGCCGATCGCGACCGACAAGGTGCACGACGCCGTTCGCGTGATGCCCGCGGCGGGCTTCGCTTCGCGACGCGACTGGCACGCCGCGCTCACGGCCCTCTTCCTCACGCGCCGCGAGCAGCAGCCGGTCTTCGACCAGGCCTTCGCGATCTTCTGGCGCGACCCCGCGTTCGAGGAGCGGATGATGGCGCTCCTCCTGCCGAAGGTGCGCGGCAGGATGCCGCCGCCCGAGGACCTGAGCCCGCGAGTGGCCGAGGCGCTGCTCCCCGCCGCTTCGCGCCGGGAAGCCGGGCGCGAGCCCGAGCAGGAGATCGAGGTCGACGCGAGCCTCACCTTCGCGGCGACCGAGCGCCTGCGCCGGCTCGACTTCGAGAAGATGAGCGGCGAGGAGTGGCGCGAGGCGAAGCGCCTGCTTTCGCGCCTTCACCTGCCTGTTCCCGAGGTGCGCACGCGCCGCCACGAGCCCTCGTCCCGCGGGGCCGCGATCGACCTCGCGGCGACCCTCGCTCGGCTGGGGCGCCGCGGCGGCGAGCTCGCGGTCCTCGAGCGCCGCCGGCGCCAGTCGCGCCCGCCGCCGCTCGTCGTGCTCTGCGACATCTCCGGGTCGATGCACCGCTACACACGCATGTTCCTGCACTTCGTCCACGCCCTCACGCAGGACCGCGAGCGCGTCTCCACGCTGCTCTTCGGCACGCGGCTCACGAACGTCACGCGGGAGCTTCGCCACCGGGACGTGGACGAGGCGGTCTCCCGCGTGTGCGCGGCGGTGCCCGACTGGGCGGGCGGAACCCGCATCGGCGCCTGCCTGCGCGAGTTCAACTTCCGCTGGTCGCGGCGCCTGCTGGGGCAGAACGCGTGCCTGCTGCTCGTGACCGACGGGCTCGACCGCGAGGACGCGGCCGCGCTCGAGGAGGAGATGGCGCGGCTCGGGCGCTCGGCCTCGCGCCTGCTATGGCTCAATCCGCTGCTGCGCTACGAGGGCTTCGAGCCGAGCGCGAGCGGCATCCGGGCGATGCGCCCGCATGTGGACGAATTCCTCCCGGTGCACAACCTCGAGTCCCTCGCGGCCCTCGCCGGGGCGCTCTCGCGCCCCGCACGGGCACCCCGCCTCGCGGCCTGAACCCCATGGACCTCTCCGCCACGCGCCTGCTGCCCGTCGATCGCGAGACCGCCTGGCGCGCGCTCAACGATCCCGCGATCCTCCAGGCCTCGATCGCCGGCTGCGAGTCGATCGAGGCGACCGGGGAGAACGAGTTTGCGGTGGCGATGGTCGCCGCGGTGGGGCCGGTGCGCGCGAAGTTCAAGGGCAGGCTCCGGCTCGCCGACGTCGTCGCCCCCGAGCGCTACACGCTCGTCTTCGAGGGCCAGGGCGGCCCCGCGGGCTTCGCCAAGGGCACGGCCCTCGTGGAGCTCACGCCCGAGGCGGGCTCCACGCGCCTCGCCTACAGCGTCCACGCGCAGGTGGGCGGCAAGCTCGCCCAGGTCGGCCAGCGGCTCATCGACGCGGCGGCGCGCAAGGTCGCCGACGATTTCTTCGCCGCGTTCTCCGAGCGCATCGCGCCGGCGCCCTCGCCCGCCGCCGCCCCGGCGCGGCCGGCGTTTCCCGCGTGGGCCTGGATCGCCGCCGCGCTCGCGCTCGCCGCGGCCCTGGCGTGGGCCCTGCTCGCGCGATGATCCGCCGGGTGGACAATGGCGGCCACGCGCCGTCAGAATGAAGCCCGGAACCTCCCGCAGACTCAAAGAGAGACATTCATGCACCGCTCGCTCGCCGCTCTCGCGCTCGCCGTTCTCTTTCTCCCCGGCTTCGCGGCCGCCCAGGCGCCCGACGCCTGCACGCTGATCACGATGGACGAGGTCAACAACTTCGCCGCCAAGACGGCCACGAAGGTGCGGGCGCGCCCGATCGACGGCGGCTCCGAGTGCGCCTACATGGACGCGCGCCAGAACGCGATCCTCACGGTGAGCGTGAAGCAGTCGAAGAGCCCCAAGGCCGAGCTCGACCACGAGGCCGACAACCTGCAGAAGATCTACCGCACCTCGGTCAAGCCCGCCGAGGTGGGCGACGCCGGGTTCTTCCTGAGCGCCAACAAGCAGCTGCACTTCCGCAAGGGCAAGCTCCTCGTGATGGTCGCCTTCTCGCGTCCGGCCAATGCGAACCCCGTCGACACGGCCGCGGCGGCGAAGATCGTGGAGTCGCGCCTCAAGTGATCCCCGGAGCCGCGGGGCTCGTCGCCCCGCTGCTGCTCCTCGCGGCGGCGGCCGCCTCCGCCGGGGAGCCGCTGAAGGTCGGCTCCAAGCGCTTCACCGAGTCCTACATCCTCGGCGAAATCCTCGCCGGAACGGCGGCGCGAGCGGGCGCGAGCGCCGTTCACCGGCCAGGCCTGGGCAACACCGCGATCGTCTTCGCGGCGCTCGAGCACGGCGCGATCGACGCCTATCCCGAATACACCGGAACGCTCGCCCGCGAGATCCTCGGGCTGGGCGTGGTTCCCGGCCTCGATGAACTGAACGCCCGGCTCGCGCCGAGGGGCCTCGCCGCGAGCGCGCCGCTGGGCTTCTCCAACAGCTATGCGCTGGGCATGCGCGAGGCGCTCGCCCGCGAGCTCGGCGTGGCGCGCATCTCGGATCTCGCGAAGCATCCGGGCCTCGCGCTCGGACTTTCCCACGAGTTCCTCGGCCGCGCCGACGGCTGGCCGGGCCTCAAGGCCGCCTACGCCCTGCCCCATTCCAATCCCCGGGGCCTCGACCACGGGCTCGCCTACGAGGCGCTCGCCGCAGGCGAGGTCGCCGTGATCGACCTCTACACCACGGACGCGAAGATCGGCCGATTCGGCGTGCGCGTGCTGGCGGACGACCGCGCGTTCTTCCCGCGTTACGACGCGGTGATCCTGCACCGCCGGGAGGCCGCGGCGCGGCATCCGCAAGCCTTCGCGGCCTTCGCCCGCCTCGCCGGAAGCCTCGACGAGAAGACGATGATCCGGCTCAACGCCCGCGCCGAGCTCGACGGGATCGATTTCGCCTCCGTGGCGCGCGAGCACCTCGGCGCAGGGCCCGCGGCCGCGGAGCGCGGGCTCTGGCGCGCGGTCTTCGCGCCGGATTTCGCGCGCCTCGCCCTCGAGCACACGGGCCTCGTCGCGGGCTCGCTCGCCGCGGCGATCGCCGCCGGCATCCCGCTGGGGGTGGCCGCGGCCAAGCTGCGCGTGCTCGCCCAGCCCCTGCTCGCGGCGACCGGCCTCGTGCAGACCATTCCGTCGCTCGCGCTCCTCGCCTTCCTCATCCCGGTGACCGGCACGATCGGCGCATGGCCCGCGCTCGTCGCGCTCTTCCTCTACGCGCTGCTGCCGATCGTGCGCAACACCCACGCCGGGCTCGAAGGCGTGCCGAAGGGCCTGCGCGAGGCGGCACTCGCCCTCGGGCTCACGCCCCGCGAGTCGCTCGCCCACGTGGAGCTGCCGCTCGCGCTGCCCACCATCCTCGCCGGGGTGAAGACCGCGGCGGTGATCAACGTGGGCACCGCGACCATCGCCGCCTTCATCGGCGCGGGCGGCTTCGGCGAGCGCATCGCGCAGGGCCTCGCGTTGAACGACCACACGACGCTGCTCGCCGGGGCGTTGCCCGCCGCGGCCCTCGCCCTCGCCGTGCACGGCCTGTTCGAGCTCGCCGAGCGCCGGCTGACGCGCCGCGGCCGCCCGGGAGACAATGGCGCCTTTGCCGCCTGAGCCCCCCGCGATCATGCAACTCGTCCCCGGCCGCCTCACGCTCGCCGAGCTCGCCGCGCAGCACCGCACGCCCGGCCCCGTCACGCTCTCCGCGGCGAGCCGCGATCGCCTCGCGGAGGGCGCGCGCGCCGTCGAGGCGATCGTGCGCGCGGGCCGCCCCGTCTACGGCATCAACACGGGCTTCGGCAAGCTCGCGCAGACGCACATCCCCGCGGAGCAGCTCGCGCTCCTGCAGAGGAACCTCGTGCTTTCCCACAGCGTCGGCGTGGGCCCGCCGCTCGCCGACGCGGTCGTGCGCCTCGCGATGCTCCTCAAGGTGGCGAGCCTCGCGCGCGGCTACTCGGGCGTGCGCCCCGAGGTGGTCGATGCGATGCTCGCGCTCCTCGCCGCCGAGGTCTATCCGGTCATTCCCTCGAAGGGCTCCGTGGGCGCCTCGGGCGACCTCGCGCCGCTCGCGCACCTCTCCGCCGTGCTCATGGGCCTGGGCGAAGCGCGCCACAAGGGACGCGTCCTCCCCGCGGCCGAGGCGCTCGCCGTCGCCGGTCTCTCGCCCCTCGCGCTCGGACCGAAGGAAGGCCTCGCGCTCCTGAACGGCACGCAGGTCTCGACGGCGCTGGCACTCCACGGCCTCTTCGCCGCCGAGAACGTCTTCGCCGCCGCGGTGGTCGCCGGCGCCCTTTCGGCGGACGCCGCGATGGCGAGCGACACGCCATTCGAGGCGCGCATCCACGAGCTGCGCGGGCACGCCGGGCAGATCGCGGTCGCTGCCGCCTACCGCCGGCTCCTCGCGGGCAGCGAGATCCGCGCTTCCCACCTCGTCGACGACGACCGCGTGCAGGACCCCTACAGCCTGCGCTGCCAGCCCCAGGTGATGGGCGCCTGCCTCGACCTGCTGCGCGCGGCGGCGTCCACGCTCCTCGTCGAGGCCAACGGCGTCACCGACAATCCGCTGGTGTTTCCCGAGACCGGGGAATCGGTCTCGGGCGGCAACTTCCACGCCGAGCCCATCGCCTTCGCCGCCGACCAGATGGCGCTTGCGATCGCCGAGATCGGGGCGCTCGCCGAGCGGCGCATCGCGTTGCTCATCGACACGACGCTCAGCGGCCTGCCGCCCTTCCTCACCGCGGCCTCGGGCGTGAATTCGGGCTTCATGATCGCCCACGTCACGGCGGCCGCGCTCGCCTCGGAGAACAAGTCGCTCGCGCACCCCGCGAGCGTGGATTCGCTCCCGACCTCGGCGAACCAGGAGGACCACGTCTCGATGGCGACCTTCGCCGCGCGGCGGCTCGCCGACATGGCCGACAACACCGCCGCGATCGTCGCGATCGAGCTGCTCGCCGCGGCGCAGGGCATCGACTTCCGCCGCCCGCGAAAGACCTCTGCCCGCCTCGAGGACGCCCACGCCCTGGTGCGCTCCGCGGCACCCCATCTCGAAGGCGACCGCTTCCTCGCGACGGACATCGAGCGCACGCGGCCTCTCGTCACCGAGGGGCGCTTCCGCGCCTTCTGTCCGGACCTGCTGCCCTCCTCCTGACGCAACGGAAAATGGGGACAGTCCCCATTTATTCGTTGTAACAATCCCCCACGCGGCCAGACTATTACAAGGAAAAAATGGGGACTGTCCCCATTTTCTACATCGAGATCGAACCTTCGCGGAACTCGGTCTTGTCGAGCCAGACGTTGACGAGCACGGGACGGCCGACGGTCGCGAGGCGGCGCGCCTCGGCAAGCGCCGCGGCCACGTCCTCGTCGCGCCGGATCTCGATGCCCGCCGCGCCGAAGCCCTTCGCGACCTCGTGGTAGGCCGTGCGCGCGAGCTCGGTGCCCACCGCGTCGCCGAGCATCTTCACCTGCGCGCGCGCGATCTGCGTCCAGCCCGCGTCGTTGCCCACCACCGCGATGACCGGCAGCCCGTGGCGCACGAAGGTGTCGAACTCCGCGAGCCCGTAGCCGCAGGCGCCGTCGCCCCACACGAGCCAGGTCTCCGCCTCGGGTCGTGCGGCTTGCGCGCCCAGCGAGAAGCCCGCGCCCACCCCGAGCGTGCCGAACGCGCCGGGGTCGAGCCAGGTGAGCGGTCCGCGCGGGCGCAGAATGTAAGAGGCGGTGGCGACGAAGTCGCCGCCGTCGGCGACGAAGACCGCGTTCTCCCCCGCAGCGGACTCGAGCGCGCGGAAGAAGCCGACGGGGTTCACGTACTCGCCGCGGACCGCGGCTTGCGCCTCGATCTCCTTCTCGCGCTCCGCGTCCCGGGCCGCGAGCGCCGCGATCCACTCGGGCCGGCGCGCGCCCTCGCCCATGCGCCCGGCGAGCGCGCCGAGGAAGCGACCCGCATCTCCGATCGCCTCGATCGAGGGCTTGCGGTTGAGCCGCGCATCGCGTGGGCTGCGGTTCGCGGCGATGAGGGTGGCGGATCGGCGTACGTGCTTGCCGTAGTCGAGGCGGAAATCGCAGGGCACGCCCGCGAGGAGCACGCAATCGGCCTCGCGCAGCGCCTTGCGCCGCGCGTGGCGCATCTGCAGGGGCGAGTCGCGCCCGAGCAAGCCCCGCGCCATCCCGGAGAGATAGACCGGAACCCCGAGGCGCTCGACCGCGGCGGCGACCCGCGCGACCTCGCCCGCGGCGACCACCGCCTGGCTGCCGATCACGAAGAGCGGCTGCCTCGCGCCCGCGAGCGCCGCCGCCGCGCGCGCCACCACGCCTTCCGAAGCCACGGGAACCGGCACGCCCGATGCGACCGGCGAGTAGGGCTCGCGGCTTGCCGCGAACATCCGGTTCGCGTGGCGGTTCAGGTACCAGCGCAGCAGCCGGTCCGGGATCGAGGTCCCCTTGCCCGCCGCATCCGCGTACCAGCCGCGGATCAGCGTCTCGTCGTAGAGCAGGTCCACGGGGCATTCGACGAAGGCGGGTCCCGGAACGCCGCAAGCCGCCACGCGCAGCGCTTCCTCGACCGCGGGACCGAGGTCGGCCACGCGGCGCACCTGCTTCACGAGCTTCACGTGCGGGGCGACGAGCGGCTTCTGGTCGATGTCCTGGAGCGCGCCGCGCCCCTGCAGCGCCGTGGGCGCCGCACCCCCGAGGAGCACCACGGGAGATTGCGCGAGCTGCGCGTTCTTGAGCGCGGTGATGGTGTTCGTCAGCCCCGGCCCCGCGGTCACCGCGGCCACGCCCGGCGTGCCGGTGAGCCGCGCCACCGCGTCCGCGGCGAAGAGCGCCGTCGCCTCGTCGCGCGTGTCGAGCACGCGGATGCCGCGGCGTTTCGCTTCCACGAGGATCGGCGAGATGTGCCCGCCGCAGAGCGTGAAGAGGAACCGCACCCCGTGCGCCTGCAATGCCGCCGCGACCCGCTCGCCGCCGTGCTTCATTTCCCCGCCTCCTTCCCCGCCGCTTCTTCCGCGAGCGCCCGGTAGTCGATCTTGCCCACGCGAGTGGTGGGCAGGCTCGCGCGAAACTCGACCTCGCGCGGGCACGACCACTTGATCAGCTCCGCCCGGCAGTGGGCGACGAGCTCCTCGGCGAGCGCGGGCGTGGCCGCGTTCGGGTCCTTCGTCACGACGAAGGCCTTCACGCGCTCGACCTGCTGCGGATCGGGCACGCCCACGACGCAGGCATCCTTCACCGCCGGGTGCCGGTAGAGCACCGCCTCGACCTGCGCGGGATAGACGTTGAATCCCGAGGACTTGATCATGCGCTTCAGGCGCACGCCGAAGTAGAAGAACCCGTCGGCGTCCATGCGCCCCAGGTCGCCCGTGTGCAGCCAGGTGCGGCCATCGGCGTGGCGCCTGAGCGCCTGCGCGGTGGCCTCCGCGTCGTCGAGATAGCCCATCATCACCGCGGGCCCCGCGATGCAGATCTCGCCTTCCTCGCCGGGAGGAAGCTCCTCGGTCGTGCCCACGCGGCAGATCTTGGCGAGCATGTCGGGGAACGGAATGCCGATCGAGCCCTCGCGGTACTCGCCCACGGGCATCGCCATGATCCCGGTCACGGCCTCGGTGAGCCCGTAGCCCTCGAGGAGCTTCACGCTGCCGCCGCGCGAGGCGACGAGCCGCTCGAAGCGCTCCTTCACCGGGCGGGGCAGCGTGTCCGCGCCGGAGAAGGCGGCCTTGAGGCAGGAGAGGTCGGTCCTCGCGAGCGCCGGGTCGCGCGAAAGCGCGTCGAAGAGCGTGGGCACGCCCACGAGCAGGTTCGGGCGCTTCTCGCCGATCAGCTTCGCCACGGTCTCCGGTGTGAAGGTGGGCACGAGGATCGACTTTCCCCCGCCCATGAACGCGGCGTTCACGCACACGCCGAGGCCGAAGCCGTGGAAGATCGGCAGGATCGCGAGGATCGAATCGCCGCCGTGCAGCCCCGCCCAGGTGGCCGCCTGCAGGCCCTCGGCGAGGATGTTGCGGTTGGACAGGAGGATGCCTTTCGGCAGTCCCGTGGTGCCGCCCGAGAAGAGGATCGCCGCGGGATCGGCGGGGCCGGTGCCGCCGCGCGGCGCCCGCGGGAAGCCGCGCGCCATCAGCTCCTTCCACCACGCGACGCGATCGTCGGCCGGCACCGGGGGGATCCTGCGGCCCTTCGTCGCCCAGAAGCCGAGCTTCTTGAGGGGCGGGAGGTAGTCGGGAATGCGCGCGAGCACGATCCTTTCGAGGGGCAGGTCCGCGGGCAGCGCCGCGAAGGTGCCGTAGAAGGCGTCGAGCGTGAGCGCGATCCGCGCGCGGCTCGAGCGCAGGTAGTGCGCCACCTCCGAGGTCGTGGACAGCGGGTGGATCATCGCCGGCACGGCGCCGAGCTTGTTCGCGGCGTAGAACGCCGCCACCCCCTGGGGCGAGGTGGGCATCGACACGAGGAGCCGATCGCCCTTCGCGAGCCCGATCCCCGCGAGCGCGTCCGCCGTGCGGTCGATGAGCGCGAGGAACTCGGCGTAGCTCGCCTCGGTCCCGAGGAAATCCCACGCGATCGCCGCCGGGGACCTGGCGGCGGTCGCGGCCACCGCCTCGTAGAGCGTGTGCTCCGGATAGTCGAGCGTGGCGGGGGAATCGCCGTAGAATCTCAGCCAGGGTCGTTCCATCGGCCCATTGTGTCCATCGCGCGGGGCGGCGGTCTGACGCCGATCAAGTCCCGGCTCCCGCGCGCGCCGTCGAAGGAGGCACCATGAACGCTCGCATCGCCCTCGGTTTCGCCCTGGCGGCCCTGGCCGCCGCCCTGCCCGCCCGGGCCTGGGTCCCCAATGCCTGCGACGCCGTGCCGAAGGCGCAGGTCGAGTCCGCCACGGGGCTCAAGGTGCTCAAGGTGGCCCACGTCGCCATCCCCAAGGTCGCGCCCCACACGAAGTCCACCTGCCATTTCTCGATGGGCACCGCGGACACCGGGCCGAAGCCGAGGACCATCGTCCAGTTCACGCAGCGGGCTGATCCCGCGGCCATGGCGGCCTGGTTCGACGCCAACGTCCGCGGCGGATCGAGCGGGCGGCGCGCCGAGAAGGTCGCGGGCGTGGGCGAGGAAGCCTACTGGATCGGAGAACCCCTCAAGCAGCTCTTCGCCCGCAAGGGCCGGTACGCGGTGACGGTCCAGGTGATCGCGCTCGCCACCGAGACCGACGAGCTCGACCAGGCGAAGCGCGTGGCGGCACTCGCCCTTCCGGCCCTCGAGCCCAAGGTCCCATGACCCATCGCGCGATCGGCGACGCCTCGCGCATCGTCCGCGCCCCGCGCGGCACGGTGCTTTCCTGCCGCAGCTGGCTCACGGAGGCGCCGTACCGGATGATCCAGAACAACCTCGACCCCGAGGTGGCGGAGAACCCCGCCGAGCTCGTGGTCTACGGGGGCATCGGGCGCGCGGCGCGCGACTGGGAGTGCTACGACGCGATCCTCGCGACCCTGAGGACGCTCGGCGATGACGAGTCGCTGCTCGTGCAGTCCGGCAAGCCCGTCGCGGTCTTCCGCACCCACGCGGACGCGCCCCGCGTGCTGATCGCGAACTCCAACCTCGTGCCCCACTGGGCGACCTGGGACCATTTCCACGAGCTCGACCGCAAGGGCCTCATGATGTTCGGCCAGATGACCGCGGGCTCGTGGATCTACATCGGCTCCCAGGGCATCGTCCAGGGCACCTACGAGACCTTCGCCGAGGCGATGCGCCAGCACTACGGCGGCGCGGCCGCGGGCCGCTGGATCCTCACCGCGGGGCTCGGTGGCATGGGCGGGGCGCAGCCGCTCGCCGCGACCATGGCCGGCGCCTCGATGCTCGCCATCGAGTGCCGCCAGTCGCGCATCGACATGCGGCTTCGCACCGGCTACCTCGACCGACAGGCCGCCACGCTCGACGAGGCGCTCGCGATGCTCGCGACGGCCCGCGACCGGCGCGAGGCGCTCTCCGTGGGGCTGCTGGGCAACGCCGCCGAGGTCCTGCCCGAAATCGTGCGCCGCGGCGTGCGCCCCGACCTCGTCACCGACCAGACCTCGGCCCACGACCTCGTGAACGGCTACCTCCCCGCGGGCTGGAGCGTGGAGCGCTGGGACGCGGAGCGCTCGGCGAACCCGAAAGGGGTGGAGGCCGCGGCGCGCGCCTCGATCCGCGTCCACGTGCAGGCGATGCTCGCGCTGCACGCCCGGGGCATCCCGACCGTCGATTACGGCAACAACATCCGCCAGGTCGCGAAGGACGAGGGCGTGGCCGACGCCTTCGCCTTCCCCGGCTTCGTCCCCGCCTACATCCGCCCGCTCTTCTGCGAGGGCAAGGGACCGTTCCGCTGGGTCGCGCTCTCCGGCGACCCGGAGGACATCCACCGCACCGACGAGAAGGTGAAGGCGCTCTTTCCCGGGGACGCGCACCTGCACCGCTGGCTCGGCATGGCCCGCGAGCGCATCCAGTACCAGGGGCTCCCCGCGCGCATCTGCTGGCTGGGCCTGGGCGAGCGCCACCTCGCCGGCCTCGCCTTCAACGAGATGGTGGCCCGGGGCGAACTGAAGGCCCCCATCGTGATCGGCCGCGACCACCTCGACACGGGCTCCGTCGCGAGCCCGAACCGCGAGACCGAGGCGATGAAGGACGGCTCGGACGCGGTTTCGGACTGGCCGCTGCTGAACGCCCTGCTCTCGACGGCGGGCGGGGCGACCTGGGTGTCGATCCACCACGGCGGCGGCGTGGGCATGGGCTTCTCGCAGCACGCCGGCGTCGTGATCGTGTGCGACGGCACGCCCGCCGCGGCGCGCCGCCTCGAGCGGGTGCTGTGGAACGACCCGGCGCTCGGGGTGGTCCGCCACGCCGACGCCGGCTACGAGTCGGCGCGGGAAGTGGCCGGGCGCCTCGGCCTCGTGATGCCGATGGCCGGCCGCCGGGCTCCGCCGTGACCTCGTCCCACGCCCCGGACCTCGCCTCGCTCGCCCTCTTCATCCGCATCGCCGAGACGGGAAGCATCACCAAGGCGGCCGCGCAGTCGCACCTCGCGCTCGCCGCCGCGAGCCGGCGCGTCGCGCTGCTGGAATCGCGCCTCGGGGTGAAGCTGCTCGAGCGCACCGCCCGGGGGGTCGAGTTCACGCCCGCCGGCACCGCGATGCTCGCCCACGCGCGCCACATCCTCGGCCACGTGAACCGCCTGCAGGCCGAGCTCGCCGACTACACGAAGGGCGGCAAGGGGCTCGTGCGCATCCAGGCGAACTCCTCCGCGCTCGCGCAGTTCCTTCCCGAGGAGCTCGCGCGCTTCTCCCGGGACTTTCCCGGCGCCAAGATCGCGCTCCTCGAGCGGCGCAGCGTGAGCATCGTGCGGGCCCTGCGCGAGGGCGAGACCGACCTGGGCATCGTCATCGAGGGCACCGCGACCGAGGGCCTCGCCTGCTTCGAGTGCCGCACCGACCGGCTGGTCGCGGTCGTGCCCCGCAACCACCGCCTCAAGGGGCGCCAGGTCGCCTTCGCGAAGCTCCTCGACGACGACTTCGTGGGCCTGGAGGGCAACACCGCGATCTCGCAGCTCCTCGCCCAGAAGGCCGCCGCCGCGGGCAAGCCGCTCCGGCTGCGCGTGCAGGTCAACAGCTTCGACGTCGTGGGCCGGATGATCCAGGCGGGCCTGGGCATCGGCGTGCTCCCCGAGGTCGCGGCCCGCGCCTTCGCCGACACCCTCGGCCTGAGGGTCATCGCGCTCTCGGACGCCTGGGCGCGCCGGCGCATGCTCCTGTGCGCGCGCGACCTCGAGAAGCTCCCGCCGCTTTCGCGCCGCCTCGCCGACCACCTCCTCGGGGCCTGCCCCTCCCGCTGATCCCTTCGCGTTTCGCGAAGGCTTCCTTGCCCGAATTCCGATTCCGGCCGCGCGCCGGACATGCGAGAGTTTTGCGCACTGCAACAACCCCGCGGACAAGGAGCGTCGCATGAGCATCCGGGAAGTCGAGATCGCACGCATCAAGAAGGACTGGGCCGAGAACCCCCGCTGGAAGGGCATCAGGCGCGGCTACGCCGCGGAGGACGTCTTCCGCCTGCGCGGCAGCGTCGCCGTCGAGCACACGCTCGCGCGCCGCGGCGCCGAGAAGCTCTGGCGCATGATGCACGAGCGCCCCTTCGTGAATTCCCTCGGCGCGCTCACCGGCAACCAGGCGATGCAGCAGGTGCGCGCGGGCGTGCCCGCGATCTACCTCTCGGGCTGGCAGGTCGCCGCCGACGCGAACGACTCGCTCGCCATGTACCCCGACCAGTCGCTCTACGCGACCACGAGCGTGCCCACGGTCGTCAAGCGCATCAACGCGGCGCTCCAGCGCTGCGACCAGATCGACCACGCCGAGGGCAAGGGCGAGATCGACTGGTTCGCCCCGATCGTCGCCGACGCCGAGGCGGGCTTCGGCGGCGTCCTGAACGCCTTCGAGCTGATGAAGGCCATGATCGAGGCGGGGGCGGCGGGCGTGCACTTCGAGGACCAGCTCGCCTCCGTGAAGAAGTGCGGCCACATGGGCGGCAAGGTGCTCGTGCCCACGCAGGAGGCGGTGCAGAAGCTCGTCGCCGCGCGGCTCGCGGCCGACGTGATGGGCGTGCCCACGATCGTGCTCGCGCGCACCGACGCCGAGGCGGCCGACCTCGTCACCTCGGACGTGGACGAGAACGACCGGCCCTTCCTCACCGGGGAGCGCACGCCCGAGGGCTTCTTCCGCACGCGCAAGGGGTTCGACCAGGCGCTCTCGCGCGGCATCGCCTACGCCGAGTACGCCGACCTCGTGTGGTGCGAGACCGGCACCCCGGACCTGGATTTCGCCCGCCGCTTCGCCGAGGGCGTGAAGAAGAAGTACCCGGACCGGATGCTCGCCTACAACTGCTCGCCCTCGTTCAACTGGAAGAAGAACCTCGACGACGCGACGATCGCGAAGTTCCAGCGCGAGCTGGGGGCCATGGGCTACAAGTTCCAGTTCATCACGCTCGCGGGCTTCCACGCGCTGAACTACGGCATGTTCGACCTCGCCTACGGCTACGCGCGCGAGAACATGACCGCGTTCGTGAAGCTCCAGCAGGCGGAGTTCGCCGCCGCCGAGCGCGGCTTCACCGCGGTCAAGCACCAGCGCGAGGTGGGCACGGGCTACTTCGACGACGTGACCCAGGTGATCCAGGCCGGCAAGTCCTCGACGACGGCGCTGCACGGCTCGACCGAGGACGAGCAGTTCTTCGAGGAGGAGAAAGCGCACGCGGCGCCCGCCAAGGAGCCCGCGGCGGCCTGAGGGCGAGCGGCGCCCGCGGCCCCCGGGCCGCGGGCGCCCTTCCGGGCCGCACCCGCCGTCGATCGAGGAGGAGGCAGACCATGAAGCGCGACACTTTCGCCATCCCGGGCATCCAGGTCCCCGAGGGGATGCCGCATCTCTTCGACCGCATCCTCACCCGCGAGGCGGTCGACTTCGTCGCGCACCTCGCGCGGCGCTTCGAGCGCCGGCGCCGCGAGCTGCTCGAGCTCCGGGCCCAGCGCCAGGCGGAGTTCGACCGGGGCGCGAAGCCCGGCTTCCTCGCCCACACGAGCGGCATCCGCGAAAGCGACTGGAAGGTCGCGCCCGTGCCCGCCGACCTCCAGGACCGCCGCGTCGAGATCACCGGGCCCGCGGAGCGCAAGATGGTGATCAACGCGCTCAACTCGGGCGCCTCCACCTTCATGGCGGACTTCGAGGACTCGAGCACGCCGACCTGGGACAACATGGTGCGCGGGCAGATCAACCTGCGCGACGCCGTCTTCCGCACGATCAGCTACACGAGCCCCGACGGGCGCCACTACGGGCTCGGGGAGAAGACCGCGACCCTCATGGTGCGCCCGCGCGGGCTGCACATGCTCGAGCGCCACGTGCTGATCGACGGCGAGCCCGTTTCCGCCTCGCTCTTCGACTTCGGCCTGTTCGCCTTCCACAACGCCGAGCACCTCGTCGCCGAGGGCAGCTCCCCCTACTTCTACCTCCCGAAGCTCGAGAGCCACCTCGAGGCGCGCTGGTGGAACGACGTCTTCGTCGAGGCGCAGGCCACGCTGCACCTGCCCCGCGGCACGATCAAGGCGACGGTGCTCGTCGAGACGCTGCCGGCCGCCTTCGAGATGGACGAGATCCTCTGGGAGCTGCGCGAGCACTCCGCGGGCCTCAACTGCGGGCGCTGGGACTACATCTTCAGCTGCATCAAGAAGCTGCGCGCCGACCGCGGCATCGTCTTCGCCGACCGCGCGCAGGTGACGATGACGAGCCCGTTCCTGCGCGCCTACTGCCAGCTGCTCGTGAAGACCTGCCACCGCCGCGGCGCCCACGCGATGGGCGGCATGGCCGCGCAGATCCCGATCAAGGGCGACCAAGCCGCCAACGACGCCGCCATCGCCAAGGTGCGCGCCGACAAGGAGCGCGAGGCGACGGACGGCTTCGACGGCACCTGGGTCGCGCACCCGGGCCTCGTGGGGGTGGCGAAGGAAGTCTTCGACCGCCACATGCCGCAGGCGAACCAGATCGCGCGGCAGCGCCAGGACGTGGTGGCGACCGCGGCCGACCTCCTCGCCTTCGGGCCCGGGACCCCGATCACCGAGGCGGGCGTGCGCACGAACATCAGCGTCGGGTTGCAATACCTCGGCGCCTGGCTCGAGGGCAACGGCTGCGTGCCGATCAACCACCTGATGGAGGACGCCGCCACCGCCGAGATCTCGCGCTCGCAGCTCTGGCAGTGGATCCGCAGCCCCCGCGGCGTGCTCGACGACGGCCGCAAGGTGACGGTCGAGCTCTTCCGCGCCCTGCTCGAGGAGGAGCTCGCGAAGCTCCTCGCCGGCTCGCGCGGCCGGCCCACCCCCGAGAGCTTCGCGAAGGCCGCGCGCATCCTCGACCGGCTCGTCGCCGCGGACGGCTTCGTTGATTTCCTCACCGATCCGGCGTACGAATGCATCGCGGCGCTCCTGCCGCCCCCGGACCGCGAGGACTGAGACGCTCACCGACGCCGTATCGCCCTACCGCTACCGATACGGCGCCTCCGCGCTGGTCGTCTCCATGCCCCATGCGGGGACCCGGGTCCCTCATGCGGCCGGCCGCGGCCTCGCGGACCTCGCCGCCTCGCGTCCGGACACCGACTGGCATCTCGAGCGGCTCCACGATTTCCTCGCCGAGCTCGATGCGACGCTCGTCGTCGCGACACACTCGCGCTATGTCGTGGACCTCAACCGCCCGCCCGACGACGCGAGCCTCTATCCCGGGCAAGCGACGACGGGGCTCGTTCCCCTGGAGACCTTCCACGGCGAGCCGCTCTACCGCGACGGCGCGCGCCCCGACGCGCGCGAGATCGCGCGGCGCCTCGAGACCCATTGGAGGCCCTACCATCGCCGCCTCGCCGCGGAGCTCGCGCGCGTTCGCGCCGGGCACGGCGTGGCCATCCTCTGGGATGCGCACGCGATCGCCTCGCGCGTGCCGCGGCTCTTCGAGGGGCGCCTTCCCGACTTCAACCTGGGCACCGCCAACGGCGAGTCCTGCGATCCGGGGCTTGCCGCGCGCCTGTTCGCCGCGCTCGAGCGGCGGGAGGGATTCAGCGCGGTCCTGGACGGGCGCTTCAAGGGCGGCTACATCACGCGCCACTACGGGCGGCCCGCCGAGGGCATCCACGCCGTCCAGATGGAGATGAGCGAAGCGCTCTACATGGACGAGCGCTGCCCCTTCACTTTCCGGGAGGAGCTCGCGCGCCGGGTGCGCCCGGTGCTGCGAGAGCAGCTCGGGATCGCCCTCGACTGGGCCGCCCGGAACCGTCGCCCCGCGGCGACGCCGTAGCAATTCGTTACAAGTCGGCCCGCTTCGCGGTCCTCGCCCCGGGCGTCCTCCCCGTTCATGGCGCTGGGACCATTCGTCCCGCACGGAGGACAAGGATGAAGAAGCTGATGCTGGGTACCGCCGTCGTCTCCTCGCTGGGCCTCGCGGGCGCTCCCGCCTGGGCGGGTGCGTACGGCGACCTCGCCACGGTCGTCGAGACGCGCCCGGTCTACGAGCGCGTGAGCGTTCCGCGCGAGCAATGCTGGGTGGAGCCCGTGACCGCGTACGAGACGCGCCGCGTCGTCGAGGAAGTCCCCACGGAACCCTACTACGGCGGCGGCTCGGGGGCCCCGGGGGCGATCGTCGGCGCCATCATCGGCGGCGTGATCGGCCACCAGTTCGGCAACAGCAGCGGCGGGCGCGACCGCGCCACCGCGGCCGGCGCGCTCCTCGGGGGGCTCGCGGGCTACGGCGCGAGCCGCGGCTACGACGCCGGCCCCTACGCCGCGCGCCAGGTCGTGCGCACGGAGCGCGTCCCCGTCACCCGGGACGTGCGCCGCTGCCGCACCGTTTCGGAGGCGAGCGAGCGCGTCGTCGGCTACGACGTGCGCTACCTCTACGACGGGCGCGAGTTCACGACGCGCATGGCCGCGGACCCGGGCCCGACGCTGCGCGTGAACGTCGACGTGCATCCGGACGGCGCGGGCCCGAGCGCCTACGCGACGCAGCCCGTGTACGCGCCGCCGCGCTACGCGAACGGCCATCGGCCGGCTCCGCGGCCCGTGGCGCCGATCTACTCCCGGGCGGGCTACTAGCGCGACCGTCCTGCGAACCAGACGGCCCGGGGCCGGGCGCCGCCGGCCGAGTAGGAGAGCTCGGCCGGATCGCCCGCGTCCCAGACGACCAGGTCCGCGGCCTTGCCGGCCTCGAGGGAGCCCGCCTCGCCTTCGAGGCCGAGCGCGCGCGCCGCGTGCAGCGTGGCGCCCGCGAGCGCCTCCTCGGGCGTCAGGCCGAAGAGCACGCAGGCGAGGTGCATCATCAGCGCGAGCGAGGTGTAGGGCGAGGAGCCGGGATTGCAGTCGGAAGCCACCGCCATCGGCACGCCATGCCGGCGCAGCGCCGCGACGGGCGGGCGCTGCTTCTCGCCGAGGAAGAGGAAGGCGCCGGGCAGGAGGACCGCGACCGTCCCCGACTTCGCCATCGCCGTCACGCCTTCCTCGTCCGCGTACTCGAGGTGGTCCGCCGAGAGCGCGTTGTTGCGCGCGGCGAGCGCCGCGCCCCCGGTGTTCGAGAGCTGGTCGGCGTGCAGCTTCACGCGCAGCCCCATGGCGTGGGCCGCGTCGAAGACGCGCTGCGCCTGGGCGGGCGTGAACGCGATCGCCTCGCAGTAGGCGTCCACGGCGTCGGCGAGCCCGTCGAGGGCGATGGCCGGGATCATCTCCTCGCTCACGAGCCGCACGTAGTCGTCCGGGCGGCCCGCGAATTCGGGCGGCACCGCGTGCGCGCCGAGGAAGGTCGTGCGCACGCGCACCGGGAGGTCCTTCGCGAGCAGCCGCGCGAGGCGCAGGCACCGCGCCTCCGTGCCCGGCTCGAGGCCGTAGCCGGACTTGATCTCGACCGTGGTCACGCCGCCCGCCATCAGCGCGGAGAGGCGTGCCACGCTCTGGCTGCGCAGCTGCATGTCGGTCGCCGCGCGCGTCGCCGCCACCGTCGCGGCGATGCCCCCGCCGGACCGGGCGATGTCGGCGTAGCTCTCGCCGGCGAGGCGGCGCTCGAACTCCCCGGCGCGCTGCCCCGCGTGCACGAGGTGCGTGTGCGCGTCGACGAGGCCCGGCGTGACGAGGGCGCCGCGCGCGTCCACGAGCTCGGGATCCGAGCGCTCGGGAAGGGCCGCGGCGTCGAGCGCCTTCATCGGCCCGACCCAGGCGATGCGCCCGCCCTTCGTGGCGAGCGCCCCGTCCTCGATCAGCGCGTAACGCCCGCCCCGAAGGGTCGCGATGCGCGCGTTCACGAGGAGGAGATCCGCCATGGCCGGTATCATAGCGCCCCATGGAAGGCGCCCTCTTCGCGGCCGACGCGCTGCTTGCCAGCGGCTGGGCGAGGGACGTCCTCTTCACCTGGGACGACGAGGGCCGGCTCGTCTCCGTGGCCGCGGGCGCGAAGCCCGGGGCCGCGGCGCGCGCCCCCGGTCCCGTGGTCCCGGGCATGGCCAACGTCCACTCGCACGCCTTCCAGCGGGCGATGGCGGGCCTTGCCGAGGCGCGCGGACATCCCGAGGACGACTTCTGGACCTGGCGCGAGGCCATGTACCGGCTCGTCGCCGCGGTCGGCCCCGAGGACCTGGAAGCGATCGCTTTGCAGCTCCAGGTCGAGATGCTCCGCCACGGCTACACGGCGGTGGGCGAGTTCCATTACCTGCACCACGATCGCGACGGCACGCCCTACGGCGACCGCGCCGAGCTCTCCGAGCGCATCGTCGCCGCCGCGCGCGCCTCGGGCATCGCCCTCACGCTGCTCCCGGTGCTCTACGCCTGGGGCGGGTTCGGCCACCGCCCGCTTTCCGCCGCCCAGAGACGCTTCGCGGGAACGCCGGAGACGATCGCGGAGCTGCTGCGCACGCTCGCCGCGCGCCACCTGCCCGATCCCCGCCTGCGCTTCGGGGCCGCGCCCCACTCCGCCCGCGCGGTCGATGCGCTCCAGCTCACGGAGCTCGTCGCGGCCCTCGACGGCTTCGACGCCACGGCGCCCATCCACATGCACGTCTCGGAGCAGCCCGCGGAGGTGCGCGACTGCCTCGCGACCCACGGCGCCACCCCCGGCCACTGGCTGATGGACATCGTCGCCGTGGACGGCCGCTGGTGCCTCGTGCACGGCACCCACCTCGACGCGGGCGAGGCCGCGCGCCTGCGCGCCGCCGGGGCGACCCTCGGCCTGTGCCCGACGACGGAAGCGAACCTCGGCGACGGGCTCTTCGCGTTCGACCGCCACTTCGCCGAGGGGGGACGCTGGGGCATCGGCGGCGACAGCCATGTCTGCGTGAGCCCCTTCGAGGAGCTGCGCGCGCTCGAGTACGGCCAGCGCTTGCGCCTGGGCGTGCGCAACGTCGCGGCGACCGACGCCGCGCCGGAGGTGGCGACCAACCTCTGGGCGGGCGCCGCCCGCGGCGGGGCGCTCGCGCTGGGGCAGCCGGCCGGCGTCCTCGAGCCCGGCCGGAGGGCCGACCTCGTGGCGCTCGACGGCGGGGACCTCGACTTCGAGGGCCTCGCGCCGGCCGGGGCCCTTGCCGTGGCGACCTTCTCGGGCGCGTCCAACCGGATCCGCGACGTGTACGTAGCCGGCGAGCGCGTTGTCGCCGAGGGCCGCCATGCGCGCGCCGAGGAGGCCGCGCGCGCCTTCCGCGCCACGCTGAAGCGCCTGCGCGAGCGCCGCACGGCCTAGCGTCGCGCGCCCGAAGGGGCACCCCATTGGCGTCCCCAATCGGGCGAATCGGAACAAACAATTGGACGCGTGCGCCCCGCGATCACTACTCTTGACGCCGAGCAAGTCGCCCTTCGCCGGAAGGGCCATGCTTATCGAGTGACTACCCAGGAGGCTGCAATGAAAGCTCTCAAAGGCACCAAAACCCACGAAGCCCTGAAAGAAGCGTTCGCGGGCGAGTCCCAGGCGAATCGCCGCTACCTCTACTTCGCGAACAAGGCCGACGTGGAAGGCCAGAACGACGTCGCGGCGCTGTTCCGCTCGACCGCCGAAGGCGAGACCGGCCATGCCCACGGCCACCTCGACTACCTCGCGCAGGTCGGCGACCCGGCGACGGACCTGCCGATCGGCTCCTCGCGCCAGAACCTCAAGTCCGCGGTCGCGGGCGAGACGCACGAGTACACCGACATGTACCCGGGCATGGCGAAGTCCGCGCGCAGCGAAGGCTTCGACGAGATCGCCGACTGGTTCGAGACGCTCGCGAAGGCCGAGCGCTCGCACGCCAACCGCTTCCAGAAAGCCCTGGACGCGCTGACCGACTGAAGACCCCGGCCCCGCCGGAACGCGTCAAGGGGGCGGGGAACCGCCCCTTTTCACTGAAGAAGGCGAATGGAAATGAGTGTCCGCGAAGGCAGTCTCGAAGCCCCCACCCGCCACCCGCTCGACTGGAAGAGCCCCGAGTTCTACGACGAGGCGAAGCTCCTCGCCGAGATGGAGCGCGTGTTCGACATCTGCCACGGGTGCCGGCGCTGCATCAGCCTTTGCGGCTCCTTCCCGCGGCTCTTCGACCTCGTCGACGAAGGGGACACGGGCGAAGTCGACGCCGTGCCCAAGGAGAAGTACTGGGAGGTGGTCGACCAGTGCTACCTGTGCGACGTGTGCTACATGACCAAGTGCCCCTACGTCCCGCCGCACGCCTGGAACGTGGACTTCCCGCACCTGATGCTGCGCGCCAAGGCGGTGAAGTTCGCTTCGGGCCGCGTACCCTGGCGCGACAAGGTGCTCGCCTCCACCGACGCGCTGGGCAAGCTCGCCTCGATCCCCGTGGTCACGCAGGTGACCAACGCGATGAACGCGATGGGGCCGACGCGCGCGCTCATGGAGAGCGTGCTGCACGTCGAGAAGAGCGCCTGGGTGCCGTCCTACGCGGGCGCGAAGTTCCGCTCGAACGCGGCGCCGAGCAAGCCCCACCCCGTGCGCGACGGCAGCCGCACGCCGGGCAAGGTCGCGGTGTACGCGACCTGCTACGTGAACTACAACGAGCCGGGCATCGGCCACGACCTGCTCGCGATCCTCGACCACAACGAGATTCCCTACGTGCTCGCGGAGAAGGAGGCGTGCTGCGGCATGCCCAAGCTCGAGCTCGGCGACCTCCCCGCCGTGGCCGCGAACAAGGAAAAGAACATCCCGGCGCTCGCGAAGCTCGCGCGCGAGGGTTATGCGATCCTCACGCCCATCCCTTCCTGCACGCTCATGTTCAAGCAGGAGCTGCCGCTCATGTTCCCGGACGACGCGGACGTGAAGGCGGTCCAGGAGGCGATGCACGATCCCTTCGAGTACCTCGTGGCGCGCCACAAGGACGGCCTGCTGAAGACCGATTTCGCCAGGCCCCTGGGCAAGGTCTCCTACCACATCCCCTGCCACTCCCGCGTGCAGAACGTCGGGCAGAAGACGCGCGAGGCGCTCGCCCTCGTGCCGGGCACGGAGGTGAACACCGTCGAGCGCTGCTCGGGGCACTCGGGCACCTGGGGCTGCAAGAAGGAGTACCACCAGATGGCGATGAAGATCGGCCGGCCCGTCTTCCGCCAGATGGCCGAGCCCGCGCCCGACTGGATCAGCTCCGACTGCCAGCTCGGCGGCCGCCACATCGAGCAGGGCATGGGCGAGACGAAGGGCAAGGCCGAGCTCAAGCACCCCATCACGCTGATGCGGATGGCCTATGGATTGCCCGGCTGAGCCGGGCGCGACAACCCGACAAACCCCGATGACCACGACCACCATGCCGAAAATCGCCCGCGACTCGCTCATGACGCTCGAGGCCTACGCGAAATCCCGCAAGGACTTCCGCGCGAAGGTGCTCGCCCACAAGAAGCCCCGCTCGGTGGCCCTGGGCGAGCACGTCACGCTGCTCTTCGAGGACGAGCTCACGATCCGCTACCAGGTCCAGGAGATGCTCCGGATCGAGAAGATCTTCGAGGAGTCGGGGATCCAGGACGAGCTCGACGCCTACAACCCGCTCGTGCCCGACGGGCGCAACTTCAAGGCGACGATGCTGATCGAGTACGAGGACGTCGAGGAGAGGAAGCGCGCGCTCGCGAAGCTGAAGGGCATCGAGGACCGGACCTGGGTGCGCGTCGAGGGCTGCCCGAAGGTCTACGCGATCGCCGACGAGGACCTCGAGCGCGAGACCGCGGAAAAGACCTCCGCGGTGCACTTCCTGCGCTTCGAGCTCACGAAGGAGATGGCCGAGGCTCTCAAGTACGGGATGCAGCTCGCCATGGGCATCGACCATCCGCAGTACGCGGTGACCCTGGATCCCGTTCCTGCCGACACCCGCGCCTCGCTGGCGAAGGACCTCGCCTGACCGGGGCGCTAGAAGCAGGCGCGCGCGGGCGCGCTCGTGCGCAGCACGGATTCCTGCCGGAAGCGCGCCTTGTAGCGCGAGACGATCTCGCCGAGCGCCGCCTCGGCGCCGCCGTCGTGGACGATCTCGACGACGCGCGTGCTCTCGCGAAGGAGCCGGCCGTCGGCCCCGCGCCACTGTCCCCTCGCCTCGATGATCGTGAGGCCGCCGGGAAAGCGCGGCGTGATCTCCGCGTCGACGAACGCGCCCCACTCGTCCTCGCCCACGGCGCCCCCGGGCATCGCGAGGCCGAAGTAGAGTCGCTCCACGAAGCGGTCCCGGCAGGGCTCGCCCGGATCCGTCGCGGCGCAGGCCGCGAGAAGCGGGGGGGGCGCGAGCGCCCCCCCCGGGCGCCCCCCCACGCCGCGGCCGCCGGCGCGACCCGGAACCCGGGCAGCTCCGCCGCCTGCTGCAGGAGCAGCGTTCCCGCGACGAAGCCGAGGGCGAAGAGGCGCATCCCCCCACAACGCGCGGCTCCCGGCTTCGAGGGACCGGCAGCGGTATCATTCGGGCATGCGATCCCCACGCGGCCGCGCCGGCTTCACGATGATCGAGATGCTCATCGTCATCGCCATGATCGCCGTCCTCGGCCTCATCGCCGTCCCCGCGCTCAAGGAGAACATGCTCCGGCGGCAGGTGAAGGAAGGGCTGCTCCTCGCCAACGTCGCCAAGGACGGGGTGCAGAAGACCTACGGCGCGACCGGCAAGATGCCCGCCAACAATGCCGACGCCGGAGTGCCCGAGCCGGCGAAGATCGTCGGCAACCTCGTGAGCGAGGTGAACGTGGCGCAGGGCGCGGTCACGGTCACCTTCGGCAACAACGCGGGCAAGTCCCTCGAGGGCAGGAAGGTGACGCTGCGCCCGGCCGTGGTTCCGAACACGCCCGTGGTGCCCATCGCCTGGATCTGCCACCAGGTGGCGGTTCCCAAGGGCATGCAGGTCCTCGGCTCGGACGAGACCGACGTCGAGATGAGCTGGCTGCCGGCCGAGTGCCGCAGCGCGGAGAGCAAGTAGCGCCCATGCCCCGCAAGTGGCTGCGCAACTGGTTCCCGCACCCCGACACCATCCGCGGGCACCGCTGGCTGCAGTGGTGCGCCCCGATCCTCGGCCACCCACGCCTGTGGCACCTGCACCGGCGCTCGGTCTCGCTCGGGGTCGCGATCGGGCTGGTGACCGGGCTCATCCCGGGACCGATCCAGATGCTCGCCGCGGCCCTCATCGCCATTCCGCTGCGGGCGAACATCCCGGCGGCGATCTTCACCACGCTCTACACGAACCCCCTCACTTTCGTGCCGCTCTACGTGCTCGCGTACGGGGTCGGGCGGCTGGTGACGGGGGATGCCACGCCGCTCGTCCTCCCGCCCGATCTCGAGTGGAACTGGGCGGGCCTCGCGCAATCGATGCCCGCGCTCCTCGGGTGGATCGGCTCGCTCGGGCACACGCTGCTCATCGGTCTCGCGATCCAGTGCACGGTCTTCGCGCTCGGCGGCTACGCGCTCACGATGCTCGTCTGGCGCGTGATCGTCACCCGGACCTGGCGCCGGCGCTCGCAGCGGCGCGCGCAACGGGCGCCGCCATGACCCCGGACTACTGGCACGAAGCCAAGGCGCAGCTCGCGAAGCGCGATCCGGTGCTTCGCCGGCTGATCCGCCAGCATCCCGACGCGACCCTGCGAAGCCGGGGCGATGCGTTCCAGACGCTCGCCCGCTCCATCGTCGGCCAGCAGATCTCGGTCAAGGCCGCGCAGACGATCTGGGATCGCTTCGCCGCGCAGTGCGGGATGGTGGTCCCGGCCACGGTGGCGGACCTCGACGAGGAAGCGATGCGCGCGGCGGGCCTCTCGCGCAGGAAGGTGGCCTATCTCAAGGACCTCTCCGCGCGCTTCGCCTCGGGCGCCATCAAGCCGCGGCGCTGGGCGCGCATGCCCGACGAGGCCGTGATCGAGGACCTCGTGCAGGTGAAGGGAATCGGGCGCTGGTCGGTGGAGATGTTCCTGATCTTCCACCTGATGAGGCCCAACGTCCTGCCCGTGGGCGACCTGGGCCTGCAGCGCGCGATGGAACGCCACTACAACGACGGCGACGAGCTCACCCGGGACGGCATGCGCGACATCGGCCAGTCGTGGCAGCCGTGGTGCTCGGTGGCGACCTGGTACTTGTGGAGGTCGCTGGATCCGGTGGCGGTGGAGTACTGACGCCTCCGGCGGCGGCGCATCCCTCCGAAACCTGAAGTTCCATCACGAGGCTCGACAGCGATGACGACAAGCGCGCCGCGCAAGCCCTTCTCGATGATCCGGGAATTCCACCTGGCGGACTGGTTCACCCTCGGGAACGCCGTCTGCGGCACGGGGGCCCTGTTCTCGACGATGACCTACCTCGAAACCGGCGACAGCCGGCACGTCCAGTATGCCTGCGCCCTCGTCCTCGCCGCCCTGGTCTTCGACGTGCTGGACGGCCGGATCGCCCGATGGAGGCAGAACGCCTCGGCGATGGGCCGCGAGCTCGATTCGCTCGCCGACGTCATCTCGTTCGGCGTGGCTCCCGCGATGATCGGGTATGGATGCGGCATGCAGGGCCTGTACGACCGCATCGTCCTGGGCTACTTCATCGCCTGCGGCGTTTCGCGCCTGGCCCGCTACAACATCACGGCCGACACCCTCTCGGAGGGCACCGGCAAGGTGAAGCACTTCGAGGGAACACCGATCCCCACCTCGATCCTCCTCGTCGGCCTGATGTCGCTGGCGGCGTGGCTTGGCGCGGTGCGCGAGAACCTCTGGTTCGGTGAGGTCGAGCTGGCCGGCTTCAAGCTCCATCCCCTCGTCGCCGTTTTCGCCCTCTCGGGCTCGCTGATGATCAGCCGGATCCGGATCCCGAAGCCGTGACCGTGGCGATCGCCCGGGGCGGCTTCGCCGACTGACGCTGCCTTCCCGTCCCGAGGGCATTGCCGGCGACTCGGCGCACGCCGGGGCCATCGCCGCTGTACACTGGCCCCGCTGTGGAAAGCCCCGACGCAACGCCCCTCGTTTCGCGCCCGGGACGAGCGCGCATCCCCGGGGCGAGCGTGCGTCCAACCGACAGGAGGTGCGGCGATGCCAACCGACTTCGAATGGGTCATCCGTCGCGGCACTGTCCCGGGTCGCTCGCGGCCCGATGGCTGACGAATCGGGCAACGGCGCCCCGCAACGGGCGGACTCCCGCATCCCCGAGCCGGGAGAGGCGGGATTCATCGCCCAGCTCCTCGACCTGTATCACGTGCGCCTCGTCCTCGGCATCGCGCTGGGCCTGCCCGTCACGGCGCTCGCGCTCCTCGGCGCGCTCTATGGACTCGCGATGGGCTACGGGGGCCTCGCCGGGGGAAAGAACTTCGGCGTGTCCGCGATCGCCCTGGGCATGGTCCTGCTCGCCTGCGCCGGGCTCGTGGGCGCGTGGCGCCGCATCCTGAGGCCGCGCGCGGGGATGACTCCGAGGCAAGCGAGGACCGTTCGCGTCCTGCTCCTCGCCGGGGTCGCCGCCGCGCTCTTCATGGTCCTCGCCGCCGTGCTCTGGTTCGACAACTACGTGCTCGCCTCCGTGCCCCTGTTCATCGGCGCCATGGGCGTGGTGCTGCTCCTCGCCACGCCCGCCAGCCCGGCGGTGAAGCGGGACCCGCGGTGAACGCCCTTGCATGGCCGCTCCGGTGAAAGCCTTCGCGCTCGCGAGCATGTCGCCCCTGATCCTGTGGCTCACCTGGGCGATGATGCTCCTGCCCCTCGCCTTCCTCCTCGGCGCGGCGTTCTCCTACCCGCCCCTGGCGATTCCCGGCGTCCTCGTCCTCGCGATCTACGCCTGGATCTGGCTGCATTTCCGCCCGACCCGGTTCGAGGTGGGTGCCGACGCGATCGAGGTGGTCTGGCCGGTCCGGCGCCGGAGCATCCCGCGCCGGGAGATCGCCGGGGTGCGCCGCATCGGCAAGGACGAGCTGCGCCGCATGGTCGGCAAGGCCATGCGCGTCGGGGCGGGCGGAGTCTGGGGCGGGTTCGGCGTGCTGTGGACGGAGAAGCGCGGCGTGGTGCAGATGTACGTCTCGCGCACCGACGACTTCGTCTGGATCGAGCGCACCGGCGGCCGGCCCTGGCTCATCACGCCGGAGAACCCGTCGGCTTTCGTGCGCGCGCTCTCGGGGCCGCCCTCGTGAGCCGCGCCCTTCGCCTCGCCGCGGCGATCCTCGCCCTCGCGGCCGCGCCGGTGCTCGCGCAGGAGCGCGACCGCATCACGGTGAAGCACTTCCCGGCGCCCACGCCGATGGCCGCCTGGGAACCGCTGGAGGTGAGGATCGAGCGCGTGCGCATGCCCTCCCCCGCGGCCGACCGGCTCTTCGGAGAGGTCGAACACACCCTCGCCGTCCACGGCATCGCCTCCGACTGGCAGTTCGTGATCCCCGATGGCCCCTTCATCCGCATCACGATCGAGGCCGCCGGGAGGCGGATCGAGCTGGCTTCCGCGCACACGCTCTTCGAGCGCGACGGCAAGGCGATCGCCCTCGAACGCGGCGTGCAGGCGCTCGAGGGGCGGGATGCGAAGGCCCTGCTCGCGGGGCAGAGCGAGTCCTTCCGCAACCGCCGCCTCGCCTTCGAGAAGATCCTCGCGCTCGTGAACGCGCGCCTTCGCGAGAGCCTCGGGCCGTAGCGCGATTCCAGCGGCCCACGACCGACGATCATGGACGGCGCATCCCGCCTGCTCTCCACCCTCTTCCTCGCTTTCGCCGCCGCGCTCGCCCAGGCGCAGGTCCCGCAGAAGGTCGTCGACATCCCCACGCGAGCCGGCGTCACGCAGCGCATGGTCGTGCTCGCCCCGAAGGAGCCGAAGGCGGCGGCGATCCTCTTCGCCGGCGGCCACGGGGGGCTGCAGATCGCACCCGACGGCTCGTTCGGCTGGGGACAGGGCAACTTCGTCGTGCGCACGCGCGAGCTCTTCGCGGCCGAGGGCCTGCTCGTCGCCGTGGTGGACGCGCCCTCGGATCGCCAGGGCGAGCCTTACCTGTCCGGATACCGTCAGCAGCCCGAGCACGCCGAGGACATCCGGGCGGCGATCGCCTGGATTCGAGCGCAGGCCAGGGTTCCGGTATGGCTCGTCGGCACGAGCCGGGGCACGCAATCGGCCGCGTACCTCGCGACGGAGCTCACCGGCCCCGAGGGTCCCGACGGCGTGGTGCTGACCTCGAGCATCCTCGTCGACAGGAGGAGCCGCGCCCTCCCCGAGATGCCGCTCGAGAAGATCCGCATCCCCGTCCTCGTGGTCCACCACGAGCATGACGGCTGCCGCGCCTGCCCCTACGCGGAGATTCCCCGCCTGATGGACCAGCTCGGGACGGCGCCCCGCAGGCAGCTTCTCTCCTTCACCGGCGGCAAGAGCGAGGGCGACCCCTGCGAGGGCCGCGCCCACCACGGCTACAACGGGATCGAGCGCGAGGTCGTCGCGAAGATCGCCCTCTGGATGCTCGCGAAATGAACCGGGGCGCCGCCAGGGCGCCCCGAGGGCATCGCCGGATCGTCCCGGCAGCTAGGAGCCCGAACGGACGAGCGGCTTCTGCTTGGGCTTGATCCGCAGCCGGTCGCCGTCGCGCCGGACCGTGATGCCCAGGCCCCGCGCGCGCGCCTCGAAGGCCGCCGCCTGCTGGGGCGTGAGGACCGACGAGAGGCCCGAAACCTCCTGCACCAAACCGTCGTAGACCAGCATGACGATGAAGGACAGGAGCACCTCGTCGGGCGTGAAGTTGCAGTGCTCGTAGCGGTCGATCTCGATGTTCAGGTGCCTGGTGAGCCACGATCCCGACGCGATGGTCTTCAGCGCGTAGAGCGGCTCGTGAACGTACGGCACCTGCTGGTCGCGTGTCGTGTGGAGCGTGACAAGCGGCCGCGTGAGGTTGCCCGTGGTCGCGTAGGAGGTGTTCATCGCGTTGACCGCGACGGGGCTCGCCGCGATGCGCGGCACGAGGTAGTTAACCCCGAGGTCGTTGCTCGAGCCCGTGTACCAGCGGGTCGTGTTGTCGAACGGGAAGCCGCCCAGCGTCGTGGCCGCGTCCTTCAGGTTCACCACGCTGTAGCGCAGCACGTCCTTCGCGGACTGCTCCACCGTCTCGAGGTACTTGTCGCCGCCGTCGAAGGGCAGCTTCGCCACCGCGGCCCATTCGTCGAGGTTCTGGCGCAGCGCCGGGTGCGTGATGATCGGCTTCACGACGAGGTCGTAGTAGTCGGACCAGACGTCCACGAGGGCCTGGGGAGGGTCGAAGGGCGGTCCCGGGATCACGCCTGGAAAGAAGACTTCGAAGGTCGCGCGCGCGTCGCCGAAGTAGTTGATCTGGTATGGGAAGCTTCCGACGGGCCCGCAGGCGGCCATGCCGGCGGAGTAGACGCCCGGATGCTGCTCGAGGGAGAGCGCGGTGATGATCCCGCCCTCGGAGGCGCCCACGAGGTACACCTTGGAGGGCGTGCCCTTCTGCGCCTTGTAGATGTTCACGAGGTCGAGGATGTCCGCCTTGCCCTCGAGGATCGCGAGGCCCGTCTTGCTGTAGCTGTTGGTCGCGAAGCCGAAGCCCAGGCCGTTCACGAGCTCCGGGATGCAGAAGGTGCCGATGCACAGCTGGTCCTCGGGGATCTGGACCGGGGTCCCCGCGTCCTGGAAGCCGTGGGCCCAGATGACCAGGATGTTGTTGTACTCGCCCGCCGCCGGCATGCAGATCCGGTACTTGGAGCCGCTCGCCTGCACCCCGTCGGGGTCGCAAGTGGAGGCGGCCCACGCGGGCGCGGCGGCGAAAAGGAGGAACGCGACGGCGGCGGCGAAGCGGCGGATCATGAGGCACCTCCCTTTGGTTGTTTTGATCGAAGCCTAGGCCGTCGCCGCGCAAAAGGCAATCGCCCATTCGCGTGCTATCTTCGCCGCCAAAGGGGGCGCAGGACCGAAGTGAAACCCATTCTGCTCTTGGCCGCCGCGGGGGCGCTCTGCCTGTCCCTCACCGCGCACGCCACGCGGGCGCACTGGTTCGCCGTCACCTTCGCGATCGTGGTGGTCGTGGCGCTCGCCGCCGCGCTCGTCTCGCGCCGCTTCGGGCCGGCACCCGCCTGGAAGCTCGCTCTCGCCTTCGCCGCGGGCGTGCTCGCGATGGAGGCCATTTCCCTCGCGGCCTGGTGGGCCGTCATGGCCTCGCGCGGGATGTTCCTTCCCCCGCAGGCCTTGCGGATCGCGATGGTCGAGGGCGCGGCGATGTCCACGGTGGGCGCCGCGGTGGCCTTCCTCGCCGGGATCCTCCCGCGCCGCTGAGGCCCTACGGGGCGTTGCGCTTCGCGGCGGCCTCCATCGCCTCGCGCGCCCGGCGCTCGCGCTCCTCGCGCAGCACCTGCTCGTGGCGCGCGGCGCGCGCGCGTTCCTCCTCGAGCTCGCGGCTTCGCACGAACTCCTTCTGCCGTTCGACCTCCTGCCGGGCCCGTCGCTGGTCCTCCTCGGCGAGGCGCCGCGCGCGGTCCTCCTCGCGCTCGCGCTCCGCCTTCGCGCGCGCCTCCTTCGACTGCTCGCGGCTCTGCTCGGCCCGCAGGCGCCGCTCCTCGTTCTGGCGCCAGCGCTCGTAGTCGGCGCGCTCGCGCTGGATGCGGCTCTGCTCGCTGCGCTCGCGGGAGGCCTCCTGGCCCTGCTGGTAGCGCGCCTGGGAGTCGCGGAACCGGGCCTCCTCGAGGTCCTGCTGGCGGCGGATGCGGTCGCGCTCGACGGCGAGGCGCTCCTGCTCGAGCCGCATCCGCTCCTTCTCCCGGGAGCGCTCCACCCACCAGGCGCCCGAGCCCAGGGCCACGACGGCGAGCAGGATCGCGACGAAGACCCACGCCGAGCGCCCGGCGCCGCGGTCCTTCTCGCCCTCCTGCCCCGCGGCGGCGAGCTTCGCGTCGTAGGCCGAGCGCTTGGCCTCGACCGAGAGCGTGACGAAGGCATCGCGGAGCACCCGCTCCTCGGCCCGCCGTTCCGCGTCCGTGAGTCCGGCCGCGGTCTCGCCCAGCGCCTTGAGCTTGCCCTCGAACGCGATCTTGATGACCTGGGGCGAGGCGTTCCGGGGAACGCCCAGGGTCTGGTAATGGTCCTGCACGGCGCCGCCCTCCCACCCGCCGATGCGCGCGGCGGACGGCGGAATCGTATCACTGCTGGCGCGGGGCTTACGGAAGCGCCGTTCGGGGTGAGCCTGTTGAACCGCGCCCTTCGACAAGCTCAGGGCAGGCCCTTCGACAAGCTCAGGGCGAACGGCCAAAGCGCTCAGGGCAAACGGAAGGCGCTAGGGGCCGGGGACGAGCCGCCCGTCGGCGATGCGCAGTGTCCTTTGCATGCGCGCGGCGAGCTCCGGGTCGTGGGTGACCATCACGAACGCCGCGCCGTGCCGGCGGTTGAGCTCGACGACGAGGTCGAAGACGCGCGCGGCGTTCTCGCGGTCGAGGTTTCCCGTGGGCTCGTCGGCGAGGACGCAGGCGGGGCCCGTGACGAGCGCGCGGGCGACCGCCACGCGCTGGCGCTCGCCGCCCGAGAGCTCCCCGGGCCGGTGGGCGATGCGTTCCGCGAGCCCCACCTCGGCGAGCATCGCCCGCGCGCGCTCGAAGCTCTGCGCGTCCTTCATCCCGCGGATCGCGAGCGGCATCGCCACGTTCTCGAGCGCCGTGAATTCCGGCAGCAGGTGGTGGAACTGGTAGACGAAGCCGAGCGCCTCGTTGCGAAGCCGCCCCTGCTCGGCCGCGTCGAGCCCCGAGAAGTCCCTGCCGAGCAGCGAGACGCGGCCCCCGGTTGGCGCGTCGAGGCCGCCGAGCAGGTGCAGCAGCGTGCTCTTGCCCGAGCCCGAGGCGCCGACGATCGCGACCGATTCCCCGCGGCGCACCTCGAGGTCGATGCCGCGCAGCACCGGCACGGCCACCTCGCCCAGGCCGAAGGTCTTGGAGAGCCCCGCCGCGTGGAGGACGACGTCGGTCACTCGTACCTCAGCGCCTCGGCCGGGTTCACGCGCGAAGCGCGCCAGCTCGGGTAGATCGTGGCGACGAACGCGAGGAAGAGCGAGACCCCCGCGACGCTCCACACGTCGCGCCAGGCGAGCTCCGAGGGCAGCTCGCTGATGTAGTACACCTCGCGCGAGAGGATCTGGAAGTCGAACGCGCGCTCGATCGCGGGAACCACCACGTCGATGTTGAGCGCGAGCGCGATGCCGCCGACGACGCCGAGGAGCGTGCCCGCGACGCCGATGACCGCGCCCTGCACGACGAAGATCCGCATGATGCTCGCGGGCGCGGCCCCGAGGGTGCGCAGGATCGCGATGTCGGCGTGCTTGTCCGTGACCAGCATCACGAGCGTGGACACCAGGTTGAAGGCCGCCACCGCGATGATGAGCGTCAGGATGATGAACATCATCCGCTTCTCGATCTGGATCGCGCGGAAGTAGTTCGCGTTCTGCTGGGTCCAGTCCGTGACGTAGGCGTCCGTGCGCACGCTCTTCGCGAGCTCGCGGGCGACCCGCGGCGCCTCGAAGAGGTCCTTCACCTTGAGCCGCACGCCGCTCACGTCGGAGCCCATCCGGTAGAGGGCCTGGGCGTCCTCGAGGCGCGTGAGCGCGAGCCCCGAGTCGTATTCGTAGTGCCCCACGGAAAAGATGCCCGCGACCGTGAACTGCCGCAGTCGCGGCACGAGGCCCGCCGGCGTGACCTGGCCCTGGGGCGCGATCAGCGTCACGCGCTCGCCGGGACGCACCCGGAGCCCGCGCGCGAGGTCGGCCCCCAGGACGATGCGGAATTCCCCGGGCTTCAGGTCCTCGAGCCGCCCCGCGACCATGTGCCGGCCGATGTCCGCGACCTTGTCCTCGAGGTCCGGGAGGACGCCGCGCACGAAGACGCCGCGCACCTGGCCGCCGTTCGAGAGCAGTCCCTGGGCGGAGACGAAGGGAGCGGAGGCGGCGACCTGCGGGTTGGCCGAGGCGTCCTTCGCGACCGCCTCCCAGCCCGCGAGGCGGTTGTCGATCCCGAGGAGCTGGATGTGGGAGGCCACGCCGAGGATGCGCGAGCGCACCTCGCGCTCGAAGCCGTTCATCACCGACATCACCGTGATCAGCGCGGCGATGCCGAGCGCGATCCCGAGCATCGAGACGAGCGAGATGAACGAGATGAAGTGGTTGCGGCGCTTCGCGCGCGTGTAGCGCAGGCCGACGAAGAGCTCGAAAGGCTGCAAGGTCGCGTTACGGGAGATAATTGGGGACAGTCCCCATTTCGGCTTTGTAACACAGATGGAAGCCTCCAATGGGGAGGGCCCCATTTCCCATGTTGACGATCGTCGTTCCCGGAGTGCTCGCTCCCGCCGATGCCCCGGCCGCCATTCGCGGTGCGCGGCTGCCGGCCCTCGAGAAGTGGCTCGCGCGGGCGGACGCCGAGCGCGTTCCCGTGGCGGGGGCCGCGGGCTGGCTCGCCTCGGCGTGGGGGCTGGCCGAGCCCGTTCCCCACGCGGCCGTGGAGCTCGCCGCCGCCGACGCCCCGCCTCCCGGCACCTGGATGCGCGCCGACCCGGTCCATCTGCGCGTCGAAGGCGATGGCGTCGTGCTTCATTCCGGCTCGCGCCTGGACCTCACGGTCGAGGAGGCCGCTGCGCTCGTCGCCGCGCTCGGCGCCCACTTCCGCGACGACGGGCTGGAATTCCATGCCCCCGCCCCGGGGCGCTGGTACGTCCGCGTCCCGGAGGGCGAGGTGCCCGAGACGACCGCGCTCGAGGCCGCGCTCGGCCGCAACGTCTTCGGGCTCCTGCCCCGCGGCGCCGGCCGGATCAACTGGCGCTCGGCGATCACGGAAGCGCAGATGCTGCTTTCCACCCACGCGGTCAACGAGCGCCGCGAGGCCGAAGGGCGTCTCGCCGCGAACAGCGTCTGGTTCTGGGGCGGCGGTGCGCTCCCGGATCGCGTCGAGCGCGCCTTCGCGACGGTCTACGCGGACGATCCCTTCGCGCGCGGCCTCGCGCAGGCCGCGCGAGTGCGCTCCCGGCCCCTGCCCGCCTCGCTCGCCGACGTGAGGCCCTCGGACGCCGGAGGCACGCTGGTCGTGCTCGACGCCCTGCTGGAACCCTTCCGCGAGGGCGATGCCTCGCGCTGGCTGGAGCTCGCGCTCGGCCTCGAAGCCGCATGGTTCGCGGCCCTCGGAGAGGCGATCGGCCGTTTCCCCTCGGTGCGGCTCGTTCTGCCCGCCGAGGAGCGCACCCTCGTCGCGACGCTGGGCCGGATGGCCCGCTGGCGGGTCTTGCGCGGCCGACGCCCCCTCGCCTCCCATGCCTGAGGTCGTCGCCCGGACGATCGACGAGGCCGCGCGCGCGCGATTGCTCGCCGCCGGCTGCGACGCGCGCCTCGCGCGGATCCTCGCCGCACGCGGCGTGACCGGCCCCGACGAGCTGCAGGCGCGCCTGCCCGCGCTCGTCCCGCCGGGCGCTCTCGCCCGCGTGGACGAGGCCGCGCGGCTCCTCGCGGACGCGATCGGGCGCGGCGAGAAGCTGCTCATCGTCGCCGACTACGACGCGGATGGCGCCACGGCCTGCGCCGTGGGCGTGCGGGCGCTGCGCTCGATGGGCGCGAAGGTCGACTACCTCGTCCCGAACCGCTTCGAGCACGGCTATGGCCTCACGCCGGAGATCGTGCGCGAGGCCGCGGCGCGCTCCCCCGACCTCCTGATCACCGTCGACAACGGCATCGCCGCCGTCGAGGGCGTGGACGAGGCCGGCCGCCTCGGCCTGCGCGTGCTCGTGACCGACCACCACCTGCCCGGGCCCGTGCGCCCGGCCGCCGCGTGCATCGTCAACCCGAACCAGGAGGGCTGCGGGTTCCCGAGCAAGAACCTCGCGGGCGTCGGCGTGATCTTCTACGTGATGCTCGCGCTGCGCGCGGAGTTGCGCCTGCGAGGCGCTTTCGAGGGCCGGGCCGAGCCGAATCTCGCGGAGCTGCTGGACCTCGTGGCGCTGGGCACCGTCGCCGACGTGGTGAAGCTCGACGCGAACAACCGCATCCTCGTCGCCCAGGGGCTCGAGCGCATCCGCGCGGGAAAGGCCTGCCCGGGGATCGCGGCGCTGCTCGAGGTCGCCGGGCGCTCGGCGCGAAGGGCCTCGGCCTACGACCTGGGCTTCGTCGTGGGACCCCGGCTGAACGCCGCCGGGCGCCTGCAGGACATGTCCCTCGGAATCGCCTGTCTGGTCGCCGACGATCCCGGCACGGCGCTCGATCTCGCCCGCCGCCTCGACCAGCTCAACCGCGAGCGCCGCGAGATCGAGGGGGAAATGCAGGAGTCGGCGCTCGCGATGCTCGCCGAAGTGGACGCGGGCGACGCCTACACCTTCGCGATCCACCGGCCCGAGTGGCACACGGGCGTGGTGGGGCTGCTCGCCTCCCGCCTCAAGGACCGGCTGCACCGCCCCGTCTTCGCCTTCGCGGCCGATCCCGACGGGAGGCTGCGCGGTTCGGGGCGCTCGATCCCGGGATTGCACCTGCGCGACGCGCTCGACCTCGTGGCCAAGCGCCGCCCGGGACTCCTCGAGCGCTTCGGCGGCCATGCCGCGGCCGCGGGCGTCACCCTCGCCGCGCAGGCCCTCGAGGATTTCCGCGCGGCGCTCGAGGAAGTCGCCCGCGAGCGGCTCTCGCCCGCCGAGCTGCAGCGGCGCATCGACACCGACGGGCCGCTCACCGCCTCGGAAGCCACCTTCGAGTTCGCCCAGCTGCTGCGCGCCCAGGTCTGGGGACAGGGCTTTCCCGAGCCGCGCTTCACCGGGAGGTTCTCGGTGGAAAGCCAGCGCGTGGTCGGCGAGCGCCACCGCAAGCTCACGCTCGGTCTCGGCGGCCGGCGCTTCTCCGCGATGCGCTTCGGCTCCGCGGACCCCCTGCCCGCGGCGATCGAGGCGGTCTACCGCCTCGACGTGAACGAGTTCAACGGCACCGAGAGCCTGCAGCTCGTCATCGAACACGTCCTCTGAGAAAAATGGGGACAGTCCCTATTTATTGCCTGTAACAATCGGCTCGCGAGGGGATTGTTACAGGCATTAAATAGGGACTGTCCCCATTTTCCCTATAATTGGCGCTCACGAATCGCGGGAACCCCGATGGAAGCCGACCAGCTCAACCAGATCGAGAACAGCCTCCAGGACCTCGCCGCCCGCTCGGCGGAACTCCGGAGGTATCTTTGACTTCGAGGCGAAGAAGTCCCGCCTCGTAGAAGTCTGCCGCGCGCTCGAGGACCCGGCCCTCTGGTCGGACGCCCAGAAGGCCCAGGACCTGGGGCGCGAACGCCGCACCCTCGAGGACATCGTCCTCACCCTGGAGAAGGTCGACTCCGGCCTCAAGGACTCGGGCGATCTCTTCGCGCTCGCGAAGGCCGAGGGCGACGACGCCACGCTCGAGGCGGTGCGCGCCGACGTGGGCGAACTGGAGAAGCTCGTCGCCACGCTCGAGTTCCGCCGCATGTTCTCGAACCCGGCGGACCCGAACAACTGCTTCGTGGACATCAACGCGGGCCAGGGCGGCACCGAGGCCCAGGACTGGACGCAGATGCTCCTGCGGATGTACACGAAGTACTGCGACCGGCGCGGCTTCAAGGTCGAGTACCTCGAGGAGTCCGAGGGCGAGGTGGCGGGACTGAAGAGCGCCTCGATCAAGGTGAGCGGCCCCTACGCCTACGGGTACCTGCGCACCGAGACCGGCATCCACCGGCTCGTGCGCAAGTCCCCCTTCGACTCGAACGCCCGGCGCCACACCTCGTTCGCGAGCGTCTTCGTCTATCCCGAGGTGGACGACTCCATCGAGATCGACATCAATCCCGCCGACCTGCGGGTGGACACCTACCGCGCCTCGGGCGCCGGCGGCCAGCACGTGAACCGCACCGACTCGGCCGTGCGCATCACCCACATCCCCTCGGGCATCGTGGTGCAGTGCCAGAACGACCGCTCGCAGCACAGGAACCGCGCCGAGGCGATGTCGATGCTCAGGGCGAAGCTCTACGAGCAGGAGCTCCGCAAGCGCCAGGTCGAGCAGCAGAAGCTCGAGGACTCCAAGACCGACATCGGCTGGGGCCACCAGATCCGCTCCTACGTGCTCGACCAGTCGCGCATCAAGGACCTGCGGACCAATCACGAGGTCGGCAACACCCAGGCCGTGCTCGACGGCGACCTCGACGACTTCATCACCGCTTCCCTCAAGCAAGGCGTGTAGACCATGGCCGACGAACAAGACAGGAAGAACGCTCCCGAGGGCCCCGACGAGAACCAGATCATCGCGGAAAGGCGCGCGAAGCTCGCGAAGCTGCGCGAGCTCGGCCAGGCGTTCCCGAACGACTTCCGGCGCCGCGACCTCGCCGCGGACCTGCACGCCGCGCATGCTCAGAAGACCAAGGAGCAGCTCGAGGCCGCGAAGCCCGCCGCCTGCGTGGCCGGCCGCATGCTGCTCAAGCGCGTCATGGGCAAGGCCTCGTTCGCGACGATCCAGGACATGAGCGGGCGCATCCAGCTCTACATCAACAACGACGTGACCGGCACGGAGGTCCACGAGGCCTTCAAGCACTGGGACCTCGGGGACATCGTCGGGGCCGAGGGCACGCTCTTCCGGACGAAGACCGGCGAGCTCACGATCCAGGTCGCGAAGCTGCGCCTGCTCACGAAGGCGCTGCGGCCCCTGCCCGAGAAGTTCCACGGCCTCACGGACATGGAGAGCCGCTACCGCCAGCGCTACGTGGACCTCATCGTGAACCCGGAGTCGCGCGAGACCTTCCTCAAGCGCTCGCGGCTCGTGCAGGCGATCCGCGAATTCTTCGTGGCGCGCGGCTACCTCGAGGTCGAGACGCCGATGATGCAGCCCATCCCCGGAGGTGCGGCGGCCAAGCCCTTCACGACGCACCACAACGCGCTCGACATGGACCTGTACCTGCGCATCGCGCCGGAGCTCTACCTCAAACGCCTCGTCGTCGGCGGCTTCGAGAAGGTCTTCGAGATCAACCGCAACTTCAGGAACGAGGGCATCTCCACGCGGCACAACCCCGAGTTCACGATGCTCGAGTTCTACGAGGCCTACCAGGACTACCGCTACCTGATGGACCTCACCGAGGCGCTGCTCCGGGAGTGCGCGCAGAAGGTGCTCGGCACCACCACCATCGCCTACCAGGGCGAGACGATCGAGCTCGGCCTCGCGTTCGACCGCCTGACCATGGCGGAAGCGATCGCCAAGTACAACCCGAAGTACCCGCTCGCCGAGCTCTCGAAGCCCGAGTACCTGAAGATGGCGCTCCAGCCCTTCGAGGTCGAGGTCTTCCCCACCGACGGCCTGGGCCTGCTGCAGCTCAAGCTCTTCGAGGCGACGACGGAATCCCGGCTCGTTCAGCCGACCTTCATCGTCGCGCATCCCACGGACGTCTCGCCGCTCGCGCGCGCGAACGAGGCGAACCCCGCGGTCACGGACCGCTTCGAGCTCTTCATCACCGGGCGCGAGATGGCCAACGGCTTCTCGGAGCTCAACGACCCCGAGGACCAGGCCGAGCGTTTCGCCGCCCAGGCGAAGGCCAAGGAGGCGGGCGACGAGGAGGCGATGTACTACGACGCGGACTTCATCCGGGCCCTCGAGCACGGACTGCCGCCCACCGCGGGCGAGGGCATCGGCATCGACCGGCTCGTCATGCTCTTCACCGACAGCCCCTCGATCCGCGACGTGATCCTCTTCCCGCAGCTCAAGGCCGCGGAGTAAAATCGGGGCGCGAAGCAACGATTCCGGAGAACCCCATGAAGCTCTGCCGCTGCCACCTGTCCGCCGCCATCACCGCCGCGATCTTCGCGGTCGCGATCGCGCTCGCCCCCGAGGCCCAGGGCGCCTGCAAGGATTGCGGCACCGTCACCAACGTGAAGACGGTCAAGAAGGAGGGCGAGGGCTCGGGACTCGGCGCCGTCGCCGGCGGCGTGATCGGCGGCGTGATCGGCCACCAGATCGGCTCGGGACGCGGCAACACCGCGGCCACCGTGGCGGGAGCGGCCGGCGGCGCCTACGCGGGCCACCAGGTGGAGAAGTCGAAGAAGTCGACCACGACCTACCAGGTCCTGGTCAAGATGGAGGACGGCAAGGACCGCACCTTCAACTTCTCCAAGGAAACGAGCTACAGGATCGGCGACAAGGTGAAGATCGTCGACGGCAAGCTCACCCGCCAGTAGGCCATCGGCCGGGCCGGGGCGTGGACGCCAGGGTCCCGATCCGGCTCGAGATCCCCGCGGACCTGCGCGACGTCGTCACCCTCTACCTCGAAACCCGCGGCGCCGACCTCGCGCGACTCGACCGCGCGGCGGCCACCGCAGACCTCGAGACCGTGCGCTCCATCGGCCACAAGCTGCGCGGCTCGTCCCAGAGCCTGGGCTTCGCCCGCGCCGGCGAGATCGGCGAGGACCTCGAGCGCGCCGCGGAGGCGGGCGACGCGCGGGCCGTCGAAAGGCTGATCCGCGAGCTGCGCGGATACCTCGGGCGCCTGCGCATCCGCTATGTCTGACGAGCCGGAAAAGCCCCCGGCGCCGCCGCCGGAATCGCCGGAGCTGAAGCCCGCCCATCCCGAGGACCCCTTCGACCTCGACTTCACCTCCCTCTTCGAGGGCCCGGCGCGCGAGTCCGCCCACGCGTCCGAGGAGAACGAGGCCCGGGGCCTCATCGGCGCGCGCGCCCTCGGCGAGGAAGGCTTCCACGTGGTCGTGGCGCGGCCCCATCCCGGCCATGCGCACAACCGCGTGATCCTGGTCGTGGACGACGACGCGCCCACGGCGGAGCTCGCCGCGCACACCATCCGCGAGGCGGGCTACCACAGCGCCGTCGCGACGACGCTGCGCGACGCGGCGCGGCACATGTCGCGGCTGGGCCAGCCCGCGCTGGTCCTGCTCGACGTGGAGATGCCGGAGATGAGCGGCTTCGAGTTCCTCGCGCGGCTGCGCGCGCACAAGAAGACCGCGGACACGCCCGTGATCCTCTTCACCGCCCACAGCGAGCGCCGCCACATCGTGCGCGGGCTCCAGGCGGGCGCCGACGGCTACATCGCGAAGCCCGTCTCCGCGCAGGCGCTCATTGCCGCGATCCGCACGGTGATCGGCGACTAGGCGCGGACGGCTCGCGCCGCGAGGTCGTGGTCGTCGGAGGCGGTGACGACGGCGCGCAGGAGCTCACCCGGCCTCGCCCCCTTCGCGCCCTTCACGCGAACCACGCCGTCGATCTCGGGCGCGTCGGCGTGGCTGCGCCCGACGGCGACCGGTCCCTCGAGGTCGTCCACCAGCACCTCGATCTCGCGCCCCACCTTGCGGGCGAGCTGCTCCCGGCTGATCCCCGCCTGGACTTCCATGAAGCGCCGGCGGCGGTCCTCGCGCACCGCCTCGGGAACCGGGTCGGGCAGCGCGTTCGCCGCCGCGCCCTCGACGGGCGAATACGCGAAGCAACCCACGCGGTCGAGGCGCGCCTCGCGGAGGAAATCGAGCAGCGCCTCGAACTCGGCCTCGGTCTCGCCGGGAAAGCCGACGATGAAGGTCGAGCGGATCGTGAGCTCGGGGCAGGCGCTGCGCCAGGCGCGGATGCGCTCGAGGTTCCTCTCGGCGGCCGCCGGGCGCTTCATGAGCCTGAGGATCCGCGGGCTCGCGTGCTGGAACGGCACGTCGAGGTAGGGGAGGATCCTGCCTTCGGCCATGAGCGGGATCACCTCGTCGACGTGCGGATAGGGATAGACGTAGTGCAGCCGCACCCAGACGCCCAGCTCGCCCAGCGCCCGGCACAGCTCCGTCATGCGCGTCCTCACGGGCCTGCCTTCCCAGAATCCGGTGCGGTACTTCACGTCCACGCCGTAGGCGCTCGTGTCCTGCGAGATGACGAGGAGCTCCTTCACGCCCGCCTTCACGAGGCTCGCGGCCTCCCTCATCACCTCGCCGACCGGGCGGCTCGCGAGGTCGCCGCGCATCGACGGGATGATGCAGAAGCTGCAGCGGTGGTTGCAGCCCTCGGAGATCTTCAGGTAGGCGTAGTGGCGCGGCGTGAGGCGGATGCCCTGCGGGGGAACGAGGTCGGTGTAGGGATCGTGGGGCCGCGGCAGGTGCGCGTGCACCGCGGCCATGACCTCGGGCGCGGCGTGCGGGCCGGTGACGGCGAGGACCTTCGGGTGCGCCGCGCGCACGACGTCGCCCTTCGCGCCCAGGCACCCGGTGACGATCACCCGCCCGTTCTCCGCGAGGGCTTCCCCGATCGCGTCGAGCGATTCGCGCACCGCGCCGTCGATGAACCCGCAGGTGTTGACCACGACGAGGTCCGAGCCCTCGTAGGTCGGGGCGATCTCGTAGCCCTCGGCGCGCAGCTGCGTGAGGATCGCCTCGGAATCGACCAGCGCCTTCGGGCAGCCGAGCGAGACGAAGCCGACGCGGGGGACCGCGCGCGCCCGGGCGCGCGCTCGCTGGGAATGACTCGCCACGGCGTGCGCGGGGCTACTTCTTCGCGCGGGGCCTTTTCGCGGCGGGTTTCGCGGGCGCGGGCTTCGCCGCCGTCCTCGCGTGCGCCGGCTTCGCGCCCTTCGCGGCCCCCGGAGCGCCGGCGCCCGCGTAGGGGAACCCGGAGAAGAGCTTCAGCGCCTGGCTCCGGAGCTCCTCCTGCATGTCGATCACCGCCTTGGCGCCCTTCTCGAGGTAGCCGCCCATCACGTTCGGGATCTGGGGCGCCTGGGTCACGAACTGCGTCCAGGCCTCGCCGGGCATCTTGGGCAGTTCCCCGTAGATCGCCTGGGCCTGCTCCTGGAAGCGCTTCTGCGCCTCGTGGAAAGTCGCGATCGAGCGCTCGAGGTACGAGCCCATGAGGCCCTGCATCGCGTGGCCGTAGTACCGGATGATGTTCGCGAGCATGTCGGTCGAGAACATCGGCACGCCGCCGGATTCCTCCTCGAGGATGATCTGGAGCAGGATCGAGCGCGTGAGGTCCTCGCCCGTCTTCGCGTCCTGGACCTTGAAGTCCTTGTACTGCAGGACCAGGTCCTTCACTTCCGCGAGCGTGATGTAGGTCGAGGTCTCGGTGTCGTAGAGGCGGCGGTTGGGGTACTTCTTGATGATGCGGGGCGAGGCCATGGCGGGACGTCCTTTCGCATGCTGCGCTACATCAAATCGTCGCTGTGCAGGCCTGAAGGGAGGGCCGACGCAGACTTCTCAAGTACTTCATTTTATTACATTTTGAGAGTTTGCGGCGGCGCGGCCGACGCGGCCTGGTGCAGCGCACCAAAATCTCCTTGACACGGGGGGTTTCGCTTCCTAGAATGAAATTGTTGCGGCGCACAATGCGTCGTGCTTTCGGGGAAGTCGATCCCCAAGCTCTTGAGGATTCGCGCCATGCTGAAGGGCAACGAGCAGCTCACCGGAATCAACCGCGAGGCGGTGGCCGCCGCCACGCGCATGACCAGGATCTCGATGGACAGCGCCGAGCGCGTGATCGCCCTGCAGCTGGAATTCGCCCGCCAGTCCCTCGAGGACGCCACGAAGGCGGCGCGCGCCCTCGCCGGCGCGAAGGACGTGCAGGAGCTGCTCGCGCTGCGCGCCAAGGGCGCGGAATCGGCGATCGAGAAGCTGATGGGCTACTCGCGGGGCCTCTACGAGGTCGCCTCCGACGCCCAGGCCGAGTTCTCGAAGTTCGCCGAGGAGCGCATGACGCGGCTGCAGGCCGCAATGGCCGAGTCCGTCGACCAGGCCGCGCAGTCCGCCCCGGCGGGCAGCGACGTCGCCGTGGCGGCGCTCAAGTCCTCGATGGCGGCCACGACGGCCGCGTTCGACAGCTTCACCAAGGCCGCGCGCCACATGGCGAGCTTCGCCGATGCGGGCGTCAAGGCGGCCGGGGGCGCCAAGGGCCGCAAGTGACCGCGGCGCCCGGCGCGAAAGGTCTTATCGTCTCCTCCTCCTTTATCGCAAATTCCCAAAATTTGGATAAAGGTTCCACCCCAGGCTCACCCCTGGGGTTTTTTTTTCGGGACCGCGGCGCACGCGGGAAGCGGGCAGAAAGGAAGGCGCAACACCATGAGAACTGACAAGAAGGTCGCGCTCGTCACGGGCGGCGTGGGCGGCATCGGCACCGCGATCTGCAAGCGGCTCGCGGCCGACGGCCATTTCGTCGTCGCGAACTACGCCATCCCGGGGACCGAGGCCCCGTGGAAGCAGAAGATGGCCGCCTCGGGCCTCAACGGCGTGAACACCGCGCTCGCGTTCGGCGACGTGACCGACTTCGACACCATGGCCTCGATGGTCCGGCAGATCGAGGCCGACCACGGCCCGGTGTCGATCCTCGTGAACTGCGCCGGGATCACCCGCGACTCGACCTTCCGCAAGATGACCCCCGCCCAGTGGCACGCGGTCATCGACACGAACCTCACGAGCGTCTTCAACGTCACCCGCCACGTGATCGACGGCATGATCGAGCGCGGCTGGGGGCGGATCGTCAACATCTCCTCGGTCAACGCGATCCGCGGCCAGTTCGGGCAGTGCAACTACGCGGCGGCGAAGGCCGGGATCCTGGGCTTCACCAAGTCGCTCGCGCAGGAAGTCGTGAAGAAGGGCGTGACCGTGAACGCGATCTCCCCCGGCTACGTCGAGACCGAGATGGTGATGGCGATCCGCGAGGACGTGCGCCAGAAGATCGTCGCCGAGATCCCCGCCGGGCGCATGGGCATGCCCGAGGAGGTCGCCGACGCGGTCGCCTTCCTCGCCTCGGACAAGGCCGCCTACATCACCGGCACCAACCTGTCCGTCAACGGCGGGCTGCACATGTACGCGTGAGGCCCTGAGCCGGGTCGCCGGGCACGAAGAAAGGGGCGCCGAGGCGCCCCTTTCGCATGGCGCGGCCCGCCGCGCCGTCAGAACATGTGCTGCCCGCCGTTGATCGCGATGTTGGCGCCGGTGACGAAGGCGGCCTCGTCCGACGACAGGTACGCGACCAGGCCGGCGACTTCTTCGGGCTTGCCCAGCCGTCCCATCGGAATCTGCGGAATGATCTTGGACTCGAGCACTTCGGTCGGGATCGCCATGACCATCTTGGTGCCGATGTAACCCGGCGAGATGGTGTTGACGGTCACGCCCTTTTTCGAATACTCCAGCGCTGCGGCCTTGGTGAAGCCGTGCATGCCGGCCTTGGCCGCCGAGTAGTTGGTCTGCCCGAACGCACCCTTCTGGCCGTTGACCGACGAGATGTTGATCACGCGGCCCCAGCCGCGATCGGCCATGCCGTCGATCACGTTCTTGGTCATGTTGAACACCGAATCCAGGTTCGTCTCGATGACCGCGTCCCAGCTCGCCTTGTCCATCTTCCGGAACGTCGTGTCGCGGGTGATGCCGGCGTTGTTGACCAGCACGTCGATGGGGCCGACTTCCCCGGCCACCCGCTTCAGGCATGCCTGCGCGCTGTCGAAGCTGGCGACGTCGCAGGGATACGCATGGAAGCTGAAGCCCAGCTTGGTCATCGAGTCCAGCCATTCCTGCGCCTTGGTGTTGCCCGGCGAGTGG
>JBGAQP010000030.1:0-38049 GCA_044220635.1 Usitatibacteraceae bacterium
GAGCTCGCTTACGCGCCGGGTAGAGCTCGCTTACGCTCGGGGCGCGCGCTCGCCCCGCTCGAGCCCGGCACCGAGCTCGTGCGCTCGCCCATGGCGGGCACCGTCTACCGCTCGCCGCTGCCCGGGTCCCCGCACTTCGTCGATCCCGGCAGCCGCGTCGAGCCCGACACCATCGTGTGCATCGTCGAGGTGATGAAGCTCATGAACTCCATCCCCGCGGGCCACGCGGGGGTGGTGAGCCACGTCCTCGTCGAGAACGCCCAGCCCGTGGAACCCGGGCAGCCCCTCTTCGCCATCCGCACCGCGCCATGAGCCGCCGCCCCGCCCCCAAACGCCGCATGCGCTTCGTGGACCTGACGCTGCGGGACGCCCACCAGTGCCTGTGGTCCACGCGCATGACGAGCGCGATGATGTCGCCCATCCTCTCCACGCTCGACCGCATCGGCTACGACGCGATCAACGTGATGGGAGGCGCCGTCTTCGACGTGTGCGTCCGGTTCCTCCACGAGAACCCGTGGCGGCGCGTGCAGATGCTCTGCGAGCGGCTCGCCACGCCCGTGGACGCGCTTACCCGCGGCCAGAGCCTCTACACCTTCGAGCTCTTCCCCGACGACATCGTCGAGCTCAATTCCCACGTGCTCGCGCGCCTGGGCGTGAAGATCCTCACCGTCTACGACGCGTTGAACGACAACCGCAACGTCGAGAGTTCCATCCGCTCCGGCAAGGCCGCGGGCATGGAGGTGAACGGGTGGATGACCTACACCCTGAGCCCGGTGCACACGGACGAGTACTACGCCGAGCGCACACGCGAGCTCGTGGCGATGGGCTGCGACTACCTGTGCGTGAAGGACCCCACGGGCCTGCTCACGCCGGACCGCGGCCGGACGCTCTTTCCCGCGATCATGGCGGCCGCGAAGGGCGTGCCGCTGCAGCTTCATTCGCACTGCCAGTCGGGCCTCGCCCCCGAGGTGTATTCGGTCGCGATGCGCGCGGGGTTCGAGTACGCCTACACGGCGCTGGAGCCGCTGGGCAACGGCGCGTCGCTCCCCACCACGCAGGAGATCCTCCGGCGCGCGAATGCCGAGGGGCTCGCCACGACACTCGACGAGGAGGCGATGGCCGAAGCCTCGCGCTGGTTCGAGTGGCTGTGCGTGCGCGAGGGCAAGCCCCGGGGCGTGGTCGCGCGCTACGACCCGAAGCTCTACGAGCACCAGGTGCCCGGGGGGATGATCTCGAACCTGCGAAGCCAGCTCGCCGCGATGCACCTCGAGCACCGGCTCCCCGAGATCATGGAGGAGGCCGCGCGCGTGCGCCACGACCTCGGCTACCCGATCGTCGTGAGCCCGTTCGCGCAGTTCATCATCACCCAGTCGGTGCTGAACGTCGTGCAGGGCGAGCGCTACAGGACGATCCCCGACGAGGTGCGCAAGTACGCCTGCGGCTACTACGGCCGGCTCGCCGCGGAGCCCTCGGCGGAGTTCCTCGAGCGCGCGCGCATCCGCCCCGAGGAGCGCGTCACCGAGCGACCCGCCGAGCACATCGCGCCGTGGATCCCGGAGCTCCGCGCAAAGCTCGGCCCCGGCGCGGGCGACGAGGACCTGCTGCTCCACGCCTTCTACGACGAGAAGCTGCTGGCGCCCCTGCGCGACCCCACGCCGGAGTGCGAGGCCGCGACCACGCCGTTGCGCGAGCTCGTGCGCTGGCTCATGGAGCGCCGGGACATCCAGCGCGCCCGCATCCGCTTCGCGGGCACCGATCTCACGGTGGCCGCGTGAGCGTCGCGCGCGAGCGGGAGGACGCGGCGGGCGCGGTGCCCAAGGCGCTGCGCGTGCTCGAGGAGGTCGCCGCGCGCCGCCGCCCGCTCGCGATCGCCGAGATCGCCGCCGCGCTCGACCTCCCGCAGCCCACCGCGCACCGTATCGTGGGCACCCTCGAGCGCCTGGGCTTCCTCGGCCGCGAGCCGGGGCGCCGGCGCGTCGTCGAGGGGCCGCGCCTCGTGCGCCTCGGGCTCGATGCGCTGCAGACCGCGGCGGGTTCGGGCGCGCGCCACGCGATCCTCGAGGCCCTCGCGAGGAAGACCGGGGAATCGTGCAACCTCGGCGCGGTCGCGAACGGCGAGGTCGTGTACATCGACCGCGTGGAGTCGCAATGGCCGCTGGGCCTTCGCTTCGAGGCCGGCAGCCGCGTGCCGCTGCACTGCACCTCGATCGGCAAGCTCCTGCTCGCGCAGATGCCCGAGCCGATGCTGGAAGCGCACGTCGCCCGCGGCTCGCTCGCGCGCTACACGGCGACGACGATCACCGACCCCCGGAAGCTGCGCGCCGAGCTCGCGCGCATCCGCCGCCAGGGCTACTCGATCGACAACCAGGAGTTCATGTCCGGGGTCGTGTGCCTCGCCGTGCCGGTGCCCGGGCCGCGCGACGGCTCGCCCGTCGTGGGGCTCGCGATCTCGGCCGCCCAGGCGCGGCTCACGCTCGCGGCCGCCAAGCGCTTCCTGCCCGACCTGCGCGCGGCGGCCGCGGCGATCGCCCGCGAACTCGCCGAGGAGGGCGAGGGCGCACGAACCTGAAGCAGCGAAGCACCCGGGATGAAGGTCCCGGTCCGACACAAGAGAAGGAGGAGACCATGAAGAGGCAACTGATCGCAGCGCTCGTCGCGCTCGCCGCGGCGCTGCCGCTGCAAGCGCAGCAGAAGTTCACGGACTGGGGCTGGCCGCTCCCGTACGAGAAGGTGTCCGCCAAGAGCGTGAAGTGGCTCCAGGACAAGGGCTGGTGGCCCGTGCAGGTCGCCTTCCAGGCGCCCTGGTCGGGCCAGAACACGGTCAACATCGTGATGGACCGGCAGGGGCTGCTCGCGAGCCGCGGGATCGAGACGAAGTTCCAGGCCTTCCCCTCGGGGCCAGCGATCAACGAGGTCGTGGTCTCCGCGCGCTTCCAGGCGGGGAACGGGGGCAACTTCCCGTTCACCTCGCTCCTCGACAAGAACATCCCGGTGAAGGCGATCGCGATCCAGAGCCCGAACCTGCTGCACGCCCTGGTCGTCCCGCCGGATTCCCCCGTGAAGACCATCAAGGACCTCAAGGGGTCGAACCCCCCCGCGACCATCGGCATCGTCACCGGCTCGTCGGCGGAGTTCTACTTCCAGATGGCGATGCAGCTGAACGGCATCGAGGCCGGGAAGGACGTGATCCTCAAGAACATGCCCCCGGGCGAGCAGATGGCGCTCCCGAAGGGCATCGCGGGCGTCGTGCCCTGGGATCCCACGCCGACGATGATGGTCGACGAGCGCAAGAACGGGCGCATCGCGGACTCGATCTTCCCCTACAACATGTACGAGGGGCAGTTCTACCTGCGCGCCGAGATCGTCGAGAACGCGCCGGACGTGGCGCAGGCGTTCTCCGACGCCTTCGCCGAGGCCACGCTCTGGATCCGGCTCAACCCGGAGAAGGCCGCGGCGCTCCAGTCCGAGGACCCGAACCTCAAGAACTTCTCGAAGGAGATCCTCCTGCAGCAGGTGAAGGCGTACAACAACCTGTACAAGCCCACCTACATCTACCCGCACGCGCAGTTCTGGGGTGCGGTGAACGAGACGATCTTCAACTGGCTCCACGGCCAGAAGCGCATCACGCGCCCGCTCAAGGCGAGCGACTTCGCCGCCGCGGTGGACGAGCGCTTCATGAAGCGCACCTTCGAGAAGCTCGGCTGGGCGGTGCCGAAGCAGCCGCCGTTCATCCCCGCGGGGTGGAAGGGCGACCCCGGCAAGCCGCCGTTCCCCGAGTACATCCACGCGATCAACACGAAGCAGCCGCAGCCCTTCCCCGAGAAGGGCGACCTCGTGAAGGCGTGGTCGTTCGGGGGCAAGTCCTTCGCGCCCTGAGCCGCACTTGGCCTCCCCGGTCCTCGCGCGCGCGACGAACCTCGGCCTGCTCGCCGCGGTCGTCGCCGCGTGGTGGGCCGTGAGCACCTACGTGCTCGACAAGAGCACGCGCGCGCTCCTGCCGCCGCCGCAGGACATCGTGACGGCGGCCTGGGAGCTCGCGCGCTCCGGGGACCTTTGGCGCCACTTCCGGGACAGCATCAAGCGGGAGTTCGTCGCCTTCCTCTGGGCGACTTCCGCGATCCCGCTGGGCATCGCGATGGGCTGGTGGAAGGCGGTGGAGCGCCAGGTCGATCCGCTGGTCGAGGTGCTGCGCCCGATCCCCCCGCTCGCGTGGATCCCGCTCTCGATCCTCTGGTTCGGGGTGGGCGACACGCAGAACCAGTTCATCATCTTCCTCGGCTGCTTCTTCCCGATCCTCGTGAACACGATCGCGGGCGTGAAGGGCGTGGAGCCCAACCTCGTGCGCGCCGCGCGCTGCCTCGGCGCGGGCGAGGCGCGCATCCTCTGGCGCGTCGTGCTGCGCGCGGCCTTTCCGCAGATCATCACGGGTGTGCGCGTGGGCCTCGGCGTCGGGTGGATGGCCCTGGTCGCCGCGGAGCTCGTGGGCGCCAACACGGGGCTCGGGTTCCTCATCAACGACGCGCGCACGGTGCTGCGGACCGACCAGGTGATCGTCGGCATGGCCACCATCGGCGTCGTGGGGCTCGCGATCGACCGCGCGATCCGCGCGGCCGTGGCGCGCCTGATGCCCTGGTCGCAGGCAATGAGCCGGTGAGTGCCGTCACGATCTCGGGCGTGGGCAAGGTCTTCCCCGGCCACGGCGCGGGCGACGAGCCCGTGCAGGCGCTCGACGCCGTGAGCTTCCGCGTGGCCGACCGCGAGTTCTGCTCGCTGCTCGGCCACAGCGGCTGCGGGAAGACGACGCTGCTCATGCTGCTCGCGGGCTTCGAGCAGCCCACGGCGGGCGAGATCCTCGTGGATGACCGGCCCGTGGGCGCGCCCGCGTGGCAGCGCACCGTGGTCTTCCAGGACTACGCGCTCTTTCCGTGGATGACGGTGGAAGCGAACATCGCCTTCGGCCTCGAGATGAAGAACGTGCCCGAGGCGAGGCGCCGCGAGGTCGTGCGGCACAACATCGAGCTCGTGGGACTCAAGGGTTTCGAGCGCCGCTACCCGCACCAGCTCTCGGGGGGCATGAAGCAGCGCGTGTCCATCGCGCGGGCGCTCGCCGTGGACCCCGAGGTGCTGCTGATGGACGAGCCCTTCGCCGCGCTCGACGCCCAGAACCGCTCGCGGATGCAGGAGGAGATGGGCCGCATCCTCGCCTCCGACGATCCGGCCGTCCGCAAGACCATGGTGCTCGTCACCCACAGCATCGAGGAGGCGATCCTGCTCTCCGACCACATCGTCGTGCTCACGCGCCGGCCGGGCCGCGTCAAGGCGGAGATCCGCGTCGATCTGCCGCGGCCCCGCAGCGAGGCCGACCCGGAATTCATCCGGCTCCGCCAGCGCATCCGCGACCTCATCCACGACGAGTTCGAGGTCGAGACATGAGCGCGCTCGCGGGCAAGGTGGCCCTCGTCACCGGGAGCGCGCGCGGCATCGGTGCCGCGATCGCGGATCTCTTCGCCGCGGAGGGCTGCAAGGTAGTGCGAGGCGACATCCTCTCGAAGCCGGGGGTGGAGCCGCTGGATGTGACCGACCGCGCTTCCGTCGCCGCGGCGATGGCGCGCATCGCTTCCGCCCACGGCGGCCTCGACATCCTCGTGAACAACGCCGGGCTCATCGTCTCCGGGCCCCCCGAGGCCACTTCCGGCGAGGAGTGGGACCGGCTGGTCGCCGTGAACCTCACCGGCGCCTTCAACTGCATCCAGGCGGCGCTGCCGCTGATGGCGGGACGGCCGGGGGCGGCGATCGTCAACATCGCCTCCGTTTCCGCGGAGAAGGGGGGAGGAGCGATCGGCAACGTCTGGTACGGCGCGACCAAGGCGGGCGTGGTGGCGATCACCAAGGGCCTCGGGCGAGATTTCGCCGCGCGCGGCATCCGCGTGAACGCGATCGCGCCGGCGCTCCTCGACACCGACATGACGCGCCCCTATCTCACGCCGGAAGTCCGCAAGCGCGTGCTCGGGCGCATCCCGATGGGGCGCATGGCCGAGCGCGAGGACATCGCGCGCCTCGCGCTCTTCCTCGTCTCCGACGCCTCCGCCTTCGTGACCGGAGAGACCGTGGCCTGCGACGGTGGATTCCTTCGCGCCTGAAATGCTCGCGCTCGCCGCGGCCGTCGCCGCCGTCGCCGGGGTGATCCGCGGCATCACCGGCTTCGGCGGCGCGCTCGTGATGTCGCCGCCGCTCGCCCTCCTGCTCGGGCCGCTCGCCGCCGTCCCCGTGGTCCTGCTCCTCGAGTCGCTCGCCGCCGCGCCCATGCTCGTGCAGACCCGGGGGCTGGTGCGCTGGGGCGTGATCGGCCCGATCATCGCGGCCGCCTGCGTCACCGTCCCGCTCGGGACCTGGGTCCTCGTCGCCGCCGATCCCCTCGTGATGCGCCGCGTGATCGCGGCCACGGTGATCGTGTTCTCGCTGCTGCTCCTGCGGGGCTGGCGCTACGCGGGGCCGCAGCGGCGCGCCACCGGGCTGGGGCTGGGGGCCGTCGCCGGCACGATGGTCGGCGCGACCAGCATGGGCGGCCCGCCGGTGATCCTCTACCTGCTCGCCGGGCCCGACCGCATCGAGACGACGCGCGCGAACCTCACGTATTTCGTGGGCGCGATCTCGGCGGCGGGCCTCGCGGGGCTGTGGGCGAACGGCGTGCTCACCGGGACCTCGGCCGCCCTCGCCGCACTCTTCGCGCCCGGCTACTACGGGGGCATGGTCCTCGGCACGCGCCTCTTCTCGCGCTTCAACGACCGGCGCTTCCGCCAGTTCACGCTGGTCTTCATGATGCTGGTCGCCGCGGGCATCCTGCTCGCCTAGCCCGGTGCCGGCGACATGGAAGAGCGAGAAAACGGTACATTGGCGCTTCGCCATCGCGGCGATGGTCCGCACCGGATCGAACCACGCGGGCGCGAGACCCGCGCAACCCGACTGAACCCCAACGAGGAGACCCGACATGGATGACCGCAATTCGAAGCGCCAGGTCCGGCGATCGCTGCTGATCGCCGGATCCACCCTCGCCCTCGCGCCCCGCCTCGCGCTCGCGCAGGAAAAGTATCCGTCGCGGCCCGTCGAGTTCGTGGTGCCCTGGGGCGCGGGCGGCGGGGCCGACCAGCTCGCGCGCCGGCTGGGCACGCTCCTCGAGAAGGACCTGGGCACCTCGTTCCCGATCCTCAACATCGCCGGGGCGACGGGGAACACGGGCATGGCGAAGCTCCTCGCCGCGCCGCCCGACGGCCATTCCCTCGCGGTCTTCATCGCCGACACGCTGGGCACGCTCGCCGGCGGCAAGGGCCGCTACAAGCTCTCGGACCTCGCGCCCCTGGGCGTCATGATCCGCCAGCCGAGCGGGCTCTTCGTGAAGACCGACGCGAAGTGGAAGACCTTCGACGAGCTTCTCGCGGACGCGAAGAAGGGCGAGATCAAGGTCGGGATCACCGGCTTCGGCGGCCCCGACGAGATGCACGTGGTGAAGTTCAACGCGCAGGGCGCGAAGTTCCGCCCGGTGCCCTTCGCGAAACCCGGCGAGCGCTACGCCTCGGTCCTGGGCGGCCACGCCGACGTGGTGATCGAGCAGGCGGGCGACGTGCGCTCCTTCCTCGACAGCAAGCAGATGCGCCCCATCGTCTTCTTCGCCGAAAAGCCGCAGACGGGCTACGAGGACATCGCGCTCGCATCGAAGTACGGCGTGAGCCTCGCGATCAGCCAGTTCCGCGCGATCGTGATGCGCGCCGGCACGGACCCGAAACACGTCGCCGCGATGGCGGCCGCGATCGACCGGGCCGCGCAGACCGCGGAGTTCAAGAAGTACCTCGCCGACGAGCTCGCCTTCGCCGACAGCTACATCCCCGCGGCGAAGGCCGGCGCCTTCATCGCCGAGCAGCTCGCGCTGATCGAAGCGAACATGCCCAAGTCCTGAAGCCCCGGGCGCGGCGCGGGGGGACCCTGCCTCGCGCGCCGCCCCGACCCGATTCCCGCGATGCCCAAGACCCTCCGGCTCGTGCTCCCGCACGGGCTCATGCTCCTCGCCACGGTGCTCCTGTACTGGGCGGCGACGCGCATCGGCGCCGGCACCGGCGGCGGGGGCAAGGGCATCGGTCCCGACGCCTGGCCCAAGGCGATCCTGGTCTTCATGGGGCTGCTGTGCGCCTGGGAGATCGTCAAGCGGCTCGTGCTGCGCTCCCGCGCGGGCGCCCGGGGCCTCGTCGAGGGCCTCGCGCGCGCGCCCGGCGAAAGCGAGGCGCCCGCGGCCACCCGCCCCGGGATGCTCGCCTGGGGCGTGGCCCTGGTCATCGGCTACGTGCTCGCCGTGCCCTGGCTGGGCTTCGCCGTCACCACGGCGCTCTTCCTCGCCGCCTTCCCCTGGTTCGGGGGGCTGCGCCGGCCCGCGCTCACCGCCGCCATCGGGCTCGCGGGCAGCGTCGCGCTCGTCGTGATCTTCATGCGCGTCGCCTACATCTCGCTGCCGCTCGGCGAGGGCCCGTTCCGCGGCCTCTCGCTCGCGCTGCTGCGGCTCATCGGCGTTTCCTGAACCGCCGTGGAGATCCTCGCCCACCTCGCGACCGGCTTCGGCCAGCTCTTCACGCCGGTCAATTTCCTCGTGCTCGCCATCGGGCTCGTGCTCGGCATGCTCGTCGCCGTGCTGCCGGGCCTCACGCTGGTGATGGGCGTGGTCCTCGCGCTGCCCTTCACCTACAAGATGGGCGTGGCCCCGGCGCTCATCCTGCTCACCTCGATGTACGTCTCGGGCACCTACGGGGGAGCCATCACCGCGATCCTCTTCCGCATCCCGGGCGAGCCGATGGACGTGCCGCTGCTCTGGGACGGCTACCCGATGACGCGCCGCGGCGAGGCCGCGCTCGCCCTGGGCTGGTCGCTCGTCGCCGCGCTCGTCGGCGGGCTCGTCTCGGCGGTCGTGATGGTGGCGCTCTCCAAGCCGATCGCGGGCGTGGCGCTCGCCTTCTCCAACCCGGAGTTCTTCGCGATCGTCTTTTTCGGGCTCGCGAGCGTGGTGACGCTTTCGGGAACCTCGCTCGTGAACGCCCTCATCAGCCTGTGCCTCGGGCTGCTCATCGCCACCGTCGGCGTCGACGAGATCTACGGCGCGGAGCGCTTCGCCTTCGGGCAGCCCTTCCTCCTCGACGGCATCGAGTTCCTGCTGGTGATGGTGGGCGCCTACGGCATCGGCGAGGTCCTCACGCGCATGAGCACCGGGTTTGCCGCGCAGGGCGGCGAGCCGGCCCCGGGCGCGGGGCGCTTCCGGACGTCCTTCCCGCGGCTGGCCCAGATCCTCGCCCTGAAATCGACCTTCGCGCGCGGGACCGCCACGGGCATCGTCGTCGGGGTCGTGCCCGGGGCGGGGGCGACGGTCTCGGCCTTCGTCGCCTACGGCATCGAGAGCCAGTACGGCCGCAATGCCGCGGCACTCGGCAGCGGCGCGCCCGAGGGCATCGTCGCCGCGAAGTCCGCCGCAACGGCTTCCGTGGGCGGGGCGCTGGTGCCGCTGCTCACCATGGGCATCCCCGGCAGCGGCGCCACCGCAATCATCCTCGCCGCGTTCCTCCTGCACGGCATCCAGCCCGGGCCGCAGGTGTTCGTCTCGAGCCCCGAGCTCGTTTACACGGTGTTCGCGACGGTGTTCCTCGGGGTCGTGGGCATGTGCATCCTCGGCTACTTCGCCATCCGGCCGCTGTGCAAGGTGCTCGAGGCGCCCGAGGCCATCGTCTCGGCCTTCGTCGTGGTCTTCTGCTTCGTGGGCGCCTTCGCCACGCGCAACAACCTCTCCGACCTGCACGTGATCGCCGCCTTCGGCGTGCTCGGCTTCCTCTTCGAGCGCTTCGACTTCCCCATCGCCCCACTCGTGCTCGGCACCATCCTCGGGCCGCTCGCGGAGACGAACTTCATGACCACCATGGTGAGCTACGACAACGACTGGACCGTGTTCTTCACGCGCCCCATCAGCGGCACCATCCTCGCCCTCGCCGCCGCGGGCCTCGCCTGGCCCCTCGCGAAGGCCGCCTTCAAGCGCCTGCGCGCGCCCCGGCACGACCATGTCCAATCCGGCTGACGCGGGCACCGGCGCGCCTTCGATGCCGGCGGTGGAGGCGCTGGTCGCGCGCGCGCGCGCCGCGCAGGCCGTCGCCGAGGGCTACGACCAGGCCCGCGTGGATGAGCTCGTGGCCGCCGCCGGCTGGGCGATCCTCGAGCCCGGGCGCAACCGCGAGCTCGCCGAGCTCGCGGTGGCGGCGACGGGCATCGGCGACGTCGGCGACAAGGTCCTCAAGAACCACCGCAAGACCCTGGGGCTTCTGCGCGACCTGCGCGGGATGAAGACCGTGGGCGTCATCGCCGAGGACCCGGCGCGCGGGCTCGTCGAGATCGCGCGCCCCGTGGGCGTCGTGTGCGCGATCACGCCCTCGACGAACCCCGCCGCCACGCCCGCGAACAAGATCATCAACGCGCTCAAGGCGAGAAACGCGGTGATCGTCGCCCCCTCGCCCAAGGGCGCGTCCACCTGCGCGCGGCTCCTCGAGTTCGTCCACGCGCAGTTCGACCGCATCGGCGCCCCGCGCGACCTCGTGCAGATGCTCCCCGCGCCGGTCACGAAGGAGGCGACCGCGGAGCTGATGCGCCGCTCGGACCTCGTGGTGGCCACGGGCTCCCAGGCCAACGTGCGCGCCGCCTACGCGAGCGGCACGCCCGCCTTCGGCGTGGGCGCGGGCAACGTCGCGGCGATCGTCGACGAGACCGCGGAGCTCGAGGCCGCGGCGGCGAAGATCGTGCTCTCCAAGACCTTCGACCACGCGACGAGCTGCTCCTCGGAGAACAGCGTGGTGCTGCTCGAGCCCATCGCGGAGGCGATGCTCGCCGCGCTCGCGCGCGAGGGCTGCGTCCTCGTGCAGGGGGGCGACCGCGAGCGCCTGCGCCGCGCGATGTGGAACGAGGGCCGGCTCTCCCCGGCGGTGATCGGCCAGGGCGCGGGGGCGATCGCCCGCCTCGCGGGGATCACGGACGCCGCCGCGCAGGCCGCGCGCGTGCTGATGGTCGAGGGCCACGGCTTCGGGCCCGACGATCCCTTCTCCGGCGAGAAGCTCTCGCCGGTCCTCGCCGTCTACCGGGCGCGGGATTTCGAGGCCGCGAAGGACATCGTCCGGCGCCTCTACGCCTTCCAGGGCGCGGGGCATTCGGTGTCGCTGCACAGCGCGCGCGAGGACCGCGCCCTCGACCTGGGGCTGACGCTCCCCGTCGCGCGCGTGATCGTCAACCAGGCGCACTGCATCGCCAACGGCGGGAGCTTCTCGAACGGGCTGCCCGTGTCGCTCTCCATGGGCTGCGGCACCTGGGGGCGCAACAACTTCTCGGACAATCTCAACGTGCGCCAGTACCTGAACATCACGCGCATCGCGCGGCCGCTGCCCGAGCGCGTCCCGGCCCTCGAGGACCTCCTGGGCGAGTACTTCGCGCGCTGGGGGCGCTGAGGTGGGCGGCGCGAGCGCTCCCGCGACGATCGCGGAGCTCGTCGAGTCGCAGGCGCTCGCGAGGCCCGGGGCGACCTATCTCATCGCGACCGACACGGGCGCGAGCTTGAGCTTCGGGGAGCTCGGCCGCGCCTGCCGGCGCGTGGCGGCGATGCTCGCGCGCGAGGGTCTCCCGGAAGGCGCCCACGTCTGCGTCGTGATGCCCAACGGGCTCGCGACCGTGCGGCTGCTGCTCGGCGCGATGGCCGGCGGCTACTGCGTGAACCCGGTGAACCTGCTCGCCCAGCCCGAGCAGATGCGCTACGTCCTCGACCACTCGGACGGCCGCCTCGTCTTCGCCTCGCCCGACTGGGCGCCGCGCGTGCGCGAGCTGGTCTCCGGCTTCGCGAGGCCGGTGCGCGTGGTCGAGGTCGACCCGGACGCGGCGACGCTCGCCGCGGAGCGCGAGGAGGACGGCGACGCGCCCCTCGCCCCGCCGCCGCCCGATCGCCTGGCGCTGCTCATGTACACCTCGGGCACCACCGGCAAGCCCAAGGGCGTGATGCTCACCCAGGCGAACCTCGTGGCGAACGCGCTCGCCATCAGCGCCGAGCACGCGCTCGGCCCCGGGGACCGCGTGGCCGCGATCCTGCCGCTCTACCACATCAACGCCTTCGCGGTGACGATGCTCGCCCCGCTCGCGCACGGCGGCTCGCTCGCGATGCCGCCGCGCTTCTCGGCCAAGGCGTTCTGGGACCTCGCGACCCGCTTCCGGTGCACCTGGATCAACGTCGTGCCCACGGTCGTGAGCTACCTGCTCGAGGGCGAGGCCCCGGCGCGCGAAGCGCTCTCCGCGATCCGCTTCTGCCGCTCGGCCTCGGCGGCGCTGCCCCCGGAGCACCATCGCGCCTTCGAGCGCAAGTTCGGCATCGGCATCGTCGAGACCATGGGGCTCACCGAGACCGTGGCGCCCGCCTTTTCCAACCCGCTCGATCCCGCGCGGCGCAAGGTGGGTTCCGTCGGCCGCCCGTCGGGGTGCGAGGCGTGCATCGTCGACGAGCGCGGCGAGCCCGTCGCCGACGGCACTCCCGGCGAGATCGCGATCCGCGGCCCGCAGGTCACCCCCGGCTACTACAAGAACCCCGAGGCGAGCGCCGCCGCCTTCTTCCCCGGCGGGTGGCTGCGCACGGGCGACATCGGCGTGCGCGACGCCGAGGGCTACTTCTTCGTCACCGGCCGCATCAAGGAGCTCATCATCAAGGGGGGCGAGAACATCGCGCCGCGCGAGATCGACGAGGTGCTGCTGCGCCATCCCGCGGTGCTCGACGCGGCCGCCGTCGGCGTGCCGGACCGGCACTACGGTCAGGAGGTCGTCGCCTGCGTCGTGCGCCGGCCGGGCGCGGCGTGCTCCGCGGAGGACCTGCGCGCCTTCTGCCTCGAGCACCTCGGACGCTACAAGACGCCGAAGGCGATCCACTTCGTCGAGGAGCTTCCCCGCGGCCCCTCGGGCAAGGTGCAGCGGCTCAAGCTCCTCGACCTGCTGCCCTCCGCGGCCTGAGCCGGCACCCATGGAAGACCATGTCCTCACGCTCAACGCCGGCTCCTCGTCGATCAAGTTCGCGCTGTTCCCGGCCGCCGGGCCGGTGGGCGCGCCGCGGCTCTCGGGGCTCGCCGAGGGCCTCGCGGCGGGGCCGGGCGGGGCGGCGCGGCTGCGCGTGCGCGACGCCGCCGGAGCGATCCTCGCCGAGGGCGCCCTCGCCGGGCCGGGCGGCGCGCCGGCGGCGCACGCCGACGCGCTCGCCGCGATCCTCGCCGCGATCGGCGCGCACGCGCCCGGCGCGCGCGTGGCGGGTGTGGGCCATCGCGTCGTGCACGGCGGGACCGCGTTCGGCCATCCCGTGGCGGTGGACGAGCGCGTGCTCGGCGAGCTCGCGGCGCTCGAACCCCTCGCGCCCCTGCACCAGCCGCACAACCTCGCGGGCGTGCGCGCCGCGCGCGCGGCCTTCCCCGGCGTGCCGCAGGTGGCCTGCTTCGACACCGCATTTCATCGCACCCAGCCCGAGCTGAACCAGCGCTTCGCCCTGCCGCGCGCGCACTTCGACGCGGGAGTGCGCCGCTACGGCTTCCACGGCCTGAACTACGAGTCGATCGCGGCGCGCCTCGCCCAGGAGGGCGGCCCCCGGGCGCTCGGGCGCGTCGTCGTCGCGCACCTCGGGAACGGGGCGTCGCTCTGCGCGATGCGGGAGTGCCGCTCGGTCGCGACGACGATGGGCTTCTCGCCGCTCGACGGGCTGCCCATGGGCACGCGCTGCGGCCGGATCGACCCCGGCGTGCTGCTCTACCTCCTCGAGCGCCGCGCGATGGACGCGTCCTCGCTCTCCACGCTCCTCTACCGCGAATCGGGGCTGAAGGGGCTCTCGGGGATCTCGGGGGACCTGCGCGAGCTCGAGGCCTCGGCCTCGGTGGCGGCCCGCGAGGCGCTCGACTATTTCGTCGAGCACGCGCGCCGCGAGATCGCGGCGATGGCGGCCGCGATCGGGGGCCTCGACCTGCTGGTGTTCACCGGCGGCATCGGCGAGAACGCCCACGCGATCCGCGGGCGCATCGTCGCGGGCCTCGCGTGGATGGGGCTCGCGCCCGACCCGGCGGCGAACGCCGCGGGCCGCGGGCGCATCACGGCGCCCGGGAGCGCCGTCGAGGCGCGCGTCATGCACGCCGACGAGGAGGCGGTGATCGCGCGCCACACGGCGCGCGTTCTGGGAGAGGCGCGCGGCTGAGGTCCGCGCGGGCTCAGGGCGAAGGCGCGGGAGCGCGCAGCCACTCGCCGAGGGATTGCGCCGTGGCGTGCGCGTTGGCGATGCAATCGCCCACGGAAACGCCGCCGCGCCAGTTCGCGCAGAAGCGCAGCCCCGGCAGCGCCTTCTCGGCCTCGGCCACGCGGGCGATGCGCCCGAGGTGGCCGAGCTCGTATTGCGGGATCGCCCGCGGCCAGCGGGTGACCTCGTGCCACAGGGCGCCGGCGCGCGCGCCGAGCAGCGCCCGGTGCTCCTCGGCGACCCGGGAGGCGATCGTCGCGTCGTCGGCGGCCGCGAGCTCGGGATCGCGGCGCCCGCCCACGAAGGTCGTGAGGAGCACGCGGCCCTCGGGCGAGCGCCCTTCGAACATCGAGCTCGAGAAGAGGCAGCCGAGGACGGCGCGGCCCTCCACGCGCGGGGCGAGGAACCCGAAGCCGTCGAGGGCGTGGGCCACGTCCTCGCGCCGGTAGGCGCTCGCCACCACGCTCACCGGCGGATACTCGATCTCGCCGAGGGCGGCCGCCGCGCCCGGGGCGATCGGGCGGACGAGCCTCGCCGCCTCGTGCGCGGGCACCGCGAGCACCACGCCGCGCGCGCTGCGGGTGAAGGTCGCGCCGGAGCGCTCGAATTGCACCGCGAAGCCGCCGCCGGGCGCGCCGGCGAGGGAAACGGCGCGCGCGCCGAGGTTCACTTCGGCGATCCCGCGGGCGAGGGCGTCCGTCAGCGTCTGCATGCCCCGCGCGAACGAGAAGCTCTTCGCGGTGTTCTTCGCGGTCTCCGCGCGCTTGCGCCGCTCGCGGGCGCCGAGGATCGCGCCGAGGATGAGGCTGCCGTAGCGCTGCTCCAGGGCATGGAGCTTCGGGAAGGCGCCCGGCACCGACAGGCGCTCGGGGTTGCCCGCGTAGATGCCGGCCACGAAGGGCTCGATCGCGTAGTCGAGGAACTCGACGCCGAGGCGCCGGCGCACGAACTGCGCGATGCTCTCCTCCCCGGCGCCGCGGTGCCGGGCGATGAAGGGCTCGAGGGCGAGGCGCGCCTTCGCGCCGAACGAGAAGAGGGGGGTGGCGAGGAAGGCGCCCGGCGACATCGGCAGCGCCACGGGGCGCGCGCCCTTCACCACGAAGCGCGTGTCGGCGACCTTGCTGGCACTCCGGCGCTCGCCGGCCACGCCCGCGGCCTCGAGCAGCTCGCCGATGAGGGGCGAGGTGTCGAGCGCGCTGTTGGGGCCGGCCTCGAAGAGGAAGCCGTCGCGGCTTCGGGTGCCGATCGCCCCGCCGGGGCGCTCCGCCGCCTCGAAGAGCGCGACGCGGGCGCCGCGACGCTCGAGCCCGAACGCGGTGGCGAGCCCGGAGAGGCCGCCGCCGACGACGAGGACGTCCGCAACCGGGGAGGAATCGGTCATGGCCTGCGCGCAGTTCCGGGAGGAGTTGATACGCTTTGTACGCGAATCGCGCCGCGGCCGCTTGATTCGCGTCAATCGCCCCGGGGCATAATCGCCCCATGGGCGATGCTCACCCCCTCTTCCCGGGCTTCCGGCGCGAACGCATCGCCGTGAACGGCGTCGAGATCCACGCGGTCGTGGGCCCCCGGCGCGGGGCCCCCCCGCCCCTGCTCCGGCACGGCTCTCCGCCGACGCTAGCGATCTGGCACCGCGTGGCGCCGCGCCTCGCCACGCGCTTCGACCTGGTCGCCGCGGACCTGCGCGGCTACGGGGATTCCGCGAAGCCCCCCGGGGGCGCGGGCCACGCGGCCTACTCCAAGCGCGAGATGGCGCGCGACCAGGTCGGGCTCATGCGCGCGCTCGGCCACGGGCGCTTCCTCCTCGCCGGCCACGACCGGGGAGGGCGCGTCGCCCACCGGCTCGCGGCGGACCATCCGGAGGCGGTCGCGAAGCTCGCGGTGCTCGACATCGCGCCCACGCTCGCGATGTACGAGCAGACCGACATGGACTTCGCGCGCGCCTACTGGCACTGGTTCTTCCTCATCCAGAGCGCGCCCATCCCCGAGACCCTGATCGGCGCGGACCCGCGCTTCTACCTGCGCCACAAGATGGGCGACGGGGCCGCGGGCATGAAGCCCTTCGCGCCCGCGGCCTGGGCGGAGTACGAGCGCTGCTTCACGAAGGAGGCGATCGCCGCGAGCTGCGAGGACTACCGCGCGGCCGCCACCATCGACCTCGAGCATGACCGCGCCGACCGCGTGGCCGGGCGCCGGCTCGCCGTGCCGCTCCTCGCCCTCTGGGGCGCGCACGGCGTGGTCGAGCGCTGCTTCCGGCCGCTCGAGGACTGGGGTCGCGTGGCCGCCGACGTCCGCGGCAAGGCGCTTGCCGCGGGCCACTACCTGCCCGAGGAGGTCCCCGACCTCGTCGCGGCCGAGCTCGAATCGTTCTTCGCCGACTGAAAGGAAAACCGTGAAGACCTATCGCATCGCCACGATCCCCGGCGACGGCATCGGCACCGAGGTGGTGCCCGAGGGCATCCGCGTCCTCGAGGCCGCGGGGCGCAGGTTCGGCCTCGCGTTCCGCTGGGACGAGAAGCCCTGGAGCTGCGAGCACTACGCGAAGCACGGGCGCATGATGCCCGAGGACGGGCTCGAGCAGATCCGCGGGCACGACGCGATCTACCTGGGGGCGGTGGGCTTCCCCGGCGTGCCCGACCACGTCTCCCTCTGGGGCCTGCTGATCCCGATCCGCCGCGAGTTCCGCCAGTACGTGAACCTGCGCCCGGTGCGGCTCATGCCCGGGGTGCCGAGCCCGCTCGCCAACCGCAAGCCCGGCGACATCGACTTCTGGGTCGTGCGCGAGAACAACGAGGGCGAGTACTCCTCGATGGGCGGGCGGATCTACCACGGGCAGGAATCGGAGTTCGTCACGCAGCTCACGGTGTTCACGCGCAAGGGGACGGACCGCATCATGCGCTACGCCTTCGAGCTCGCCCGCAAGAGGCGGCGCAAGCACGTCACCTCGGCGACGAAGTCGAACGGCATCGCGATCACGATGCCCTACTGGGACGAGCGCTTCAAGGCGATCTCGGCCGAGTACCCGGACGTGAAGACCGCGCAGTACCACATCGACATCCTCACGGCGCACTTCGTGCAGCACCCGGACTGGTTCGACGTCGTCGTGGGCTCGAACCTCTTCGGCGACATCCTCTCGGACCTCGGGCCCGCCTGCACCGGCACCATCGGCATCGCGCCGGGGGCGAACATCAACCCGGAGCGCGAGTTCCCCTCGTGCTTCGAGCCGGTGCACGGCAGCGCCCCCGACATCGCCGGCCAGGGCATCGCCAACCCCATCGGCCAGATCTGGTCCGGGGCGATGATGCTCGACCACCTCGGGCATCCGGAGGCCTCCGAGGCGATCGTCAAGGCGATCGAAAAGGTGCTCGCCGAGGGACCGCGCACGCGCGACATGGGCGGGCGCGCGAGCACGGTCGAGGTCGGCACCGCGATCGCCGCGGCGCTCTAGCCGCGCCCCGCGCGGGGCGCCCGGATGCGGCGGCGCACAAGAGGCGCGGGCGGCCGCGGCGCGCGCCCGGTCATGGCAAAAAGCCGCCGAAGCCGGTATACATGGCGGCCGGAGCCCCGCAGGGGCCCGTCACGAACAATGAGGAGGAGTCGGGCATGAAGCGACGCGATTTCCTGGTTGCGGGCGGTACCCTGGCCGCCGGCCTCGCGCTTCCCGCGCGGGCGGCGTTCCCCGAGAAGGCCATCCGCTACATCATTCCCTTCGCGCCCGGCGGCGAGTCCGACATCGCCGCGCGCCTTCAGCAGGGCGTCTTCCGGCGCAAGTTCGGCCAGGAGCTGGTGATCGAGTCCAAGCCCGGCGCGGGAGGCGCGCTCGCGTGGTCGCAGCTCAACGGCATCCCGGGCGACGGCTACACGGTGATGGGCACGAACCTGCCGCACATCGTCCTCCAGCCCCTCGAGGGCAACGTCCAGTACAGGACCGAGGACATCACCACCATCCACTTCTTCCAGTACACGCCCGACGCGATCATCGTGAGGAACGAGTCGCCCTTCAAGACCTACCAGGACCTCGTCGCGGCGGCGAAGGCGAATCCCGGCAAGCTCAACTTCGCCGGCTCGGGCACCAACTCGGCGAACCACGCGGCCCACCAGCGCTTCAACCAGGAAGCGGGCGTGAAGACGACCTACGTGGCCTTCAAGGGCACCGGGGACCTCATCTCCTCGCTGCTCGGCGGCCACGTGGACGGCGCCATGTCCTACTCGACGCTCGCGCTCGCGCAGAAGGGCAAGTGCCGCGTGCTCGCGGTGGCCACGGAGAAGCGCCTGGCGCTCTTTCCCGACGTGCCGACCTTCCGCGAACTCGGCCTCGACTGGGTCGACGGCGCGATCCGCGGCATCGGCGTGCCGAAATCGACGCCGGAGCACCTGCGCGCGCGCCTCTCGGACATGTTCTCGGAGATCAACCGCGACCCGGAATTCCGCGGGAAGATGCTCGAGGGCGGCTTCGAGCTCGTCGACGTGACCCACGACAAGGTGCCGGCGTTCATGGAGGAGCGGCGCAAGGCCTACCTCGCGGCGGCGAAGCTCCTCGGCCTCGTGAAATGACGGGGGCGGGCGCCCGGGGCCTATACTGAGGAAAAGGCGGTCGGCCCGCGCGGCCGGCCGCCCCGGCGCCCCGCGCGCCACGCGGACAACAACGGGAGGGAGCCGGCGCACGCCGGCGGGAGACGCGCATGAAGAACTGGATCCGCAATCCCCGCGACTTCTGGGCGGGGGTGATGTTCGCCTCGATCGGCGCGGTCTTCGCGGTCATCGCCTGGGACTACAAGCTGGGGACGGCGGCGCGCATGGGCCCGGGATTCTTCCCGTTCTATCTCGGGCTGCTCCTCGCCGGCCTGGGAATCGCGATCGCCATCGGCGGGATGCGCAGCGACGGGCTCAAGGTGGACAAGTTCCACTGGAAGCCGATCTTCTGGGTCCTCGGCCCGATCGTCGCCTTCGGGCTGCTGCTCAAGGTGATCGGCATGGTCCTCGCCGGCCTCATGGTGGTGATCCTGTCGAGCTACGGCGGGCCGGAGTTCCGCCTGCGAAGCACGCTCGTGCTCGCCGCGGGCCTGGTGGTCTTCTGCTCGCTCGTCTTCGTCTTCGGGCTGAAGCTGCCGATCCCGCTGTGCCCGGGGTTCGAGTTCTTCGAGCAGTTCAAGCTCTGCCGCGTCTAGGGGCCCGCCATGGAACTGCTCTCGAACCTGAGCCTCGGCTTCTCGATCGCGCTCGCCGGCTCCAACATCCTCTACTGCTTCGTCGGCGTGATGCTAGACACCCTCATCGGCGTGCTGCCGGGCATCGGCCCGATCGCGACGATCGCGATGCTGCTGCCCGCGACCTTCGTGCTGCCGCCGGTCTCCGCGCTCATCATGCTCGCGGGCATCTACTACGGCGCGCAGTACGGGGGATCGACGACGGCGATCCTCGTGAACCTGCCCGGGGAGGTGTCGTCCGTGGTCACCTGCCTCGACGGCTACCAGATGGCGCGGCAGGGCAACGCCGGCAAGGCGCTCGGCATCGCGGCGCTCGCCTCGTTCTTCGCGGGGAGCGTGGCGACGCTGCTCATCGCCGCCTTCGCCCCGCCGCTCGCGGAGCTCGCGCTCAAGTTCGGCCCCGCGGACTACTTCTCGCTCATGGTGCTGGGCCTCATCGCGGCGGTCGTGCTCGCGCACGGCTCGCTCATCAAGGCGGTGGCGATGATCGTGCTGGGGCTGCTCATCGGCCTCGTGGGCACGGACGTGAACTCGGGCGTGGCGCGCTACAACTTCGGCCTCGCGGAGCTCATCGACGGCATCGGCATCGGCCCCATCGCCATGGGCGTGTTCGGCTTCGGGGAGATCATCCGCAACCTCGAGCACGGCCAGAAGCGCGAGGTGTTCACCAAGCGCATCGCGGGCCTGCTGCCCAACCTCCAGGACATCAGGCGGGCGTCGCTCCCCACGCTGCGCGGCACCGCGCTCGGCGCCTCCCTCGGCATCCTGCCGGGGGGCGGCCCGGTGCTGGGCGCCTTTTCGGCGTACACGCTCGAGAAGAAGCTCTCGAAGGACCCGGGGAAGTTCGGCAAGGGCGCGATCGAGGGCGTGGCCGCGCCCGAGTCGGCCAACAACGCCGCGGCGCAGACCTCCTTCATCCCGCTGCTCACGCTCGGCATCCCCTCGAACCCGGTGATGGCCCTCATGATCGGCGCCATGATCATCCACGGCATCCAGCCGGGTCCGCAGATCATGACCGCGAAGCCCGACCTCTTCTGGGGAATGATCGCGAGCATGTGGGTGGGCAACTTCCTGCTCGTGGTGCTCAACCTCCCGCTCATCGGCATGTGGGTGAAGCTGCTCACCGTCGAGTACCGCTTCCTCTACCCCGCGATCCTCATCTTCTGCTGCATCGGGGTCTACTCGATCAACAACGCCTGGATGGACGTGCTGCTCGCCGCGCTCTTCGGGCTCATCGGCTACACGTTCATGAAGCTCGACTGCGAGCCCGCGCCGCTGCTGCTCGGCTTCGTGCTCGGGCCGATGATGGAGGAGAACTTGAGGCGGGCGCTGCTGTTGTCGCGCGGCGACCCGGCGGTGTTCGTCACGCGCCCGATCAGCGCGACGCTGCTCGCGCTCTCGGCCGTGCTCCTCGCCCTCGTCTTCGCCCCGGCCCTGCGCAAGAAGCGCGAGGAAGCCTTCCAGGAATAGAAAAATGGGGACAGTCCCCATTTTTGGTTTGTAACATTCAGCCTGTACGAAGACTGTTACAAGCCGAAAATGGGGACTGTCCCCATTTTCTACGCGAGGAGCGGGACCAGCTCCGCGAGATTGGCGACGGTGGCGTCGGGCCGTACGCCGAGGCGTTCGACGGGCGCTCCGGCGCGGTTCACCCAGTAGGCGCGGAACCCGAAGGCCTTCGCGCCCGCCGCGTCCCACCCGTTGGAGGAGACGAATCCCACGAGCGCGCGGGGGACGCCCAGCCGGTCCTCGGCGATGCGGTACACGCTCGGGTGCGGCTTGAAGATCCCGGCCTTGTGCACGCTCAGCACCCCGCCGCGGAAGAGGCCGCGCAGCCCGCTCGCCTCGACCACGGCCTCGAGCATCTCCGGGTGCCCGTTGGAGAGGATCGCGAGCGGCTTCACGCGGGCCAGGGCGTCGAGCGCCCCCCCGGCCTCGGGGAAGGGCGCGAGCCGCCGGTACTCGTCCATGAGCGCGCGCCGGGCCCCGTCGTCGGCCTCGAGGCCGAGCGACTCGAGGGCCCATTCGAGGCTCGAGGCGGTGACGCGGTTGAAGTCCTCGTAGCGGCCCATGAGGCTTCGAAGCCAGGTGTACTCGAGCTGCTTGGCGCGCCACGCGCGCGAGAGCGCCGCGCCCCGGCCGGGAAAGAGGGCCTCGGCGCGCTCGGCGACCGAATGGACGTCGAAGATCGTGCCGTACGCGTCGAAGACGAGCGCGGAAATTTCCTGCGTCATGGAACCCTCCCGCCGCTAGATTACGCCCGCGGGGGACGGCGGTGCTAACATGAAGCACGTCCGCACGACTTCGCCGAGCCTCCGCAGCCGCCTGCCATGTTCTCCTGGGATTTCCCGTACGCCTCGCAGCGGATGCCCGTTCTCGCGAAGAACGTCGTCGCCACCTCCCAGCCCCTCGCCGCGCAGGCGGGCCTCTCGATGCTCGCCCGGGGCGGCAACGCGGTGGACGCGGCGCTCGCCGCGGCGATCACGCTGACGGTCGTCGAGCCCACCTCGAACGGGATCGGCTCGGACGCCTTCGCGATCCTCTGGGACGGCAAGCAGCTCGTGGGCCTGAACGCCTCGGGGCGCGCCCCGGCCGGGTGGACCCCGGAGCGGTTCGCGGGCCGCGAGGCGATGCCCATCCTCGGCTGGGACGCCGTGACGGTGCCCGGCTGCGTGTCCGCCTGGGCCGCGCTCGCCCAGCGCTACGCCAAGCTCCCCTTCGAGGCGCATTTCGAGGCCGCGATCCGCTACGCGCGCGAGGGCTTCATGGTCTCGCCCATCACGGCGTCGAACTGGGCGCGGCAGGCGCCGAACTTCAAGGGCTTCTCGGAATTCTCCTGGACGTTCCTGCCGAAGGACCGCGCGCCCTACGCCGGCGAGAAGTTCTACTGCCCCCAGCAGGCGGAAACGCTCGAGGAGATCGCCGCGACCAAGGGCGAGAGCTTCTACCGCGGGCGCCTCGCGGAGCGCATCGCGCTCGCGAGCCGCGCCGACGACGGCGCGATGACGGCCGAGGACCTGGCGGCGCACCGCTGCGACTGGGTGGAGCCGATCGGCATCGACTATCGGGGCCACCGCCTCCACGAGATCCCGCCCAACGGCCAGGGGATCGCCGCGCTGATGGCGCTCGGCATCCTCGCGAATTTCGACCTCGCCTCCCATCCGGTCGATTCCGCCGACAGCCTGCACCTGCAGCTCGAGGCGATGAAGCTCGCCTTCGCGGACGTCTACCGCTTCGTCGCCGATCCCGCGGCGATGCAGGTCACGCCCGCCGAGCTCCTCGATCCCGCCTATCTCGCCTCCCGGGCGAAGATGATCGCGATGAAACGCACGCAGGAGCACAAGGCGGGCGCGCCGAGAGCCGGCGGCACGATCTACCTCACGGCCGCCGACGAAGCCGGGATGATGGTCTCCTTCATCCAGTCGAACTACATGGGCTTCGGCTCCGGCGTGGTGGTGCCCGGCACCGGCATCAGCCTGCAGAACCGGGGCGCGGGTTTCAGCCTCGCTGCGGGCCACCCGAATCTCGTCGCGCCCCGCAAGCGCCCGTACCAGACGATCATCCCGGGCTTCCTCACGCGCAACGGCCAGCCGCTCATGAGCTTCGGCGTGATGGGCGGGGCCATGCAGCCGCAGGGGCACGTCCAGATGGTGGTGCGCCTGGTCGACTACGGCCAGAATCCGCAGGCCTGCTCCGACGGCGCGCGCTGGATCGTGAACCCGGATTTCACCGTGAGCCTCGAGGCGGAAGTGAGGCCCGCCGTCCGCGAGGAACTCGCGCGGCGCGGCCACCGCATCGTCGATTCCGAAGTGGCGATGTTCGGTTTCGGGGGCGCGCAACTCGCCTACCGGCTCGACGACGGCTACTGCGCCGCCTCGGACCACCGCAAGGACGGCTGCGCCATCGGCTTCTGATCCGGATTCAAAAATGGGGACAGTCCCCATTTTTGGTCTGTAACATTCTCCGAGCGGGCTGATTGTTACAAACCGAAAATGGGGACAGTCCCCATTTTCGACTCCAGTTCCAGGCACTGGCGCTGAGGAATGCGCGCGGGATCCCAGCGGCGGAGCGCTTCGCGCAGCAGCTCCGCGACGCCGGCGGCTTCGGGGGGATCCTGGCCGAGGAAGCGCAGCGCCGCCCGGAGCGACTCGGGCGCGTGGGCGGGCTCGACCGCGGGCGCGAGCGTCTGCTTCGAGAGCTTCTCGCCCCCGCGGGTCGCGACGGGGATGTGAAGGTAGCGGGGCGTGGCCGCTCCGAGGAGCCGCTGCAGCAGGATCTGCCGGGGCGTCGAGAGCAGCAGGTCCGCGCCGCGCACGACGTCGGTGATCCCCTGCTCGGCATCGTCCACGACGACGGCGAGCTGGTAGGCCACGAGGCCGTCGCGGCGCCGCAGCACGAAGTCTCCGACCTCCGAGGCGAGGCGCTGCGCGACGCGCCCCTGGACGCGGTCCACGAACGCGATTTCCTCGTCGGTGGTGCGCACGCGCTCGGCCGCGGGAACGTCCGCGCCGATGCCCAGGTCGCGGCAGGTGCCGGGATAGATCGCCCCTTCGACCCCCCGGAGGGCGGAATCCGCGATCTCCCGGCGCGAGCAGCGGCAGCGATAGAGAACGCCCGCGGCGCGCAGCCGCTCGAGCGCGGCGGCGTAGAGTTCGCCGCGCGAGCTCTGCCGGGTGACCTCGCCGTCCCAGCCGAGGCCGAAGGCCTCGAGGGCGCGCAGGATCGCGTCGGCGGCACCGGGAACGGTGCGCGGCGCGTCCAGGTCCTCGACGCGCAGGAGCCACTCGCCGCCCGCCGCCCGCGCATCGAGCCAGCTCGCCACGGCGGCGACGAGCGAGCCGAAATGCAGCGGGCCCGTGGGGGAGGGGGCGAAGCGCCCCCGGTACCGGGCGGCACGCGCGGCGCTCACGACAGGAGGGAGGCCGCCACGAGCGGGTCCTCGACGCGCTTGACGAACCACTTGGCGGCCTTGCCCGCCGAGGCCGGGCGCCAGGCCACCACGATGTCCCCGCCCGGGCGCGGCGCCTCGGCCTCGAGGATCACGAGCCGGCCGGCCCATCGCTCGCGCTCGGCGATCCAGCGCGGCAGCCAGCCCACGCCGAGGCCCGCGACGTGGGCGGCGACCTTGGCCTCGAGCGTGGCGACCGTGAGCAGGTCCTGGCCCGAGAGCAGCCCCACGGTGCGCGGCGGCAGCAGGCGCGAGCTGTCGGCGATGCTCACCGCGCGGTGGCGGACGAGCTCCGCCTCGGTGACCGGCCCCGCGACCTTCGCGAGGGGGTGGAAGGGTGCCGCGACCAGCGCCATTTCGACGCGGCCGATCGGCTTCGCGGTGTAGGCGGCGCCCGCGGGCGCGTCCCCCGAGGCGCCGATGGCGAGGTCCGCGCGACCCGAGGCGAGCGCATCCCAAGTCCCCCCGAGGACCTCGTGGAGGAAGCGCAGCCGCGTGCCCGAGTCCTGCTCGTAGAACTCCGCGACGACCCCGAAGAGCTTGTCGAGGCCGATCAGGGTGTCCACGGCGATGCGCAGCTCCGCCTCCCAGCCCTTGGCCACCTGCTGGACGCGGCACTCGAGGTCCGCCGCGGCGCGCAGCAGGTGCCGGCCCTCGTCGAGCAGCTCCCGGCCGGCCTCGGTGAGCTTCGCCCGGTGACCCCGGCGGTCGAACACCAGGACATCGAGCGCCTGCTCGACCTGCTGCACGGAGTAAGTGATCGCTGACGGCACCCGGTGCAGCTCCTCGGCGGCGGCCGCGAAGGAGCCCTTGCGGTCGATCGCGTCGAGGACCTGCAGGGCATCGAGGGTCAGCTTCATGTTCGAAGATTCAGAACGACTTGGTCAGTATTCTTCGCTTTTATCGGATAAACATCAACCATATCATGCATATCAACGTTCTATCCAACAGGCAAAACAGGAGGCAGACATGGTTGAAATCCGCCGCAGCCAGGACCGGGGCCTCGCCGACCACGGTTGGCTCAACTCCCGGCATTCGTTCTCTTTCGCCGACTACCACGACCCGGCCCACATGGGATTCGGGGCCCTGCGGGTGATCAACGAGGACCGGGTGCAGCCCGGGATGGGGTTCGGCACCCACGGCCACCGCGACATGGAGATCATCAGCTACGTGCTCGAAGGCGAGCTCGAGCACAAGGACAGCCTGGGCAACGGCTCGGTCATCCGGCCGGGCAACGTCCAGCGCATGAGCGCCGGGACCGGGGTCATGCACAGCGAGTTCAACCCCTCGGGGAGCGCGCCGGTCCACTTCCTCCAGATCTGGATCCAGCCGGATCGCCGCGGCGTGAAGCCGAGCTACGAGGAAAGGAACTTCGACGCCGCATCGAAGCGCGGGCGGCTTCGCCTCGTCGCCTCCCCCGATGGGCGGGAGGGCTCGGTCACCATCCACCAGGACGCCTTCGTCTACGCCGCGCTTCTCGACGGCGCCGAGGCGGCCCACCACGCGCTCGCTCCCGGGCGCAAGGCCTATGTCCACCTGGCGCGCGGCGAGGCGAAGGTGAACGGCCAGCCCCTCGGCGCGGGCGACGCGCTCAAGGCCACGGGCGAGCGCGAGATCCGCATCGAAGGCGGCCGGGGAGCGGAAGTCCTGCTCTTCGATCTCGCCTGACCCCATCCACACGAAACGAAGGAGACCACGATGAACACCAACCTCCAGAATGCCGCGACGCTGGCGGGCCGGTTCCTGCTCGCGACGATCTTCGTCGTCTCCGGATTCGGCAAGATCACCGGCTTCGAGGGCACCGCCGGCTACATGGCCTCGAAGGGGATGCCGATGGCCCAGGTGCTGCTCGCCGGCGCGATCGTCGTCGAGCTCGTCGGCGGGCTCCTGCTCGTCGCCGGCTGGAAGGCGCGCTGGGCCGCGCTCGCGATCTTCCTTTTCCTCATTCCGGCCACCCTCATCTTCCACAACCCCGCGGGGCTCGACGCCCAGGCGGCGCAGGACCAGATGATCCACCTGATGAAGAACCTCTCGATCATGGGCGGCATGCTCCTCGTCGCGGGCTTCGGGCCCGGCGCCTGGAGCGTGGACCGCCGTTAGGAGCCCGGAATGAGCGCCATCGCCCCCGCTTCGCGCGCCGTCGAGCGCGTCATCGCCTCCGAGCCGGCCTCCGCCGGGACGTTCTCCGTGAAGAGGGCGCTCCCGGTCCGCGGCCGCCATTCTCTGGGTCCCTGGGTCTTCCTCGACCACTTCGGGCCTTTCCGCGTGACCGGGGGAGACGACGGCGTCGGTCCCCACCCCCATGCCGGGATCGAGACCGTCACCTACCTCCTCACGGGTCGCAACGAGCACCGCGATTCCGCCGGGCACACGGGGATCGTGACCGCGGGTGGCGCCCAGTGGATGACGGCCGGCCGCGGGATCGTGCACTCCGAGAAGCCGTTGCCCGAGGCGGGAGGCGAGACGATCCAGCACGGAATCCAGCTCTGGATCTCGCTGCCCCGGGCGATGAAGATGATGCCGCCGCGCTACCGGAGGATCGACGCGGCCGCCATCCCCGAAGTGCGCCTGCCGGGCGCGCGGCTGCGCGTCGTCGGCGGCGAGCTCGCGGGGGCGAAGGGACCGGCAGAGGCGCTGATGCCGCTCTTCCTCGCCTACGCGAGCCTCGATCCCGGCGCCGCGATCGAGCTCGAGATCGCCCCCTCGTTCGAGGCAGGCGCCTACGTGATCGCCGGCACGGGAGCGTTCGGCCCGGAGGGTGCCGCGAAGGCCTCCGCGGGCGAGCTTGCGGTGTTCGCCGATGGCGGCGGGACGATCCGCCTCGCGAATCCCGGCGCGCAGCCCCTCGAGGCCATGCTCCTCGGGGGCGCGAGCGCCGAGGGCCCGCTGGTCTTCCACGGCCCCTTCGTGATGAACAGCGTCGAGCAGGTGCGCGCGGCCGAGATCGCCTACCGCACGGGGCGCATGGGCACGCTCGCCGAATCCTGAACCGGAGACCGCCATGGCCCGAATCCTCGTCTTCGCCGGCAGCGCCCGGCGCGATTCCCTCAACAAGAAGCTCGCCCGGGCGGCCGCCGCCTTCGCGCGCGAAGCGGGAGGCGAGGTGACGCTCGTCGACCTCGACGACTACCCGGTCCCGCTCTACCACGGCGACCTCGAGGCGGCCGAGGGCATGCCCGCGAACGCGCTGAGGCTGCGCGAGCTGTTCCTCGCCCACGACGCGTTGCTCATCGCCTCGCCCGAGAACAACTCGTCGGTGACCGCGCTGCTCAAGAACACCATCGACTGGCTCTCGCGCGACCTCGGCGACGGCCGGGGTGCCGCGAGCGGGCTCGCGCCCTGGAAAGGCAAGGTCGCCGCGCTGATGGCGGCCTCCCCCGGCGCCTTCGGCGGCGTGCGGGCGCTGCCGCACCTGCGCCAGATCCTCGCGACCCTCGGCGTCACCGTCCTCGGGTCCCAGGTGGCCGTGCCCCGCGCCCACGAGGCCTTCGACGAGGCGGGGGCCCTCAAGGAGCCGCGCGTGGCGAAGTCCGTCTCCGCCCTCGCGCGCTCGCTCGTTGAGGCGGCGCAAGGTCTCTCCCGCGCCCCTGCCTAGAATGGGCCCCATCCCCGATTCGATTGCCGCGCCCTATCCCGGGGATTGGAAACGACGATTGGCGTCCCGGGACGCGATCGTTCAAAGTGGCGGCATGGACCGAAAGGAGATCCTGAAATGGCTGGCAAGGCGTTGAAGTCGCCCGCGATCGACATCGGCATCGCGGAAAGGGATCGCGCGAGGATCGCCGAGGGCCTCTCGAGGCTGCTCGCCGACACCTACACGCTGTATCTCAAGACCCACAACTTCCACTGGAACGTGAAGGGTCCGATGTTCCAGACCCTGCACCTCATGTTCGAGACGCAGTACAACGAGCTCGCCCTCGCCGTGGACCTCATCGCCGAGCGCATCCGCGCGCTGGGCTACCCCGCGCCGGGCACCTACAGGGCCTACGCGAAGCTCTCCTCGATCCCGGAGACCGAGGGCGCGCCCGAGGCGAAGGAGATGATCCGGCTGCTCGTCGCGGGGCAGGAGGCGGTGGTGCGCACCGCGCGCAAGGTCTTCCCGCTGGTCGAGAAGGCCGCCGACGAGCCTTCCGCGGATCTGCTCACGCAACGCATGCAGGTCCACGAGAAGACCGCGTGGATGCTGCGCTCCCTCCTGGAGGACTAGATGGCCGTCGTCGAGCTCACGAAGGAGAACTTCGAATCCGTGGTCACCTCGAACCCCACGGTGATCGTCGACTACTGGGCCCCCTGGTGCGGGCCGTGCCGCGGCTTCGCCCCGGTCTTCGAGAAAGTCTCGGAGCAGCACCCCGACGTGGTGTTCGCGAAGGTGAACACCGACGAGGAGCAGGAGATCGCGGCGCACTTCCAGATCCGCTCGATCCCGACGCTCATGGTGTTCCGCGAGCAGATCATCGTCTTCTCCCAGCCCGGGGCGCTCCCGCAGGGCGCCTTCGAGCAGGTCGTCTCGCGCGCCAAGGCGCTCGACATGGACGACGTGCGCGCGCAGGTCGCCGCCCAGGACAGCGCGGGCAAGCCCGCCTGAGCGGCTGCGCGCGATGAGGTTCGGGGCGGCCCTCGCCGAGGGCCGGCTGGTGCGCCGCTACAAGCGTTTCCTCGCCGAAGTGGAGCTCGCCGCGGGCGGCGTGGTCACCGCCGCCTGCCCGAACACGGGCTCCATGCTCGGCTGCTGCGAGCCCGGCAGCCGCGTCTGGCTCTCCGAGAGCGACTCGCCCACGCGCAAGTACCGCCACACCTGGGAGATCGTCGAGGTGGGCCGGGTGATGGTCGGCATCCACACGGGACGGCCCAACGCGCTCGTCGAGGAGGCGGTTCGGGACGGCGTCATCGCCGAGCTCGCGGGCTACCGCGACATCCGCCGCGAGGTGCCCTTCGGCGAGGAGCGCAGCCGCATCGACCTCGTGCTCGAGGCGCCGCGCCGGAAGGCCTGCTGGGTCGAGGTGAAGAACGTGACCGCCGCCGTGGCGGGCGGCGTGGCGCTCTTTCCCGACGCGGTGAGCGAGCGCGGCGCGAAGCACCTGCGCGAGCTCGTGCGCCTCAAGCGCGCGGGACTGCGCCCCGTGCAGCTCTATTGCGTGCAGCGCGGCGACGTCGAGGAGGTGCGGCCGGCGGACGCGATCGACCCCGCGTACGGCCGGACCCTGCGCGAGGCCGTGGCGGCCGGCGTGGAAGTCCTCGCCTACCGCGCGAAGGTCACGGCGCGCGCGATCCGCCTCGAGACGCGGATCCCGGTGCGCCTCTAGTCGTCCTTCGCGGTCTCGCGCAGCTTCGCCACGCCCTTGGGCGCCTTCGCGCCCGAGAGCAGCACGATCATGGGCGTGCCGTCCTCCTTCCACGAGGCGACCGCGTCGCGCACGATCTCGATGAAGGTCTCGAACTGGTCCGGGTGGGCCTGGAGCAGGCCGTCGATGTGGTCGTAGTAGATGAGGTAGCCCTCGGCGTCGACCCACTCCATGTCCGTGAGGCACTCCTCGAGCGCGTCCCAGTTGTGGCCGAAGTGGCTCGGGAAGCGCATCGCGGTGGCCGCGGCGTTGAGCAGCTGCTCCTTGCGCGCGATCTTCGCCCCGTCGATGTGGAAGCAGGCGAAGCCCGCGGCCTTCGCCTTCGACTGCACGGCCTTCGGGTCCGCGCGCGCGGGCAGGAACCAGAGGCCGCCGCGGCCATCTTCCAGCAGAGATTCGAGCGCTTCGAGGGGCATGGCGCATCCTACTCCCGGACCCGCCGGAAGGTGTTGTAGTGGTCCTCGGTGTAGTAGAACTCGCCCCCCTTGCCCGCGACGATGCGCCGCGCCCCGCGCGTGCGCTCCCCCGGCGTCTTGACCGTGTATTCCCGGTAGTAGCCCCACTTCTGCCGCGGCAGGCGCTTCTCGCGGTTGCCGAACACCGCGCCGTCCTTCGCGTAGGGGTAGGGGCCGCCCTTGCGCACGAGCGCGATGGTCTGGCGCGCCTCGTGGGGGAGGTCCCCGACGGCGATCTCGTCCGCGGCGGGCGCGGGCGGCGGGCCCTTCTGCGCGGCCGCGGGCGCCGCGGCGAAGACCGCCGCGAGGGCGAGCGTGGCGAGAAGCGCGCGGGCGCTCATTTCCCCCATGGCGGGCGTCTCAGCTCTTCGGGCGGTTCGGGCAGTCCGGCTTGGTGCAGTCCGCGTAGAGATAGAGCTGGTGGTCGTGGATCGCGAAGCCGCGTTCCTTCGCGACCTTCGCCTGGCGCTTCTCGATCTCCGGGTCGTAGAACTCCTCGACCTGGCCGCACTGCAGGCACACGAGGTGGTCGTGGTGGCTGCCCTGGTTGAGCTCGTAGACGGCCTTGCCGCCCTCGAAGTGGTGGCGCACGAGCAGCCCCGCCTGCTCGAACTGCGTGAGGACGCGGTAGACCGTGGCGAGCCCCACGTCGGAATGCTCCTCGAGGAGCTTGCGGTAGACGTCCTCGGCGGTGAGGTGGCGCTCGGGGCTCGTCTGGAAGAGGTCGAGCACCTTGAGCCGCGGGGTGGTGACCTTCAGTCCTTGATTGCGAAGATCGCGGGGATCGCTCATGGGACCGGCTTCGGGGGGGCTCGGGAAATGATACAGGGAAAAGCGCGCCTCGCCGCGGGGAGGAAGGGCTCGCGCGGTTGCTATAATGCGCGCTTGTCCCGCCCATCCGTCGCCATGCGCCTCGCCTCCCTGGTCCTCGCCGCCGCGCTCCCGCTCTCGGGCTGCGGGTTGATCCACAAGATCGACATCCAGCAGGGCAACTACGTCACGCCCGAGCTCACGGCGAAGCTGAAGAAGGGCATGACGCGAAGCGAGGTGCGCCAGATCCTCGGCACGCCGCTGCTCGCCGACGCCTTCCACGCGAACCGCTGGGACTACTACTTCAGCCTCGAGAAGGGCGGCAAGATGGCCGAGCGCACGCGCTTCACGGTCTTCTTCGAGGACGAGAAGCTCGTCTCCGTCATGGGCGACGTGAAGCCGCTCGCCGCGGCGACGCCGGCGGGTGCGAGCGCGCCCGCGGCCGCGCCGAAGGCGCCCGCGGCGAGCGCGAACCCCGCCGCCGTTCCCGCCGCGAAGCCGCAATGAGCGCGGTGCGCGTCGCGATCGCCGGGGCGGGCGGGCGCATGGGCCGCGCGCTCCTCGAGGCGGCGACTTCGACGCCGGGCGTCGCGCTCGCCTGCGCCCTCGAGGCTGCGGGCAGCCCGCTCGCGGGACGCGACGCGGGCGAGCTCTGCCCCGCCGCGAAGGGCGTGGCGGTCACCACCGACGTCGCGGCCGCACTTTCGGCCGCCGACGTCCTCATCGACTTCACCCGCCCCGAGGGCACGATGGCCCACCTCGCGGCCTGCGCGAAGGCGGGGCGCAAGCTCGTCATCGGCACCACGGGTTTCAGCGACGCCCAGAGGAACGCGATCGCCGCCGCCGCGAAGGAGATCGCGATCGTGATGGCGCCGAACATGGCGGTGGGCGTGAACGTGGTGTTCAAGCTCGCGGAGATCGCCGCGCGCGCGCTCGGCGACGACTACGACGTCGAGATCGTGGAGGCGCACCACCGCCACAAGGTGGACGCGCCCTCGGGCACGGCGATCCGCATCGGGGAGATCGTCGCCGCGGCGCTCGGCCGCGATTTCGCCGGCAATGCCGTGCACGGCCGCCATGGCGTGACCGGCGAGCGCGACGCGAAGGCGATCGGCTTCCACGCGCTTCGCGGCGGCGACATCGTCGGCGAGCACACGGTGATGTTCGCGGGCACGGGCGAGCGCGTCGAGGTGACGGTTCGCTCCTCGAGCCGCTCGACCTACGCCGCGGGGGCGCTGCGCGCCGCGCGCTTCCTCGCCGACAAGCCCCGCGGCCTCTTCGACATGCAGGCCGTGCTGGGCCTTTCCTAGACGAAGAATCCCACGATCGCCGCCGTCATGCAGGTGGCGAGGGTGCCGGCGACGATCGACTTCATCCCGAGCGAGACGATCTCGCCCCGGCGCTCGGGCACCATCGTGCCCATGCCGCCGATGAGGATGCCGAGGCTTCCGAGGTTGGCGAAGCCGCAGAGCGCGTAGGTCATGAGCAGCTTCGAGCGCGCGCCCAACGCCGCGTCGGGAACCTTCGCGAGGTCGAGGTAGGCGACCAGCTCGTTCAGGACCGTTTTCGTGCCCAGCAGCTGGCCCGCGGCGGTGGCCTCCGACCAGGGCACGCCCGTGGTCCAGGCGAGCGGCGCGAAGAGCCAGCCGAGCAGGCGCTGCAGCGTGAGCGGGGCGCCGGCGAGATCCGGGGCGAGCGAGAGGATGGCGTTGGCGAGCGCGACCAGCGCGACGAACACGACCAGCATCGCGACGATCTGGATGAGGAGCTCCACCCCTTCGACGGTGCCCTTCGTGACCGCGTCCATGGCGCTCGAGGCGGTGCGCGGGATGCGCTCGGCCTCGCCGGGCGTCATGGGCCCGGGGACCATGAGCGCGGCCACCGTGATCGCGGCGGGGGTGGCGACGATCGAGGCGATGAGGATGTGGCCGATCGCCTCGGGCACCACCGGGGCGAGGATCGCGCCGTAGAGCGCCATCACGGTGCCCGCGAGGGTGGCCATCCCGCAGGCCATGACCATGAAGAGCTCGCCGCGCGTGAGCCTCGCGAGCCAGGGCTTCACCACCAGGGGCGCCTCGACCATGCCGACGAAGACGTTGGCCGCGGAAGACAGACCCACCGCGCCTCCCAGGCCCAGGGTCCGTCCCAGGACCCAGGCGAAGGCACGCACCACCAGCGGCAGGACGCCCCAGTGGAAGAGCAGGGCGGAGAGGGCGCTCACGACGAGGACCAGGGGGAGCGCCCGGAAGGCGAGGATGAACGAGGCCTGGGGGTTCGCCTCCGCGAAGGGCGCCGGCCCCCCGCCGAGGTAGCCGAAGACGAAGCCGGTGCCCGCCGTGGTGGCGCGCTCGAGCGCGGCGAGCACCCCGTTCAGGGAGAAGACCGCCTCGCGCAGGGCGGGCACGCCCAGCAGCAGCGCGGCGAGCGCCACCTGGAGCGCGACTCCCGAGGCGACGATGCGCCAGCGCACCGCCGCGCGGTCCTCGGAGAGCGCCCAGGCGAGGGCGAGGAGGAGGGCGAGCCCGGCGAGGGCGTGGAGGAAGTCCATGTCGGGGGTCGGGAGGGCTCGCCCGATTATCCGCGAAGCCGGGCGTTTCGTTGAAGGCGCCCTGCCGGTTTGCTATAATTTCGCCTCAATGAAAGCGGGATGAGCCTGAAGGCAGTATCGGCGCTCTCCCGTTTTTTTGCGCCCGCAGCATTCCACCGTCGCCGGAGCCGTTCGTGTCGCAGAAGACCCCCGCCGTGCTCGTGCTTGCCGACGGGGCCGTATTTCGCGGCGCCGCGATCGGCGCGCCCGGAAAGGCGGTCGGCGAGGTGGTCTTCAACACCGCGATGACCGGCTACCAGGAGATCCTCACCGACCCCTCCTACGCGGGCCAGGTCGTCACGCTCACCTACCCCCACATCGGCAACACCGGCACCAACGCCGAGGACGTCGAGTCGCGCGGGGTGTTCGCCGCGGGCCTGGTGATCCGCGACCTCCCGCTCGCGGCCTCGAACTGGCGCATGCAGGAGGACCTGCCGGCGTACCTCCGGCGCCACGGCATCGTCGCGATCGCGGGCATCGACACGCGCCGGCTCACGCGACTGCTGCGCACGAAGGGCGCGCAGAACGGCTGCATCCTCGCCGGGGCGGGTGGCGCGAAGGACGAGGCGGAAGCGCTCGCCGCGGCCCAGGCCGCGCCCTCGATGGCGGGCCTCGACCTCGCGAAGGTCGTGAGCTGCAAGGCCCCCTACGAGTGGAACGGCGGCCTCTGGGCGCTCGGCTCGGGCTACGGGCCCTCGGGCGAGGCGAGGTTGCACGTCGTCGCCTACGACTACGGGGTAAAGCACAACATCCTGAGGAACCTCGCCCAGCGCGGCTGCCGCGTGACGGTGCTGCCCGCCCAGGCCCCGGCGAAGGACGCGCTCGCCCTCAATCCCGACGGCGTCTTCCTCTCGAACGGCCCCGGCGACCCGGAGCCGTGCGACTACGCGATCCGCGCGATCCGCGAGCTCGTCGCCTCCGGCACGCCCGTCTTCGGCATCTGCCTGGGCCACCAGCTGCTGGGGCTCGCGAGCGGGGCGCGCACCGTGAAGATGAAGTTCGGCCACCACGGCGCGAACCACCCGGTGCAGGACCTCGACACGCGCAAGGTCTACATCACCAGCCAGAACCACGGCTTCGCGGTCGACGGCGAGACGCTGCCGGCGAACGTGCGGGCCACGCACCGCTCGCTCTTCGACGGCTCGCTCCAGGGACTCGAGCTGCGCGACCGGCCCGCCTTCAGCTTCCAGGGCCACCCCGAGGCGAGCCCGGGGCCGCGCGAGATGGGCTACCTCTTCGACAAGTTCGTGCGGCTGATGCAGGCGCGCCGTGCCTAAGCGCACCGACATCCAGAGCATCCTGATCATCGGCGCGGGCCCGATCGTGATCGGCCAGGCCTGCGAGTTCGACTACTCGGGCGCCCAGGCGTGCAAGGCGCTCCGGGACGAGGGCTACCGGGTGATCCTGGTGAACTCGAACCCGGCGACGATCATGACGGACCCGGAGCTCGCCGACGTCACCTACATCGAGCCGATCACCTGGCGGATGGTGGCCAAGATCATCGAGAAGGAGCGCCCCGAAGCGCTGCTGCCGACCATGGGCGGGCAGACCGCGCTCAACTGCGCGCTCGACCTCGCCAAGCACGGCGTCCTCGAGCAGTACGGCGTCGAGATGATCGGCGCGAAGAAGGAGGCGATCGACAAGGCCGAGGACCGCGAGAAGTTCAAGCTCGCGATGGCCAAGATCGGTCTCGAGTCGCCGCGCTCGGCGCTCGCCCACTCCCTCGAGGAGGCGCTCCAGGTGCAGGCGATGGTGGGCTTCCCCACGATCATCCGGCCCTCCTTCACGCTCGGCGGCACGGGCGGGGGCATCGCCTACAACAAGGAGGAGTTCGTCGCGATCTGCGAGCGCGGGCTCGACGCCTCGCCCACGAAGGAGCTCCTCATCGAGGAGAGCGTCATCGGCTGGAAGGAGTACGAGATGGAGGTCGTCCGCGACAAGGCGGACAACTGCATCATCATCTGCTCCATCGAGAACCTTGATCCCATGGGCGTGCACACGGGCGACTCGGTCACCGTCGCCCCGGCGCAGACGCTCACGGACAAGGAGTACCAGATCCTGCGCGACGCCTCGATCGCGTGCCTGCGCGAGATCGGCGTGGAGACGGGCGGCTCGAACGTGCAGTTCGCGATCAACCCCGCGAACGGGCGCATGGTCATCATCGAGATGAACCCGCGGGTGTCGCGCTCCTCGGCGCTCGCCTCGAAGGCGACGGGCTTCCCGATCGCCAAGGTCGCCGCGAAGCTCGCCGTGGGCTACACCCTCGACGAGCTGAGGAACGACATCACGGGCGGGGCGACGCCCGCGTCCTTCGAGCCCTCGATCGACTACGTGGTCACCAAGGTGCCGCGCTTCGCCTTCGAGAAGTTCCCCCAGGCCGACGACCGGCTCACCACGCAGATGAAGAGCGTGGGCGAGGTGATGGCGATCGGGCGCAACTTCCAGGAGTCGCTCCAGAAGGCGCTGCGCGGGCTCGAGGTCGGCGTCGACGGCTTCAACCTGAAGACCGTGGACCCCGAGAAGATCGGCGACGAGCTCGCCTATCCCCGCGCCGAGCGCCTCTGGTACGTGGCGGACGCCTTCGGCATCGGCATGTCGCTCGAGGAGATCCACCACTTCACGAAGATCGACCGCTGGTTCCTCGCCGAGATCGAGGACCTGGTGAAGACCGAGCTCGAGATCGAGAAGAAGTCGCTCGCCGACTTCGACGCCGAGGCGCTGCGCGCGCTCAAGCGCAAGGGCTTCTCCGACCGGCGCCTCGCCCACCTCTGGAAGACGAGCGAGCACGAGGTCCGGCGCCGGCGCCACGCGCTCGGCATCCGCCCGGTCTACAAGCGCGTGGACACCTGCGCGGCGGAGTTCGCGACCGGCACCGCGTACCTGTACTCGACCTACGACGAGGAGGACGAGTCCGCGCCCACCTCGCGGCGCAAGATCATGGTGCTCGGCGGCGGGCCCAACCGCATCGGCCAGGGGATCGAGTTCGACTACTGCTGCGTGCACGCCGCCCTCGCGCTCCGGGAGGACGGCTTCGAGACGATCATGGTCAACTGCAACCCGGAGACCGTCTCGACCGACTACGACACCTCGGACCGGCTCTACTTCGAGCCCCTCACGCTCGAGGACGTGCTCGAGATCGTCGCGGTGGAGAAGCCCGAGGGCGTGATCGTGCAGTTCGGCGGCCAGACGCCGCTCAAGCTCGCGCGCGACCTCGAGGCCGCGGGCGTGCCCATCATCGGCACCTCGCCGGACTCCATCGACAAGGCCGAGGACCGCGAGCGCTTCCAGCAGATGCTCCACGAGCTGAAGCTCCTGCAGCCGCCCAACCGCACGGCGAGGACGCCCGAGGCGGCGCTCGAGGCCGCGCGGGAGATCGGCTACCCCGTCGTGGTGCGTCCCTCCTACGTCCTCGGCGGGCGCGCGATGGAGATCGTGCACGCCGAGACCGACCTCGTGCGCTACATGAAGGAGGCGGTGAAGGTCTCCAACGACTCCCCCGTGCTCCTCGACCGCTTCCTCAACGACGCGACCGAGGTGGACGTGGACGCCGTGAGCGACGGGCGCGAGGTCATCATCGGCGGCATCATGGAGCACATCGAGCAGGCGGGCGTGCACTCGGGCGATTCGGCCTGCTCGCTGCCGCCCTTCAGCCTCTCGGCCGCGCACCAGGACGAGCTGCGCCGCCAGACCGTGGCGATGGCCCGCGGGCTCGACGTCGTGGGGCTGATGAACGTGCAGTTCGCGATCCAGGACGAGCGCGTGTACGTGCTCGAGGTGAACCCGCGGGCCTCGCGCACCGTGCCCTACGTCTCCAAGGCGATCGGCGTGCCGCTCGCCAAGATCGCCGCGCGCTGCATGGTCGGGCGCAGCCTCGCCGAGCAGCGCTTCACGCGCGAGGTGATCCCGCCCTACTACTCGGTGAAGGAGGCGGTCTTCCCCTTCATCAAGTTCCCCGGCGTGGACACCATCCTCGGCCCCGAGATGAAGTCCACGGGCGAGGTGATGGGCGTGGGCGAGACCTTCGCCGAGGCCTTCGTGAAGAGCCAGCTCGCGGCGGGCGTGCGCCTGCCCAAGGGGGGCAAGGCGTTCCTCTCGGTGCGCGACGAGGACAAGGCGAGGATGGTGGACATCGCGCGCGAGCTCTCCGAGCTCGGCTTCTCGCTCGTCGCCACGCGCGGCACCGCGGCGGCGATCGAGGCCGCCGGGCTCAAGGTGCAGGCCGTGAACAAGGTGATGGAGGGCCGGCCCCACGTGGTCGACATGCTCAAGAACCGCGAGATCGCCCTGATCGTGAACACGGTCGAGGAGGACCGGCGCTCGGTCCAGGACTCGAAGTCGATCCGCAGCTCCGCGCTCCAGGGCCGGATCACCTACTACACGACGATCGCCGGCGCCCGG
>JBGAQP010000031.1:0-36427 GCA_044220635.1 Usitatibacteraceae bacterium
CAATGCGTTTCGCGACCTCTTCTTTCGTGATTTTCCCTGTGGCAAGGGCACGCGCGACTTCATCTTTGCTGGTAATCGGCGACGATCCAATGGCCTGCCCGGTTCTGGTGTTGAATGCGCCCTTCACCTCGCCGGTCATCGGGTCGGCGACGCGCGCGCGCACGGGCTTGCGGGCGAGCTCCGCGCGAACGCGCCGGATCGACTCTCGCAGCCGCGGGAAGTGGCGCGCGCACGGCGCTTCCTTCTCGCAGGCGGCCAGCAGCCGCTCGAGCGCCGCGTCCCCGTCGGCGACGAAGGAAAAGGGCAGCTTCATGTCCGCGGGCGCGGCACCGTCGAGCACGGCGCTGCGCACGCGCTGCGGGTGGCGGCGCAGGTAGTCGAGGGCGGCGCGCGTGCCGTAGGAGCCGCCCCAGAGGTTCAACGCGGGGTAGCCCAACGCCTCGCGAACGTCCTCGAGGTCCGCCGTCGCGATCGCCGTCGTGTACAGCCGCGGGTCGGCGTCGAGAGACTCGAGGCACTTTGCCACGAGCGCGAGGGGCAGCGCGTCCTCGACGAGCGCCTGCACGTCGGCGCCCTGCTCCTCGTCGCAGCGAAGCGCGTGGGATTCGCCGGTGCCGCGCTGGTCCACGAAGACGATGTCGCGCGTGTCGTTGAGCTTCGCGAAGAGCGGCATCACCTGCGCGGCCAGCGCGACGGCGCCCTGTCCCGGCCCTCCCGCGAGGATCACGACCGGGTCGCGCTCCTTCGCCCGAAGTTTCGCCGGCACCACCGCCACGCGCAGCGCGATGCGCCGTCCTCTCGCCGCGGCGCGGTCCTCCCAGACTTCGTGGCGGGCGCACAGCGCGGGCGACTCGAGGCCCGGCAGCCGGCAGCTCGAGAGGGCGAGCCCGGGTGCAGCCGGCTCGCCGCCCGGGGAACAGGCGGCGAGCGCGAAGGCGGCGAAGGCGGGAAGGAGGACGCGGTGCAAGGCGGCAGGGAACGCGAGCGGCGGCAAGAGTATACCGGGGGCCGCGCCCCTTCCCCATCGCCGCCAGGCGGGCATGGAGACTGTGCGGGACGCGAGCGCCCGCGGCTCAGGCGCCGGCTCTAGCGCTCGTCGAAGAGCAGCGACTTCGGGTAGGCATTGCCGTGGTAGTCGTCGACGTGCATCGCGGCTCCCGCCGATGCCTGCGCCTTGCGGCTCGCCTGCTTGGCCGTGGCGAGGACCTCGTGGCGCGACTCGAAGACCCCGGGAAGCACCGGCAGGATACCGAGCACGAGCTTCGGCAGCGGCCAGAGGGTCTCGCGGCCGTCGCGCAGGACCGCGGTGAAATAGCCCCGGGCGAGCGCCCCGGGCTCGACGTGCGCCGCGAGCAGCGGCGCGAAGCCCGCCAGAGCGCGTTCGGCGCGCGCGCGCCAGTCGGCGCTCTGCAGCAGCAGCACGAAGCGGGTTCCCGCGATGTGGCCCGCGAAATCCACGCCGGGCTCGCACACCGATTCGAGCAGGCGCGCGGCGTCGTGGATCAGCGCATCGCCCTTCGCGAAACCCTCCGCGTCGTTGAGCCCGCGCATCCGGTCGACTTCCGCGTACCAGGCCGTGAACGGGACGCGCCGCGCGAGCAGGCGTTCGAGGTGCTCGTTGATCGGCACCTGCCCCGGCAGCAGCGTGAGCGGGTTCGTGTAGCGGGCGGCGAGCGCTTGCGCGCTGTGCAGGGCGCGCATCACGTCCTGGCTCGCCCCCATGCCGAGGTAGCGGGAGCCCTCGACGATCACGAAGCCGTCGGCGAGGCGCCGCGCGTCGGACTCCACGAGGATCGCCGTGAGCGCGTCGAGCTCGAGCTCCGCCTCGACGCGGATCGGCGCGGCGTCCGCGAACTCTGCGCAAGGGCGCGCCGGGTCGGCATCCGGCGCCGGGGCACCGTCCGTGCCCAGGCGCGAGCGCGAGACCACGCCCACGATGCCGGTCGATCCGATCACCGGGATGGCGGCGAGCCGCGGCGAGGCGGCGAAGCGCTCGAGGAGCGTGCCCAGGGGCTCGCGGGGCACCACCGCATCGACGCTGCGCAGGAATTCCCGCGCCCTCGGCTGCGTTCCCGCACGCCGCCTCGGCATCGGCACCACGGGCAGCCGCGGGTCGGCATCGGCGCTGGCGAGCGCCTCCGAGGGCCGCAGCGCGGGCGCCGGCTCGGGCACGCCGATGAAATAGCCCTGCGCGCAGGCGATCCCGACGTCCTTCACCACGCGGAAATCCTGGGCGTTCTCGACGCCTTCGGCGATCACCAGCGAGCCGCAGCTCTCCGCGATGTGCTGGATCGAGCGCAGGAACTGGACCTTCACGGGGTCGGTGGCGATGCCGGTGACGAAGTGCTTGTCCGCCTTGACGAACTCGGGCCGCAGCTCCGACCACAGGCGCAGGCTCGCGAATCCTTCGCCGAGGTCGTCGATCGCGATGCGAAAGCCCATGGAGCGGTAGAGCGCGAGCGATTCGCGCACGAGGCGGAAATCCGAGGCGGGATAGTCCTCGGTCAGCTCGATCACGACCCGGGCGGGGGCGATGCCGATGGCCGCGAGGAACCGGCCCGCGCGCTCCTGGTCGAAGCCGCGCTGGACGAGAAGCCGCGGCGAGACGTTCAGGAAGAGATCGCCCGGCAGGCCGCGGCGCGCGAACTCGCGCAGGACCTCGCGCAGGCACGCGACGTTGAGCTCGAGGAAGCGGCCCTCGGCCTCGGCGGCGCGGAAGAGCTCCTCGGGCATTCCGAGCGGCGAACCCTCGGGGCCGCGCACGAGCGCCTCGTAGCCGAGGAACGCGCGGCTGCGGAATCCGAAGATCGGCTGGAAGACGGCATGGAGGTCGCGGCCCTCCAGCACCTCGCGCAGCTGGCGCGGGAGATCCGCTCCGATCTCGCCGACCGTTTCCTTCACGACTGCGCGCCGTCCGCGCCGCGGCACCTCAGGCCGCGCCGTTCTTTCGGAACCACTCGAGGAGGCGCTTCCAGCCGTCCTCCGCGGCTTCCTTGCGGTAGGAAGGCCGGTAGTCCGCATGGAATCCGTGCGGCATGTCGGGATAGAGGACGATCTCCGAGGGGTTTCCCGCGGACTTGAGCGCGGCGCGCATCTTCTCGACGGTGTCGTTCGGAATGCCCGCGTCCGCGCCGCCGTAGAGGCCCAGCACCGGCGCCTTCAGCTCGGCGACGACATCGATCGGGTATTTCGGCGTGAGCGCATCGCCCTGCCCGACGACCCTTCCGTACCACGCCACGCCCGCCTTCAGCTTCGGGTTGTGGGCGCTGTAGAGCCACACGATGCGCCCGCCCCAGCAGAACCCGGTCACCGCGAGCTTTTCGGCCGAGCCGCCGTGGGCCGCGGCCCACGCCGCCGCCGCGTCGAGGTCCGCCAGCACCTGCGCATCGGGAACCCTGGCCACGATCGGCCGGATCTCGTCGATGTTGGTGATCCTGGAGACGTCGCCCTGGCGCGCGTAGAGCTCCGGGGCGATCGCGAGGTAGCCGCGCTTGGCGAATCGGCGGCAGACGTCCTTGATGTGCTCGTGGACGCCGAAGATCTCCTGCACGACGAGCACCACCGGCAGCCCCTTGCCGCCCTCGGGCATCGCCCGGTAGGCGGGAATCGTCCCGTCCTTCACGGGGACCTTCACCTCGCCCGCGACAAGGCCCTTCGCGTCGGTGGTGATCCGGGTGGAGGCCGCGACCGGCTGCACGGCGGCGGCGAAGCCCGTGGCGAGCGTCGTCATGACGAAGTCGCGGCGGGTGAAGCCCTCGCGGGGCTCGAAGTTGACGAATTCGGGGTGGTGCATGGATCGGTCCTCATGATGGGAGTCGCAGGAAGGTCTTCGCGCGATTATAGGTCCCGGCCCCGGCCGCGAACCGGGCGAAAACCGTGCGAAAAAAAAGCGCCCCGGGGGGGCGCCCTTTCGCCGGCGGCGCGCCGCAGGGGCTACTCGCCGTAGAGCTTCTGCTTCATCTCGCGGCGCTCCTGGGCCTCGATCGAGAGCGTGGCCGTCGGGCGCGCGATGAGCCGCTGCAGGCCGATCGGCTCGCCGGTCTCCTCGCAGTAGCCGTAGGAGCCGTCGTCGATGCGCGCGAGCGATTGGTCGATCTTCTTGAGGAGCTTGCGCTCGCGGTCGCGGGTGCGCAGTTCCAGGGCGTGCTCCTCCTCGAGCGTCGCGCGGTCCGCGGGGTCGGGCGCGAAGGACAGCTCGCGCAGGTGCTCCGTAGTCGCGCCCGCGTTCTCGCGCAGCTGCCGCTGCAACTCGAGCAGCCTCTCGCGGAAGAACTTGAGCTGGGCGGCGTTCATGTAGTCCGACTTGGGCATCTTCAGGATTTCCGCCTCGGTCGGGATCTTCGTCTTGCTGGCCATTTCACCTCGCTTGAACGCGCAACAGGCGCCCAGGGAGGGCGCCATCATCAAAAGCCCGGTAGTGTAGCCGACGAGGGGGGTGAATTCAAACGACAATTCCGCACTTCCCGGCCGATCCCCGCCGCCCGCTGTGCGGGGCTCGATAACGCATTGTTTTATTGACTGTTTCCCGATGGCCCGACCGACCCCTCGGGAACCGGAAAAGGGCCCGGCGGGCCTTGGTACAATCGGCGCGCACCGACGCTGCCCGAAGCCTTGATCCCCAAAGCCACGCCCCTGCCTCCGCCGACGGTTTCCCCGCCCCCTTCCGTCGCCCGTCGCGCCCGCCCCAACCCCTGGGCCGCGGCCTGCGTCGCCGTGGGCCTGCTCCTCGCCGCGCCCATCGGGGTGGTCGCGACGAACCTGTTCGTGCCCGGGGGTGAGGCCTGGGACCACCTGAGGGCGACGGTGCTGCCCGACTACGTGGGAACGACGCTCGTGTTGCTCGTCGCCGTCCTGGCCGGCGTCGTCGCGGCAGGCGTCTCCTGCGCCTGGCTCGTGGCCACCTGCGAGTTCCCCGGCCGGCGCACCCTGGAATGGGCCCTGCTGCTCCCGCTCGCAATGCCCGCGTACGTGATCGCCTACGCCTATACCGACCTGCTGCAGTTCAGTGGCCCGGTCCAGACCGGGCTGCGTGCCGTCACGGGTTGGGGCGCGGGCGACTACTGGTTCCCCGACGTGCGTTCCGTGGGCGGGGCGGCGACGATGTTCGTCTGCGTCCTATACCCCTATGTGTACCTGCTCGCGCGGGTCGCCTTCCTCGAGCAGTCGGCGAGCCTCGCCGAGGCCGGGCGCACCATGGGCCTCTCGCCCTGGGCGTCGTTCTTCCGGGTGAGCCTGCCGATGGCGCGCCCGGCCATCGCCGCGGGAGCCTCCCTCGCGTTGATGGAGACGCTCGCCGATTTCGGGACCGTGTCCTACTTCGGGGTGCAGACCTTCACGACGGGAATCTTCCGCGCCTGGCTTTCCATGGGCGAGCCGGTGTCGGCGGCGAGGCTCGCGATGATCCTCCTCGCGTTCGTGGCGGTCGTGCTCGCCGTCGAGCGCTTCGCCCGGCGCCGCGCCCGCTACTTCGAGACGCCGGGGTCGAATCGCCGCGCACGCACCGCGCTCGCCGGGGGGCGCGGGGTCGCGGCCCTGGCAGTGTGCGCCACGCCATTGGTGGTGGGCTTCCTCCTGCCCACGGCGCTGCTGGTGCGCATGAGCCTCGCGGGCGGGGACACGGAATTCGGCGCCCGCTTCCTCACGCTCGCGGCCAACAGCGTCACGGTCGCCTCGATCACCGCCGCCGTGGCCGTCGCGATCGCGGTCTTCCTCGCCTACGGGGCCCGGATCTCGCGAAGCCCGGTGGCGGTCGCGGTCAATCGCGTGGCCGCGCTCGGCTATGCCGTCCCCGGGGCCGTGATCGCGATCGGGGTGCTGATTCCCGCCTCGCGGCTCGACCACTGGCTCGGGGGGCAGCTGGGCATCTCGGGCCTGGTGTTCACGGGCAGCCTTCTCGCGCTCGTCTACGCGTACCTGATCCGTTTCCTGGCGGTCGCGCTGCAGACTGTGGAGGCCGGGCTCTCGAAGGTCACGCCAAGCATGGAAGACGCCGCGCGCTCCCTCGGCATGGGGGCCGCGGAGACGCTCGCGCGCGTGCACGCGCCGATCCTGCGCTCGAGCCTCACGACCGCGGCCCTGCTGGTCTTCGTCGACGTCATGAAGGAGTTGCCCGCGACCTTCGTGATGCGGCCGTTCAACTTCGACACGCTTGCCGTGCAGGCCTACAACCTGGCCGCGGACGAGCGGCTCGCGGAGGCCTCGACCGCCGCGCTCGCGATCGTCGCCGTCGGATTGCTGCCCCTGGTCCTCGCCTCGCGCCGGCTGGTGCGGCCCGACGAGAGGTCGGGCGCGACGTCCCGCGCGTGATGCCCGGCGCCGCTCAGGGCGAGCCGGTGGCCCGTGTCGGCGGCCGGTAGGCCTCGTCGCGCGCGCGAGACAGCGCCTCGCGGTCGTAGGTCGACAGGCCCTCGCCGCTCGGGCCCGACTTCTGCTTCGTCGGAATGTTGCTGCCCGTCCGGTAGACGCGCTCGCTGAGCTCTTCGCCCGAGCTCGTGGTCGCGTCGGTGGCGCAGCCCGCGGCAAGGGCGGAAACGGCGGCAAGCGTGAGCAGGAGGTTCTTCATTTCGCGGGGTGCTCCGTCATCGAAAGGCGTCATGATAACGGCCCCTCGCCGGCGGCGCCAGACGCCGACCCGGCGCATCGTTCCGCTTCGTGAAAACGGGGCCTCATTTCCAGCCGGCGCGGTCGTAGATCTGCTGCGCGGCGGCCTGGTTGCGGCCGAGCAGCGTCACGTTCAGGCTGTCCTTGCGGAATTCCCCGAGGGCGGCGAGCTCGCGGTTGTCGCGGACCGGGCCGCTGACGGGATACTCGTTGTTGCCGTTGGCGAAGTGGGCCTGCGCCTCGGGGCTCGCGAGATACTCGAGGAACTTCACGGCGGCGTCGCGATTCGGCGCGTGCCTGAGCACGCCCGCGCCCGAGATGTTCACGTGGGTGCCGCGGTTCGCCTGGTTCGGGAAGATCACGCCCACCTTCTGCGCCGCCGAGCGCTCGTCGGCCTTCGCGGACTTGAGCAGGCGCACGTAGTAGTAGGTGTTCGCGACGGCGAGCTGGCATTCGCCCGCGGCCACGGCCTTGATCTGGTCGGTGTCGCCGCCCTTCGGGGCCCGCGCGAAATTGGCGACCACGCCCTTCGCCCAGGCCTGCGCCCTCTCGGGGCCGACGCCCGCGATCATCGAGCTCATGAGCGAGAGGTTGTACATGTTCGAGCTCGAGCGGATGCAGACCTTGCCCTTCCATTTCGGGTCGGCGAGGTCCTCGTAGTCGCGGATCGCCTTCGGATCGACGAGCCCCTTCGCGTAGAAGATCGGCCGCGCGCGAACCGAGAAGGCGAACCACAGCCCGTCGGGGTGGCGCAGCTCGCCCGGGATGCGCTCCTCCAGGTTCTTCGAGCGCACGGGCTGGAACAGGCCGAGCTGCTCGGCGCGCCACAGGCGCCCGGCGTCCACCGTGACCAGCACGTCGGCGGGGCTGCGCGCCCCCTCGTTGCGCAGGCGCTCGAGCAGCGCGTCCTCGTTCGCCTCGATGCGGTTGATCTTGATGCCCGTGCGCTTCGTGAAGGTCTCGTAGAGCGCGTCGTCCGTCTGGTAGTGGCGCGAGCTGTAGAGGTTGAGGACCTTTTCCTGCGCGACGGCGGGCATCAGGGTGGCGGCACAGAAGACGGCAAGGGCGGCGGCGGTGCGGATCATCGGGAGTCCTGTCCGGAGAGAAGGCACGCAAGCTTAATAGGAATGATTCGCATTAGTCAATGTCCGGATTGCCCGATCTGCTTGATTATTCACAACATCTATTGCGATCATGGACTTACGTTCACCTTCGCCGGCTCCGGGATATAATCATTCTCATGTCGACCGCCCTCGATCTCGATTCGATCCGCTTCGCCTATCCGGGCGGGACCCCGATTTGCGACGGCTTCAGCCTGCGGCTGAAGCAAGGCGAGATCGGCTGCCTGCTCGGTCCCAGCGGCTGCGGCAAGACCACGGTGCTGCGCTGCATCGCCGGCCTGGAGCCCATCGAGGCCGGCGAGATCCGCCTCGACGGCCAACCGGTGAGCACCGCCGGATTCACCCGCCCGCCGGAAACGCGGCGCATCGGCGTCGTGTTCCAGGACTACGCGCTTTTCCCGCACCTCACCGTCGCGGGCAATGTCGGTTTCGGCCTGCGCGCGCTCGACCGGTCGGCGCGGGAGGCCCGCGTGCGCGAACTCCTCGCCTGCGTCGGCATGGGAGCGATCGCCGGAAAGCATCCCCACGAACTCTCCGGCGGGCAGAAGCAGCGCGTCGCGCTCGCCCGGGCGCTGGCCCAACGCCCGAGCCTGCTGCTCCTCGACGAGCCGTTTTCGAACCTCGACGTGGACCTGCGCGAGCGCCTGTCGCTCGAGGTCCGCTCGATCCTGAAGGAACAGGGCATCACGGCCCTGCTCGTCACCCACGACCAGCACGAGGCCTTCGCCATGGCCGACGTCGTGGGCGTGATGCGCAAGGGGCGCATCGAGCAGTGGGACAGCGCCTACAACCTCTATCACCGGCCGCGCAGCCGCTTTGTGGCCGACTTCGTCGGCGAGGGCGTGCTGATCGACGGCGAGACACGCGACGAGGACGGGATCGAGACCGTGCTGGGTTCGCTGCGGCACTGCCCGGGCTGCGATCTCCTGCCGGGCCAGGCGGTCTCGCTGCTGCTTCGGCCCGACGACATCCAGCACGACGACGACAGCAGCCTCAAGGCCGAAGTCGTCAAGAAGTCCTTCCGCGGCGCGGAATTCCTCTACACCCTGCGGCTCGCCGACGGCAAGCAGGTGCTCTCGCTGGTGCCCTCGCACCACAACCACGCGATCGGCGAGCGCATCGGCATCAAGCTCGACGTCGACCACGTGGTGGCGTTTCCTCGCGCCGAGGGCGCGGACGACTGAAGGCGCCGCCCGCGCGCGACGGCGCTACTTCGCCTGCAGCCGGTACACGTAGTCCGTGAGGGCGACGATGCGCGTGCGGACGAACACCTCGGCGTCGAAGGGCGAATCGCGGTAGTCCGCCGCCGCCTGCGCCTGGTAGTCGTTGCCCCAGATCGGCATCTCGCTCGTGCCGTGGTAGGCGACCTGCTGGCGCCCGTCGATGACTTGGTAGACGCGCTCGAACGGGAAGACGCCCCCGTTCCTGCGCGAAAGCGTCGTGATGTCCGCGCCCGCCTTCGTGTCGACCATGCCCGCGAACGGGCCGTCGCCCTTGCCGAGCTTGCCGTGGCAGCTCGCGCAATTCGATTCGTACTGGAGACGGCCGAAATCGAGCCCGCCGGCGGCATTCGCCACTCCGGCCGCGGCCAGGAGCGCCGCGCCGGCCAGCGTCGTCGCAATCCTCGTCGTTCTCATGGAACCCTCCGATCACCGCTGATTCGTTGTCCGGAACCGGCGCCGTTCGGCGCCGGCCCTTTGCCTGCGATCGATCGCTGGCACGCCTACTTCACCTGGAGGCGGTAGACGTAGTCGACCAGCGCGACGATCCGCGCGCGGACATAGGTCTCGGGATCGTACGGAACGTCGAAGTACGCCTCGCGGCTCTGCGCCAGGTAGTCGGCGCCCCAGATCGGCATGTCGCGCGTGCCGTGGACCTTGATGACCTCGCGGCCGTCGACGATCTCGTGGACGCGGGCATACGGGAAGACTCCGCCGTTCTTCTTGGCGAGCGTGGTGATGTCGGAGATCCGCTTGTCGACGATTCCCGCGTACGGGCCGTCGCCCTTGCCGAGCTTGCCGTGGCAGACGGCGCAGTTCGAGTCGTACTCGCGCTTGCCGAAATCGAACTTCTCCTTGGCGCTCGCCGTGACACCCAGGCCGGTGGCGAGGGCGGCGATGGCGAAAACCGTTGCGATCCTTGTCGTTCTCATGGCGAACCTCCACTCTGGACATCGAACCGTCTCGAAACGTCGCCCGATTCGGGGCGGCGCTCGTTCGATGGCGCTGGAGGCCGGCGGCTGGAGACGAAAGCGGAGCGGAACTTCGCGGCGGGCGACGCCCCGGGTGGCCCGGAACGCGAATGCTCTTGTCAGCCCCCAGGAACCAGGGAACGACGGGGCTTCTGAGATTAGACCCCCGAATCGCGCGATGCCCGTTGACGGGAGTCAACGAAGTCAGGAGTAACGCCGCGCGTCCTCGATGACCTTGCCGTCGTTGGGCAGGGCGCCCACGGCGACGAACCGCACCTCGCCGCGCAGCTTCGTGATCTCGCGCAACGTCGATTCGACTGCGCCCGTGAGCCCGGGATCCGCAGGGCCGTCGTGCTCCGCGCGCAGCGTCAGGATGTCGTTGCCGCCGTCGTTGTCCACGACAAGGCGGCCCCGCGCGAGCCCGTGCCGGCGCAGCACCTCGGCCACCTGCTCCGGGTGGACGAAGAGGCCGCGGGCCTTCGTCGTCTGGTCGGCGCGGCCCATCCAGCCCTTGATGCGCATGTTGGTGCGCCCGCAGGGGCTCGGGCCCGGAAGCACCGCCGAGAGGTCGCCCGTGGCGAAGCGCACGAGCGGATAGTCCGCATTGAGCGTCGTCGCGACCACCTCCCCGACTTCGCCCTCGGCCACGGGGTCGCCCGTGCCCGGCCGAACGATCTCGACGATCAGTTCCTCCTCGATCACGAGGCCTTCGCGCGCGGCGGTCTCGTAGCCGACGGTGCCGAGGTCCGCCGTGCCGTAGACCTGGAACGCCTCGATGCCGCGGTCGCGGAGGAACTCGCGCACCGGGGGCAGGAAGGCCTCGCCGGAGACCACCGCCCGCGCGAAGGCGGGCTTCACGCCCAGTTCGTCGCACTTCTCGAGGACGAGCTTCAGGAACGAGGGCGTGCCGACGTAGCCCGACGGAGCGAGGTCGGCGATCACGCGCGCCTGCATCTCCGTCTGCCCCACCCCGCCGGGGATCACGGCGCAGCCGAGCCGGTGCAGCCCCGTCTCGAACATGCTGCCGGCGGGCGTGAGGTGGTAGGAGAAGCAGTTGATCACCACGTCGCCGGGCCGGAAGCCCGCGGCGTGGAGGGCGCGCGCCGTGCGCCAGAAATCGGGCCGCCGCCCCTCGGGGTCGTAGATCGGCCCCGGGGACATGAAGATCCGCGCGAGCCCCGAGGCGGGGGTCGCGTTGAGCCCCCCGAAGGGAAGCGCGGCGCGCTGAAGCGCGAGAAGGTCGGCCTTGCGCGTGAGCGGCAGCGCCGCGAGGGCCCGGCGGCTGGTCACCGCGGCGCAATCGACGCCGGCGAGCACGCGCGCATAGTGGGCGCTCCTCGCGCGGGCGTGGGCGAGCTGCGCGGGAAGTGCGGCGAGCAGCGCGCGCTCGCGCTCGACCGGCGCCCGCGTCTCGAGGGGGTCGAAGGGCTCGCCCATCAGCCGAGCCAGCGCTTGCGCCGGCGGTAGTGCTTCGTGTCGCGGAAGCTCCGGCGCCCGCCCGTGGAGATGCCGAGGTAGAACTCCTTCACGTCCTCGTTCTCCGCGAGGCTCTTGGCGCTGCCCTCCATGACGACGCGCCCGTTCTCGAGGATGTAGCCGAAGTCGGCGAAGCGCAGCGCCACCATCGTGTTCTGCTCGGCGAGCAGGAAGCTCACCTTCTCCTTCTGGTTGAGGCTCTTCACGATCTCGAAGATCTCCTCGACGATCTGCGGGGCGAGTCCCATCGAGGGCTCGTCGAGCAGGATCATCGTCGGCCGGGCCATGAGGGCGCGGCCGATCGCCGTCATCTGCTGCTCGCCCCCCGAGGTGTAGCCCGCGAGCGAGGCGCGCCGCTGCTTCAGGCGGGGGAAGAATTCGTAGACCTTCTCCAGGTCGAGGCGGATCTCGGAACGCGCCGCCTTGCGCGTGTAGGCGCCGGTGAGCAGGTTCTCCTCGACGCTCAGGTGCGCGAAGCAGTGCCGGCCCTCCATCACCTGGATCACGCCGCGCTGCACGAGGTCCGAGGGACTCATGCGGTCCACGCGCTCGCCGCGGAAGGCGATCGCGCCCTTGGTCACCTCGCCGCGCTCGGCGCGCAGGAGGTTCGAGACCGCCTTGAGGGTCGTGGTCTTGCCCGCGCCGTTGGCGCCCAGCAGCGCGACGATACCGCCCTCGGGCACGGCGAAGGAAACGCCCTTCAGCACGAGGATCACGTGGTTGTAGATGACCTCGATGCCGTTGACGTCGAGGAGCGGTTTCGCGTCCGTCATTGCGGTGTCCGGGGGTCGCGGCCGGCGGGAGCGCTTCCCGCCGGCCCGTCCCGACGATCGCCTACTTCTCCTTCGAGCAGTCGCGCTGCTCGATCTTCTTCTCCGCGGCGTAGGCCTTCGCCGCCGCGTCGATCAGCGGCCGCAGGAACTTGCTGTCGGCCTCGTACCAGTCCGAGGTGTAGCTCCACTGGCTGCCGTCCCAGGTGTGGATCCGGCCCTTGCGCACGCCCTCGTGGTCGCGGCACGAGGTCTTCAGCGGCTGCACGATGCCCTCGAAGCCCAGCGCCTTGAGGCGCGCGGCGTCGAGGTTGAGGTTCTCCGCGCCCCAGCGCGTTTCCTCGCCGGTGACCACGCGCTTGCCGTACTTCGCCTGCGCGGCGCGGATGGACTCGACCACGAGCATCGCGGAGATCATGCCCCGGTTGTAGAGGACGTTGCCGACGTCCTCCTTCTTCGCGGCGGTGCCCTGCCCCTTGTCGTAGAGGTACTTCATCATGTCCCTGTGCACCGGGCGGTCCCTCTCGCTCGAGTGCCCCAGCGCGATGCCGTTGTAGCCCTTGCCGGCCGCCTCGGCGGGGAGCACGTCGGGCTCGGCCGAGGACCACCACACGCCGTACATCTGCAGCCTCGGGTAGGAGACCGCGATCGCCTCCTTGATGGAGGTGGAGTTCATCACGCCCCAGCCCCAGAGGAAGACGTAGTCGGGGCGCTGCTGGCGGATCTGCAGCCAGGTCGCCTTCTGCTCGACGCCGGGGTGGGTCACCGGGAGCTTGATGAAGGTGAAGCCGTGCTTCTTCGCGTGCTCCTCGAGCACCTTGATCGGCTCCTTGCCGTAGGGCGAGTCGTGGTAGACGAGCGCGATCTTCTTGCCCTTGAGGCTGCCCTTCTTCGCCACGTGCTGCACGAGCATGTCGGCCGCGCTCCAGTAGGTGCCGAGCAGCGGGAAGTTCCACTTGAAGACGCTGCCGTCCGCGGACTCGCTGCGCCCGTAGCCCGTCGTCATGAGGGGGATCTTGTCACCGGGGACCTTCTCCGTGAGCGCGTACGTGATCCCGGTCGAGAGCGGGTTCACCGCGACGGGCTTCTTGCTCTTGAGCCGCTCGTAGCACTCCACGCCGCGGTCCGTCGCGTACCCCGTCTCGCACTCCTCGTAGGCGATCTTGAAGCCGTTCACGCCGCCGTCGCGCGCGTTCACGAGCTTCAGGTAGTCGACGAACCCGTCCGCCCAAGGCACGCCGTTGGGCGCATACGCCCCGGTGCGGTAGACCAGTACCGGAACGAAGATCTCGTTCGCTTGGGCGGCCGCCTCCGGGACCGCGCCGAGCGCGCCTGCCACGGCCATCGCCACCGCCGCGGCCTTCAGTCTCAATGTCGCTTTCATCTCCAACCTCCTTTTGTCGTGATGCTGCCGGGTGCCACAAGTCGGTCGAGCGCCCCCGGGGCGCTCAGTGCGGGAAAGGCCAGAGGCGCAGCTTCTCCTTGCCGATGGCCCAGAGCCGTGCGAGCCCGTGGGGCTCGACGATGAGGAAGAACACGATCAGGGCGCCGAAGACCATGAACTCGATGTGCGAGATCATCGCGGTGTTGAGCGGGATCCCGAGCCAGGTCGGCAGCTGGTTGAGCACGAGCGGCAGGATGACGATGAAGGCCGCCCCCAGGAACGAGCCCAGGATCGAGCCCAACCCGCCGATGATCACCATGAAGAGCAGCTGGAAGGAGCGGTTCACGTCGAAGGCGAGCGGCTCCCAGGCCCCGAGGTGGACGAAGGCCCAGAGCGCGCCCGCGAGCCCGATGAAGAACGAGCTCACCGCGAACGCGGAGAGCTTCGCGGTGAGCGGGCGGATGCCGATCACCTCGGCGGCGACGTCCATGTCGCGCATCGCCATCCACGACCGCCCCATCCGGCCGCGCACCAGGTTCTTCGCCACCAGCGCGAACAGGCACACGATCGCGAGGACGAAGAGGTACTTCTCCACCGGCCCGTCGATCGTCCAGCCGAAGACCGTGAGCGGCGGCGCGGCGACGGAGCCCGACGACGAGTCGTTGGTGAACCACTTGACCCGCGCGAACATCCAGTCGAGGAAGAACTGCGCGGCGAGCGTCGCCACCGCCAGGTAGAAGCCCTTGATCCTCAGGCTCGGCACCCCGAAGAGGATGCCGACGACCGTCGCGCAGGCCCCGGCGAGCAGGAACACCACGAGCAGGTTGAGGTCCGGGACGCGGATCACGAAGTTGTAGGCCGCATAGGCGCCCACGGCCATGAATCCCCCGGTGCCCAGGGAGACCTGGCCGCAATAGCCCACGAGGATGTTGAGGCCGATCGCCGCGAGCGCGAGGATGAGGAACGGGATCAGGATCGCGCGGAAGAGGTAGTCGCTCGCGACGAAGGGCACCACGACGAACGCGAACACGACGAGCAGGCCCACGAAGACCCGGTCCTGCAGCACCGGGAAGATCTGCTGGTCGCTCTCGTAGGAGGTCTTGAACTGGCCGGCTTCGCGGTAGATCACGGTCTCATACCCGGTCGATGTGCTTCTCGCCGAAGAGCCCCTCGGGGCGGAAGAGCAGGAAGACGAGCGCGAGGACGTAGGCGAACCAGTTCTCGATGCCCCCGCCGAGCATCGGGCCGAGGTAGACCTCGGAGAGCTTCTCGCCCAGCCCGATGATGAGCCCGCCGACGATCGCGCCGGGCACCGAGGTGAAGCCCCCGAGGATCACCACGGGCAGCGCCTTCAGCGCGACCAGCTGCAGGGAGAACTGCACGCCGAGCTTCGATCCCCAGACGATGCCCGCGACGAGGGCGACGAACCCCGCCACGCTCCAGACGATCACCCAGATGCGATTGAGCGGGATGCCCACGGACTGCGCGGCCTGGTGGTCGTCGGCCACGGCGCGCAGGGCCCGTCCCGTGCCCGTCTTCTGGAAGAAGAGCGCCAGCACGGCGACGAGGACCGCGGAGATCAAGGCCGCGATCACGTCCTCCATGTTCACGAGGATCCCGCCCTCGAACGTCGTCTCGAGCAGGATCTTCGGCTCCTTGGGCATCCCGACGTCGAGCGTGTAGATGTCGCTGCCCCACACGGTCTGCCCGAAGCCGTCGAGGAAATAGGCGATCCCGAGCGTGGCCATGAAGAGCACGATGTCGGGCTGGCTCACGAGCGGGCGCAGCACGAGGCGCTCGATGAGGAAGGCGAGCGCCACCATGATCGCGATGGTGAGCGCGAGCGCCAGGACGAAGGGCATCCTCTCCATGAGGCGCACGAGCGAGAGCGCGGCGAAGAGCACCATCGCGCCCTGCGCGAAATTGAAGACGCCGGAGGCCTTGAAGATCAGCACCAGGCCGAGCGCCACGAGCGAATAGAGCACCCCGGACATCAGCCCGCCCAGCACGACCTCGAGCCACTGGGGAAAGCGCGCGTCGCCCACGAGCATCGGCGCGAGCGCCCCCGCCGCGAGCAGCGCGAAGAAGGCGGCGGTGAGGCTGTGGCGCGCGTTCACGGGCTAGTGCGCCACGCCCAGGTAGGCGTCGATCACCGCCTGGTTGGCGCGCACCTCGTCGGGCGTGCCGTCGGCAATGAGCCGGCCGTAGTCGAGGACCACGACGCGGTCGGAGAGGTCCATCACCACCCCCATGTCGTGCTCGATCAGCACGATCGTGGTGCCGAACTCGTCGTTCACGTCGAGGATGAAGCGGCACATGTCCTGCTTCTCCTCGACGTTCATGCCGGCCATGGGCTCGTCGAGCAGCAGCACCTTCGGCTCGGCGGCGAGCGCCCGCCCGAGGTCCACGCGCTTCTGCAGGCCGTACGGGAGCCGCCCGACGGGCGTTCGCCGCACGTGCTGGATCTCGAGGAAGTCGATGATCTCCTCGACGCGCTTGCGGTGCTCGATCTCCTCCCGGCGGGCGGGCCCCAGCCAGACCTGCTGGAAGAAGAGGTTCGCCTTCATCATCAGGTTGCGGCCCGCGAGGATGTTGTCGAGCACGCTCATGCCCTTGAAGAGCGCGAGGCCCTGGAAGGTGCGCGCGATCCCCAGCCGCGCCGCGTGGTGCGGCTCCATGGCGGCGCGGCTCTCGCCGCGAAAGGTGATCGTCCCCTTCTGGGGCTTGTAGACGCCGTTGATCACATTGAGCATCGAGCTCTTGCCGGCGCCGTTGGGCCCGATGATCGCGCGCACCTCGTGCTCGCGCACGTCGAAGCTCACCTCGCTCAGTGCACGCACCCCGCCGAAGGCGAGCGAGACGCCGTCGACCTTCAGGATCACCTCGCCGATCCGGCGGCCCTCGCCGGCCGCCGCGACGGGGGCTGGCTGCGCGCTCATGCCGCCTTCCTCGCCGCCCCGGGGGCGAAGGTCTTCGCCGCCTGGATGCGCAGCTCCGCGCGCAGCGTTCCCGTGCGGCCGTCCTCGAAACGCACCTGCGCCTCGACCCAGCAATGGTCCATGCCGCCGTAGAGCGCGTGGATCACCGGCTCGTACTTCTCGGCGATGAAACGCCGGCGCACCTTGCGCGTGCGCGTGAGCTCGCCGTCGTCGGCGTCGAGCTCCTTGTGCAGCACCACGAAGCGGTGGATCTGGCTGCCGCAGAGCTTCGGGTCGGCCGCGAGGTCCGCGTTGACCTTCTCGACGCACTCGCGGATCGCGTCGTAGACCTGGGGCTTGGCGGCGAGGTCCTGGTAGCCCGAATAGGCGATGCCGCGGCGCTCCGCCCAGTCGCCCATCGCCTGCATGTCGATGTTGATGATCGCGGTCACCTCGTCGCGCCCGTCGCCGAAGGCGACCGCCTCCTTGATGTGGGCGAAGAACTTGAGCTTGTTCTCGAGGTACTTGGGCGCGAAGAGCGTCCCGTCGAGGAGCTTGCCCACGTCCTTCGCGCGGTCGATGATCTTCAGGTGCCCGTCGGCGTCGAAATAGCCCGCGTCGCCCGTGTGGTACCAGCCCCCGGAGTCCTTCGCCTCGCGGGTGGCCTCGGCGTTGCGGTGGTACTCGACGAAGAGCCCGGGGCTCCTCAGCACGATCTCGCCGTTGTCGAGGAGCCGGATCTCCACGCCCTTCAGGGGCGGGCCCACGGTGTCGGGCTTCACCTGGCCGTTGGGCTGCACGCAGACCATGACGCAGGTCTCCGTCTGCCCGTAGATCTGCTTGAGGTTGATGCCGAGCGAGCGGTAGAAGACGAAGAGGTCGGGCCCGATCGCCTCGCCCGCGGTGTAGGCCACGCGGATGCGCGACATGCCGAGCGAGTTGCGAAGCGGACCGTAGACGAGGAGCCCGCCCAGCGCATAGTGCAGCCGATCCCCCGCGGAAACGCGCTGGCCGTCGAGGATCCGGGCGCCGACGCGGCGCGCGACCTCCATGAAGTGGCGGTAGAGCCAGCGCTTGAGGCGCCCCGCGTCCTCCATGCGGATCGTCACCTGCGTGAGCAGCGCCTCGAGCACGCGCGGTGGCGCGAAATAGTAGGTGGGCCCGATCTCGCGCATGTCGGTGATGACGGTCTCGGCCGACTCCGGGCAGTTGATCCGGAATCCCGTCACGAGCCACTGGGCGTAGGAGAAGAGGTTCTGGCCGATCCACGCCATGGGCAGGTAGGCGAGGACCTCCTCGTCGTCGCGCAGGCCCTCCAGCTCGGCGTAGGCCCGGCTCGTGTGGACGAGGTTGTCGTAGGAGAGCACCACGCCCTTGGGCATGCCGGTCGTCCCCGAGGTGTAGAGCATGATCGCCGTGTCGGCGCCCCGGCCCTGCCCCACCGCCTCGTCGAGGAAGCCCGGGTGGTCCTTCGCCCAGGACTGGCCGGCGGCGAGCAGCGACTCGTAGGAGGCGAGCTCGTCGCGCCGGTAGTGGCGGAAGCCGCGCGGGTCGTCGTAGAAGATGTGCCGGAGCTTCGGGCACTGCGGCAGGATCTCGAAGAGCTTGTCGGCCTGCTCCTGGTCCTCGACGATCGCGATCTCGATCTCGGCGTTCTGGAAGACGTAGACCATCTCCGGCGCCGGGGCGTCCTGGTAGAACGGCACGGGAATGCCGCCCAGCGACTGCGTGGCGAGCTGGGCCCAGTAGAGCCGGGGCCGGTTGTCGCCGATCACCGCGAGGTGCATGCCTCGGCCCAGGCCGTGCGCGGCGAGCCCCGCGGCGAGCAGCCGCACCTCGTCGGCGACCTCCTGCCAGCTCCAGCACTGCCAGATGCCCAGGTCCTTCTCGCGGATCGCGGGCGCCCCGCCCCGGCTGCGGGCGTGGTGAAGCAGCAGCTTCGGGAACGTGTCGTTCGTCCCGTTCTCGCCAGCCATCGGTTCTCGACTCCTCCAGGGGTCCCGGCCGCGGTCGCCGCCACGGTCCGATCCCATCCTACCAAGATCCTGCGCTTGCTGCGGGCTGCGGCCGGAAGTGGCGCTCGGGATGGGCCCAGTCTAGCCCCGGGCCTCCCTCCGGGGTGTCTTTTCGTTGACAATTCGCCCTGACTCGACGAGGTCGCCTTGGAAACGCTCCAGGAACTGCTCGCAGCCTCCCTCTGGACGCGCTCGCTCACGCGCGCGCAGCTTGCGCGCGTGCTCGCCGAGAGCAGCGTGCGCGACGTCCCGGCGGGCGGCTACCTCTGCCGCAAGGGCGAGAGCGTCGAGCATTGGTTCGGGATCGTCGACGGCCTCGTCAAGATGACGAGCGTCTCGCCCGGCGGCAAGACGACGACCTTCACCGGGGTCACGAGCGGGGGCTGGTTCGGGGAAGGCTCGCTCCTCAAGGACCGGGTCCGGAAGTACGACATCGCGGCGCTGCGCGCGAGCCGCGTGGCGCTCATGCCGCGATCGACCTTCGAATGGCTGCTCGACGCCGACATCGGCTTCAACCGCTTCCTGCTGATGCAGTTGAACGAGCGCCTCGCGCAGTTCATCGCGATGGTCGAGAACGAGCGCCTGCTCGACCCCGACGCGCGCGTGGCGCGCTCGATCGCCGCGCTCTTCAATCCCGTGCTCTACCCGGCGCTCGGCCCCGAGGTGCAGATCTCGCAGGAGGAGATCGGCTACCTCTCCGGGGTGTCGCGCCAGCGCGTGAACCAGGCTCTGCGGGTGCTGGAGAAGGCGGGGCTGCTCGCCGCCCAGTACGGGCGCATCCGCGTCACCGACCTCGAGGGGCTGCGCGGCTTCGGCGCCTAGCGGGGTCTCAGGCAGCGATCCGCGGCCGCAGCCAGCCGTCGTGCTCGCCGATCACGCCCGCGCGCAGGAGCTCGGCGAGCATCCATTCGGCGAGCGAGTGCGGCGCGAGGCCCAGGAAGCGCTCGGAGAGCTGGCGGTAGCAGGCCACGCGCCCGAGATAGGCGGGGACTTCCGCGACCGCCATGGCGCCCTTGTCGAGGAGCGCGTAGACGAACATCACCTTCACCACATGGCGCGCGTTCTTCACGGGATCGCGGGCGAAGGCCTCGAGGCGCGAGCGCGCCGTCTCGACGGCGGGCGCCACGCCGGCGAACGGCTCGCCGTGGCCGGGGATCACGACCGCGGGAGCGAGGCGCTCGATCGCCGCGAGCGCCTCGAGCGCGGCCTCGATGTGGGGGTTGGCGCCCTCCTCCGGCCACACGAAGCCCATGCCGTTCTCCCAGAGGGCGTCGCCGGAGATCAGGATCCGGTGCGCGGGATCGTAGAACATGAGCGCGTCCATGTCGTGGCCGGGCGCGGCGTGCGCCTGCCATTCGAGGCCGCCGCCCGCGAAGGACTCCCCGGCGGCGATCGTGTCGTGGAACTCGAAGGGCACCGCCTGCTGGTCGAACTGCTCCATCCAGACGCTCTGCGGCGTCCAGGGCCGAACGTGCTTCACCTCGCCCTCGGGGATGGTCACGCGGCAGCCGTGCGCCGCCGCCACGGCGGCGTTGCCGCCCATGTGGTCCGAATGGCAGTGCGTATTGACGAGGCGCGCGAGCGCTTCGCCCTCGAGCGTCCGGGCAACCCGGCGCAGGGTGTCCTCCGCGTGGGTGCAGTAGCCGGAATCGACGAGCAGGTTCGCGCCGGGCGCGCGCATCACGACCTGGTTGCAGTTGAGCCATCCGCGCACGATGACGCGGACGGATGGCGGGAGGTTCGGGGCCAAGGGCGCGCGGGTTCGGCCGATATAATCGTCGCGGAACCCCGCATCTTATCCCGCCGTTGCGCTCCGACTGCCTCGAAGGCCTCCGCGTCGTCTCCACCGCGCTCAACCTGCCCGGTCCGGCGGCCTGCGCCCGCCTGCGCGAGCTGGGTGCGGCCGTCACCAAGGTCGAGCCCCCCGCGGGTGATCCTTTCGAGCGCTACTGCCCCGCCTGGTACGCGCGCCTCCACGAGGGCGTGACGATCCTGCGGCTCGACCTCAAGTCCGGGGCGGGACGCGCCGCGCTCGACGCCCGGCTCGCCGAGGCCGACCTGCTGCTGACCGCGCAGCGACCGGCCGCGCTCGCGCGCCTCGGCCTGGACCCGGCCTCGCTCGGCGCGCGCCATCCGCGACTGTGCGCGGTGGCGATCACCGGCCACGCGGCGCCCCACGAGGACCTCGCCGGCCACGACCTCACCTACATGGCCGCCGCAGGGCTGGTGACGCCGCCCGCGCTGCCGCCGACGCTCTTCGCGGACATGGCGGGTTCGGAACGCGCCGTGAGCCTCGCGCTCGCCCTCGTCATCCGGCGCGAGCGCACGCGACGGGGATCGGCCGCCACGGCACCCCTGGAGGAAGCGGCCACGCTTCTCGCCGGCCCGCGCGACGAGGGGCTCACGAAGCCCGGCGCGCTGCTGGGAGGGGGAAACGCCGCGTATAATGTGTACGCGACGAAACGCGGCTGGGTCGCGGTCGCCGCGCTCGAACCGCATTTCGAGCGCTCGCTCGCCGCGGCCCTGGGGCTGACGGGGCTCGATGCGGCGACGCTCGCCGGGCGTTTCGCCGCGCAGAGCGCCGCGTACTGGGAGGCCTGGGCCCGGGAACGCGACCTGCCGATCGCCGCGCTCCGCCCCCTTCCCCCCGACGACATTCCCTGAGGACCCCATGCAGATCGAAAGAAGCGTCTTCCTCATCGCCGGCGGCGGCTCCGGGCTCGGCGCCGCCACGGCCGTTCGCCTCGTCGAGGACGGCGCGCGCGTGGTCATCGCCGACCTGAACGAGGCCGGGCAATGGGTCGCGGAGAAGCTCGGCGCCCACGCGAAGTTCATCAAGGCGGACGTGACCGAGGAGGCCCCCGTGAAGGCCGCGGTCGATCTGTGCGTCTCGGCCTTCGGCGCGATCCACGGCGCCGTCAACTGCGCGGGCATCGCCCCCGGCGAGCGCGTGGTGGGCAAGGCCGGGCCCCACTCGCTCGCGAGCTTCGAGCGGGCGGTGAAGATCAACCTCGTGGGCACCTTCAACGTCATCCGGCTGGCCGCCGCGAGAATGAGCACCCAGGCGCCCTCGGCGGGCGGGGAGCGCGGAGTGATCGTGAACACCTCGTCCGTGGCCTCGTTCGAGGGCCAGATCGGGCAGGCGGCCTACGCGGCCTCCAAGGCGGGCGTCAACGGCATGACGCTGCCGATCGCCCGCGAGCTCGCGCGCTTCGGCATTCGCGTGGTCACGATCGCGCCCGGGATCTTCGACACGCCGATGCTCCAGGGCATGAGCGAGGAGATCCGCGCCTCCCTCGGCCAGCAGGTGCCCTTCCCGTCGCGCCTGGGCCGCCCCGACGAATACGCCGCGCTGGTCGCGCACATCGTCGAGAACGAGGTGCTCAACGGCGAAGTGATCCGCCTCGACGGCGCGATCCGCATGGCGCCGAAGTAGCGGGCTGCCGCCCAAGCCCTTGACAGGATTGCCGATTTCCGGGCGCACCCACCCCGGTTCGGCGGCGCTCCCGGTGGATGCCCGGGGGTGTTTCGGGCGATAATTGCGCTCTCGACCGTCGCCCCACGAAGGCCGCCGGCGGGGGATTGAGGAGCCGGCATGCAGTTCGATACCCACCTGACCGAGGAATTCGACGCGCTTCGCGATACCGTGAAGCGCCTGTGCGACGCCGAGCTCGCGCCCCGCGCGGCCGCGATCGACCGCGCGAACGAGTTCCCCGCGGACATGTGGAGGAAGCTGGGCGGGCTCGGACTGCTGGGCATGACGGTCCCCGAGGAATACGGAGGGACGGGCCTGGGCTACGTGGCGCACGTCGTCGCCATGGAGGAGATCTCCCGGGCCTCGGCCTCCGTCGGCCTTTCCTACGGCGCGCACTCGAACCTGTGCGTGAACAACCTGTTCCTGAACGCGAACGAAGCGCAGCGGCGCCGGTACCTGCCCAAGCTCTGCTCGGGCGAGTTCGTGGGCGCGCTCGCCATGAGCGAGCCGGGCGCGGGCAGCGACGTCGTGGGCTCCATGGCCTGCCGCGCCGAGAAGCGCGGCGATCGCTGGATCGCCAACGGCTCGAAGATGTGGATCACCAACGGGCCCGAGGCCGACGTGGCGATCGTCTACATGCGCACCGCCCCGAAGGACCAGGGCTCGCGGGCGATGACCGCGTTCCTCGTCGAGAAGGGCATGAAGGGCTTCACCACCGCCCAGAAGCTCGACAAGCTCGGCATGCGCGGCTCGAACACCTGCGAGCTCGTCTTCGCCGACTGCGAGATCCCCGAGGAGAACGTGCTCGGCCAGGTGAACGGCGGCTCGCGCGTGCTGATGAAGGGCCTGGACACGGAGCGCTGCGTCCTCTCGGGCGGCCCCCTCGGGATCATGCAGGCGGCGATGGACCTCGTGCTCCCCTACCTGCACGAGCGCAGGCAGTTCGGCCAGGCGATCGGGACCTTCGAACTCATGCAGGGCAAGCTCGCCGACATGTACACGAAGCTGCAGGCCTCGCGCGCCTTCAGCTACCGGGTGGCCGCCGCCCTCGACGCGGGGCGCGGTCGCGCGGCGCGCAAGGATGCCGCCGCGTGCCTGCTCTTCGCCTCGGAGAACGCCGTGCAGGTCGCGCTCGAGGCGATCCAGTCGCTCGGGGGCAACGGCTACATCAACGAATTCCCCGCGGGGCGCCTGCTGCGCGACGCGAAGCTCTACGACATCGGCGCGGGCACGAACGAGATCCGGCGCATGCTCATCGGCCGCGAGCTCTTCGAGGAGAGCGTCTAGGTGGGCCCGCGGCCTGCCGCGCTCGCCGCGCTCGCCGCGGCGCTCGCCCTGCCCGCGGCGGCGTGCACCACCTTCTGCGCGCTCGGCCCCGGAGGCCCGGTGTTCGGGCGCAACTACGACTACCGCTTCGGCGACGGCCTGGTCCTCGTCAACCCGCGCGGCGTGGCGAAGTCCTCGCTCCTCGAGCGCGCAGGGGCGCGGTGGACCGCCCGCCACGGCAGCCTCACGTTCAACCAGTTCGGGAAGGACTCCCCCGCGGGAGGGATCAACGAGGCGGGTCTCGTGGTGGAGCTGATGATGCTCGAGGAGACCGAGTATCCGCCGGCGGACTCGCGCCCGGCGCTGGGCGCCCTCGAGTGGATCCAGTACGCCCTCGACAATTCCGCGAGCGTCGACGAGGCGCTCCGGGGCGCGAAGCGCGTCCGCATCGGCACCCGCGCGCCCCTGCATTTCCTGCTCGCCGACCGCACGGGCGACGCCGCCGCGGTCGAGTTCCTGGGCGGGCGCATGGTGGTCCACCGGGGGGGCGACCTGCCCTTGCGCGCGCTCGCCAACGAGCCCTACGAGAGGGCGCGCGAGCACTTCGAGGGCGGACGGCGGCCGCCGCCGGCGCTTCCGGGGCCCTACGCGCGCTCGCTCGAGCGCTTCGCCACCGCCGCGCGCCTCGCAGGCGAGCTCGAGCGCGAGCCGGCGGTGGACGCCGTGCGGCGCAGCTTCGAGATCCTCGACGCCGTCGCCCAGCCGGGATTCACCCAGTGGCAGGTGGTCTACGACCTGGCCCGTGGGCGCGTGCACTACCGCACCGCCTCCAACCGCGAGCCGCGCGTGATCGAGCTCGCGCGCCTCGACTTCGGCTGCGCCTCGGGCGGCGCGATGATCGACGTCGACACCGGCCGCGGCGACGTCACGGCGGGCCTGATGCCCTACGCGCCGGAGGCCAACGAGCGCCTCATGCTCGCGAGTTTCGCGAAGAGCCCGGAATTCCGCCAGCCGCCGGCGCAGGTGCGCGCGGATGCGGGCCGGGTCGAGGAGCGCCGCTGCGCGGCGACGGGTTGAGAGGACGAACCGGAAAGGGACGGAGGAAACATGGCAGCGCGTGAAGTGGTGGTGGTGGCGGGAGCGAGGACGGCGATCGGCGATTACGGCGGATCCCTGAAGGACGTCGCGCCGACGAAGCTCGGGGCGATCGTGATCGGCGAAGCCGTGGCCCGCGCGAAGATCGATCCGGCCACGGTCGGGCACCTGGTGCTGGGCAGCGTCATCCACGGCGAGGCGCGCGACATGTACATCTCGCGCGTGGCCGGGGTCGAGGCCGGTCTTCCCGTGGGCACGCCCTGCCTCACCGTGAACCGCCTGTGCGGATCCGGCCTGCAGGCGATCGTCTCGGCCTCGCAGCACATCCTCCTGGGAGACGTCGACGTGGCCATCGGCGCCGGCGCCGAGAGCATGAGCCGCGCGGCGTACTTCCTGCCCTCCGGGCGCTGGGGCCAGCGCATGGGCGACGGCGCCATGGTCGATGTCATGGTCGGCGCGCTGCACGACCCTTTCGGCCACGGCCACATGGGCGTCACCGCCGAGAACATCGCCGAGAAGTACGGCTTCACCCGCGAGCAGCAGGACGCCTTCTCCCTCGAGTCGCACCGGCGCGCCGCCAAGGCGCTCGACGAGGGCCGGTTCGTCTCCCAGATCGTGCCCGTCGAGGTGAAGTCCCGGAAGGGCCCGGTCGCGGTCGCGACCGACGAGCATGTGCGCAAGGACGCGAAGGCCGAGGATTTCGCCAAGCTGAAGCCCGTCTTCAAGAAGGACGGCACGGTGACCGCGGGCAACGCCTCGGGCATCAACGACGCCGCGGCCGCCGTCGTCCTGATGGAGGCATCGGCCGCCCGGAAGGCGGGCGCGAGGCCGATCGCGCGGCTCGTCGCCTACGCCCACGCGGGCGTGGAGCCGCAGCTGATGGGCCTGGGTCCCATCCCGGCGGTGCGGCGGGTCTTCGAGAAGGCCGGCCTCAAGCCCGCGGACATGGACGTCATCGAATCCAACGAGGCCTTCGCGGTGCAGGCGATGGCAGTCACGAAGGATCTCGGCCTCGACCCGGCGAAGGTCAATCCCAACGGGGGCGCGGTGGCTCTCGGCCACCCCATCGGCGCGACCGGCGCCATCCTCACGGTGAAGGCCCTCTACGAGCTCGAGCGCACGCAGACGCGCCACGCGCTCGTCACCATGTGCATCGGCGGCGGCCAGGGCATCGCCGCGATCTTCGAACGCCTGTAGCCCGCAACATCGTCACAAAGAAAGGAAACATGCAATGTCGGAATCGATCGTGATCGTCGGCGCCAAGCGCACTCCCATCGGCGCCATGCAGGGCAAGTTCACGCCGCTCGCGGCTCACCAGCTCGGAGCGACGGCCATCAAGGCCGCGCTCGAGCAGGCGGGCCTCGGGCCCAAGGATGTCGATGACCTCATCATGGGCTGCGTGCTCTCCGCGGGCCAGGGCCAGGCACCCGCGCGCCAGGCCGCGCTCGGCGCCGGCCTCGACAAGGCCACCCCGTGCACCACCATCAACAAGATGTGCGGCTCGGCCATGAAGGCCGCGATGATGGCCGCCGACGAGATCAAGGCGGGCGACGCGACGATCGTGGTCGCCGGCGGGATGGAGTCCATGACCAACGCGCCCCACCTGCTGCCGAAGGCGCGCGCCGGCTACCGCTACGGCCACCAGAAGGTCCTCGATCACATGGCCTTCGACGGGCTCGAGAACGCCTACGACGGCAAGGCCATGGGCCACTTCGCCGACCTGACCGCCCAGAAGTACGGCTTCACGCGCGAGCAGATGGACGCGTTCGCGAGGGAATCGACCACCCGCGCGGTCAACGCCTCGACGACGGGAGTCTTCGCCGACGAGATCGCGCCGGTGACCGTTCCCGGCCGCAAGGGCAACGAGGTGGTGAAGGACGACGAGACGCCCTTCACCGTGAACATCGAGAAGATCGCGCAGCTCCGGCCGGCCTTCAACAAGGATGGCACCGTGACGGCGGCGACCTCCTCGTCGATCTCCGACGGGGCGGCCGCGCTCGTGATGATGGGCGAAGCCGAGGCGAAGAAGCGCGGCCTGAAGCCCCTCGCGCGGATCGTCGCCCAGGCCTCCAACGCCCACGAGCCGGAGTGGTTCACCACGGCCCCCGTGGGCGCCATCCAGAAGGTGCTCGCCAAGGCCGGCTGGAAGGCTACCGACGTGGACCTCTACGAGGTGAACGAGGCCTTCGCCGTGGTCACGATGGCCGCGATGAAGGACGTCGGCATCCCCGCCGACAAGGTGAACGTGAACGGCGGCGCCGTGGCCCTCGGCCACCCGATCGGCGCCACGGGCGCGCGCATCATGACGACCCTCATCTACGCGTTGAAGAAGCGCGGCCTGAAGAAGGGCGTCGCCGCGCTGTGCATCGGCGGCGGCGAGGGCACCGCGGTCGCCCTGGAGGTCCTGTGAGCTCCATTCCCATGACACCGATCGAGAGCACTCCCAACATCGGCCGGACGCTCGCCGCCGAACTGCGTCAGGTCGGCATCGACTCGCTCGAGGCCCTGGTGCGGGTGGGATTCTGGGACGCCTGGCAGCAGCTGCGCCGGGCGAACCCCGAGCGCGACTGCCTGCCCTCCTGCCTCGCGCTCGCGGGCGCGGTCGCGGGCGTTCGCTGGAACCACCTGCCGCCGAAGGTGCGCGCCGACATCCGGCAGCGCGTGAAGGCCGCCCGCACATGAAGCTCCCGCCGGGCGCCGCGCTGGCCCTCGCCCTCGCCCTGGGCCTCGCCGCCTGCGGCCGTTCCGAGGCGCCGAAGGTGGACGCCGAGGCCGAGCGCAAGGCCGCGACCGAGCGCGCCAGGCAGGGACCCATGGGCGATGCGGTGAAGGCGCTCGAAACCGCCAAGGGCCTCGAGGCCGACGTCAACAGGAAGGCGCTCGAGGCGGTGGAGAAGGCCGAGAAGGACGCGAAGTAGCCCTCCGCCATGCTGACGCGCGCGAACGCCGATTTCCTCACGGACGAGCAGCGGATGGTCCGCGACATGGCGCGCGATTTCGCGCAGGCCGAGCTCGCGCCCCACGCCGGGGCCTGGGACGAGGAAGGCTGGATCCCCGATGCCGTCGTCGCGAAGCTCGGCGAGCTGGGCCTGCTCGGGATGCTCGTTCCCGAGGAATGGGGCGGGAGCCCGGCCGACTACGTCGCCTATGCCCTCGCCGTCGAGGAGATCGCCGCGGGATGCGCGGCCACGGCCACGATGATGAGCGTGCAGAACGGGCTGGGCTGCGGAACCGTGCTCTCCTGGGGGAGCGACGCGCAGAAGAGGAAATGGCTGCCGGAGCTCGCGAGCGGGCGCTCGATCGCGTGCTTCTGCCTCACGGAGCCCCAGGCGGGAAGCGAGGCGAACAACCTGAGGACCCGGGCCACGCTCGCCGACGGCCGCTGGGTCCTCGACGGCACCAAGCAGTTCATCTCGAACGCGCAGCGCGCGAAGCTCGCCGTCGTCTTCGCCGTCACCGACCCCGAGCTCGGCAAGAAGGGCCTCACGGCCTTCCTCGTGCCCACCGACACGCCCGGGTTCCAGGTCCAGCGGCGCGAGAGGAAGCTCGGCATCCGGGCGCTCGACACCTGCGCGATCGTGCTCTCCGGGTGCGTCGTCTCCGACGACCATCGCCTGGGCCCGCGCGGCAAGGGGCTCGCCGTGGCGCTCTCCAACCTCGAGGGCGGGCGCATCGGCATCGCCGCCCAGGCCCTCGGGATCGCGCGCGCGGCCTTCGAGGCGGCGCTCGCCTACGCGAAGCAGCGCACGCAGTTCGGCCGCAGGATCATCGAGCACGCGCCGATCGGCGACATGCTCGCCGACATGCACACCCGGATCAACGCCGCTCGCGGGCTCGTGCTGCACGCCGCGCGCCTGCGCTCGGCGGGGCTGCCCTGCCTCTCGGAGGCCTCCCAGGCGAAGCTCTTCGCCTCGGAAGCCGCGGAATGGGTGTGCTCGAAGGCGATCCAGGTCCACGGCGGCTACGGCTACGTGGAGGACTACCCGGTGGAGCGCCACTACCGCGACGCGCGCATCACCCAGATCTACGAGGGCACGAGCGAGATCCAGCGCCTGCTCATCGCGCGCACGCTCGCCGCATGAGCGCCGCCTCCCCGAAGGGCGCGCCCTCGCCCGTGTTCGTCTGGCTGGGCCAGCTCGCGGGCACCGTGGTCATCGCCGCGGTCATCGTCTACTTCTTCAAGTCGGGCGTGCCCTTCGCGGGCAAGGACCCGGACTTCGCCCGCTATGCGCTCATCGGCGGGCTCCTTTCCTGCGCGGCCCCGCTGGGCTACCTGGGCACCTTCAAGGCCCGGCTCGACGACGACCAGGCGCAGGCGCGTGCGCGCGGGGGCGATCCCGACCCTGCCCGCCGGCAAGCGCTCCTGAAGAGCCTCGCGATCGGCGGGGCGCTCGCCGAGATCCCGCAGGGCTTCGGCCTGCTGCACCTCGTCTTCGGCGGCGAGATCCGCTGGTTCCTCGTGGCGACCATGGTCACCGTGGCGCTGCGCCTGTCCTACCGCCCCTTCACCCGCTGACGGCGACCCCATGCCGCAACTGCGCTCGCGACTCGACACCGGCTCCGCGGCCTTCCGCGCCAATGCGGAGCAGCTGAAGGCCCTCGCCCGGGACCTGCGCGAGCAGGTGGCCCGCGTGGCCGAGGGCGGCGGCCCCGAGGCGCAGAAGAAGCACACGGCGCGCGGCAAGCTCCTGCCCCGGGAGCGGGTGCGCGCCCTCCTCGATCCGGGCTCGCCCTTCCTCGAGCTTTCGCAGCTAGCGGCCTTCGGCCTCTACGACGGCGAGGCGCCCTCCGCGGGCATCGTCACCGGGATCGGCCGCGTGGAGGGCGCCGAGGTCGTGATCGTGGCCAACGACGCGACGGTGAAGGGCGGCACCTACTACCCGATGACGGTGAAGAAGCACCTGCGCGCCCAGGAGATCGCCGCCCAGAACCGCCTGCCGTGCATCTACCTCGTCGACTCCGGCGGCGCCTTCCTCCCGCTGCAGGACGAGGTGTTTCCGGACCGCGACCATTTCGGCCGCATCTTCTACAACCAGGCCACGCTCTCGGCCGCGGGCATCCCGCAGATCGCCGTCGTCATGGGCTCGTGCACGGCCGGAGGCGCCTACGTGCCCGCGATGTGCGACGAGTCGATCATCGTGAGGAACCAGGGGACGATCTTCCTCGGCGGCCCCCCGCTCGTGAAGGCGGCCACGGGCGAGGTCGTCACCGCCGAGGAGCTCGGCGGCGGCGAGGTGCACGCGCGCTCCTCGGGCGTCACGGACCACCTCGCCGACGACGACCGCCACGCGCTCGCGATCGCCCGCGAGATCGTGCGCCACCTGAACCGCGCGCGGCCCTCGCCCTCGGGCCCCGTGGCCGAGCCGCTCTATCCGGCCGAGGACCTCTACGGCATCGTCCCGGCGGACCCGCGCCAGCCCTTCGACGTGCGCGAGATCATCGCGCGCCTCGTCGACGGCTCCGACTTCCACGAGTTCAAGGCGCTCTACGGCACGACCCTCGTGACGGGGTTCGCGCACCTGCACGGCATGCCGGTCGCGATCCTCGCCAACAACGGCATCCTCTTCTCCGAGTCCGCCCTCAAGGGCGCGCACTTCATCGAGCTCGCGGGCCAGCGCGGCATCCCGCTCCTCTTCCTGCAGAACATCACCGGGTTCATGGTGGGGAAGAAGTACGAGAACCAGGGCATCGCCAAGGACGGGGCGAAGATGGTGACGGCGGTGTCCTGCGCGGCGGTGCCCAAGCTCACCGTGATCCTCGGCGGCTCCTTCGGCGCGGGCAACTACGGCATGTGCGGCCGCGCCTTCAACCCGCGCTTCCTCTGGAGCTGGCCCAACGCGCGCATCTCGGTGATGGGCGGCGAGCAGGCCGCGAGCGTGCTCGCGACCGTCAAGCGCGACGGCATCGAGGCGAAGGGCGGAAAGTGGACGCCCGAGGAGGAGGAGGCCTTCAAGGCCCCGATCCGCAGCCAGTACGAGCGCCAGGGCCACCCCTACTACGCCACCGCCCGGCTCTGGGACGACGGCGTGATCGACCCGGCCGACACCCGCCGCGTCCTCGCGCTCGCGCTCGCGGCCTGCGCCAACGCTCCCGCCGGCGACACGCGCTACGGCGTCTTCCGCATGTGAACCACCGACCGGACCCATGACCCCTTCCCTCGCCATCGAAACCCAGGGCCCCATCGGGCTCGTCACGATGAACCGGCCCGAGCGCCACAACGCGTTCGACGACGCGCTCATCGCGGAGCTCACCGAGGCGCTGCGCTCCATGGAGGCCGAGGACGGCATCCGCCTCGTCGTGCTCTCCGGCGCCGGGCGTTCCTTCTCGGCGGGGGCGGACCTTCACTGGATGAAGCGCATGGCGGGCTACACCCCCGACGAGAACCGGCGCGACGCCATGGGGCTCGCCGCCCTGATGCGCACACTGTGGAGCCTTCGCAAGCCCACCGTCGCGCGCGTGCAGGGGCCCGCCTTCGGCGGCGGCGTGGGCCTGGTGGCCTGCTGCGACGTCGCGATCGCCGCGCAGCCCGCCGAGTTCGCGCTCTCCGAGGCGCGGCTGGGCCTCATCCCCGCCGTGATCTCCCCCTACGTGATCGCCGCCATCGGCGAGCGGGCGGCGCGCCGCTACTTCCTCACGGGGGAGAAGTTCGACGCCGCCGAGGCCTGGCGACTCGGCCTCGTCCACGACATCGCGCCCGACGAGGCCGAGCTCGACGAGAAGGTCGGCCAGGTGGTGGACGCGATGCTCGCCTGCGGCCCGGTCGCGCAGCGCGAGGCGAAGGAGCTCATCCGCGCGGTCGCGGGCCGCCCCGTCACGAGCGAGCTCATCCAGGATACGGCCGAGCGCATCGCGAGGATCCGCAGCTCCCCCGAGGGGCGCGAAGGCATGGCCGCCTTCCTCGAGAAGCGCCGCGCTTCCTGGGTTCCCCCGGAGCCCGAAGCCGCGCATCCCGAAGTCGAGGAAATCCCGCCCGCCCTTTGAACCGACCCGACGACCTGTCGATCCGGGAGATTTCGATGCACTTGCACGGCGGTTTCGCCTGTTTCGCGCTGTTGCTCGGCCTGGCCGCATCCCCCGGCACTCCTGCCGCACCCGGGGAGTTCGATCGCTCGTTCGGCCAGAACGGCCTGTTCCGGCTCTCCGATCCCGCGCTGAGCGGCCCCGCGAGCACCGCGATCCATGCCGCCACGGATCGTTTCGGCAACGTCTTCGCGAGCGGCGGCGCGAACGGCCGGGAGGTCGTGGTCCGGCTCTTTCCCGATGGCGGCCCGGACGAGAGCCTGGGTCCGCAAGGGGCCCTGGTCAGCGCGCCGCAGACCCTGATTTCGCATCGCGGGCTCGCGTCTTTCCCGGTCGAAGGCGGCAAGGCCGTGCTGGTGCGCAGCGAGAAGTTCGCCTGCTTCGGCCCGGGCGCCGGATTCTGCGCCGTCACTCCCGCGGGCGTCCACGTCCGCCGGCTCGAGCCCGACGGTGCGGTCGATCCGAGCTACACGCCGCCCGCGCAGCTTTCGGCGGGCGCCTACGCGGGCGACTTCCAGGTGGTCGACGAGCCCGACGGCGGGCTGCTCTTCGCCGGATACCAGGGAATCCTGCTGTCGGAGAACCGGATCGGCCGGCTGGATCGCCGCGGCGTGCCCGACACCGCGTTCGAGGCGGCCGCGAAGGCGTCCTTGGCCTGCCGCGACATTTCCCCGGACCGGGCCACCGGCATCCGGTTTCTGCGCCAGGCCGACGGCAGGATCCTCGTCGCCCAGGCCTTCCAGGCGGGCAGCCCCGCCGAGCCCGACGACGGGCATCGCCTCTGCGTCACGCGCCTCGAACCGGACGGGAACCGCGACCTCGCCTGGGGGACGCAGGGCGAGCTCGTCCTCGAGAGCCTGCTCTTCACGAGCGCCCGCGATCGCATCGTCGCGCTGCTTCCCCTCGCCGAGGGCGGCGCGGCGCTCCTCGTCGAGCAGCACACGCCCGCCACGACCTACGCGTTCCACTACGTCATCGCCTGGCTCACGCCGCAGGGCGCGCTCGACGCCTCGCGCCCCGGTGGCGGCATCACCGGGCCGACGGACCTGCACGTCGCAAGGGTGGCGGCGGCCGCGATGCAGCCTGACGGGAAGATCGTCCTCGCCGGGTATCCCGGCCTTCCCTCGAGCCAGTCCTCGCTGGGCTACGACCTCTCCCAGCCCCGCATCGGGCGCCTCACGCCGCAAGGCGGCGCAGACCTCGGCTTCGGCCCGGACGGCAGCGGCTTCACGGCGCTCCTCACCTTCGGCTCGCGCCTGTTGCCGAGCCACGTCCACATCGCGCCCGGCGGCGACTTCTTCGTCGCGGGCGCCGCGGGCGAGGCGGGGCCGGTCAACGCGAACGAGTCCACGCAGTTCGCGGTCGCGAAGCTCCGCGGGGATGCGTCGCCGCCGGAGTCGCGCTCCGGGGGCGGGGGCTGCGGCATCGTCGCCGGGGCGCCTTTCGACCCGACGCTGCCGGGGCTCGCCGCGCTCGCGCTGGGGTGGCTGCTCCTGCGGCGCCGCGGCGGCCGCGCGGGAGCGTTTCCGACAGCGTCCTAGCCCTTCGCCGGCGGCGAAGCCACGGCGGCCGCTGCCGCGAGGCAGTCCGGGCACAGGCATCCCGCGGCGTCGATCGAAGGCGGGACCGGCGGCAGGTTCGCGCACCAGCAGGGTTTCGACGGATCGTCGGCCCCGCAGGTGAACGGCAACCCGCAGCGCACGCAGCGCTCTTCCATGGGCTACATGTTGCGGCGGTAGCGCCCGCCGACCTCGAAGAGCGCGTTCGTGATCTGGCCGAGCGAGCACACGCGCACGGCGTCGAGCAGCACGGCGAACACGTTCTCGTCGGCCATCACCGCGCGCTTGAGGCGCTCGAGCATCGCCGGGGCCTCGGCGGCGTGCTCCGCGTGGAAGCGGCGCAGGCGCTCGAGCTGGCCGCGCTTTTCCTCCTCGGTCGAGCGGATGAGCTCGATCTTCCTCGGCACCGCGTCGCCGTGGGGATTGCGGAAGGTGTTCACGCCGACGATCGGGTAGGAGCCGTCGTGCTTCCTGTGCTCGTAGTGCAGCGACTCCTCCTGGATCTTGCCGCGCTGGTAGCCCGTCTCCATGGCGCCGAGCACGCCGCCGCGCTCGGCGATCGCCTCGAACTCCCTCAGGACCGCCTCCTCGACGAGGTCGGTGAGCTCCTCGACGATGAACGAGCCCTGGTTCGGGTTCTCGTTCTTCGCGAGGCCCCACTCGCGGTTGATGATGAGCTGGATCGCCATCGCCCGGCGCACCGATTCCTCCGTGGGCGTGGTGATCGCCTCGTCGTAGGCGTTGGTGTGCAGGGAGTTGGTGTTGTCGTAGGTCGAGATGAGCGCCTGCAGCGTCGTGCGGATGTCGTTGAACGCGATCTCCTGGGCGTGGAGCGAGCGCCCCGAGGTCTGGGAGTGGTACTTGAGCTTCTGGCTCCTCTCGCCCGCGCCGTAGCGGTTCTTCATCGCCACCGCCCAGATGCGGCGCGCGACGCGCCCGAGCACCGAGTACTCGGGGTCCATGCCGTAGCTGAAGAAGAAGGACAGGTTCGGCGCGAAGTCGTCGATCTGCATGCCGCGCGCGAGGTAGGACTCGACGTAGGTGAAGCCGTTGGCGAGGGTGAATGCGAGCTGGCTGATGGGGTTCGCCCCGGCCTCCGCGATGTGGTAGCCCGAGATCGACACGGAGTAGAAATTCTGCACCCGGTGGTGCACGAAATACTCCTGGATGTCGCCCATCATCTTCAGCGCGAACTCGGTCGAGAAGATGCAGGTGTTCTGCCCCTGGTCCTCCTTGAGGATGTCGGCCTGCACGGTGCCGCGCACGGTCGCGAGCGTCCACTCGCGGATCTTCTCCGCCTCGTCCTCGGTGGGCTCGCGCCCGTTGTCGGCGACGAACTTCCCGAGCTGCTGGTCGATCGCGGTGTTGAAGAAGAACGCGAGGATCACGGGCGCCGGGCCGTTGATCGTCATCGACACCGAAGTGGCGGGGTCGCACAGGTCGAAGCCCGAGTAGAGGACCTTCATGTCCTCGAGGGTCGCGATCGACACGCCCGAGTTGCCGACCTTGCCGTAGATGTCCGGGCGCTCGTCGGGATCGAAGCCGTAGAGCGTGACCGAGTCGAAGGCCGTCGACAGGCGCTTGGCGGGCATGTCGCGGGAGAGCAGCCGGAAACGGCGGTTCGTGCGGAAGGCGTCGCCCTCGCCCGCGAACATCCGCGTCGGGTCCTCGTTCTCGCGCTTGAAGGCGAAGACGCCGGCGGTGAAGGGGAAGGACCCCGGAAGGTTCTCGCGCAGGAGGAAGGAGAGCACCTCGCCCTCGTCGGCGAAGCGCGGCAGGGCCACCTTCCGGATGCGCGTGCCGGAAAGCGACTCGTGGGTGAGCTTCGTGCGCACTTCCCTGTCGCGGATGCGCACGGCGTACTCGTCGCGCGAATAGAGCTCGACCGTCTTCGGCCACATCTCGACGAGCTTGCGCGAGGCGGGCGCGAGCTCGGCGTCCTTCGCCGCGATCAGCGCTTCGACGTCCGCGACGGGCTTGCCGGCGCGCTCGAGGAGCGCGCGCGCCGTGCGCAGGGACTGGCGCTCGCGCGCCACCCGCGATTGCTCGCGCGCATGGGCATGGTGGGCGCGCACCGTCGCCGCGATCTCGGCGAGGTAGCGCACGCGCTCGGGCGGCAGTATCGCGCGGTGCCGCGAGGAGGTCTTCGCCGCGACGGGCGCGAGCCGTCCGCCGTCTCCCGCGAGGCCCTTCGCGCGCAGCCCGGGCAGGAGCGCCTGGTAGAGGGCCGTCACCCCGTCGTCGTTGAAGCGGCTCGCCTGGGTGCCGAAGACCGGCATCGATTCCGGCGCCTCGGCGAAGCGCTCGCGGTTCCTCTGGACCTGCTTGCGCACGTCCCGGAGCGCGTCCTCGGCGCCCTTGCGGTCGAACTTGTTGATCGCGACGAAATCGGCGAAGTCCAGCATGTCGATCTTCTCGAGCTGGCTCGCCGCGCCGAATTCCGGCGTCATCACGTAGAGCGAGAGGTCCACGAGGGGCACGATCGCCGCGTCCCCCTGGCCGATGCCCGAGGTCTCGACGATCACGAGGTCGAAGCCCGAGAGGCGGCACGCGGCGAGCACCTCCGGGAGCGCGCCCGAGATCTCGGTGCCGGTGTCGCGGGTGGCGAGCGAGCGCATGAAGACGTTCGGGTGGTCGATCGCGTTCATGCGGATGCGGTCGCCCAGCAGCGCCCCGCCCGTGCGCTTGCGCGAGGGGTCGATCGAGACGATGGCGATTCGCAGCCGGTCGCCGTGGTCCAGGCGCAGCCTCAGCACGAGCTCGTCGGTGAGCGAGCTCTTGCCCGCCCCGCCCGTTCCGGTGATGCCCAGCACCGGGGTCGGGTGCTTCGCGGCCGCGGCGAGGAGCGCCTTGCGCCCCGCCGGGGTGTACGCGCCGTTCTCGAGCGCCGTGATCACGCGGGCGAGCGTGCGCCGCTCGCCCGTGGCGAGCGCCGCCGCGGCCTTCGCTTCCGGCGGGGCCGCGGCCGCGAGGTCGAAATCCGCGCGCTCGAGCACGTCGTTGATCATGCCCTGCAGCCCCAGGCTCGCGCCGTCCTCGGGCGAGTAGATCCGCGTCACGCCGCAGGCCTGCAGCTCGGCGATCTCCTCGGGGACGATCACGCCGCCGCCGCCGCCGAAGATGCGGATGTCGCCGCCGCCGCTCGCGCCGAGCAGCTCCACCATGTACTTGAAGAACTCGAGGTGCCCGCCCTGGTACGAGGTGACGGCGATGCCCTGCACGTCCTCCTGCAGGGCCGCGCTCACGATCTCGCCGACGGAGCGGTTGTGGCCCAGGTGGATCACCTCGGCGCCCGAGGCCTGGAGGATGCGCCGCATGATGTTGATCGAGGCGTCGTGGCCGTCGAAGAGCGAGGCGGCGGTGACGAAGCGCAGCTTGTTCGCCGGGCGGTAGGGGGCGAGCTTCTTGCGGACGGACAGGTCGGTCATCGGGTCTCCTCCTGCCCGGCTTGCAAAATCCGCCGGGCGTTCGCGGGGGCGTTGCGGGCCATCTTAGGCCAATTGCCAGAGGCGTTCCATGGCCGGCGCCGACGCGGAT
>JBGAQP010000032.1:0-34084 GCA_044220635.1 Usitatibacteraceae bacterium
AGGGTCGGGATGAGGGCGGCGGCGCCCTGCCCGACGAGGGCCTTCCAGGCGGCCCGGGCGGCGTCGTTCCCGGTCCCCTCGCGGCTGACCGCCTTGATGGCGGCAATGGCGGCGGCGGTGTCGGCCTGGGCGGCGGCCGGGGCCGGGGCCAGGGCGACGCCGCGCTGGCGCGCGCGGGCCTGCATCGCGGCCTCGTGCTCGGCGAGCACGCGGTCGAGCTCCTCCGCGCTGCGCGCCGTGCGGACGCGCTCGCGATGCTCGTCGCGCTCGAGGCGCGTCATCAGCTGCCAGCCGTAGATCGAGCGATCGCGGGCTTGCGCCTCGGCGCGCGTCGGCAGCGGCCCGGGCGCCTCCGACGCCCCCTGCGACCAGGCCGGCTCGGCCGCCATGGCGCAGGCGATCGCGCAACCGGCGATCCAGCGCATCCGGGGAACTGCCGCTTTCATGAGCCGTCCTGGCCTTTCGTCGACGCCTGCGGGGTCGCCGGCCGGCGACCTTGGCTACACTGTAGGTTGCGAACCTGAAGCCACGCTGAAACGGAAGGCGCGGGACCCGATGCGACTGCTGCTGGTGGAAGACGACCCGACCCTGGGCGATGCCGTGCGCGCATTCCTGCAGGCGCAGGGACAGGTCGTCGACTGGGTGAAGCGCGTCGACGAGGCGCGCGCCGCCGCGCTGGAGCCTTTCGACGCGGTCCTGCTCGACTGGAAGCTCCCCGACGGCTCGGGGGTGCAATGGCTGCGCGAGCTTCGCGCGCGGCCTTCGGCCAACCAGCGCGTGTCGGTGCTGCTGCTCACGGCGCGCGACACCGTGAGCGATCGCATCGAGGGCCTGGACGCGGGCGCCGACGACTACCTGGTGAAGCCCTTCGAGCTGAGCGAGCTCGCGGCGCGGCTGCGGGCGGTGACCCGCCGCGCGGCGGGCCGGCCGTCGCCGTCGCTGCGCGCGGGGCCGATCGAGCTCGATCCGGCCGCGCGTCGCGTCACCGTCGACGGCGAGCCGGTGGAATGCACGGCGCGCGAATACGCGCTCCTCGAGGCGCTCATGCGGCGCGCCGGGCGGATCGTGTCGCGCGGCGAGCTCGAGCAGCTGCTCTACGGCTACGACGGCGAGATCTCGAGCAACGCGATCGAGGTGCACCTCTCGAGCCTGCGACGCAAGCTCGGCCGCGGGGCGATCGAGACCGTCCGGGGGATGGGCTACCGGCTGGACGCCGATGCGGGCCGCTAGCGGCCGCGGCGGCCACCCGCCGTCGATCCGCGCGCGCCTGGTCCGCGATGCGCTGCTCTACGCGGTGCTGGGCGCGGTCCTCGGCGCCGTCGCCGCGGCCCTCGCGGTGAGCCTGGTCGTGCGCACGCTCATGGAGTCGGCGCTGGAGGAAACCGCGCAGATGCTGGTGATCCTCGCCGAGCACGAGCACGACCAGGTGCCCGCGCTCGCGCAGGGCCGCGCGCTGCCCGCGCCGCCGCACCGAGAGACGCTCGTCTGGCAGCTGCGCACTTCCGACGGCGCGCTGGTCGCACGCTCCCACGACGCGCCCGCGACGCCCTGGCCCGTGCCCCTGTTCGAGGGTCACGCCCGGGCGATGGGGCTCGCCGTCTTCACGATCGCGGGCCGGCGACTCTGGCTGCAGGTGGCGCAGCCGCTCGCCGACCTGCATCGCGCCCAGCGCGAGGCCGCCCTGCGGACCGCCGGCGGAGTCGTCCTCGTGGGCCTGCTCGCCGCGGCGGCCCTCGCCTGGCGCGTGCGCCGCGAGCTGCGGCCGGTGGCGCAACTCGCGCGGGACGTGGAGGCGATCGTTCCCGGGCCGGTCGCGCCGCAGCTTCCGCGATCGCCGCGGCGCGAGCTCGAGCCGGTCTACGCCGCGCTCGAGGGCCTCATGGACCGGCTCGCGCACAAGCTGCGCGCCGAGCGGGCGTTCGCATCCCACGCGGCGCACTCGCTGCGCACGCCGCTCGCGGGCCTGAGCGCCCAGGTCGAGGTCGCGAAGGTCACCGCCCCGGCCGAGCTGAAGGGCCGGCTCGAGCTCGCGCAGGATGCGGCGCGGCGGCTGGCGGGCGTCGTGGAGGCGCTTCTCACGATGGCGCGCGCGAGCGATCCGATCCGCTGGCGCAGCTTCCCCGCCCGGGAGCTCGCGACGGTCGCCACCGGGCGCAGCGTCGAGGTGGACGCAGGCGCCCTGGGCGAGGCGATCGTCCTGCACGGGGACTCCGACCTGCTCGCCGTCGCGCTCGCGAACCTCGTCGACAACGCGGCGCGCCACGGCGCGCGCCACGTCCGCCTGGCCTGCGCGGTCGACGACGCGGCGCAGCGCATCGAGGTCGGCGACGACGGCCCGGGCGTGCCGGGCGAGCGGCTGGCGGCCTTGCGCGAGGCCCTGGCGCATTTCGAGAGCGGCGGCGAGATCGACTCCGCGCTCGGACTCGGCCTCACGCTCGCCGCCGCGGTGGCGCGCGCGCACGGCGGGCGCCTCGATCTCGAGTGCCGGTCCGCGCCGGCGACCGGTTTCTGCGCGCGGCTGCAGTGGCCGCGCGGGCCCGCCGCGCCGGGCCGTCAGAGCCCGGAGCCGAGCAGCAGGTAGGCCGTGAGCGCGAGCCCGAGCAGGCTCACGCCGAGGTTCGCCATCACGCCCAGGTTCACGCGGTAGCCCTCGGGGATCTCGACGGGCTTCAGGGTGCGCAGCACCTTGCGGTACTGCCCGATCGCCGCCGCCGAGGCGAACGCGCCGAGCACGATGAAGGCGAGCCCGATCCAGAAGGAGGCGACGGTCGCGAGCGTGCCGGCCTTCTGGGGCATGAGCATCTGCACGAACAGCCCGAAGCGCTCGATCACGAAGCCGAAGGCCATCAGCGTGAGGCTCGTGCGGTTCCAGGCGAGCAGCGTGCGCTCGGCGGCGAAGAAGACCCTCGGGTCGTTGAGGTCGGACATCGGTCGCCCTCAGGGCGCGAGCAGCCGGAAGCGGTCCATCGCCGCGACCAGGCGGCTGCGGATGCCGGGCTCGAACGCGGAATGTCCCGCATCCGCGACGACGGCGTACTCCGCCTCGGGCCAGGCGCGGTGCAGGTCGTCGGCGGACACGGGCGGGCACACCGCGTCGTAGCGCCCCTGGACGATCGCCGCCGGGATCGAGCGGATGCGGTGCACGTTCGCGAGCAGGAAGTCGGGCGGCAGGAAGATCCCGTTGCGGAAATAGTGCGCCTCGATGCGCGCGAGCCCGAGGGCCACGCGGTCGGCGGCGAAGTCGGCGACGAGCGCGGGGTTGGGCAGCAGCGTCGAGCACGAGCCCTCGTAGGTGCTCCAGGCCCGCGCCGCGGGCAGGTGCACGGCGGGATCGGGATCGACGAGGCGCCGGTAGTAGGCCTCGAGCAGGTCGCCGCGCTCGCCCTCGGGGATCGCCTCGGCGAAGGCGCGCCAGGGCTCGGGAAAGACGTTGCGCAGCCCGTGCAGGAACCAGTCGATCTCGGCCGGGCGGCACAGGAAGATGCCGCGCAGGACGAGGGCGCGGCAGCGCTCGGGGTAATGCTCGGCGTAGGCGAGCGCGAGCGTCGAGCCCCAGGAGCCCCCGAAGACGATCCAGCGCTCGATCCCGAGGTGGCGGCGCAGCCGCTCGAGGTCCGCGATCAGCGCGGGCGTCGTGTTGTTCTCGAGCGAGCCGAGCGGCTGCGAGCGCCCCGCGCCGCGCTGGTCGTAGACCACGATGCGGTAATGGACCGGGTCGAAGAACTGCCGGTGCACGGGGCTCGCGCCCGCGCCCGGGCCGCCGTGCAGGAAAACCACGGGGGCGCCGCGCGGGTTGCCCGACTCCTCGTAGTACATCCGGTGCGGGGCCTCGAGCGGCAGGTGCCCCGCCGCGTAGGGCTCGATGGGCGGGTAGAGCGGCAGGAGCTCCGTGGCGCTCGGGCGTTCGTCCTGGGGCATGGGCGCAGTCGGGCGGTGGAAGGCGAAGCTTAGCAGAACGGTCCCCCGCCGCCGCGCGGTCCCCGGCCTCTTGCTGCGCATCAAGAATTCCGCCGAGGCAAAACCGGTACACTGTGCCGCATTGCAGCAACCGGGAACGCCCATGCTCTACCAGATCTACGACTGGCACCGCGCGGCCCTCGAGCCCTGGAAGGACTTCGCGCGGATGGCGAACGAGATCTACGGGCACCCGGACAGCCCGCTCTCGTACTTTCCCGGCAGCCGCAACGTCGCCGCCGCCTTCGACCTCATGGAGCGGCTCACGCAGCGCTACGAGCGTCCCGACTTCGGGATCGCGAAGACCGTGGCGCTCGGGCGCGAGTGCGCCGTGCGCGAGGTCGTCTCGCTCGAGAAGCCCTTCTGCCGGCTGCTGCACTTCGAGAAGGAAGGCGCGCCCGCCCAGCCCCGCGTGATCGTCTTCGCCCCGCTCTCGGGGCACTTCGCCACCCTGCTGCGCGAGACGGTGAAGGCGCTCGTCGCCGACCACGACGTCTGGATCACCGACTGGCGCGACGCGAAGGAGATCCCGGTCACCGTGGGCCCCTTCCACTTCGACGACTACGTCGCCTACGTGCGCGAGTTCATCGGCTTCCTCGGCCCCGGCGTGCACGCGGTCTCGGTGTGCCAGCCCACGGTCCCGGTGCTCGCCGCGGCCTCGCTCATGGCGGCCGCGGGCGAAGCGGTGCCGCGCACGCTCACGATGATGGGCGGGCCGATCGACACGCGCAGGAGCCCCACGGCGGTCAACGACTTCGCCCGCCTCCGGCCGATCTCCTGGTTCGAGGCGAAGGTGATCCAGCGCGTGCCGATGCGCTACCCCGGCTTCATGCGCCGCGTGTACCCGGGCTTCCTGCAGTTCGCGGGCTTCGTCGCCATGAACCCCGACCGGCACATGGACTCCCACCTGCAGTACTACCGCCACCTCGTGCAGGGCGACGGCTCGAGCGCGGAATCGCACCGGCGCTTCTACGACGAGTACAACGCGGTGATGGACCTGCCTGCGGAGTACTACCTCGAAACCCTCGAGCGCGTCTTCCACCAGCACGCGCTGCCGCGCGGGCGCCTCACGGTCGCCGGCGAGCGCGTGCGTCCCGAGGCGATCACGGGCGCGGCGCTGCTCACCATCGAGGGCGAGCTCGACGACATCTCGGGCAACGGCCAGACCCAGGCCGCCCACGGCCTGTGCAAGGGCATCCCCGCCCGCGACCGGCAGCACTACCTCGCTCCGGGCGTGGGGCACTACGGCATCTTCAGCGGCCGCAAGTACCGCGAGATGATCTACCCGCGGATCCGCGACTTCATCGCCCGCTACGCCTGAGGAGGCGCGATGGCCAAGCCCGTGACGCCGCAGGACATGTTCGACCTCTGGCAGAAGATGGTGAACCCGGGGGCGTTCCCGATGCAGAGCCTGATGTTCCCGGTGCTCGACGCGAAGGAGGTCGAGCGCAAGATCGCCGAGCTCGAGACCGTGGAGCACTGGCTCAAGGCGAACCTCAACATGCTCCAGCTCTCGATCAAGTCCCTCGAGTACCAGCGCGCGCTCCTCAAGGGCGGCGAGAAGTTCCAGGGGATGATGGGCGAGGGCTCGGGCGGCGAGGAGGTGCCCAACCCCGCGCTCTGGGCCTGGAACCTCATGGCCCAGGCGGGCACGAACGCCGCCGAGGCGATGGGCAAGGCCGTGGAAGCGGCGGGCGAGGCCTCCCGCGAAGCCGCGCGCGAGAGCGCGCAGCCCGCGCCGAAGAAACGCCGCAAGCGCTAGTCGCGGCGGTTCGGGCAGCCCACGCAGCGCTCGATCGGCTCGCCGTCGGCCCCGCGCACCGCGGGCCCCCCGCAGGATCCCCGCAGGCAGCGCCCGGTGAGGCGCGAGCCGAGCGCCATCGCCGCCACCGCGGCGCCCAGCAGCACGAGGGCGGCCGTGAAGATCGCGCCGAGGGCCTCGAAGTCCATGGCCATCACCCGCGCGCGCGTTGCGGCCCGAGCGCGGCGAAGGCGCTCGTGTCGCGCACGCGGTAGCCGCCGGCCGGCTCGCGGGCGATGAAGCAGGCGGCGAGGCCGCGGCGCTCGGCGAGCGCGTGGCCGCGCTCCATGCCCAGCACGAAGAGCGCCGTGGCGAGCGCGTCGGCGCGGCCGCAGTCGGCGTCCACCACGGTGACGGAGGCGAGCGGCCCGGCGGCGGGCTCGCGCGTCGCGGGGTCGATCTCGTGGGAGTAGCGCCGCCCGCCGGCCTCGAAATAGGTGCGGTAGTCGCCCGAGGTCGCCATCGCGAGGTCCGCGAGCCCGACGACGAGCTCGGCGCGCGGCGGCACGGCGTCGGGGCGCTCGATGCCGATCCGCCAGGGGCGGCCCTCGGCATTGCGCCCGCGGGCGCGCACCTCGCCGCCGGCCTCCACCATGTAGTCGCCGATCCCCAGCCGTTCGAGGGCGCGGGCCGCCTGGTCGACCGCGAAGCCCTTCGCGATGCCCGAGAGGTCGGCGCGGATCCCCTCGCGGGACTTCGCGAGCGTGCCCGCGCGAGCGTCGATCGCGATCGCGCGCCAGTCGATGCGCCCGGCGAGCGCGTCGAGCGCCTGCCGTGGCGGCACCGCGGGGGCGTTCGCCGGGCCGAAGCCCCAGGCGTCCACCGCGGGCGCGACGGTCGCGTCGAAGGCACCGCCCGTCGCCTCGCTCACTTCGCGGGCGAGCGCGAAGACCGCGAGGGTCTCGGGCGAGACGGCGAAGGGCGTGCCGGCCTCGTGCCGGTTGAACCGCGAGAGCTCGGATTCGGGGTCGAAGGTGGACATGAGCGCCACCACCCGGCCGAGGGCGAGCGTGACTTCGTGGCGCGCGCGCTCGGCGAGCGCGGGGGGGAGCTCGCCCGCGAGCTTCGCCGTCCAGGTCGTGCCCATCGACTCGCCCCGGAAGGCGAGCGGCGCGCGGCGCGGCGCGCCCGAGAGTCCGGGCTCGCCGCAACCGGCGAGGAGCGCCGCGGCGCCGAGCGCGCCGAGCAGTTCGCGCCGGCGCGGGGAGATGATCGTGTCCATGGTCGTCGTTTCCTCCAGGGATGCCGCGGTTCTCAGGAAGCCGTCCCGGCGCCGGCGGCGCGCACCGCGGCCTCGAACCGCCCCTCGCCGTGCAGGACGAGGTGGTAGGCGAGGTCGCGCATCGAGACGAGGCCGTGGATGTGCGGGCCGTCCATCACGAGCAGGTGGCGGTGGCGGCGCAGCACCATCAGGGCGAGGGCCGCCTCGAGCGTCGTGCCCGGCGAGACGAAGCGCACGTCGCGGGTCATCACGAGCGACAGCGGCGTCTTCGCCGCGTCGAGCCCCGGGAGGACGACGCGCAGCATGACGTCGCGCTCGGTGAAGATGCCGGCGGCGAGCTGGTCCTCGGTGCTCACCACGAGCGCGCCGATCTCCTTCGCGGCCATGGTGGCCACGGCCTGGGCGACGCTCGCCGAGGCCGGGATCGTGTGCAGCTGCTCCATCCCCTGCTCGCGCAGGGAGTCCATCACCGTCTGTACCGTCATCGTCGCTCTCCCTCGCGCCTCAGCTGCCGAAATCGTCGAGCAGGATGTTCTCGCGCTCGACGCCGAGGTCGAGCAGCATCGCGATCACCGCCTTGGTCATGGGTCCCGGCCCGCACATGTAGTACTCGATGTCCTCGGGCGAGGGGTGGTCCTTCAGGTACTCGTCGTGCAGCACCTGGTGGATGAAGCCGGTGGAGCCCTTCCAGTGGTCCTCGGGCAGCGGCTCGGAGAGCGCCAGGTGCCACGTGAAGTTCGGGTTCGCGCGCGCGATCGCGTCGAACTCGTCCTGGTAGAACGCCTCCTTGAGGCTCCTCGCGCCGTACCAGTAGGTCGCCTTCCTCTTCGTGTGCAGGCGGTGGAACTGGTCGAAGATGTGCGAGCGCATGGGCGCCATGCCCGCGCCCCCGCCGATGAAGCACATCTCGGCCTGCGTCTCGCGCGCGAAGAACTCCCCGAAGGGCCCCGAGACCGTCACCTCGTCGCCGGGCTTCAGGTTGAAGATCCAGGAGCTCATGATCCCCGGCGCGATGTCCTCGCGGTAGCCCGGCGGGAAGGCGATGCGGATCGTGAAGAGCAGGATCCCCTTCTCGAGCGGGTAGTTCGCCATCGAGTAGGCGCGCTGCACCGGACCGGCGCAGGAGGACCTGAAGCGCCAGAGGTCGAACTTGTCCCAGTCGGCGCGGAACGGCTCGTCGATCGCGAAGTCGCGGAAGGCGAGCGCATGGGGCGGGCACTCGATCTGCACGTAGCCGCCGGCGCGGAAGGGCACTTCGTCGCCCTCGGGCAGCGCGAGCTTCAGCTCCTTGATGAAGGTGGCGACGTTGCGGTTGGAGACCACGCGGCACTTCCACTTGCGCACGCTGAAGATCTCGGGGGCGATCTCGATCTTGAGGTCGCCCTTCACCTTCACCTGGCAGGCGAGGCGGCAGCCGCGCCTCGCCTCCCCGCGCGAGATGTAGCCGGTCTCGGTGGGCAGCAGCTCCCCGCCGCCTTCGCGCACGACGACCTCGCAGACCCCGCAGGCGCCCTTCCCGCCGCAGGCCGAGGGGATGAAGATCCGGTTCTCGGCGAGCTTCGCGAGGAGCGTTCCCCCCGCCGGGACCTTGAGGGCCTTCGCCGGGTCGTCGTTGATCGTGATCGTCACGTCGCCCGTGGCGACGAGCCTCGAGCGCGCGGCCATGAGCAGCCCGATGAGGGCGAGGATCACCGCGGTGAACATGACGACGCCCAGGACGATCTCGGTCATGGCGGCGGGCTCAGAGCTGGATCCCGGAGAACATCATGAAGGCGATGGAGATGAGGCCCGCCGTCACGAAGGTGATGCCCAGTCCCCGCAGGCCCGCGGGAACGTTCGAGTAGGCGAGCTTCTCGCGCACCGCGGCCATGGCGACGATGGCGATGGCGAAGCCCAGGCCCGAGCCCAGGCCGAAGACCACGCTCTCGGCGAAGGTGTAGTCGCGCTCCTGCATGAAGAGCGAGCCGCCGAGGATCACGCAGTTGACGGCGATGAGCGGCAGGAAGACGCCGAGCGTCGTGTAGAGCGCCGGGGCGAACTTCTCGACCGTCATCTCGACCACCTGGGTGGCGGCGGCCACCGTCCCGATGAAGAGGATGAAGGAGAGGAAGGTGAGGTCGGCGCGGGCGAGCGCGGGCGAGGCCCAGCCGAGCGCCCCTTCCTTGAGCAGGTGGACCAGGATGAGGTTGTTGAGGGGCACGGTGAGCGCCTGGACGAACACCACGGCGACGCCGAGGCCGAAGGCCGTCTCGACCTTCTTCGAGCAGGCGAGGAACGAGCACATGCCCAGGAAGAAGGCGAGCGCCATGTTCTCGAGGAAGATCGAGCGGATGGCGATGTTGAGGTAGTGTTCCATGCGTCGCGGTCCCGGCGGGGCTAGTCCTTCTCCTGCAGCTCGGGCTTGAGCGTGCGCAGCAGCCAGATGAGGCCGGCGATGAGGAACAGGCCCGAGGGGGCGAGCAGCATGAGGCCGTTGGGCACGTACCAGCCGCCGTCCTTGGCGAGCGGGAGCACCACGAAGCCGAACACCTTGCCCGCGCCGAGGAGCTCGCGCGCAAGCGCGACCAGCATCAGCACGAAGGCGTAGCCCAGGCCGTTGCCCAGCCCGTCGAGCAGCGACAGGCCGGGCGGGTTCTGCATCGCGAAGCCCTCGGCGCGGCCCATGACGATGCAGTTGGTGATGATGAGCCCCACGAACACCGAGAGCTCGAGCGAGAGCTCGTAGAGGGTCGCCTTGAGCACCTGGTCGAAGACGATCACGAGGGAGGCGATGATCGCGAGCTGCACGATGATGCGGATGGAGCCGGGCGTGTGGTTGCGCACCAGGCTCACCGCGACGTTGGCGAGCATCGTGACGAGGATCACGCCCGCGCCCATCACGAGCGCCTTGTCCACGCGCGTGGTGACGGCGAGCGCCGAGCAGATGCCCAGCACCTGCACGCCGATCGGGTTGTTCGCGACGATCGGGTCGAGCAGCGTGGTGCGGCTGCGCTTTCCGAAGAGGCTGGGGGCGGGCGTGGCGCTCATGTCGGGATGCGTCCCTCGCGGAAGCGGGTGAGGAAGCGGCCGTAGCCGTCGTTCGAGAGCCAGAAGCGCATAAGCCGCGTGATGGCGTTGCTCGTGATCGTCGCGCCCGACAGGCCGTCGACGTTGAGCGGATCGGTCTCGGGGCTGCCCGCCTGGCCCTTGATCACGGTGATGCGCGCGTTCCACTGGTCGTCGAATCCCCGGCGGCCGCGCCACAGGCCCTGCCAGACGGGATTGCCGATCTCGCCGCCCAGCCCGGGCGTCTCGCGGTGGTCGTAGTAGGTGAGGCCGCGCACCGTGTTCGCGTCCCTGTCCAGGGCGAGGAAGCCGTAGATCGTGCCCCACATCCCCAGGCCCTCGACGGAGATGACGAGCTGGTCCACGCGGCCCTCGCGCATCACGAAGTAGACGATGCCGAGCTTCGGCAGGCGCTTGAGGCCGGCGTCGTTCGGGGGCGCGGGGCGGCTCGCCGCGGGGTCGTTGCGCGCCGCGCGCTGGTCGTAGTCGCGGGCGCCGCCGACGTCCTCGGCGACCAGCTCGCCGGTGGCGAGGTCCACGAGCCGGGCGCGGATGTCGGAGGCGAAGATGCGCTCGACGTCGCCGAGCGCCAGGTCCTCGCCGGCCCCGACGAGCCCGGCGGCCACCAGGACGTTCTTCTCCATGTAGAGGCGGGCGTTCGCCTTCTGCCGGGGCTGGAGCGCGACCGCGGCCACGGACACGAGCGCGGCGCACACCACGCAGACCGCGGCGGCGAAGGCGAAGGTGTAGCGCGGCGAGTCAAGCCTGGGCACGGCGCCTCCGGCGCTCGATGTTGGCGCGCACGAGCAGGTAGTCGATGAGCGGCGCCATCACGTTCATGAAGAGGATCACCAGGAACACGCTCTCGGGGTAGGCGGGGTTCAGCACGCGGATCGCGACGATCAGCGCGCCGATCGCCAGGCCGTAGATCCAGCGCCCCGTGTTCGTGAAGGGCGCGGTCACGGGGTCGGTCGCCATGAACACGGTGCCGAAGGCCCAGCCGCCGAGCACCATGTGCCACCAGAAGGGCATCGCGAACCAGGGGTTGGTCTTCGAGCCCACGGCGTTGAAGACGAGGGCCATCGCGAGGGTGCCCAGGGCCACCCCGGCCATGATCCGCCAGGAGCCCACGCCCGTCGCCACGAGGATCGCGGCCCCGACGAGGCAGGCGAGCGCCGAGGTCTCCCCGAGCGAGCCGGGCTCGAAGCCGAGGAAGGCGTTCGCCCAGGACAGGCTTCCGGCGGCGACGTCGAAGGGCTCGGTGAAGGTGCGCATCTTCGCGAGCAGCGTCGCCCCCGAGAAGCCGTCGACCGCGTCCACCCCGTACAGGGCGACCCACACGGTGTCGCCCGAGATGTCCGCCGGGTAGGCGAAGAAGAGGAACGCGCGGCCGGCGAGCGCCGGATTGAGGAAGTTCATCCCGGTGCCGCCGAAGATCTCCTTGGCGACCACCACGCCGAAGCTGATGCCGAGCGCCGCCTGCCACAGGGGCGCGGTGGCGGGCAGCGTCAGGGGGAAGATGAGGCTCGTGACGAGGAAGCCCTCGTTGATCTCGTGGCGGCGCACGACCGCGAAGAGCACTTCCCAGAAGCCGCCGACGGCGAGCGTGACGGCGTAGATCGGCAGGAAATAGAGCGCGCCGTGGAAGAGGCACTGCGCGAGGCTCGCGGCGGAGTAGCCGAAGCCGAGCGCGCGCATGAGCTCGTGGCGCCAGCCCTGCAGGCCCGGAAGCTTCAGCGGATCGAGCGCGAGGTTCGCCTGCAGCCCCGTGTTGTACATCGCCATGAACACGCACGGCAGCATCGCGATCACGACGATGGTCATCATGCGCTTGAGGTCGATCGCGTCGCGCACGTGCGAGGCGCCGCGGGTGACCGAGGGCGGCGTCATCAGGAAGGTGTCGGCCGCCTCGAACACCGCGTGGAAGCGCGCGAGCTTCCCGCCGGCCTCGAAGTGGCGCGCGGAGCTCGCGAGCAGCCGCTCGAGGGCGCGCACCTCAGGCCTCCTTCTCGAGGCGCGAGAGCATCGCTCGCAGCAGCGGCCCGTAGTCGTTCTTGCCCGGGCAGGCGTAGGTGCAAAGCGCCAGGTCCTCCTCCTCGAGCTCGAGGGCGCCCAAGGCTTCCGCCCTCTCGAGGTCGCCCGTCAGGAGCGCGCGCAGCAGGAAGGTCGGGAGGATGTCGAGGGGCATCACGCTCTCGTAGGTGCCGATGGGCACCATGGCGCGCGGCGATCCGTTCGTGGTCGTGGTGAAGGCGCGCTTGCGCGCTCTGGCGAAGGCGCCGAGCACGGCGCCGGTGACCGAGAACTTGTCGCGGCCCGGCGCGATCCAGCCCAGGAGCTCGCGCGCGCGGCCCTCGGGCAGCGCCGAGACCTGCTGGTGGTAGCGGCCGAGGAACGCGGTCGCCACCCCGCCCGCGGCGCGGCCGTCGAGCACCGAGCCCGAGACCACGCGCTGCTCGCCCGGGGCGAGCTCGCCCGCGGTGAGCTCCTCGAGGCTCGCCCCGAGGCGCGTGCGCACGAGGCGCCCGCGCGCGACGCCCGGGCCCGCGAGCGCCACGATGCGCTCGACCTCGAGGCGCCCGGCAGTGACGAGCCGGCCGATCGCCGCGACGTCCTGGGCGCCGACGTGCCACACGACGCGGCCGGCGGCGACCGGGTGGAGGAAATGGATGTGCGTGCCCGCGTTGCCCGCCGGGTGGGGTCCCGCGAACTCCGCGGCGGAAACGCGCGGGGCCGCCGGCACCGGGAGCGGGGAACCCGCGGCCTTGCAGACGTGGACCGGACCGGGGGTGAGCGTGGCGAGCGCGAGGATGCCCGCCTCGAAGTCCGCCTCGCGGCCGGCGAGCGCCACCTCCACGCGCGGGGCGTGGGGTCGCGTGTCCATGGCGGTGACGAAGAGGGCGCGCGGCGCCGTCCCGGGCAGGGGGACGCGGCCGAAGGGGCGCTCGCGCAGCGCCGTCCACAGGCCCGACTCGACGAGCAGCGCCGTCACGCCCGCGCCATCGGCGGGAGGACGGCCGGTCCAGCTCGCGAACTCGACCTGGGCGCCGGGGCCGTCGCCGGCGGCGACATCGATGGCGAGCGAGACGAAGGCGCGCCTCTCGGCGCGGTGGACGGCGGCGACAATTCCCGATGCGGGGGCCGTGTGGATCACGCCCGGTCGCTTCTTGTCCTCGAAGAGGGGCTGGCCGCGCAGGACCGCGTCCCCGGGCTGGACCCGGAGTCCCGGTGCCAGGCCGACGTAGTCGGCGCCCAGCAGCGCCACGCGCGTGACCGCCGGGCCGGGCTCGATCCGCTGGATCGGGTCGCCCGCGATGGGCAGGTCGAGGCCCTTCGAGAGGTTGTGGGTCGGCATGGCGGCGCAACGTGCGTGGCCGGAGCCGCAAGCCTCGGGACCCGCGCCCCCGCACCCTTCGCCAAGGCTAGGGGAGGGGCCCCGCCCCGGGATTGACTTTCGTCAAGCGCGCGCCCGGCTCCGGCGCGCCGCGGCGCGCTAGTAGCGCCCGTGCTGCTTGAAGATGTAGTTGCCGAGCTCGGCCACCTGCAGGCTCATGCGCCGCTGCAGCTCGTGGGTCTCGTGCACGATCGCGCGCATCACGCGGTAGACGATCCACGGGTGCTTCGTCACGAGGCTCTCGAGGCGCTCGCGCTCGAGGCTCGCGATCTCGGTCGGCCCCAGCGCGCGAAGCGTCGAGTGGTGCGGCGTGCCGTCGAGGAAGGAGAGCTCGCCCACGAGGTCGCCCGCGGTCTTCACGTGCAGGTTCTCCCAGCGCCCCTCCTCGTCCTTGCGGGAGACGGCGAGCGCGCCGCTCACCACCAGGTGCAGGCGGCTGTCGGACTCGCCCTGGGCGCAGACGATCGCGTCGCCCGCGAGGCGGCGCGTCTCGATCAGGGCCGCGAGCACCTCGCACTCCGGGTCGGAGAGCTCCGCGGCGAGGCGGGAATGGCGCAGCACTTCGTATTCGTGGGTGGGCATGGTCGTGTCGTCCTCGCGGGGTCCGGGCTCCATGCTAGGGCAAGGGCGCCCCCCGCGTTTGCGGTAGCTCAAGGCAGTGTGGATCGGTCTCCGGGTTCGGCGCGGATCACGGTCTTGCCCTGGTTGTGCCCGGCGCGCATGGCGCCGATGACCGCGGGCACCTCGCCCATCGCCGCGATCCGCGTGACCGGGGCGCGCAGGCGCCCCGAGGCGGCCAGCCCGACGAGGGTCGCGAGGTCCTCGCCGTTGGGCTTCTCCATGACGAGGATGCAGCGCTGGCGGGAGGTGAGCCGCAGCCACTGGGCGCCGAACCAGAAGCGCGCGTTGGGCAGGATCTGGGCGTAGGCCCCGGCGGGCGCGAGCACGCGCCGGCCCTCGGCGAGCGTCGAGACGCCGGAGCAGTCGAAGACGATGTCGAAGCGCTCCGCGAGCGCGCGCCAGTCCTCCCGCGAGCGGTCGAGGCAGCGCTCGGCGCCGAGCGTGGCGAGGTGCGCCTGGGCGGCGGCGCCCGCCACCGCGGTCACGCTCGCGCCCGCGATCCTCGCGAGCTGCACGGCGAAGGAACCCACGCCGCCCGAGGCGCCGAGCACGAGCACCCGCGGGCCGGCCGCGAGGCCCGCCTCGGCGAGCGCCTGCACGGCGGTGATCCCCGAGCCGGGCAGCGCCGCGGCGTCGACGAAGGCGAGCGCCTCGGGCTTGCGCACCGCGTTCGCGGCGGGCACGCAGCAGCGTTCGGCGAAGGTCCCGAGGCGGGAGGTGATGGGATTGGCGATGGCGACCACGGCTTCGCCCGCGCGCCATCCCGACACGCCCTCGCCCACGGCGTCCACGACGCCCGCCACGTCGAAGCCGAGGCCGCGCGGCAGTCGCCCGAGCGTCAGCAGCCGGAACTCGCCCGCGGGGAGCTTCCAGTCGAGGGGATTCACGGAAGCCGCGACCACCTTGACGCCGAGCTCCCCGCGCCCGGGCGCGGGATCGGGCCGCTCGGCCCACTCGAGCACCTCGGGGCCGCCGTAGCGGCGGTAGATCCAGGCTTTCACGAGGGCCAGCGCGCGTCGGGCTTCGCGGCGAGCAGCACGCGCCGGAAGTCGGCCTGGATGCGCGCGAGCGCGGCCTCGCTGTCGGCTTCGAAGCGCAGCACCAGCACGGGCGTGGTGTTCGAGGCGCGCAGCAGCCCGAAGCCGTCGGGATACTCCGCGCGCAGCCCGTCGATCGTGATCACCTCGGTGGCGCCCTCGAAGCGCGCCGTGCGCTGCAGCTCGGCGACGAGCCGGTGGTTCTCGCCCTCGGCCACCTTCACCTGGAGCTCGGGGGTGGCGATGGAGTCCGGCAGCGCCTCGAGCACCGCGCTCGCGTCCTTCGCGCGCGAGACGATCTCGAGCAGGCGCGCCCCCGCGTAGAGCCCGTCGTCGAAGCCGTACCAGCGCTCCTTGAAGAAGATGTGGCCGCTCATCTCCCCGGCGAGCGGCGCGCCGGTCTCCTTCAGCTTCGCCTTGATGAGCGAGTGGCCGGTCTTCCAGAGCACGGGCCGGCCGCCGTGGCGCCGGATCCAGCCGAAGAGGTTGCGCGTGCACTTCACGTCGAAGACCACCTCCGAGCCGGGGTTGCGCGCGAGCACGTCGGCGGCGAAGAGCATGAGCTGGCGGTCGGGAAAGACGATGCGCCCGCCCTTGGTGACCACGCCCAACCGGTCGCCGTCGCCGTCGAAGGCGAGCCCGATCTCGGCGGGCGTCGTGGCGAGCGTGCGCACGAGGTCCGCGAGGTTCTCGGGGCGCGAGGGGTCCGGGTGGTGGTTCGGGAAGGTGCCGTCGACATCGCAATAGAGCTCGGTCACCTCGCAGCCCAGGCGCCGGTAGAGCGCGGGGGCGAAGGCGCCGGGCGAGCCGTTGCCGCAGTCGATGGCGACCTTCATCGGGCGCGCGAGCTTCACGTCGCCGGCGATGCGATCGAGGTAGGCCCCGGAGACGTCGGCGCTCTCCACGCGGCCCGTTCCGATCGCGAACTTCCCCGAGTCGACCAGCCGGCGCAGGTCCTGGATCGCCTCGGCGGCGAGCGTCTCGCCCGCCACCACCATCTTGAGGCCGTTGTACTCGGGCGGGTTGTGGCTGCCCGTGACCATCACGCCGCTCCCCGTGCCGAGCTCGAAGGTCGCGAAGTAGACCATGGGGGTCGCGACCACGCCGATGTCGACGACGTCCATTCCCGAGGCGTTGAGCCCGCGCGCGAGCGCGGCGGCGAGCCGCGGCCCGGACAGGCGGCCATCGCGCCCGACGACGAACCGGCGCACACCCTTCGCCGCGCCGAGCGTGCCGAGCGCGCGCCCGACCGCATCCGCCGCCGCCTCGGTGAGGGTGCGGTCGACGACGCCGCGGATGTCGTAGGCCTTGAAGATCTCGGGGGCGATCGCGCTCATGGGGCGTTGCGGAAGTGGTGGAGGATGCGGCCGGGCAGCCAGTCGATGCGGCCGGGGAACCCGGACACGAAGCCCACGTGCCCGCCCGTCGCCGGGAATTCTAGCGTGACGGCGGCGGACACCTCGCCCGCGCCGGGAAGGTCGTGCTCGGGCAGGAAGGGATCGTCGCGCGCGTTGAGGACGAGGGTCGGAACCTGGACGCAGCCGAGCCAGGGCTTCGAGCTCGAGCGCGTGTAGTAGTCGTCCACGCCGGCGAAGCCGTGCACCGGCGCGGTGACGCAGTCGTCGAACTCGCGCAGCGTGCGCGCCGCGCGCGCGCGCGCCGCGTCGAACATCCCCGGGAAGCGCGCGAGCTTCGCGAAGGAACGCGCCTTCAGGGTATGGAGGAAATGCTTCGCGTAGACGATGGCGAAGCCGCGCTCGAGCGCGTAGCCCGCCGCGGTCAGGTCGACCGGCGCGGAGACGGCCGCAGCGCGCTCGACGACGGTGCCCGCCTCGGCGCCGCGCTCGCCCAGCCACTTGAGCAGCACGTTGCCGCCGAGGGAGACCCCGGCGGCGTGCAGTGGTGCGGCGCCGGCGAGGGCCTTCAGGCGCCGCAGCACCCAGTCGGCCTCGGCGGAGTCCCCCGAGTGGTAGGCGCGCGGCAGGCGGTTGGGCTCGCCGCTGCAGCCGCGGAAGTTGAGCACGCTGCCGCGCCAGCCGAGCGCGCGCGCCTGCGTCATCAGCATGCGGGCGTAGGGCGAGGCGGAGGAGCCTTCGAGCCCGTGGAAAAGGTGGATCCAGGGCGAGCCCGCGGGACCGTCGACGAAATCGAGGTCGACGAAATCCCCGTCGGGCGTCTCCCATCGCTCCCGGCGGTAGGCCACGCGCGGGCTCGGCGCGAAGAGGGCGCCGTAGATCGTCTGCGCGTGCCGGTTCGCGAGCCAGCCGGGGGCGGCGAAGGTGGCGGTCGCGCTCACGGCGAGCGCCATTCGATCGCATGCGCCCCGTCGGGGCGGCGGGGGCCGAGGAGCGCGAGGAGCGCGGCGAGATCGGCCGCGCGCGCGGCCTCGGCCCTCGCCTCGCCGGAGAACGCGACGCGCCCGCCGGGATCGAGCGTGCCCCGGCCCGCGAGGCGCAGCGCCCCGTCGAGGGTGGCGAGCTCGACGGTCGCGGGGCCGCCGGTGGCGCGCAGCGTCGCGCGGTAGGAGCCCAGGGGGCGGACCTCGGAAAGGGCGGTCGTCACGCTCCTCCACTCGAGGCGGGCCTCGCCGGACAGAGCCTTTCCGTCCCAGTCGAGGCGCTCGGCGGCGAAGGCGAGCGTCCCGCCCGGCTGCCAGGTCGCGACGATCGGCGAGAGCAGGCCCAGGGCTTTCGCCTCGCCCTCGCCCTTCAGGTCCCGGAGGCGATAACCGGAGAATCCGCGAGCCGCCTCGAGGCCGGCCGTGAGGCCCGCCGCCGTCACCCGGAGCGCCACGGCGATCTCGCCCGCGGCGAGGCGCAGGGGAAGGAACCGCCACTCGATGCGCTCGACCGCGATCGGGGCGGCATTCGGCGGCGCCACGCGCGCCCGGGCCTCGCCCTTCCAGAGCGTTCCCGCGGCGCCGTCGATCTCGACCGGCTGGCCCGTGGCGGCCGCGATGCGCGGCGCCACGAAGGCGGCGGGCACGGTGGCCGCGAGGAACACGAGGTAGGCCGCGATCCCGAGGGCCACGGCGGCGCGCGGGCCCACGGCTCAGGGCCTCGCGAGCAGGAGCTCGGCGCGCACGCGTCCGGCGGCGGGCAGGGCCTCGATCCGCGCGGACTCGACGCGCAGCGCGTGGGCGGACTGCGCGGCGGCGATCCATTCGAGCAGCCCCCCGAAGGCGAGGTCCGCGCCCTTGAGCCGCAGGCGGCGATCGTCCACGGCCGCGAGCTCGGCGCCGGGCAGTCCCCGCGCGAGCGCGCCGGAGGAGGCGAGCGCGGCGAGAGGGGCCGTCGTCGCGGGGGTCGACGAGGGCAGGGCGCGCACGCGCGCGACTTCCGCGGCCTGCGCCTGCATCGCGGCGGTGGCGAGCGCGAGGCGCGGCAGCTCGGCGGCCAACCGCGAGCGGCTGCGCTCGAGCGGCAGCCACAGGAACGCGACGAGGAGGAGCGCGGCGGCGAGCGCGATGGCCGTGCCGAGCACGAGGCGCTCGCGCGCCGGGCGAGCGCTCCACCAGGCGGCGAGCGCGTTCATCGCCTCGCCTCGGCGAGGCCCGCGCCCGGGGCCCGCGCCTCCAGGCGCCCGCCGGAATACACGAGGGAGCCCAGGGGCTCGCCGCCGCGGCTGCGGGCGAGCCGCGTGGCCTGCGCGAGGAAATCGTCGTCGGCCGCGAGCCCGCGCGAGCGCTTGAGGTCCGCGAGGTTGCGGGCGAGCTGCAGCTCGGGGTCGACCACCGTCGTCGCCTCGGGGAATGCGGCGCGGAAGATCGCCTCCTGGCGCGCGGCGAGGCGGTCGCGCTCGGCGCCGAGGCGCGCGGCGTCGATCGCCGTGAAGCCCAGGTGCAGCGCCGCGATCGTCGCCCCGAGGGCGAGCGCGGCGCGGGGGATGCGAAAGCCCCCGGCGAGGCGGCCGCGCACGGCGAACTCCCCGGAGAGCAGGTCGATCGTCCCCGCGGGGATGGGCGCCGCGGCGAGCGCCGGCCACTGCGCTCCCGAGGCGAATGCGACGCCGGCCTGCCCGCTCCAGCGCGCGAGCTCGGGAGGCGACGCGCCGGGCTCGAGGTGCACGCGCACTTCGGCGGGCTTCTCGCCGCGCCCCGCGGCCTCGTCGAGCGCGATGCGGATCGCGAGCGGGAGGTCCCCGCCCGCGGGGCGGTCGAAGGCGACGGCAACACCCTCGTCGTCCACGAGGAAGGCCTGGGAGGCGCGCCACACCACGTGCCAGTCGCGGTGGCCGCCGGCGAGCAGCGCGCTTTCGCACACGGCGCGGCGCGGGGCGAGGCCGGCGCGGGCGAGCGTGGCGAGCGCCCCCGAGAGCCAGCCGCGGTCCACGACGGCGACCACGGTCTCGCCCCCGGGCCCGGTGCGCCCGGCGACGGCGTGGATCTGCGCGGGATCCGCGACGAGCCGGTCCTCGACCGCATAGGGCAGGAGCTCGCGGATCGTCGCGGCGCCGACCTTCGGCAGCCGCAGGCGCGCGAACAGCACCCGCGAGGCCGGCAGGAGCGCTTCCACTTCATCGGCGCGAGGCGCGCCCGAAAGGGGAGTGCGGTCCTCGCGCAGCAGCGCGCCGCGCGCGTCGAGGAGCATCCACGCGAGGGGCGCGGCCTCGTCGAGGCGGTCGTCGGCGGGCAGGAAGAGACGCAGCTTCACGGCGGGGATCGGGCGCGCGGGGCGCGGCGGGGCGCGCTCAGTAGAGCGGGCGACGCCAGATTATAGCGGTGGCCGCGTTGGCGCCGCGGCGGATGAGCGCCTCGGTGGCGAGCTCGACCTCGTCCTGCTGCACGAGCACCTGCGCGCTGAACCACGCCGAGCCCACGTCGAGGTCGGAGGCGATCGCGTTGGGCGCGGCCTTGCGCGCGCGCTCGCGCAGGTCGTCGCGGGAGCGGAACGGCCGCGCCGCGCGCGAGGCGACGAGCGAGCGGACCTCCTCGGGGCCGAGCTCCGGGAGGATCGCCGCGAGCACTTCCGGGGCGGCCGTGTTCGCGTTCACGGGCGTTCGCGCGGGCAGCGCCGTCACGAAAGGCTTGAGGCGCGCGACCGCCTTCGCGTCGAAGCCGCGCACGCGGTGCAGCTCCTCGACCTGCACCATCGCCTGGTTCGCCGCGCGGTAGGGGCGCGCGAGCGCGAGGTAGTAGGCGTCCTCCGCCCCCGCCGGTCCCGCGAGGTCGGCGTCGAAGTCGATCCAGTCGACGATCGCCTCGGCGAGGTCGGGCGCGAGCGCGAGCCCCTCGAGGAGGCGGCGCAGGATCTGGATGTCGGGTTGGCTGCGCTCGTTGCCGCGCACGACGTTGTTCAGGTTGAACCGGCCCTGCTCGTCGGTGAGCCGCCCCGAGACGAGCGCCCGGTCGACCGGCAGGCCCGCGATCGGCTGGGCCCAGCGATCGGCGAGCGAGTCCACGCCGCCGGCACGGGCGTCCTCGGCGAGGATGCCCCGCGCCCAGTCGAGCCCGGCGCGGGCGTGGAGGTCGGCCTGCGCGCGCGCGGCGATGAGCGCCGCCTGGTTGAGGAGCGCCGACTGCTGAGCGAGCATCACGGCGGCGGCGGAGGCCGCGACCGCGACGACGAGCACCGCGGTGATCGCGGCCACGCCCGCCTGCGCCCGGCGCGCCATCACGGGGCCCTCGCGAGGTCCACGAGCCGCACGATGCGCCCGCTCGCGAGCTCGAGCGTCATCTCGACGGCGGCGGGAACGGTCTCGGCGCTGCCCGGCAGGCCCCAGTCCGCGCGCCAGTCCCCCCTCGGGTCGAGGAAGCGGAAGCCGAGCGAGCGGACGTTCGCGAGCACGGCGACGGCCATGGGCTCGGCGCGCGGCGCCGCGTCCACGGCGTTCCACGCGAGGCGCTCCACGCGAGCCTCGCCGAGGCGGTAGGCGACGCGCTGGGGAGAGGCGAGCACGTTGTCCTGCAGCGCCGCGCCCGCGCGGGTGAGCGCGAGCCCGGGCACGCTGGCACCGCCCGATTCGTGGCGCGAGGACACGGGCGCGAGCGGCGTGCCCGAGGCGGAGATCGCGCGCCGGTCGAGCACGGCGCCCAGGTCGCGCTCGAGCCGGCCGACGAAGAGCGCCACGTCGCGCCACTTGCGCGACTCGGCCTGCAGCGCCTCGCGGCTGTCGAGCAGCGCCGTGAGGCCGCGCCACGCGAAGGCCGAGAGGATGGCGAAGATCGCGAGCGCGACGAGCAGCTCGACGAGGGTGAAGCCGCGCGCGCTACGGGCGGGCGACATGGGCGGTGAGGCGCGCGAGCACGCGCGCGGGATCGCGGGCGTCGGCGACGGCGAGCTCGACGCGGCGGATCGTGGGGTTCGGGGTCTCGCTCACGATTTCCTCGATCGCGAGCGCGAGCCCGCCCTGCTCGGCGGCGAGGCGCGTCGTGGCGGGGGCGGGGAAGACCTGGCGGGCGCGCAGCTCCGCTACGCGGTTCTCGGCGGCCCAGGTGGCGAGCAGCCGCTGGCGCGTCTCCAGCGCGCCGTCCGTCGCCACGCCCGCCGCGCGCATCGTCGCGGCGAGCGCCACGGCGAGGATGACGAGGGCGACGAGGATCTCGATCAGGGTGAATCCCCTTCCGCGCCTGCCTCCGCTTCGGGAGAGGGCCGGGGCGAGGGTCCGCGCGACGAAGGCCCGCCTCATCGCTCGACCACCCGCACCGCGCCCGCCGCGTCGCCTTCGATCGCGCGCGCGAGCCCGCGGACCTCGACGGCGATGCGGAAGGGCACGCCGAAGCCGTCGGGAAGAAAGACGAGTCGCGATTCGGGAGCGAGCGCCACGCCCTCGACGTGCAGGGCGGCGACGCGCGCCTCCCCGAGGGCGCGCTCGCGGGATTCCTGGGCTTCCCACTGCCCGGAGGCGGCGAGCCGCCATTGATGGAAGCGGCCCCCGGAGAAGGCGACCGCCGTGGGCCGCCCGCCGAACCAGGCCTCGTCGCGGGCGCCCTCGACGGCGAGCGCGAGGCTGGAGGCCTCGCGGCGCGCGACCTCGGCGTCGCCCGGGAACAGGTTCACCGCGGCGAGCGCCAGCACGATGCCGGCGATCGCGACCACCGCGAGGATCTCGACGAGCGTGAATCCCGTCGCGCGCCTAGTCCCAGTTTCCGATATCGGCGCCATTGCCTTCGCCGCCCCGGGCGCGGTCGGCGCCGAGGCTGTAGATGTCGATCTCGCCGCGGGCGCCGGGGTTCAGGTACTGGTAGTCGCCGCCCCAGGGGTCCCTGGGCAGGCGCTCGAGGTAGCCCCCCGGCTTCCAGTTCGCGGGCGCGGGATTCGAGGCCGGGCGCTGCACGAGCGCGGCGAGCCCCTGGTCGGTGGCGGGGTAGAAGCCGTTGTCGAGGCGGTAGAGCTTGAGCGCCTGGCCGATCGCGGCGATGTCGGACTTGGCGGCCACGCGCTTCGCCTCGTCGGGCCGGTCGAGGATGCGGGGCACGACGATCGCGGCGAGGATGCCGAGGATCGCCACCACCACGAGCACTTCGATGAGCGTGAATCCGGGGGATCGTGTCTTCATCGGCCGATCAGCTGGTTCAGCTGGAAGATGGGAAGGAGGATCGCGAGCACGATCGCGAGCACGAGCGCGCCCATGACGAGGATCATCGCCGGCTCGAAGACCGCGGCGAAGGCGGCGAGCCGCGTGGCGATCGCCGACTGGCTCTGGCGCGCGGCGCGCTCGAGGGCCTCGTCGAGGCGCCCGCTCGCCTCGCCCCCGGCGATGAGGTGCACCATCACCGGCGGGAAGGCGCCCGTCGCCGCGAGGGCGCGCGAAAGCGCCATGCCCTCGCGCACGCCGCGCGCCGAGGAGGCGAGCGCCTCGCGCATGGGCAGCAGGGCCATCACGCCGGTGCCGGCCTCGAGCGCCTGCAGGATCGGCACGCGGCTGCCCACGAGGATCGAGAGCGTGGCCGCGAGCCGCGCGCTGTCGAGGCTCGCGGCGAGGCGCCCGACGACGGGCGCGCGCCAGGCGAAGCGGTGCAGCGCCGCGCGCGAGGCGGGGCGCCGGAGCGCGTAGGCGAGCGCGACGGCGGCGAGCGCCGCGAGCGCGAGCCACAGGAGCCAGGTCGCCTGCAGGAAGCCGGCGAGCGCGATCAGCACCCGCGTGAGGATCGGCAGCTGCTGGTGCGCGTGCTGGAACACGCCCACGACCTGCGGCAGCACGAAGACGAGGAGCGCGCCCACCACGCCGAGGGCCACGGCGAAGACGATCGCGGGATAGACGAGGGCGAGGGCGAGCCGCGAGCGCAGCTGCTGGCGCTCCTCGAGGTAGTCGGCGAGCTTCGCGAGCACCCGCGCGAGCTGCCCCGAGGACTCGCCCGCGGCGACGAGCGTGCGGTAGAGCTCGGGGAAGAGCTCGGGGAAGGCGGCGAGCGCCTTCGCCACGGTGTTGCCCGCGATCACCTCGCCGCGCAGCGCCGCGAGCACCTGCCGCGAGCGCTCCTCCTCGGCCTGCTCGATGAGCGCGTTGAACGCCTGCTCGACGGTGAGTCCGGCCTCCAGGAGCGAGGCGAGGCTGCGCGTGAGCTGCGTGAGCTCGGAGCCGGAAAGCGCCGCGCGCCGCGCGATCCGGCCCCCCGCGGAATCGTTGGCGGCGATGACCTCCACGCGATAGGGCGTGAGCCCCTGGTCGCGCAGCTGCGCCCGCGCCTGGCGCGCGCTGTCGGCCTCGAGCACGCCCTTCGCGAGCCTGCCCTCGACGCTGTAGGCCTGGTACCGGAATCCCGCCATGGCGCGCGCCTTCTCGCCTCAGGTGCGCGTGGCGCGCAGGACCTCGTCGAGGGAAGTGGCGCCCTCGCGCACCCAGCGAAGCCCGTCCTCGCGCAGGCGCACCATGCCGCGCGCGACCGCGTGCTCCCGCAGCTCGCGCTCGGCCGCGCCGTCGTGGACGAGGCGGCGCAGGTCCTCGTCGACCGTGAGCAGCTCGTAGATGCCGGTGCGCCCGCGGTAGCCCGTGGAATTGCACGCCGCGCAACCCGCGGGGGCGAGCAGGCGCGCGGGCACGGAAGCGCCGAAGAGCGCGCGCTCGGCGGCCTCGGGCTCGCGCGGCTTCGCGCAGGCCGGACAGAGCCTGCGCACGAGCCGCTGGGCGAGCACGCCGTTCAGCGTCGAGGCGAGCAGGTAGGGCTCGATGCCCATGTCGATCAGGCGCGTGACCGCCCCGGGCGCGTCGTTGGTGTGCAGGGTCGCGAGCACGAGGTGGCCCGTGAGCGAGGCCTGCACCGCGATCTGCGCGGTCTCGAGGTCGCGGATCTCGCCGATCATCACCACGTCGGGGTCCTGGCGCAGGATCGCGCGCAGGGCCCGGGCGAAGGTCATCTCGATGCGCGGGTTCACCGGCGTCTGGCCGATGCCGTCGAGCTCGTACTCGACCGGGTCCTCGACCGTCATGATGTTGCGGCTCCTGCGGTCGAGCCGCGAGAGCGCCGCGTAGAGCGTGGTGGTCTTGCCCGAGCCCGTGGGTCCGGTCACGAGGAAGATGCCGTGGGGCTCGGCGATGAGCGCGTCGACGCCGTCGCGGGTGCGCGCGGCCATGCCCAGGGTGTCGAGCGACAGCCGCCCCGCCTGCTTGTCGAGGAGCCTGAGGACCACGCGCTCGCCGTTGGCCGTGGGGATCGTCGAGACGCGCACGTCGATGGGCCGGCCCGCGATCCTGAGCGCGATCCGCCCGTCCTGCGGCAGGCGCTTCTCGGCGATGTCGAGGGAGGCCATCACCTTGATGCGCGAGACCATGGCCGGGTGCAGCCCCCGGCGCGGCTCGACGACGTCGCGCAGCGCGCCGTCCACGCGGTAGCGCACGAGCGCGCGGCCCTCGAAGATCTCGAGGTGCACGTCGGAGGCGCCCTCGCGCACGGCCTGCGTGAGCAGCGCGTTGATGAGCCGGATGATGGGCGCGTCGTTCTCGGCCTCGAGGAGGTCCGCGACTTCCGGCAGCGCCTCGGTGAGCTTGGCGAGGTCCACGGACTCGCCCATGTCCTCGACGAGGGTCTCCGCGGTCGAGGGCTCGCGCGTGTAGGCGAGCGCGAGGCAGTGCTCGAACTCCTCGGGGGTGAGCAGCACCTCACGGATCGGCCGGCCCGCCATGCGGCGGACCTCGGCGAGCGTCGCGCCCTGGGGCGTGGGGCGCACCCAGAGCTCGAGCGCCCCGTCGGCGACGCGCGCGGCGATGACGCCCTTCGCCTTCGCGAACGGGTAGGGCAGCAGCCGGATCGTCCCGGGATCGAGGTCCTGCGCCCTCATCACGGTTCCTGCGGAACCAGCGCCTTGCCCTTCGTCGCGTCGAACGGCGGCAGCGGCGTGGCCTGGACGCCCGGCAGCAGGACGTTGGGCTCCAGGCGCATGCGGCCCTGGAGGTTGCGGATGTACTCGTAGCGGTCGGAGGTGAGGGAAGCCGCGGCCTTGTCGTCCTTCAGCACCACGGGGCGCAGGAACACCATGAGGTTGGTTCGCTTGCGGTTGCGCGTCTCGTACTTGAAGAAGGTCCCGAGCCAGGGGATGTCGCCGAGCAGCGGCACCTTGTCCACGCCCGCCTGCTGGTCGTCCTGGATGAGGCCGCCGAGCACCACGATCTGGCCGTCGTCGATGAGCACCGTGGATTCCAGCGAGCGCTTGTTGGTGATGATGTCCGCGGAGCGCACGAGCTGCGCCTCGCGGGTGACGCTGGAGACCTCCTGGAAGATCTTGAGCTTCACCGCGCCCGCTTCCGAGACCTGGGGTGTCACGCGCAGCGTGAGGCCGATGTCCTTCCTCTCGATCGTCTGGAAGGGGTTCGTGGAGCTGGTCGAGGAGGGCGTGTAGCTCCCGGTGACGAAGGGCACGTTCTGGCCGACGACGATCTTCGCCTCCTCGTTGTCGAGCGTGAGCACGTTGGGCGTGGAGAGCACGTTCGCGCCCGTGTCGGCCTCGAGCGCGCGCGCGAGGAGCTGGAGGTTCAGGACCTCGATGTCCGTGCCCGGGATCTTGAGCGTGCCCTCGACGATGCCGAGGTTGAGGCCCTGGCCGAGGGTGCGCGGGTCGAGCGCCGCGCCGAGGATGTTGGTCCCCAGCCCCCCCGCCACGCCGGTGGAGAAGTTCGTTCCGCCGAAGGCCGTGCGGCCGTCGCCGATGTTCTTGCCCGACTGCCACTGGATGCCGAACTCGGCGGCCTTGCCCGCGGAGACCTCGACGATGAGCGCCTCGACATAGACCTGCGCGCGGCGCGCGTCGAGCTGGTCGATCACCGAGCGCAGGCTCCGGTACACGGGCTCGGGGGCGGTGATGATGATGGAGTTGGTCGGGGGATAGGCCTGGATCACGGAATTCGGCGCGGCGGCGGCGAGCGCCGCGGAGGCGCCCGCGGCGGGCGGGGCGCCGGTCGCGACGGGCGCGGCGGAGGCGACCATCGTCGCGGCGGGGCGGGGGAGGTCGCCGCCCGCGAGCAGCGCGCGCAGGGTCTCGGCGATCTTCGCGGCCTCGGCGTTGCGGAGGTAGACGACGTGGATGTTGCCGGTGCCCGCGCCGGGGGTGTCGAGCCCGGTGGCGAGCGCCTTGATGCGCCCCATCAGCGCGGGATTGTCCCCGCGCACGATCAGGCTGTTGGTGCGGGTGTCGACCGCGATCGCGGCCTTGGGCTGGGTGCCGGGGGCGTTGGCCGGGGCGTTGGTCTCCGGGATCACGCTCTTCAGCGTCTGCGCGATGTCGATGGCCGAGGCGTTGGCGAGCCGCACGATCTGCAGGTCGGAGCCCGAGGGCAGGTCGATCGACTGGATGATCTTCTGGATGCGGCGCACGTTCTCCGCGTAGTCGGTGATGACGATGGCGTTGTTGTTCGGGTAGGCGGCGACGAAGTTGTTCGCGGTCACGAGCGGGCGCAGCACCGGCACGAGCTGCACGGCGGACTCGTTCTGCAGCAGGAAGACCTGCGTGACGATGCGGTCGCCCGGGACGCGCGCCGCCTGCTCGCCCGTGGGCCCGGCGCTCGTCTTCGCCTCGGCCTCGGGCACGATCTTCACGAAACCGTCGGCCTCGACCGCGGCATAGCCCTGCACGCGCAGCGTCGAGAGCAGGATCGCGTAGAGCATGTCCTTCGCCACGGGCTTCTCGGAGACGATGTTCACCGTGCCCGTCACGCGCGGGTCGAGGATGAAGTTCTTCCCCGTGTGGCTGCCCACGGTCTTGATGACCGAGGCGATGTCCGCGTTGACGAAGTTGAGCGTCACCTTCTCTTCGTCCGCGGCGAAGGCGAGCCCCGCCGCCGCGACGAACGCCGCCGCCGCGAACCGGCGACCGGCCGCTCGAAACCCAGGGCTTTGATTCGGCTTGCTCATTGATTTATAGGGAGTTTTTGGCCGATGCCCGATTCTAGGCCCGCGGGTCTGCGCGATTGTGAAAAAAGAAAGGAATTTCGCGGCCGGAGGCCCGGCCGGCGCCGCCCGCGGGCGGGGTCACTGCTGGATGGAATAGGAGAGCTGGACCGTGGCCGACCCGCGCTGCACTTCGGCCTGGATGAGGGAGAGGGTTCCGAACTGCTGGTAGAGGCGCGCGAGGTCCCCGGTGGAAGCGACCGCCTGCCCGTTGACCCGGCGGATGATGTCGCCGGGCTGCAGGCCCAGCTTCCAGGCGAGGCTGCCCGCGGGCGCGGCCACCATGCGCACTTCCCCGCGCGGGCCCGGGGCGATCTGGCCGAGGTGGTTGAGCTGCGCGGGATCGCGCAGCGCCTCGTCGAGCTCCTTGCGCGAGAAGCTGAAGCTGTTCGTGCCCGAGCGGGCGACCCCCACGCGGAAGCCCGCGGCCTTCGCCGCGCCCGGCGCGGCGCTTCCCCCGCGGCGGGCCTCGAGGTCGATGCGCTCGCGCACCCCGCCGCGCGAGACCACGGCATGGTCCGGGTGCACCTCGACGAGCTTCACGCCGGGCTGGACCTCGGCGTCGAGCAGCACCGCGCGGTCGCGCCCCGCGCCCGTGGAGAAGACCGCCGAGGCCGTGCGCCCCGGCGAGGGGGCGACCACGCCCTTGAGCCTCAGGCCCGAGGCGCTCGCCCCCGGTGCGGCCGCCGCCGCGCCCGCGGTCCCGCCGAAGAGCCTCGCCGCGACAGCGAGGTCCACGCCGCCCTCGGCGGGAGCGGCGGCAACGGGCTCGGCGCGCGGGGCGAGGAACACCCAGGTCCAGTGGGCGAGCTGCCAGGCGAGCGCCAGCACGAGGGCGGCGACGACGAGCGTCGCCAGGCGCGGGCGGGGGGCGGGAGCGGTGGCCATGGGCGCTATTGTGGGAGCCGATCGAGGTCCACGTCGAGATAGCGCCAGGGATCGTGGGCGAAGGGGTGCTTCTTGTAGCCGATGATCCACGGGTGGATGAGCACCGACCCGCGCATGAGGGAATTGACCCGCCAGGGGGCGTACACCCAGAGGATGCGCACCATGCGCCGGTAGAGCTCGGTGCGTTCGGGGGAGTCGGGCATGACCTTGATCCGCTCGTAGAGCCGGTCGAACTCCGGGTGGCTGAAGAGGCTGTAGTTCGCCCCGCCGATCGATTTCGTCCAGAAGAGCTGCAGGAAATTCTCGCCGTCGGGGTAGTCCGCGATCCAGCCGTAGCTGAAGGACTGCACCTTGCCGAGCTGGGCCTGCCGGCGCAGCTCCGGGAGCTTCTCGACCTTGTCGAAGGTCATGCGGATGCCGATCGCGTCCATCGCGCGCCGCCAGAGCTCGTTCTTCTGCCGCGCGCGCTGGTCCGGGGTGGAGGCCTGGTCGATCGTGAGCCGGCTGCCGTCGGGCATCTCGCGATAGCCGTCGCCGTCGCGGTCGAGGTAGCCGTACATGTCGAGCAGCGCCTTCGCGCGCGGGGGGTCGTAGGCGAGGGTGGGGCTCCTCTCGTCGGTGAAGCCCGCCATGCCGGGCGCGATCGGCGAGTGGATCCTGAGCGCCTGGTCCTTGTAGATGATGCGGATCTCGTCGTCCACCGGGTAGGCGAGCGAGATCGCGCGGCGCAGCGCCACCTTCTCGGGCGTGTAGCCGCCCACGACCGGGTCGCGCATGTTGAAGGTGGTGTAGGTGATCCACGCCACCTCGTCGGGGCGCACCTCGATGCCGCGCCGCGCGAGGTTCGGCGCGAGCCGCCCGCCGGGCATCGCCACGTCGAGGAACTCCACGGGCAGCGGCCGGATGTAGTCGTGCTCGGCATTCAGGAAGGCGAGCCACTCGGGCTGCCTCTCCTCGACGATGTCGATGGCGATCCGCCCGACCAGCGGCAGCGTCTTGCCCTCCAGGTGCTCGGCGATGCGCCGGTCGCGCTCGTCCTCGCCCCCGGCGCTCCGGAAGGCCTCGCCGCGGTAGTCGGGGTTCGCCTCCAGCACGATCCGGGCCGAGCGCCGCCAGCTCGCGAGCCGGAAGGGGCCCGTGCCCACGGGATGCTCGGCAAACGCGTCCCCGTAGAACTCCACGACCTCGCGGGCGACGGCGGCGGTCGCGGGCATCGTGAGGATGTAGAGCATGTTGTAGTCGGGCTCGACGAGCTTCAGCCGGAAGACGTGGCGCGAGAGCGCCTGCAATCCCTCGATGGGCCGGTCGTAGTCGAACCTCCCGGTCCGCTTCGCCTCCTCGGCGAGGGCGTCGGCCCCGACGACCTTGCCCGCGAGCAGGAACGCCCATTGCGCGCGCACCTTCGGGTCGAAGAAGCGCTTGAGGCTGTAGACGTAGTCCTCGGCGACGAGCTCCCGTCGCCGGCCGCCGAAAGCCGGGTCGGGCGTGAAGAAGATGCCGGGACGGATCCGGAAGGTGTAGGTGCGCCCGCCGTCGGTCACCTCGGGCAGCGCCTCGGCCGCGCGCGGCTGCAGGCGGATGGGGCGCGCGAGGTGGTCGTACTGCAGGAGCGCGTCGTAGATGTTGTCGCACAGCGTCCCGGTGAACTCGTCGGACTCGCGCGCGCAGTCGAATCCGCGCTCCGCGCTCGGGTAGGCGATGCGTACCACCTTGCGCGGGTCGGGCGCGGCGGCGGCGAGCGCCGCGGCCGTGGCCACGGCGGCGAGGAGGACCTGTCGGATATTGCGTGGCACGCGCTGGGGAGGATGCTAGCCTTGGCGAGGCGCAATCCTACTGGATGGACGACCCGGATGCCTCGGCGCACAGGCCCCAAGGGCAAGTCCGCGAAGCCCGCGCGGGCCCCCGCCCGGCCGCGCGTCGCGCCGCGGCTCGCGAAGCTCTCGCCGCCGCGGCTCGCGGGCGCGGTGGCGCGCGAGCGCCTCTTCCGCGAGCTCGACCGCCTGCTGGCCTCGGGCGTGGCCTGGGTCCAGGGCCCGCCGGGAGCCGGCAAGACCACGCTCGCCGCGAGCTACCTCGTCGCCCGGCGCCGCCCGGGGCTCTGGATCCAGGTGGACCGGGGCGACGCGGACCTCGCGAGCTTCTTCGGCTACCTCGAGGCGGCGGTGGCTTCCCGCACCCGCGGGCGCAAGGCGCCGCTGCCGCGTTTCACCCCCGAGATGCACTCCGACCTCGAGGGCTTCGCGCGCGCCTTCGCGCGAGCGGCCTTCGCGCGGCTGCCGGAACGCACGGTGATCGTGCTCGACAACGTGCACGAGGCGGACTCCACCGACTTCGCGCGCATCCTCGGGGTCCTGTTCGCGGAGCTCCCCGAGGGCCTCGCGGGCATCGCCGTGGGCCGCGCCGCGCCGCCCGGGGCCCTCGCGGGCCTCGTGGGCAACCGGCGGGTCGGCGTGCTGGGCGGCGAAGCGTTGCGCTTCTCGCTCGAGGAGTCGGAAGAGCTCGTGGGCGAGCGCATCGGCTCGAAGGCCGACCTCTCCCGGATCCATGCCGAGGTGGAAGGCTGGGCCGCGGGACTCATCCTCCGCGCGGGCAACGGCGCGCCCGAAGGGGCGAGGGCGATGGCCCCGGCTTCCCACGAGGCGCTCTTCGCGTATTTCGCCTCCCAGGTCGTCGATCACCTCCCGCCGCCGACGCGCCGCATGCTCATGCTGGCCTCGCTGCTTCCGCGAGTGACGGCCGCCGCAGCCGATGCGCTCTCGGGACGGCACGGGGCCGCCGCGGACCTGGAGGCGCTGCGACGGCAGAACCTCTTCGTGGACCGGCGCGACCAGGCGCCCCCCGTGTACCAGTTCCATGCGCTCTTCCGCGAGTTCCTTCGCGAGCGCGCGCGGGTGGAGTTCACCGCCGGGGAGCTCGCACGGGCCCGCACGCTCGCGGCCGGTCTCGCCGAGCGCGAGTCCTGGATTCCCGAGGCGATCGACCTCTACCTCGAAAGCGGCGCGGTCGGGGATGCGGCCCGCGTGCTGGAATCGGTCGGGCAGTCGCTGCTCTCCCAGGGGCTCGTGCGGACCGTGGAAGGGTGGATCGCCAGGATGCCGGGACCCGTCCTCCGGGAGCGGCCCCGGCTCTCGCTCTTCCTCGGGCAGGCGCTCGCGCAGCGCGACGAGCTCGCCGCGCGCGCCGCCTACGAGCGCGCGCACGCCGACTTCGAGGCCCGGGGCGACCGGGCCGGCGCCCTGGTGGCCGCCGCCGAGGTCCTGCACACGATCTATTCCTCCTCGCGCAACTGGGAAGGCGTGAACGCGTGGATGCGCAAGGTGCTCGAGGAATCGCGCGCGGTGGGCCGGATCGCCACGGCCTCCGACGCATTGCGCGCGCATTCGGGTCGCCACCTGGCGCTGATGCTCCGCGCGGACCGCGACGACCGCGAGGCGGCCGCCTCCGTCGAGGCCCTGCTGCCCCTGCTCGCCGACGACGACCTCGACCCGAACGACCGGCTGCGGATCGCGCAGCTCATGGTGGAGACCAGCGCGCGTTCCCCGGACCGCCACCGGCTCTTCGCGCGGATCGAGGCGGCCGCGCGGCCGCTCCTCGCGCACCCGGTCGCGAGCCCGATGCTGCGCGCCCGGTACCTGATGGAGCGCGCCGAGGAGCTCACCGTGGCGAGGCGCTTCGACGAGGCGAGCGCGAGCCTCGAGGAGGCGCGCGCGACCTGCGAGCGCCACGGATGGCATCCCCTGCGCGTCCGCCTGGCCTACCACGAGGCGCGCTGCGCCATGCGGCGTGGGGACGTCCGCGGCCTCGCGCGCGCGGCCGACGAGCTCGACCGGCTGGCGCAGCCGGAGCTGCTTCCGCAGCGGACCCTCTGCGCCCTGGTCCACTATTTCCGCGACGTCGTCGCCGGCGACCGTCCCGCGGCCCTTGCCAGCGCGCGGCGCCTGGCCGAGCTGGGCGAGCGCGCGGAGCTGCCGACCGCGGACCAGACCGTCGTGCTCGCCTCGCTCGGCGCGGCGAGTCTCGCCGACGGGCAGTTCGACGAGGCCCGCCGGACCTACGCGAAGGCCGAGGCGATGGGCTCGGGGTACGCGGCGACGCAGTTCCGGGTGCTCGGCGAGCTCGCCCTCGCCGCGCGCGACCTCGGCCGCGACGACGATGCGCACCTCGCTTCCGGCCTGCGCATCGCTCGCGAGATCGGCTTCGTGCACTTCCTGCGCGACCTGCCCGAGCTCGCCCGCCGGCTGTGCGCCGAGGCTCTGCGCCGGGGCATCGAGCCCGAGTTCGCGAGGTCCGTGATCGCCGCCCGGGGTCTGCTGCCCGAGAGACCCGACGAGCCCGACTGGCCCTGGACCTTCCGCATCCGGACGCTGGGCGCTTTCGCGATCGAGCGCGACGGCGAGCCGCTGGACTTCTCGGGGAAGACCGCGCGCCGGCCGCTCGGCCTTCTGAAGCTCATCGTCGCGAGCGGGCGCCGCGACGTGTCGGCGTCCCAGGCGATCGCCACGCTCTGGCCCGACCTCGAGGGCGACCAGGCGAAGTCCGCCTTCAACGTGGCGCTGCACCGGCTGCGCAAGCTCCTCGGCCACGAGGAAGCCGTCGCCTCCGAAGGCGGCCGCGTGGCGCTCTCGGGGAAGCTCGCGTGGGTGGACGCCTACGCGTTCGAACGCTGCGCGAGCGAAGCCGAGGCGATGTTCGCCCGCTCCGAATTCGCCGAGGGCGAGCGGCGGGCGGCGCTCGCGCTCTCGCTCTACGGCGGCGCCTTCCTCGCCGACGAGGAGGAGGGGGCCTGGCAGCTGGTCGCCCGCACCCGGCTCGCCTCCAAGTACAACCGGCTGGTCGTCGTGGCCGGCCAGCGCTGGACGATGACCGGGCGCGTCGAGGAAGCGCGCCGGGCCTACGAGCGCGCCCTCGAGCTCGACCCCGTGGCCGAGGAGATCTACCGCCAGCTCATGCTCCTGCTCCTGGGCCTCGGCCAGCCCGCGGAGGCGCTGCGCACCTACCGGCGCTGCCGCCAGATGCTCTCGGTCGTGCTCGGCCTGAAGCCATCCGAGGAGACCGAGCGGGTCGCCTCCGCCCTCAAGGGGGGGTAGGCGGGGTCTTTTTCGAATCGGTAAGTCTTTCGTAAGCGGGGCCGCCGCAAGGTGGGGCCACGCCCGAGGTCAGGGCGGAGCGGACCACCACGCATGGAGGCCCCATGACCCACAAGCTGCGCACAACGCTCGTCGCGCTCGCGATTGCGGCGGCCCTCGCCGGCCCGGCCCGGGCCGACTCGAAGAACGACCCGATGATCGTGGAAGCGCGGGCGAACGCCGCCCAGTCGATCCTCGAGATCCGCGGCTTCAACCTCGCGGGGACGAAGCCCGTGCTGGTCCTGGGCTCCCTTCCCACGCCGCTGCAGATCCTCAGCACGACCTCCACGCGCATGGAAGCGCTGCTGCCCGCGGGCCTCGAGCCGGGCAGCTACCTGCTTTCGCTCACCGTGAAGAAGAAGGAGAAGGACGGCCGCGACGATGACGACGCCCGGGGCGACGAGTTCTGGGTGACGATCGGCGCGCAGGGGCCGGCGGGCAGGGACGGCAAGGACGGCGTCGCGGGTCCCACCGGCCCGACCGGCGCGACGGGGCCGATGGGTCCGCAAGGGCCGGCGGGCCTGACGGGTGCGACTGGACCCCAAGGCCTTGCCGGTCCCCCGGGGCCGCCCGGTGCCTCGGGGGCCGCCTGCATCGCGGGAGACCGGGTCGAGTGCTACACCGGTCCCGCGGAAACCCGCGGCGTCGGCGCCTGTCTCGCGGGCAAGAGGACCTGC
>JBGAQP010000033.1:0-33074 GCA_044220635.1 Usitatibacteraceae bacterium
TAAGCTCTGTAATTTTTTCCAATGCCCTTTGAGTGCATTAGCGGAACACATCGCGGATGAAAGCAACCCTATGGCTCGGGAAATCCAGAAACAGACCGAAGGTCAAATCAAGCAATAAAGGAATTTTGGTGTGGCACAGGATTGCCACAAACATGTCACAGATGTGTCACATCGAAATCTGTGCTGAAAAACAAAAAAGGACCAACGCCGCTAAGCTGTTGATCCTTCGTTGCATTTCCTGGTTGCGGGGGTAGGATTTGAACCTACGACCTTCGGGTTATGAGCCCGACGAGCTGCCAGACTGCTCCACCCCGCGCCAGATCGACCCCGGGCCGAAAACCCCGCTGTCGAGAGGGGCGATTATCGCATTCCACGCCAGAGGCCGTCAACAAGATCGCCGGGGCAAAGCGGGTGGGCGCGCCAGCCCTTCTTCCAAATCAATGAATTAGCTCGCCATGACCGCCACGGAGCTGGAAATCCTGCAGTCGATCGCGCTGGCCTCCCTGCTTGCGTGGGCGAGCGGGATCCGGCTCTACCTGGTCGTGTTCGCGGTCGGGCTCGCAGGGCACCTCGGCTTTCTCAAGCTCCCCGAGGGGCTCGCGATCCTCGCCCACCCCTACGTCATCGCAACCTCGGGGGTCCTTCTCGCCGTCGAATTCCTGGCCGACAAGTTTCCCGCGATCGACAGCGCCTGGGACGCAGTCCACACGTTCATCCGCATTCCGGCCGGCGCGCTGCTCGCCGCGGGCGCCACCGGCGATTCGCTGACGGCGATGACCGTCGCCGCGGGCCTGCTCGGAGGCACGCTGACGGCCGGAACCCACCTCACCAAGTCCGGCAGCCGGGCCATGATCAACACCACGCCGGAGCCCTTCTCGAACTGGGTCGCGTCGTTCACGGAGGATGCCGTGGTGCTCGGCGGGATCTGGCTCGCGCTGAAGTACCCGCTGATCTTCCTGGGGATGCTCGCGATCTTCATCGCGATGATGATCTGGCTCCTGCCGAAGCTCTGGCGCCTCGCGAAGGGGGTCCTGCGCCTTCTGGCTCCCCGCCCGCCGGCGAGCCCCCCGGCCGGGGGCGCCGGCTAGGCCGGACGCCGTTCGAGCAGCGCCTGCGCGAGCGTGCCCGCGTCGACGTGCTCGAGCTCGCCGCCGACGGGCAGGCCGCGCGCGATGCGCGTCACCGTGACGCCCTTGCCCGAGAGCATCTCGCCCACGTAGTGGGCCGTGGCCTCGCCCTCGACCGTGAAATTCGTGGCGAGGATCACCTCGCGCACTTCTCCGTCGCAGGCGCGCTTCATCAGGCGGTCGAGGTGGATCTCGCGCGGCCCGATGCCGTCGAGCGGCGAAAGGCGCCCCATGAGGACGAAGTACAGCCCGCGATAGCTTTGCGTCTGCTCCATCATGAGCTGGTCGCCAGGCGACTCCACCACGCACAGCAGGGAAGCGTCGCGCCGCGGCGAGGAGCACAGCGCGCAGACCTCGGATTCGGTGAAGGTGTTGCAGCGCGCGCAGTGCCGGATGCGCCCGAGCGCATCGCCCAGCGCGCGAGCGAGGCGCGCCGCGCCCTCGTGATCGCGTTGCAGGAGGTGGTAGGCCATGCGCTGCGCGGACTTCGGCCCCACGCCGGGCAGACAGCGCAGGGCCTGGATCAGCTCGTCGAGGGACGAAGGATTGTCCATCGCGGCTGCGCCGGTCAGAACGGCAGCTTCATTCCGGGCGGCAGGTTGAGGCCCGAGGCGAAACCGGCCATCTTCGCCTCCGAGGTGGCCTCGGCCTTGCGCACGGCGTCGTTCATCGCCGCGGCCACGAGGTCCTCGAGCATGTCCTTGTCCTCGCCGAGAAGGCTCGGGTCGATCGCCACGCGCTTCACGACGTGCTTGCAGGTCATGACGACCTTCACGAGGCCCGCGCCCGACTGCCCCTCGACCTCGATGGCCGCGAGCTCTTCCTGGACCCGGCGCATGTTCTCCTGCATCTGCTGGGCCTGCTTCATGAGCGCGCCCAGTCCGCCTTTCATCATCGCCGCATCTCCTATCGTTGGGATTCCTCGCCACCCTCGCCCGCCGGGCGGATCGAGGAGGCGACGACCTCGGCACCCATGTCGCGCACGAGCTCGCGCACGAACGGGTCGTCCTCGATCGCCGCCGCCGCCTTCGCGAGCCGCTTCTCGCCCTCGCGCGAGCGCGCCGCCGCGAGGCTCGCGCCCTGCGTGGGCCCGACGCGCACGCTGAGCCGGAAGCCCTCGCCGAAATGCGGCGCGAGCTCCGCGCGGAGCTTGTCCTGGTAAGGGCGCTCGGCGTACATCCTCTGGGCCTCGGGAACCGCGAGCTCGAGGTGGTTGTTCCTGAAAGAGACGAGCTCGCCGTGGCGCGCGACCATTCCGGCCATGCCGGTGAGGCTGAGCCTCGCCACGAACGCGGGCCAGTCGCCCTCGAAAGCCGCGCGGGCCCCCGGCGAAGGACCGGCCGGCGTCGCGGCGGCCGAGGGCTCGGCGGACTCCGCCGGCGCCTGGGCGGCCGCTTGCCGCGCGGGCGCGTTCCCCGCGAACGAGATCATGCGCAGCAGCGTCATCGTGAATCCGGCGAACTCGTCGGGCGCGAGCGGCAGGTCGCGGCGACCGAGCACCGCGATCTGGTAGATCACCTGGACCCGCGCCGGGTCGAGGCGCCGCGCGAGGGCGAGGATCCGGTCGCGATCCGGCTCGTCGGGCTGGGGCTGCGCCCCCGCCTGCGCGATCGCCACGCGATGCACGATGGCCGCGAGGTCCTCGAGGGCCGCATCGAAGGAGATGCTGCGCTCGGCGATGCGCTCCGCCTCCCGGATCGCTCCGGGACCATCCCCCTCGGCCACGCGCTCGAGGAGGGGCCAGACGAGATCGGCGCCGAGGGAGCCGAGCATGTCCGCCACGCGCTCGGCCGCCACGCGCCCGCCGCCGTGGGCGATCGCCTGGTCGGCGAGGCTCAGGGCATCGCGCACGCTTCCCGCCGCGGCCTTCGCCAGCAGGGCGAGTGCGGCATCCTCGTGCGCAACACCCTCGGCGTCGAGCACGCGCTTCAGGTGCGCGGCGATCACCGCCGGGGCGAGTGGCTTCAGGTTGAACTGCAGGCAACGCGACAGGACGGTGACCGGCAGGCGCTGCGGGTCGGTCGTCGCGAGGATGAACTTCACGTGCTCGGGCGGCTCCTCGAGCGTCTTCAACATCGAGTTGAAGGCATGCCGCGACAGCATGTGCACCTCGTCGATGATGTAGACCTTGAAGCGCCCGGACACCGGCATGTACTGCGCCGTGTCGAGGAGCTCGCGCATCTCGTCGACCTTCGTGTTCGTCGCGGCGTCGACCTCGAGCAGGTCGACGAACCGGCCCGCGTCGATCTCGGTGCATGCACGGCACTTGCCGCAGGGATGCGAGGAGATGCCGGTCTCGCAGTTGATCGACTTGGCGAGGATGCGCGCGAGCGTGGTCTTGCCCACGCCCCGGGTCCCCGTGAAGAGGTACGCATGGTGCAGGCGCCCCGAGTCGAGCGCGTTGGCGAGCGCGGTCACCACGTGGGTCTGGCCGACGAGTTCCTCGAAGGCCCGGGGACGCCACTTGCGGGCGAGGACTTGGTAGGTCATCGGCGAAGAGGAATTCGGAAAGGCGAGCCTGACCCCCGGCACTTGAAGGAAACGACTATGGCTGCTTCGTTCCCGACCTGACCAGGTTTGCCGCCCCTCAATGCGGGGAGGCCCGCCACCGCGGATTATGACACAGGGCGCTCAGGCTTCGAGCGCGCAGGTGCGAAGCCCCGCGAAGACGTCTCCCCGCTCCGGCCGGTAGAAGTTGCGCCAGCGGTTGTGCACGAGGCGGCCGCGGGTGGCGAAGCTCCCGCCGCGCAGGACGCGGTGCGTGTGGAACCAGGGTTCCGAATATTCCTTGTACGGGTCGGGCCGGAATCCCGGATAGGGCGCGAAGGGCGTGGCAGTCCACTCCCAGACCCCGCCGAGCATCTGCCGAAGTCCCGTGCGGCTCGGAGCCGGATCCTCGAGGGCGGATGAAGGTCCCGTGAAACGGTAGTCGAGTGTATCCGCCGACTCGGCCGGGGTATCTCCCCAGGGAAACCGGTCGTCCCGGCCCGCGTTGCGCGCCGCGAACTCCCATTCCGTCTCCGTCGGCAGGCGCCGCTCCGCCCAGCGGCAGTAGGCCTCCGCCTCGTGGCAGGAGACGTTCACCATCGGCGCGGAGGGATCGAGCGCATCCCAGGAATCGTAGCGGCGCGCGAGCCACGTGCCGTCTTCGCGCCGCCAGTAGCGCGGCGCCAGCGCCCCGGTCGCCAATCGCCAGGCCCGGCCCTCGGGCGACCACAACTCCTCGCGCCGGTAGCCGCCTTCCTCGACGAAGGCCACGAAATCTTCCTGCGAGACCGGCATCGTCGCCATCGCGAACGGGCGCACGCTCACCACGTGGGCTCCCTTCTCGTTGTCGAAGGCGAAATGGGGGCTTTCCGGCAGCGTCCCCTGCAGGAACTCGCCGCCTTCGAAGAGGACCTCGCGAGGCGCTTGCGCGGCCGAGGCGGGAGGCCTCGAAGCCAGGAGCGGGGGGGCGGGCAATGCGAGCGTCTGCAAGGTCATGAGCAGCGCCTCGCCGTGCATGTCCTCGTGCAGCAGGGCCAGGCGGAAGAAATAGCGGCCGCGCTCCTCGCTCCGGGCGAGCGCCTCCAGCGTCGCCGCGAGCGTCGACTCCATGTACGCGAACAACTCCTCGCGCGGCGGGAAGGGCAGCGTCCAGCGGTCGTCGTGGGGGACCGTTCGCGAGTCGAAGAACGCGTCGGCCGCGGCGAGCAGCGGCTTCACGCGGGCTCCAGCCACGTCGTCGGGGCGATAGCGAAGGCACCAGAATTCCTGGAACCAGGCGATGTGCGCGAGCTCCCACAGGGGCGGATTGACGATGTCGAGCAGGGGCACGGTCCACTGCTCGCCCTCGAGGTGGGAATAGAGGGCCAGGGTGCGCTCGCGCGTCTCGCGCAGGGCCGCCGCCAACTTGTCCGCTTCGTATAATCCGACCATGCCTTCCTCGCCGAGACCTCTCGTCTGCATCGTCACGCCGGGCACCCGCGAGGCGAACAACGGGAACTGGCGCACCGCGGCCCGCTGGGCCGAGATGCTGCGCGGGCGGTACCGGGTGATTGTACAGACGACCTATGGGGGCGAGCCCGCGCGGGCGCTCATCGCCCTGCACGCGCGGCGCAGTGCCGCCTCGGTGAGCGCCTTCCGCGAGGCCTACCCGGATCGCGGGATCGCCGTCGTCCTCACCGGCACGGACCTCTACCGGGATCTGCCTGCGAGCGCCGGGGCGAAACGCTCCCTCGCCATCGCCGACCGCATCGTGACCCTGCAGGACGACGCACCGCGGATGCTGCCCGCGAGCCTGCGCCGCAAGTGCGAGGTGATCTTCCAGTCGGCCCGCCCTCTTCGCAAGGCCGCGAAGCCCCGCGGCCGCCTCGACTGCGTCGTGGTGGGCCACCTGCGCGAGGAGAAGGACCCGGAGACGCTCTTCCGCGCCCTGTCGGAGATCCCCGCGCAACTCCCGGTCCGCGTGCGCCACATCGGCGCCGCCCTCGACGAGCGGCTCGCGCGCGGGGCACGCCGCCTCGCGCAGTCCGATCCGCGCTACCGGTGGATCGGGCCCCTTCCCCACGGGCTCGCGCGCCAGGCCCTTCGCCGCGCCCACGTCCTCGTCCATCCCTCGAGAATGGAAGGCGGGGCGAACGTCATCGTGGAGGCCCTCGCCTCGGGCACCCCCGTCATCGCGAGCCGGATGTCGGGCAACGTCGGCATGCTGGGGCGGAACTATTCCGGATATTTTCCGGTCGGTGATGCATCCGCTCTGGCGGCCGCGCTCGTAAAGGCATGCGGGGACCCGGGGTACCTTGCGGCCCTGCGGGCCCAATGCGACCGGCGAAAGGCGCTGTTCGTCCCCGCCGAAGAAGCCGCCGCGATCCGCCGCCTCGTCGCGGGACTGCTGCGCAAGGCAAGAGGTTAGAATTCCGACTTACGGCAGTTCCGGCCAGACTGAAGGAATCCCATGGACATGCAGGTTCGGCTGACCCAGTTCAGCCACGGCGGCGGGTGCGGCTGCAAGATCGCGCCCGGCGTGCTCGAACAGATCCTCGCGAAGTCGGCGCCCGCGTTCCTGCCGAAGGATCTCCTCGTCGGCATCGAGACGAGCGACGATGCCGCGGTCTACCGTATCAACGACCGCCAGGCGATCATCGCGACGACCGACTTCTTCATGCCGATCGTCGACGATCCCTTCGACTTCGGCGCCATCGCCGCCACGAACGCCATCTCGGACGTCTACGCGATGGGCGGCCAGCCGCTCTTCGCCCTCGCGCTCGTGGGCATGCCGGTGAACCAGCTGCCCCTCGAGGTGATCCGCCGCATCCTCGAGGGCGGCGAGTCCGTGTGCACGCGGGCGGGCATTCCGATCGCCGGCGGCCACACGATCGATTCCGTGGAACCGATCTACGGCCTGGTCGCCATCGGCCTCATCGATCCTTCCCATGTGAAGCGCAATGCCGGCGCGCGGCCCGGAGACCGGATCGTGCTCGGCAAGCCGCTCGGCGTGGGGATCTACAGCGCGGCGCTCAAGAAGGGCGGCCTCGACGAAGCGGGGTACCGGGCGATGATCGCGAGCACCACGAAGCTCAACACCCCGGGGATCAAGCTCGGCGCCCTCGGTGGCGTCCACGCGCTCACCGACGTCACCGGCTTCGGCCTCCTCGGCCACCTGCTCGAGATCGCGAAAGGCTCGGGCGTCACCGCGAAGCTGGAGTGGAAATCGCTGCCGCTGCTGCCGGGCGCGATCGATCTCGCGCACAAGGGATTCGTCACCGGCGCCTCCGGCCGCAACTGGACTGCCTACGGTGCTCGCGTGAGCCTCGGGCCGGCCATCGGGGAGATCGAAAGGGCGGTACTCACGGACCCGCAGACGAGCGGCGGGCTCCTCGTGAGCTGCGCCCCCGATGCCGTCGACGAAGTCCTGCGCATCTTTCGCGAGGAAGGATTCGAGGCCGCCGCCGTCGTGGGCGAGATCGCCGCCGGCGAGCCGCGGGTGCACGTCGCCTGAACCGGCGTTCGCGCCGCCAGCCTTCGGAGGACCGTCCGATGCGCAAGCCCGCTTTCCCGGCCGCCCCGCGGCCCTTCACCCCCAGGCTCGCCACGCGGGAGGATTCCCCGTTGGCCGATCGATTCGCCCGAATCCGCGCGCAGACTCTGGAACTCGCGGCACCCCTGTCGCCCGAGGATTGCGCCATCCAGTCGATGCCCGACGCGAGCCCGGTCAAGTGGCATCTCGGTCATACGAGCTGGTTCTTCGAGACGTTTCTCCTCGCCCCGCATCGGCCCGGGTACCGGGTCTTCCATCCGGCGTTCCGGTCGCTCTTCAATTCCTATTACGACGCCGTGGGCGAGCGCCACCCGCGTCACGAACGCGGGCTGCTTTCGCGCCCTTCCCTCGCCGAAGTTCTCGCCTATCGCGGCCATGTCGACCACGCCGTCGCGGAATGGCTCGACCATGGCAGCGTCCCGCAGGCCACGGTCGAGCTGTTCGAGCTCGGCCTGCAGCACGAGCAGCAGCACCAGGAGCTCATCCTCACGGACCTCAAGCACCTGCTCTCGCGCAATCCCCTGCGGCCCGCCTATTCCAGGAACTGGCCGCTGACCCCCGTGCACGCCCGCAAGTCCCGCTGGCTGGCGGTGCCGGGGGGCATCCACGAGATCGGCCACGGGGCCGAGGGTTTCCATTTCGACAACGAGGCCCCGCGCCATCGCGTGCTCGTCGAGGATTTCGAGATCGCCTCCCACCCGGTGACTCACGGCGACTTCATCGCGTTCATCGACGACGGCGGCTACCGGCGCCCCGAGCTTTGGCTTTCGGCGGGCTGGGACGCGGTGCAATCCGGGCGGTGGACGGCGCCCCTCTATTGGGAGGAGCGCGACCGAGGATGGCAGACGTTCACGCTGCATGGCATGGCGCCGGTGGATCCGGCCACGCCGATCTGCCACCTGAGCTTCTTCGAGGCGGAAGCCTTCGCGCGCTGGGCAGGGGCGCGGCTGCCTACGGAAGCCGAGTGGGAGATCGCCTCGGCCGGAGCCTCGCGCAAGGGCAATTTCCTCGAATGCGGCGCGTTCCACCCGCTCGCCCTGCGCGAGGCCGCGGCACCGGGCGCGCCGGCGCAGGTTTTCGGCGACGTCTGGGAATGGACCCGCAGCGACTACGGTCCCTATCCCGGGTTCCGGCCCGCGCCCGGCGCCGTCGGCGAGTACAACGGCAAGTTCATGAGCGGCCAGTACGTCCTGCGGGGCGGCTCCTGCGCCACACCCGCCTCCCACATCCGCGCGAGCTACCGGAACTTCTTTGCGCCCGCCGCGCGCTGGCAGTTTTCGGGACTGCGCCTCGCGCGCACGCCTCAGGCCGCGACGAAGACCGTGTAGGCCGCGGCCCCGTCGGTCCACGACCGCGTGGCCGTGAACCCGGCCCCGCGCAGGAGCGCCTCGAATTCGGCCGGATGGTACTTGTAGGAGTTCTCCGTGTGGATGCGCTCGCCCGCCGCGAAACGGCGTTCGGCCGTGCCGAGGCGCACGCGCTGCTCCCGGAGGGCCTCGAGGTGCATCTCCACGCGACCCCGCGCCTCGTCGTAGAACGCGCGATGGGCCCACGCCCCGACGTCGAAATCGAAGCCGAACCGCCGGTTGAGGTGGCGCAGCGCATTGAGGTTGAAGGCGGCGGTCACGCCCAGCGAATCGTCGTAGGCCGCGTCGAGCCGCGCCTTGTCCTTCTTGCCGTCCACGCCGATCAGCAGCGAGCTTCCGGCCCGGGTCGCGCAGCCGGCGTGGATCCGCGCGAGGAAGGCACCCGCCTCCTCGGGCGTGAAGTTGCCGATGCTCGATCCGGGATAGAAGAACGTCGCGGGACCCGCGCCGAGGACGTCGTCGAGCTCGAGCGAGTGCGCGAAATCGGTGACCACGCCGGTCATCTCGAGGTCCGGAAAGTCCGCCGAGAGCCGGTCGAGGGAGCGGTGGATCTCCTCGCCGGCGACGTCGACCGCGACGTAGCGCGCCGGACGGATCACCGGCAGCCATTCGCGGGCCTTGCCACAATCGCCGGAGCCGAGGTCCACGAACTGGCGCCCGGCCCCCACGGCGGCCGCGATTTCGGCCATCGAGCGCCGGAAGAGCGCGATTTCCGTGCGCGTCGGATAATACTCGGGCAGCCGGCAGATCGCCCCGTAGAGCGCGCAGCCGAGCTCGTCGTAGAAGTAGCGCGGCGCAATGCGCGCCGGCACCCCGACGAGTCCGGCGATGGCTTCCTCGCGCTCGCTCCCGGTCCTGCCCGCGAGGCGGTCGACGATGCGGATGCTCATGGTTGCTTCAGTCTCCCGGATCGGCGCTCGTGCACACCGGCCGCCCGCCCGCGCCCCGAGCGGCCGATCATAGCAAACGGCCCCGCGATGCCCCCACGAGCACTGTGGGAATGGCCTCGGGCATGATCTGAATCAGGGTTTGCCGACGCCCATCCGCTAACATGTCGCTTTTTTTGCCCACCGAGTCCCGCCGAGATGCCCGCAACCGCGACCCCTGCGCCCCTGACCCTTTCCCACGGCCTGCGCTTCGAGGACCTGCACGACCGCGCGGGGCTCGAGCGCGTGGACGCCCGGTTCCTGGAGGCCCTTCGCGCCGCGGATGCCGCCCTCGCGGCGCGATTCGAGGCCGCCCGATCGAATCCGGGCTCGCTCGCGGTCAAGGAGGAGGCCGAGCTCCTGATCGCCGTGTCCCCCCATCTCGACCGCTTCGTCGCGAATCTCTTCGGGATCGAGGCCGAGTGGACGGCCCTGCGAGGCGAGCATGCCGAGCTCGATCCCCTCTTCCTCGTGAAGCGCAAGTTCGTCCAGCGCCGGTCGATGCTCAAGATCAAGGCCGACGAGGCCGCCGGATTCGACGGCGCGGCCCTCGAGGCCGAGGTGGCGAAGCGGCTCGGCGGGACCTTCACCGAGCTCGCCTTCGCCAGGAGCGTGACCGCGTGGCTCGCCGACGAGGGCGCGCACGCCGAGGACCTCGCGGCCGCGGAGCGCTTCGCCGCGTGGGCGGCCCACACCGCCGAGGGCCGGCGCCGCCATCGCGAGGGCGTGCTCTTCAAGCCGCCACAGCGCGTCGACCCGATGCACCTCGTCGCGGTGGACACGGACGCCACGCCGGGTTACGCCGTCCACACGCTGCACCACATCCGGCGCCGCGAGGGTTTCCAGCTCACGGACCCGGGCACGAGCCTCGCGGGCGCCATGGGCGAGGCGCATTACTGCATCTGGTGCCACGAGCAGGGCAAGGATTCGTGCTCGAAGGGGCTCAAGGAAAAGCCCGCGGAGGACGGCACGGTCGCGTTCAAGAAAAGCCCCTTCGGAATCCCGCTTGCCGGCTGCCCGCTCGAGGAGCGCATCTCGGAATTCCACAAGCTGAAGACCGAGGGCTGGGCCATCGCCGCCCTCGCGATCATCGTCGTGGACAACCCCACGGTCTGCGCCACCGGCTACCGCATCTGCAACGACTGCATGAAGTCGTGCATCTACCAGCGCCAGGATCCCGTGAACATCCCGCAGGCGGAGACCCGCACGCTGAAGGACGTGCTCGCCCTGCCCTGGGGCTTCGAGATCTACGCGCTCCTCACGCGCTGGAACCCGCTCAACCTGCGCCGCCCCCTGCCCCTGCCGCACACCGGCAAGCGGGTGCTCGTGGTCGGGATGGGGCCGGCGGGCTTCACCGTGGCCCACCACCTGATGAACGACGGCCACCTCGTCGTGGGCATCGACGGGCTCAAGATCGAGCCCCTCGACCCGGAGATCTCGGGCGTCGCGGCCGACGGGCGCCGCGTCCCCTTCCGGCCGATCCGCGACATCGCGGAGCTGCGCGAGCGGCTCGACCGGCGCGTGATGGCCGGGTTCGGCGGCGTGGCCGAGTACGGGATCACGGTGCGCTGGGACAAGAACTTCCTCAAGGTCGCGCGCCTGCTCGTCGAGCGCCGCGCCGAGTTCGCGATGTTCGGGGGCGTGCGCTTCGGCGGCACGATCACCGCCGAGGGCGCCTTCGCCCTGGGCTTCGACCACATCGCGCTGTGCGCCGGCGCGGGCAAGCCCACGGTGCTCGAGCTGCCCAACGGCCTCGCCCGCGGCGTGCGCACCGCTTCGGACTTCCTCATGGGCCTGCAGCTCACGGGCGCGGCGCGGACCGATTCCGTCGCGAACCTCCAGGTGCGCCTGCCGATCGTCGTGATCGGCGGGGGCCTCACCGCCATCGACACGGCGACCGAATCGCTCGCCTACTACCCCGTCCAGGTGGAGAAGTTCCTCGCGCGCTACGAGGCGCTCGCGAAGGAGCGCGGCGCCGGCCGGGTGCGCAACGACTGGACCGAGGAGGAAACTGCCGTCGCCGAGGAGTTCCTCACGCACGCGACCGCGATCCGGCGCGAGCGCGAGGCCGCCGGGCGCGAGGGGCGCGCGCCGAGGATCGTCGAGCTGCTCCAGTCCTGGGGCGGGGCGACCATCGCCTACCGCAAGCGCCTCGTCGACAGCCCTTCGTACACCCTCAACCACGAGGAGATCGAGAAGGCGCTCGAGGAAGGCATCCGCTTCGCCGAGAACCTCACGCCGCTCGCGATCGAGGTGGACGAGAAGGGCCACGCCCGCGCCATGAGGCTGCGCGCGAAGCTCGCGGCCGACGACGGCACCGTGGCCGAGAAGGAAGTGGAGCTTGCCGCGCGCACGATCCTCATCGCCGCCGGCACGCAGCCCAATACGGTGCTCGCGCGCGAGGATCCTTCCCATTTCGCCCTCGACGGGCGTTTCTTCCGCGCCGTCGACGACGAGGGCTCGCCGGTGAAGCCCGAGCGTTCCGCGAAGCCGGGCGAGCCGCGGGTGCTGCTGTCCCGGGACGCCGAGGACCGCTACATGAGCTTCTTCGGCGACCTCCACCCGTCCTGGGCCGGAAACGTCGTGAAGGCCATGGGCTCCGCGAAGCAGGGCTACCCGGTCGTGAGCCGCGTCCTCGCCAGGCGTCCCGCGCGGACCGAGGCGGAGTCGGCCGCCTTCCTCGCGACGCTGAACGCGGGGCTGCGCGCGCGCGTGCATCGCATCGAGCAGCTCACGCCCAACATCGTCGAGGTCGTGGTCGAGGCGCCGTTCGCCGCGCGCCAGTTCCACCCGGGGCAGTTCTACCGCCTGCAGAACTACGAGGCGTACTCCGCCTCGGTCGAGGGCACGCGCCTCGCGATGGAAGGGCTCGCGCTCACCGGCGCCTGGGTCGACCGCGAGCGGGGGCTCGTCTCGACCATCGTGCTCGAGATGGGCGGCTCGAGCGACCTGTGCGCGCTCCTGAAGCCCGGCGAGCCCGTGGTGCTCATGGGACCCACGGGGATGCCGACGGAGACCCCGGCGGGCGAGACCGTCGTGCTGGCCGGCGGGGGGCTCGGCAACGCCGTGCTCTTCTCCATCGGCGCGGCGCTGCGCGCCGCGGGCTCGCGCGTGCTCTATTTCGCGGGCTACAAGAAGGTCATCGACCGCTACAAGGTCGCGGAGATCGAGGCGGCGGCCGACGAGATCGTCTGGTGCTGCGACGAGGCCCCGGGGTTCACGCCCTCGCGCGAGGGCGACAAGGCCTTCGTCGGCAACATCGTCGAGGCGATGGCCGCGCACGCGAGCGGGAAGCTCGGCGCGGCACGCGTCCACCTGCGGGAGGCCGGGCGCATGATCGTCATCGGCTCCGACGGGATGATGGCGGCCGTGGCCCGTGCGCGCCACGGGGTCCTCGCGCCCTACGTGAACGCCCGCCACGTGGCGATCGGCTCGATCAACTCGCCGATGCAATGCATGATGAAGGAGATCTGCGGCCAGTGCCTGCAACCCCACGTGGACCCGGCCACCGGGAAGACGAGCTACGTCTTCTCCTGCTTCAACCAGGACCAGCCGCTCGACGAGGTGGATTTCCGGGGGCTTCGCCAGCGCCTCGGGCAGAACGCGCCGCAGGAGAAGCTCACCGCGCTGTGGATCGACCGCGTGCTCGCGAAGACGGGAGCGCGTGCGGGCGGCTGAGGAATGCGAAGGGCCGGCGCAAGGCCGGCCCCGATTCGATCTGGCGGAGAGGGCGGGATTCGAACCCGCGTTGGGCTGTTAACCCAAACACGCTTTCCAGGCGTGCGACTTAAACCGCTCATCCACCTCTCCGGGAAGCCGGGAATTATACCGTGGCGCCCCCGCCCGGCGCGAACCCGGCTCAGCGTGCGGGCAGCAGGCGCCGGAAGCCCCAGAGCTGGCGGCCGAAGAGGACGAGCAGGATCGCGACCATGGCGCCGTGCACGGGCCACAGGCCCAGCCAGCCGGCGATCTTGCCCTGCGCGGTCCAGGCCTGGAAGACCGAGAGCAGGTTGTTGTAGATCGCGTACACCAGCACCGCGAGCACGAGGTTCCACGAGCGCCCCGAGCGGGGGTTCACGAACGACAGCGGGATCGCGAAGAGGCCCATGATCACGACGGCGAGCGGGAGCGCGAGGCGCCAGTGCAGCTCCGCCACGTGGGCGGGCTGCGGGTCGGCGAAGAGCTCGGGGGTGCTGAGCGCCTTGGTCGAGGGCTCCTCGCGCTTGGCTTCCTTGGGCTCGATGCGCAGCGCGTAGCGGTCGAAATCGACGGTCCGGTAGTCCACGGCGCCGGGCGTGCCCTCGTAGCGCCGGCCGTTCAGGAGCACGACGAAGCGGTCGCCGTTCTCCGCGGTCTCGATGAAGCCGCGGCGCGCGACCATCACGCCCATGCGGTTGCCCTCGGTGGACTGCACGAAGACGTTGTTCACCACGTCGTCGCGCTCCGAGAGCTTGTCGACGAAGAACACGCGGTCGGCGCTGCGCGACTCGCGGAAGACGCCCGGCGTCACGCTCGAGACCTCGTCGCGGCTCTGCAGCAGGCGCTGGTACTCCTTGCTCTGCGCCTGGGACCAGGGCGCGACCGCGAGCGAGAGCAGCGCGCAGACGAGCGCGATCGGCAGGCAGAACTGGAGCACCGGCTTCACCCAGGCCGCGATCGACAGCCCCGCCGTGAACCACACGGTCATCTCGCTGTCCCGGTAGCTTCGCGCGAGCGCGAGCAGGACCGCGATGAAGACCGCGATGCCCAGGAGCACCGGCATGTAGTTGAGGATGCCGAAGGCGATGAGCCCGAGCACCGCCTCGGGAAGCACCTCGCCGCCGGCCGCCTTGCCGAGCAGCAGGATCAGCAGCCGCGTGAGGATGATCGTCAGCAGCACCCCGACCACCGCGATCGCGATGAGGCTGAACTCCCGGATGAGGCTGCGCTGGAAGATCACGGCCGGGGGAACTCGTGCAAGGACTTTTTCCTTTGACTTGCAGACGTTGCAGCGTGGATAATCCCGGCGCAGTGTCCGCGCACAAGCCGAGGAAAACAAATGGAATTTAGCATAAAGAGCGGCAGTCCCGAGAAGCAGCGCACCGGCTGCGTCGTCGTGGGCGTCCACGAAGGCCGCAAGCTCTCGGCTCCCGCGCAGGGCATCGACGCGGCTTCGAAGGGCTACCTGGCGGAGGTGCTGCGCCGCGGCGACCTCGAGGGGCGCTCGGGAACCACGCTTCTGCTGCACAGCGTGCCGGGGATCGCGGCCGACCGCGTCCTGCTGGTGGGGCTGGGCAAGGAGCGCGAGTTCCACGAAAGCGCCTACCGCGCCGCGCTCGCCGCCGCCCTGAAGGCCCTGCGCTCCACGGGGACGACCGAGGCGACGATCTGCCTCACGGACCTCGCCGTGAAGCGCCGCGGAACCGACTGGAAGGTCGAGCAGGCGGTCCTCGCCGTGATGGAAGGGATCTACCGCTTCGACCGGCTCAAGAGCAAGGCCCCGGAAGCCAAGCGGGCGCTCCGGAAGGTCGTGCTGCACGTGGCCCGCCGCGGCGAGATCGCGGAAGGCGAGGCGGCCATCGCGCGCGGCGTGGCGATCGCCGAGGGCGTGGCCTTCGCCAAGGACCTCGGCAACCTCCCCGGAAACATCTGCACCCCGGCTTATCTCGCCAGCGAGGCGCAGGACCTCGCCCGCCGCCACGGCCTGCGCGCGGAGATCCTGGAGCCCAAGGACATCGAGAAGCTCGGCATGGGCTCCTTCCTCGCGGTCGCGCGCGGCAGCCGCCAGCCCGCCCGCCTCATCGTCCTCGAGCACCACGGGGCCCGGCGCGACGCCGCGCCCGTGGTCCTCGTCGGCAAGGGGGTCACCTTCGACACGGGCGGCATCTCCCTCAAGCCCGCGGGCGAGATGGACGAGATGAAGTTCGACATGTGCGGGGCGGCGAGCGTGCTCGGCGCGATGAAGGCCGTGGCGCTGATGAAGCTCCCGCTCAACGTGGTCGCCATCGTCCCGGCCACGGAGAACATGCCCGGCGGCGACGCGGTGAAGCCGGGCGACGTCGTCACCACGATGTCCGGGCAGACCGTGGAGATCCTCAATACCGACGCCGAGGGCCGCCTGATCCTGTGCGACGCGCTCACCTACGCGGAGAAGTGGAAGCCCGCGGCGGTGGTCGACGTGGCCACCCTCACCGGCGCCATGGTGATCTCGCTGGGCCACATCGCGACGGGCCTGTTCGCCAACAGCGATCCGCTCGCGCGCGAGCTCCTGCACGCGGGCGAGGCCTCCTGGGACCGCGCCTGGCACCTGCCGCTCTGGGACGACTACCAGGAAATGCTCAAATCCAACTTCGCCGACTTCCCGAACATCGGCACGCGCGCCGGGGGCTCGATCACCGCGGCCTGCTTCCTGTCGCGGTTCACGAAGGCCTACCCCTGGGCGCACCTCGACATCGCCGGGACCGCCTGGAAGTCGGGCGCCGAGAAGGGCGCGACGGGCCGGCCGGTGGCGCTGCTCGCGCACTTCCTCGCGAAGCGCGCCGCGTGACGCGCATCGACTTCTACCATTACGCGCCGGAGAAGCTGCGCTTCGCCTGCCGCCTCGTGGCGACCGCCGTCGAGCGCTCGAGCCGCGTCGTCGTCTACTCCCCCGACCGGGCGCAGCTCGCCGAGCTCGACCGCCTGCTGTGGACCTTCCAGTCGATCCGCTTCGTGCCCCACTGCATGGCCGACGCGCCGCTCGCCGCCGAAACGCCGGTGATCCTCGCCGACGCGGGCGAGGCGCTGCCCCACCACGACGTGCTGCTCAACCTCGGCGACGAGTGGCCGCCCTTCTTCGCCTCGTTCGAGCGGCTCCTGGAGATCGTCGCGACCGAGGAGGAGGACAAGCTGCGCGCCCGCGCCCGCTATGCCTTCTACCGCAAGCGGGGCTACGATATCCAGGTGAACGCGATCGAGGGCTGAGGACGATGGCGAGCGAGGGTGACGTCCTGGGAAGGGCCGACGCGCTGCTGCGCCGCCACGCGACGGGCGGCGCCGGCGACGCCGGCGGCATCCCGGTGCTCACCGAGCTCCTCTCCGAGCCCGAACCGCCGCCGGCCGAGGGGCCCGCGGGCGGGCTCGCCCGCGAGGTCTTCGACCGGGTGATGGCCGAGGTCGAGGGCCGGCTCGCGGCGGACCTCGAGCGCCGCCTCGCGAGCCACCTCGAGGGGCAGGTGCACGCCGCCGTCGCGAGCGCGCTGGGCGACCTGCGCCAGGAGCTCGCCAACGCGATCGGCGACGCCGTCTCGGCGGCCCTCAGGGACCATCCTGTAAAATAGCGGCGTTGGAGGGCTCCGCCCGTCGCCGCTCCACGCCGCGCGGGCCGCTCGCCTCGGAGGCCGGTCGCGCGCCCCGCAGGACGCGGCCCGAGCCTTGCCCCATGGAACTCGCGAAGAGCTTCGACCCCCACGCCATCGAGTCGCAGTGGTATCCCTTCTGGGAGTCGCGCGGCTACTTCCGCGCCGCCTTCGACCCGTCGCGCCCCTCCTTCTCGATCCAGCTTCCCCCGCCCAACGTCACGGGGACGCTGCACATGGGCCACGCGTTCCAGCAAACACTCATGGACATCCTCACCCGCTGGCACCGGATGAGGGGCGAGAACGTCCTCTGGCAGCCCGGCACGGACCACGCGGGGATCGCCACCCAGATGGTCGTCGAGCGCCAGCTCGAGCTCGCCGGCACCTCCCGGCGCGAGCTCGGGCGGGAGAAGTTCGTCGCGCGCGTCTGGGAATGGAAGGAGGAGTCGGGCTCGACCATCACGCGGCAGATGCGCCGCCTGGGCGCGTCCTGCGACTGGTCGCGCGAGTACTTCACGATGGACGAAGCGCGCTCGCGCGCGGTGACCGAGGTCTTCGTGCGACTGCACGAGGAGGGCCTCATCTACCGCGGCAAGCGCCTCGTGAACTGGGACCCGGTCCTGCACACCGCGGTCTCCGACCTCGAGGTCGAGTCGCGCGAGGAGAACGGCTTCCTCTGGCACCTGCGCTATCCCCTCGCCGACGGCTCCGGCCAGCTCGTGGTGGCCACGACCCGCCCCGAGACGATGCTCGGCGACACGGCGGTCGCCGTGCACCCCGAGGACGAGCGCTACCGCCACCTCATCGGCCGCCAGGTGCGCCTGCCGCTCGCCGATCGCCTGATCCCGGTCATCGGCGACGCGTTCGTCGACCGGGAGTTCGGCACGGGCTGCGTGAAGGTGACGCCCGCCCACGACTTCAACGACTACCAGATCGGCGTGCGCCACAAGCTGCCGATGATCGACATCCTCACCGTGGACGCGAAGGTGAACGACAACGCGCCTGCGGCCTACCGGGGGCTCGACCGCTTCGAGGCCCGCCAGCGCGTGCTCGCCGACCTCGAGAAGGCGGGGCTGCTCGAGAGCACCAAGCCCCACACGCTCATGCAGCCGCGCTCTCAGCGCTCGGACGCGGTCGTCGAGCCGATGCTCTCGGACCAGTGGTTCGTGAACATGGAGAGCATGGCGAAGGCCGGGCTCGAGGCGGTCGCCGCCGGGCGCACGCGCTTCGTCCCCGACATGTGGGCCACGGTCTACCGGCAATGGCTCGAGAACATCCAGGACTGGTGCATCTCGCGCCAGCTCTGGTGGGGCCACCAGATCCCGGCGTGGTACGCGCCCGACGGCACGCCCTTCGTGGGCCGCGACTTCGAGGAGGCCGCCGCGAAGGCGAAGGCGGCGGGCCGCGCGCTCGCGCCCGGTTCCCGCGACCCGGACGTGCTCGACACCTGGTTCTCCTCGGCCTTCGTGCCCTTCTCGACGCTCGGCTGGCCGGACGAGGCCGCGCTCGCGAAGGAGCGGCCCTTCTACCTGCCCTCCTCGGTGCTGATCACCGGCTTCGACATCATCTTCTTCTGGGTCGCGCGCATGATCATGACGACCCTGCACTTCACGGGCGAGGTGCCCTTCCGCGACGTCTTCATCAACGCCATCGTGCGCGACGCCGAGGGGCAGAAGATGTCGAAGTCCAAGGGCAACACGATCGACCCGCTCGACGTGATCGACGGCATCGAGCTCGCCGACCTGGTGGCGAAGTCGACCCAGGGCCTCATGCTCGCGGCCCACAAGGAGGCGGCCGAGAAGCGCATCCGCCGCGACTACCCCGGGGGGATTCCCTCCTACGGGGCGGACGCCCTGCGCTTCACCTTCGCCGCGCTCTCGACCCACGGGCGCACGCTCAACTTCGACCTCAAGCGCTGCGAGGGCTACCGCAGCTTCTGCAACAAGCTCTGGAACGCGACGCGCTTCGTCCTCATGAACTGCGAGGGAAAGGACGTGGGGCTGGACCCCTCATCGCCGCTCGAGCCCTCCGCGGTGGACCGCTGGATCGTGAGCCGGCTGCAGCGCGCCGAGGCCGAGGTGGCCCAGGGGTTCGCCGAGTACCGCTTCGACGTGGCGGCCCGCGCGATCTACGAGTTCGCGTGGGACGAGTACTGCGACTGGTACGTGGAGCTCGCGAAGGTCCAGCTCCAGTCCGGGAGCGAGGCCGCGCAGCGCGCCACGCGGCGCACGCTCATCCGCGTGCTCGAGGCCACGCTGCGACTCGCCCACCCCGTGATCCCCTTCATCACCGAGGAGCTCTGGCAGAAGGTGGCGCCGCTCGCCGGCACGACCGGCGAGAGCATCATGGTCGCCCGTTTCCCCCAGTCGCAGCCGGAGAAGCTCGACATCGCGGCCGAGGCCGAGGTCGCCACGCTCAAGGAAATCGTGAACGCCGCACGCAACCTGCGCTCCGAGATGGGCCTCGCCCCGGGGCAGAAGGTTCCCGGGCGCCTGGCCGGGGATGCGCAGAAGCTGGCGCCCTTCGTCACGTATCTCTCCGCCCTCGCCCGGCTCTCGGAGGCGACCGTCGCCGCCGAGCTCCCGCCGGCCGATGCCCCGGTGGCGGTCACGGGGGCCTGCAAGCTGATGCTCCAGGTCGAGGTCGACCGGGGGGCGGAGCGCGCACGCATCGCGAAGGAAGTCGAGCGGCTCGCGGGAGAGATCGGCAAGGCCGAGGCCAAGCTCGGCAACGCCGGCTTCGTCGAGCGCGCACCCGCCGCCGTGGTCGAACAGGAGAAGCGGCGCCTGGCGGACTTCTCCGCGAAGCTCGCCGACCTGCGCGCGCAGCTCGCCCGTCTCGGCTAGGGGCCCGGCGCCCCCGACCGTGCCGTTACCCGACAGCCTCCGCGCCCTCCGCTCGCCCAATTTCCGCCGCTATTACGCGGGGCAGGCGGTGTCGATGCTCGGCACCTGGATCCAGTCGGTCGCGGTCATGTGGCTCGCCTACCGGCTCTCCGGCTCGACGCTGTTCACGGGGCTCGTCGGATTCCTAAACAGTGCCCCCTACCTCGTGCTCTCCCCGCTCGCAGGCGTGCTGGGCGACCGGCTGCCGCGGCGAAAGATCTTGATCGCGGTCCACTGCCTGCTCATGGCGAACGCCGTGGTGCTCGCCGTGCTCACGGGGCTCGAACTCATCACCATGCCAACGCTCGCCGCGATCGCCCTTTTCGCGGGCCTGTGCAACGCGTTCGAGACGCCCACGCGGCAATCGCTCTTCGTGCAGCTGCTCGAGGACCGAACGGACCTGCCCAACGCGATCGCGCTCAACTCCATCCTCATGAACGGCACGCGGCTCGTGGGCCCGTCCATCGGCGGCGTGCTGATCGCCGCGTTCGGCGAGACCGTGTGCTTCACGATCAACGCCTTCTCCTTCCTCGCCGTTCTCGCGGCGCTGCTCGGCACGCGGGTCGTGCACCGGCGACCGCCGCGGGAGGCCTCGCACCCCCTCGCGGACCTCGCCGAGGGGTGGCGCTACGCCATGGGGTTCGCGCCCGCGCGGCGCATGCTCTTCACGTTGGCCGCAGTGAGCTTCTCGATCAGCCCCTACGCGACGCTCATGCCCGCGATCGCGGTGAAGACCTTTTCCGAGGGCGCCGAGCTCGTGGGTCTGTTCATCGGCGCCGTGGGCCTGGGCGCGGTGGTCTCCGCCGTGAGCCTCGCGCGCCGCTCGAGCATCCGCGGCCTCGCGAAATGGATCGGGATCGCGGCGGTCGTCGCGGGGCTGGGCGCGATCGGCTTCTGTTTCTCGCGCACGGTGTGGGCCTCGGCGCTGCTCATGATGATGGCGGGATTCGGCATGTTCATGACGGGCGCGACCTGCAACACGATCCTGCAGAGCGTCGTGGACGAGGACAAGCGCAGCCGCGTGATGAGCTACTACACGATGTTCTTCATCGGCGCGGCTCCCCTGGGGCATTTCGCCGCGGGCTGGCTCGCCGAGCTCGTCGGCGCGCCCTATACCTTCCTCGCCGGCGGGGTGATCTCGGCGCTGGCCGGTCTCCTGTTCCTCGCCCGCATCCAGTCGTTCCGCGACGAGTTGCGGCCGCTGTACGTCAGCCGTGGCATCATTCCCGCGCCCTCCGGAGAACCGCCCCAATGACCGCCACCGTCCTGCTTGCCCGCGACGGGCCCGTCGCCCGCGTGACGCTCAACCGCCCCGAGAAGCTCAACGCGCTCAACGACGCCATGATGGCCGACCTGAAGGCCGTCCTCGCCGAGGTCGAGGCGGACTCCGCGGTCCGCGCCGTCGTCGTGGCGGGCGCGGGCCCCGCGTTCATGGCCGGGGGCGACGTGGCGCTCTTCCACGCGCGCCTCGAGGAGCTCCCGCAGCTCTTCGACGAATGGGGCGGCGCGTTCCACGCCGCCATCCACGCCTTGCGTCGCATGCCCAAACCCGTGCTCGCCGCCGTGCACGGCGCGGTGGCCGGGGGCGGTCTCTCGGTGATGCTCGCCTGCGACCTCGCGATCGCCGCCGAGGGCACGCAGTTCAACCTCGCCTACGCCAACATCGGCACCTCGCCCGACGGGGGCAGCACCCATTTCCTGCCGCGCGTCGTGGGCCTGCGCCGCGCCCTCGAGCTCGCCTTCCTGCCCGGAATGATCGACGCCGTGCGCGCGGAGTCCCTCGGTCTCGTGAACTGGGTGGTCCCGGCCGGGGAGCTCGAGGAGCGCGCCTCGGCCCTCGCCGCACGCCTCGCCGCGGGGCCCACGATCGCCTACGCGCGCACCAAGGCGCTGCTCAACGCATCGTTCGAGCGGCCGTTCGCGGGACAGCTCGAGGACGAGATCCGCTCGTTCGCCGCCTGCGCCACGACCGCCGACTTCGCCGAGGGCGTCACCGCCTTCGTCGAGAAGCGAAAGCCCCGCTTCGAGGGTCGCTGACCCGTCCCGCTGGAGGAAACGTGGCCGACCTGAACGGCAGGACTGTCTTCATCACCGGCGCCTCGCGCGGGATCGGGCGCGAGATCGCCCTGCGCGCGGCGCGCGACGGCGCGAGTGTCGTCGTCGCCGCGAAGACCGTCGAGCCCCACCCGAAACTCGCGGGCACGATCCTCACCGTGGCCGCCGAGGTCGAGCAAGCGGGAGGCCGCGCGCTCGCGATCCCGCTCGACGTGCGCGACGAATCCGCCATCGCCGCCGCGGTGGCGCGGGCCGCCGAGGCCTTCGGCGGAATCGACATCCTCGTCAACAACGCGAGCGCGATCAGCCTCACGCCGACGATGGCCACGCCCGCCCGGCGCTTCGACCTGATGTTCGGCGTGAACGTGCGCGCGACCTTCCTCTGCGCCCAGGCCTGCATCCCGCACCTCCGCAAGAGCGCCGCGGCGGGACGCAATCCGCACATCCTCACGCTCTCGCCGCCCCTTTCCCTCGACCCGCGCTGGTTCCGGGACCACCTGGCCTACACGATGAGCAAGTACGGCATGAGCTTCTGCACGCTGGGGCTCGCCGCGGAGCTCGCGAAGGACGGCATCGCCGCCAACTCCCTCTGGCCGCGCACGACGATCGCCACGGCCGCGGTCGAGGTGCACTTCCCCGGGGAGGTCCTCCGGGCGAGCCGCAGCCCCGCGATCATGGCCGACGCGGCCCACGCGATCCTCACGTCGGACGCGCGCACGACCACCGGGAACTTCTTCATCGACGAGGCGGTGCTGCGCGCCGCGGGCGTGAGCGACTTCGATCGCTACGCGCTGGACCCGGGCGTGGCGCCCTGGCCCGACCTCTTCGTCGACTGAGGCCCGGCCCGGGGCGGTTGCGCGCCCCGTCGAGCCGGTATAGAGTTCGCGTCCCGGGGCGTCGCAGGCTCCCGGCGCCCCCGTGGCCAAGACGGTGTCCCGTCCAAGCTCTGCGTCCCCGACAATCGCGAGGATCGCCATGGACACCGTCACCCCTTCCCTTTCCGCATCCGAATTGCTGCACCGTCTGGGCAGCGCGCAGGCACCGCTCGTCGTCGACGTGCGTCGCGCCGAGGCCTTTGCCGCCGACGAGACGCTCATCGCCGGGGCCACCTGGCGCGACCCCTTCGCCGTAGCCGACTGGGAGAGATACCTTCCCCGCCACCGACCCGTCGCCGTCTACTGCGTCCATGGGCACGAGATCAGCCGCAACGCCTGCGGGGCGCTGCGCGCCGCGGGCGTGGACGCGCGCTACCTGGAAGGCGGCATCGAGGCCTGGAGGGCCGCGGGCGCACCCACGATCCGCAAGCTCGCCGACCCCGCGATCCCCTCGCGCCCGAACGCGCCCTCGGTCTGGGCCACGCGCGAACGCCCGAAGATCGACCGCATCGCGTGCCCCTGGCTGATCCGCCGCTTCATCGACCCGCTGGCGCAGTTCGAGTACTTCGCGCCTTCGGAGGTGTTCGATCGCGCGCGCGTGCGCGGCGCAACGCCCTACGACGTGCCCGGCGCGCGATTCACGCACCGCGGGGAGCGCTGCAGCTTCGACGCTTTCCTGGAGGACTTCGGTCTCTGCGACCCGTCGCTCGACCGGCTGGCGCGGATCGTCAGGGGAGCTGACACGGACCGGCCCGAACTCGCCCCCGAGAGCGCCGGGCTCGCCGCCATCTCGCTCGGACTGGGCGAGCGTTGCTCCGACGACCAGGAACTGCTCGAACGCGGCCTCGTGCTCTACGACGCGCTCTTCGCCTGGTGCCGGCGGCAATCCCCGGGACGCGCGCAACACCGTGACGGGAAGGGCCCTGCGTGAGTCCCGCGCCGGTCGCGTTCGGCGAGGCGCTCCGCTTCTGGCTGAAGCTCGGCTTCGTGAGCTTCGGCGGTCCCGCGGGGCAGATCGCCATCATGCATCGCGAGCTCGTCGAGGCGCGTCGCTGGATCTCGGAGCGGCGCTTCCTCCACGCGCTCAACTACTGCATGGTGCTGCCCGGCCCCGAGGCGCAGCAGCTCGCGACCTACATCGGCTGGCTCCTGCACGGGACGCGGGGCGGGATCGTCGCCGGGACGCTCTTCGTGCTTCCCTCGCTCGCGATCCTCGTGGCGCTCTCCTGGCTCTACATGCGCTTCGGCGAGGTTCCGGCGATCGCGGCCCTGCTGGCAGGCGTGAAGCCCGCGGTCGTCGCGATCGTGCTCGCCGCGGCCGCGCGCATCGGCTCGCGGATCCTCCGGCACCGCGCGCTCTGGGCGGTCGCCGCGGCGGCCTTCCTCGCGCTCTTCGCCTTCTCCGTGCCCTTCCCCGCGGTCATCCTCGCCGCGGGGCTCGCCGGGCTCGCCGGGCGGCGCTGGGCGCCGCACGTCTTCGACGCGCCGACCCACTCCGCCGCGACCTCGGCCCCCCACGTGCCGGCCCTCCTCGACGATGCCACGCCCGCGCCCGCGCACGCCCGCATGTCGGCCGCGCGCATCGCGGTGATCGTCGCGACCGCCCTGGTCCTGTGGGGCGCGGCGCTGGGCGCTCTCGCGCTCGCCTGGGGCTGGCGCGGGGATTTCACGCAGATGGGCTGGTTCTTCACGAAGGCGGCGCTGGTCACTTTCGGCGGGGCCTACGCGGTATTGCCCTACGTGCTCCAGGGCGCCGTGGAGCAGCACGGCTGGCTGAGCGCCACGCAGATGATCGACGGCCTCGCGCTCGGCGAGACCACCCCCGGCCCGCTCATCATGGTGGTCGCGTTCGTGGGATTCCTCGGCGGATGGACCAAGGCGCTTCTGGGGCCGGAGGCGCTCGTCGCGGCGGGCATCGCGGGCGCGGCCATCGCCACCTTCTTCACCTTCCTGCCCTCGTTCCTGTTCATCCTTGCGGGCGGGCCCCTCGTCGAGCACACGCGCGGCGACCTGAAGCTCGCCGCCCCCCTCACCGCCATCACGGCGGCGGTGGTCGGCGTCATCGTGAATCTCGCGGTGTTCCTCGCCTGGCGCGTGTTCTGGCCCGAGGCCACGGCGCTCGCGCCGTTCTCGGGGCGATTCGACGCCCTCGCGGCCGCCATCGCGGCGGCGAGCCTCTACGCGCTCGTGCGCCGCGGGGTCGGGGTGATTCCGGTGATCGCCGGCGCAGGCCTCGCGGGCCTCGCCGCCTGGGCGCTCGGCGCCTAGGGCGCCCGGTAGTGCCCGGACTTGCCGCCCTGCTTCTCGAGCAGGCGGATGTCGCCCATCGTCATGCCGCGATCGACGGCCTTCACCATGTCGTAGATCGTGAGCAGCCCCACCTGCACCGCAGTGAGGGCCTCCATCTCCACGCCGGTCCTCGCCGTGCACTCGACGGTCGCGCGGCACTCGATCCGCGCGCCGGGCTCGTCGGCCGTGAAGTCCACCGTCACCGCGGTGAGCGGCACCGGGTGGCAGAGCGGGACGAGGTCCGCCGTTCGCTTGGCCGCCTGGATGGCGGCGATGCGCGCCACGCCCAGCACGTCGCCCTTCCCGGCGCCCCCTGCGGCGATGAGCGCGAAGGTCTCGGGCTTCATGCGGATCGATCCCGTGGCGACGGCCACGCGGCGGGTCTCGGGCTTCGCGCCGACGTCCACCATGCGGGCCCTGCCGCCCGCGTCGAAATGGCTGAGCTTTTCCTTCATAATTCTCCGCAGGGCCCGCGGAACCCATCCGCCGCCCGCCCGTCATAGTAGCAGCTTGCCCCGAGGCCGCTTCTCCCGCCATGCGCCGCCGAATCCTCCCCGCGTTGATCCTCGCCCTTTGCCTGCCCGCGCGCGCGCAGGGCCTGCCGGATCTCGGGGATGCCTCCTCGGCCTCGCTCTCGGACGCGCAGGAGCGCACGATCGGCAATCGCATCATGCGCGAGATCCGCGTCGATCCCCTCTACGTCGACGATCCCGAGATCAGCGACTATGTGAAAGCCCTCGGCGCGCGCCTGCTCTCGGCTTCCGATGTGCCCGCCCGCCCGCTGGAGTTCTTCGTCGTGCAGGACGAGGTCATCAACGCCTTCGCCCTCGTCGGCGGGCACATCGGCGTGCACTCGGGGCTGATCACCCTCACCATGAACGAGGCCGAGCTCGCCGGCGTGATCGCGCACGAGATCTCGCACATCCTCCAGCGCCACCAGGCGCGCATGATGCACGCCCAGCGCACCGGCCAGCTCGCCTCGCTCGCCGCGCTCGCCCTCGCGATCATCGCCGCGCAACGTGGCGGCAGCCAGAGCGGGCAGATCACGGAGGCCGCGGCCGCCTCCGCCGGCGCGCTCATGGCGCAGACCCAGCTCGACTACACGCGCGAGTACGAGCGCGAGGCCGACCGCGTGGGGATCACGATCCTCGAGCGCGCCGGCTACGACCCGCGCGGCATGGTGAGCTTCTTCGACCGGATGCTGCGCGCCAACCGCCTCAACGAGTTCAAGAGCGCGCCCGCGTACCTGCGCACGCATCCGCTCACCACGGAGCGCATCGCCGAGATGCAGGACCGCATCGAGCGCATGAGCCCGAAGCTGGTCCCGGACAGCTTCGAGTACCGCCTCGCCCGGGCGAAGCTGCTCGCCCTCGCGGGCTCGCCCGGCGACGCCGTCAAGGTGTTCCGCGCGAAGCTCGAGGACCGGACCGTCGTGCGCCCGCGCGAGGACGTCTACGGCCTCGCGCTCGCGCTGCTTCGTGCCCGCGATTTCGAGGGCGCATGGAAGACGCTCGCGCCCTTGCGTGAGAGCGGCGCCCAGCACCCCGCCTTCGAGCGGCTCGCCGCCCAGATCCGCGCCGACGAGGGGCGCCGCGACGAGGCCTTCGCGATCTACAAGGCGGCGCTGCGCGGCCACCCGAACCACCGCGGCCTCGTCTACGGCTACCTGGACCTGCTCCTCCAGGCCGGCCGCCCGGACGAGGCGCTCGCGGACCTCCGGGAGCGGCTGCGCAACGTCCAAGACGACCCGAAGCTCTACGAGCTGCAGGCGCGCGCCTACGAGGCCACGGGGCGGCGGGTGCCCCAGCATCGCGCGCTCGCCGAGGCGTATTTCCGGCGCGGCAACCTCGCCGCCGCCGTCGACCAGCTCGAGATCGCGGTCAAGGTGAAGGGCAGCGATTTCTACGAGCTCTCGAGCGCGGAGGCCCGCCTGCGGGAGCTGCGCGCCCTGCTCGAGAACGAGCGGACCGCCGAGAAGGCGCTGAAGATCAGCTGATGCGAGCCGCCGTCCTCCTCGCCCTCGGCGCCTGCCTTGGCGTCGTTCCCGCCCTCGCCCAGGGCGACGATGCGCGTGCGCTCTTCGCGCGCGCCGACAAGGGGCGTTGCATCGCCTGCCACCGGGTTCCGGAGGGCGCCGGGCCGGCCACCCGCTCCGACCTCGGCCCCGCCCTCGAAGGCACGCGCATGCGCGCGCTCGGGCGCGAGGCGTTGCGCGAGACGATCGAGGACCCCACGAAGGCGAACCCGGCGACGGTGATGCCACCCTACGGCCGCCATCGGATCCTCACGCCCGAGGAGATCGACCGGCTGGTCGAGTACCTCCATGCGCTGCCCTGAGGCGCTGCGGGCCCTCGCGCTCGCCGCCGGCCTCGCTGCGGCCCTTGCGGCCCACGCGGGCGCGGAACAGGTGCGAGCGTCGCTCGCCTCCCGGCTGCAGCAGCAACTGCCCGCGCTTTCCCCGCCGGACTACACCCTCGGCGCGGGCGCCTTCGACGCCGAGCTGCAGGCGAGGATCGAGGAAGGCACGGCGGGAGTGCCTGCCACCGGCATCGTCGAAGCCGGCCGGAGAATCTGGACGCGCAAATTCAGGAACGGCCGCAGCCTCGCGGGATGCTTCCCGAACGGCGGCCGGAGAATCGCCGCCGCCTACCCGCAGTTCGACGCGCGCCTGAAGCGCGTGGTGACGCTCGAGATGGCGATCAACCAGTGCCTGAAGACGCACGGCGAGCCCCTGCTCGATGCCTCCGACCCCGATGCCATGGGCGCGGTTTCCGCCTACGTCCGTTCGCTGTCCGACGGCCGGAAGATGGCCGTGCGCGTGCCCGCCGCCGCCGAGGAGCGATTCGAGCAGGGGCGGCGGCTGTACTTCACGCGCCTCGGCCAGCAGAACTTCGCCTGCGCCTCCTGCCACGTGCAGGGCGCGGGCCGCCGATTCGCCGACGTGCCGCTCTCCCCGGCCATCGGACAGGCGACGCACTGGCCCGTGATCCGCGACGGCCGCGCGATCACGCTGCACTCGCGCATGCGCGAGTGCCTGGAGCTCATGGGCGCCGCGCCCTTCCCCGCCGGATCCGACGAACTGAACCACCTCGAGTACTTCCTCGCCTATCTCTCCAACGGATTGCCGCTCAAGGCCAACGTCTGGCGGCCCCGCTAGCGGCGGGCCGCCAGGTGTAACCGGATGTAAACGCCGGGCACTGTCCCGGCGCGCGCTCCTCTAAAATGACGGTTTCTCCCGACTCGCGAGCCCCAAGGTGAAGCGCCTGCTGCGTCCCATCGTCCTCGTCCCCGTCGCGCTCGTCCTCGCCGCGATCGTCGCCTGGGCCCTGTGGCAGAAGGAGGGCGGTCGCGAGAAGGCGGAGCGCTGGCGCCTCGAGAGCGTGGACCGGGGCGACGTCGTCGCGATCATCTCGGCCAACGGCAATCTCAATCCCGTCACCTCGGTCGTCGTCGGGACGCAGGTCTCGGGATCGATCCTGCGGCTGCACGCGGACTTCAACAGCCTCGTGAAGGAAGGGCAGCTCCTCGCGGAGCTCGATCCCTCGCTCTTCAATGCCTCGGTCGCCTCGAGCCAGGCGAACCTCAACGCGGCGCAATCGGCCCTGCGGCTCGCCGAGACCAAGGAGGCGCGCACGCGCTCCCTCGTCGGCAAGGGATTCATCTCCCAGGCGGAGCTCGACACGGCGGTCAAGGAGCTCGAGGCCGCGCGCTCCCAGGTCGAGGTCGCGAAGGCCCAGCTCGAGCGCGACCGGACCAACCTGCGCTACACCGTCATCCGCTCGCCGATCTCGGGCGTGGTCGTCGCGCGCAACGTCGAGGTCGGGCAGACGGTCGCGGCGAGCTTCAACACGCCGACGCTCTTCCAGATCGCGAAGGACCTGCGCGAGATGCAGATCGAGACGAGCATCGCGGAGGCCGACGTCGGGGGTCTGAAGGAGGGCCTGCCCGCGCGTTTCCGGGTCGACGCCTTCCCGGGCCAGTTCTTCCGCGGCGCCGTGAGGCAGGTCCGGCTCAACCCGACGATCCAGTCGAACGTGGTCACCTACACCGTGATCGTCTCCGCCGACAACGCGGAGGGCAAGCTCAAGCCCGGCATGACCGCCTACGTCCAGATCACCACGAGCCGGCGCGACGGCGTCCTGCGCGTTCCCAACGCCGCGCTTCGCTTCCGGCCTGCGGCCGAGCCCGGAAGCGCGGCCGAGAAGGGTGCGCCCGCCAAGGGCGCCGGGATGCGGCGCGAAGGCCCGTCGCAGCGCGTCTACAAGCTCGTCGAGGGCAAGCCCGTCGCCGTCCCGGTGAAGACGGGCATCTCGGACTCCTCGTTCACCGAGATCGTCGAGGGCGAGGTTCGCGAGGGCGACAAGGTCGTGACCCGCGATCTCGCCGCCCAGGCCCAGCAACCGCAGGTGCGCGTGCGGATGTTCTAGCGCCCATGGCCGGCCGCTTCATCGAGGTCGAGGGCCTCGGCAAGCAGTACGAGACCGCGGCGACGGACACCCCGCCGGCGCTCGAGGGCGTCACGCTCGCCATCGAGGCGGGCGAGTTCGTGGCCGTGATGGGCCCCTCGGGGTCGGGGAAGTCGACCTTCATGAACATCCTCGGCCTGCTCGACGCGCCCACCTGGGGCCGCTACCGCCTGAACGGCCAGGACGTCGCGGGGCTCTCGACGGACGAACTCGCCGCCATGCGCAACCGGGTCTTCGGCTTCGTCTTCCAGGGCTTCAACCTGCTCAAGCGCATCACCGCCGCGGAGAACGTGGCGCTGCCCATGACCTACGCGGGCATCGGCCGCGTCGAGCGCCGCCGCCGGGCGACGGAGCTCCTCGCGCGCATGGGCCTGGAGCGCTTCGCCGACACCCTGCCCAACCGCCTCTCCGGGGGCCAGCAGCAGCGCGTGGCGATCGCGCGCGCGCTCGCCAACCGCCCCCAGCTCATCCTCGCCGACGAGCCCACGGGCAACCTCGACACGAAGACCAGCGAGGAGATCATGGCCGTCTTCTCCGAGCTCAACCGCGATACCGGCGTGACGATCCTGCTCGTGACCCACGAGCACGACATCGCACGCTTCGCGCGCCGCCTCATCCGCTTCAAGGACGGCCACGTCGTGCACGATGGCGCCGTCGTGCGCGAGGAGGCCGCCGAGTGAACGTCCCCGCCGTCGCCTTCGAGGCGCTGCGCTCGCTCGGCGCGAACAAGCTGCGCACCGGGCTCACCATGCTCGGGATGATCATCGGCGTGGCCGCGGTGGTGCTGATGATCGCCGTCGGCGGCGGCGCCCAGTCCACGGTGAACCGCGCGGTCGCCTCCATGGGAAGCAACCTGCTCGTGGTCCTCTCCGGGAGCACCGCGAGCGGCGGGCTGCGCGTGGGCTCCGGAAACGCCCCCACCCTCACGACGGGGGATGCGGAGGCGATCGCGCGCCTGCCGGGCATCTCCGCCGTGGCGCCGGTCTTTCCGGGAGGCGCCCAGATCGCCTACGGGATCAACAACTGGGGCACGCAGGTCTGGGGCGTCACGCCCGAGTACACGGCGGTGCGCGACTGGCCGGTCGAATCGGGCGAGCCGATCACCGAGACCGACATCCGCAGCGCGACGCGCGTGGCGCTCGTCGGCGCGACCATCGTCGAGAAGCTCTTCCTCGACGAGGATCCCGTCGGCAAGACCCTGCGCATCCGCGGCCAGCCCTTCCAGGTGATCGGCATCCTGAAGAAGAAGGGGCAGAGCCTCGACGGCCGCGACCAGGACGACACGATCTTCGTGCCGATCACCACGGCGCAGAGCAAGCTCTTCGGCAACCGCTTCCCGGGGACGGTGCGGTTCATGTTCGTGCAGGCCGAGAGCGGCGAGGCCACGACGGTGGCCGAGCAGGACATCAACGCGCTGCTCCGGCAGCGCCACCGCATCCAGCCCGACGCGGACGACGATTTCACGGTGCGCAACCTCACGCAGGTGGCGGAGGCGGCCGCGGGGACGGCGCGGGTGCTCTCCCTCATGCTCGGGGCCATCGGCTCGATCTCGCTCGTCGTGGGCGGGATCGGCATCATGAACATCATGCTGGTCTCGGTCACCGAGCGCACGCGCGAGATCGGCATCCGCATGGCGATCGGGGCCCGGCGCCGCGACGTGCTCGCCCAGTTCCTCCTGGAGGCGCTCCTCATCTGCACCGTCGGCGGCGTGATCGGAATCCTGATCGGCGTCGTCGGGGCGCTCGTCGTGGGCCGCGCGATGCAGATCGAGGTCGAACTCTCCGCGCGCGTGGCGCTCATCGCATTCGCCGTCTCCGGAGCGACGGGGATCTTCTTCGGGTTCTGGCCCGCGCGCCGCGCCGCGGGTCTGAGGCCCGTCGAGGCGCTGCGCTACGAATGAGCGGGACCTGAAAAGAAGAAGGGCGGGATATCCCGCCCTTCCGGTGCTTCATGCAGCGACTGCCTCTACCGGCTTAGGCCTGGCGGCAGTTGGCCGGGAAGAACTTGTAGTCGGCCGCGGCGGCGTTCGTGCCGCACTTCCACGAGCCGATCGTGTCCGTGCCGACGGCCGGCACGCCCGGGGTCTTCTCGGCCTCGAGGTACAGGAGCTTGCCGTTCACGTTCGTGTCGATGTTCTGGATCGTGACTTCGATCTTGCCGCCGTTGGTGGCGGTGGCGGCGGTGTACGTCGTGGTCGCCACGGAGCAGCCCGCTTCGGTCACGTTGGCCGGGAAGGCGTTCTTGGCGGCGACGAACTCCTGGAAGGAGGTCTTGCACGCGCCGGCGACCGCCGCGACTTCCGTGATCTTCGAACGCTTCAGGTAGTCCTGGTACGCGGGAATGGCGACCGCGGCCAGAATGCCGATGATCGCGACCACGATCATCAGTTCGATCAGGGTGAAGCCTTGCTGGATCTTTTTCATGAAATTTCCTAGGTAAGTGTAGGGGTGCAGGCCACACCGCTGAGTGTGCGTCCTCCGGTATGCAACCGGCATGCCAACTGTGCCAGCCCCGCCGGACGTTGTCTGTGAGTTAAGACACACCGACAAGCAATCCATTTTATCTCTTCAGATCAATGCCTTATGGACCACACCCGGACTCGGCGCCGGCATCGCACCGCCGCGGAGACCTTCAGTCCGTTCCCGCCCGGTTCTCGGGGCGTGCCCGGACCCGAAGGGAGCGCGCGATCCCGCAAAAAGTGACCTAAATCGTCACCGTTTCGCGGGTTTGTCGGGGGGTGCCGACGCATGGGCGAGGGCCATGCGCGTGACGAGGTCCTGGCGCTGCGGAGGCGTGAGCTTTTCCGAGTAGCGGTCCCACACCGCCTTCGCCGCTTCCCGATTGCCGCGGGCCAGCTGCGCGGTCATCGCCGCGAGGACCAGCATTCCGCGCTCCGACTCGAGCGCCGGCTCGAGATTCTCGAGAAGCGCCTCGGCGTTCGCGCGCATGCCGTCCGCATCGCGAAGGTTGATCGCCTTCAGCAGGGCGATGCGCCGCTTGCTCGAGGGATCGAGGGTCTTCCAGCATTTCGAGGCCTCGATGCGCTCGAAGATCACGCCCACCTCCTTGCCGTCCAGGTAGGGCGCGGAGCGCAGCACGACGTCGTTCACCGCGTCCACCCAGTCGATCGCCGCCCCGGAGCACTCCGCGAGGCCCGCATGCGCGAAGGCCGCCTGCAGGCGCCCAAGCGGCGGCAGCGTGACCGCCTGCGACGCGGCCCCGGTGAGCATCACGCCGATCGCCTCCGCCCCGCCGATGGCCTTCACGATCCGCACGGGGCGGTTTTCCCCCACGTCCTGAAGGCGCGCGAGCGGCGTGCGCGATTCCCCGTCGATCATGGCGAGCAGCGGCACCTGGCGCTCGCGGACCGTGCGCAGGTCGTCCGCGCTCTCGCGCTTGAAGCGCGAGCGCGGGGCATGCTGGTCGAGGATGGGGAAGAAGTCGGAGTTGGGCAGGAAGCCGCTTTGCTCGAAGAGGGGCTCCAGGGCCCGGCGGCCGCCCACGCGCAGCGCCTCGAGGTCCGCGAGGTCGCGGATGCCCAGGTGCGCGAGGTCCTCGGCCGCGCCCTTGAAGCGGAAGACCTCCCCCGTGAGCGGCGGCAGGCCGCCCCTGGGTGAGGCGATCACGATGAGGTCGCCGATGCTCGGGCTGTAGACCGCGTAGTCGGCGAAGTTCTTGCCCAGCGCCGTGAACACCGTGGAGAGCAGCCCCACGTTGATCTCGTAGACCTGGACCCACTGCACGAGCAG
>JBGAQP010000034.1:0-30897 GCA_044220635.1 Usitatibacteraceae bacterium
GTGCTCGCTGCGGTGCTGCCCGCGCGCGCGGGCCTCTTCGACGACGAGGAGGCCCGCAAGCGCATCAACGAGCTGCGCCAGGAGCTCGCCCAGCAGGGACGCGACAACGAGGCGCGCATCCAGAAGCTCGAGGAGAGCGTGCGCAACATCGGCGTCGTGGAGCTCCTGCGCCAGATCGACCAGCTGAACGCCGAGATCGCCAAGCTCCGCGGCCAGCTCGAGGTCCTCGGCAACCAGAACGACCAGACGGCCAAGCGCCAGCGCGACTTCTACCTCGACCTCGACTCGCGCCTGAAGCGCCTCGAGGGCACGGCCTCGCCCGGCGCCTCGCCCGCGGCCGCGGCCCCGCCCGCCGCGGCGGCGCAGGCGCCGGTGCCCGCACCCGCCGCCGCGCGGGCGCCGACGCGCGAGGAGCAGGCGCGCGAGATCAAGGCCTACGACGCGGCCTCCGGCCTTTTCCGCCGCAACGACTTCGCCTCGGCCATCGAGGCGTTCCGCGCATTCCTGAAGGACTATCCCCAGAGCCCGCTCGCCCCCAACGCCGAGTACTGGATCGGGATCAGCTACGCGAACCTCAAGGACTACCGCAACGCGCTCGCCGCCCAGGAAGGGCTCCTCGCGCGGCATCCGCAGTCGCCGAAGGCGCCCGACGCGCTGCTCGCCATCGCGGCGATCCAGGCCGAGCAGGGCGACGCGGGGAGCGCGCGCAACACGCTCGAGGACATCATCGCGCGCTTCCCCGGGTCCGAGGCCGCGGGCAAGGCGCGCACGCGGCTCGCGGCGTTGCGCCGCTAGGGGCCGGCGTGGGAGCGCCGGCGGTCGTCCTGCTCTCGGGCGGGCTCGATTCGGCCACGGTGCTCGCGATCGCGCGCTCCGAGGGCTTCGACTGCCGCGCGCTCACGATCGACTACGGGCAGCGCCACCGCGCGGAGCTCGCCGCCGCGGCCCGCGTGGCGCGCGCTCTCGGCGCCTCCGAGCACCGCGTCGTGCGCTTCGACCTGGGCGTCTTCGGGGGCTCCGCGCTCACGGACCCGGCGATCGCGGTGCCGACGGCCCCGGGCGAGGGCATCCCCGTCACCTACGTCCCGGCGCGCAACACCGTGTTCCTCGCGCTCGCGCTCGCCTGGGCCGAAGTGAGCGCCGCCGACCACATCTTCGTTGGCGCCAACGCCGTGGACTATTCCGGCTACCCCGACTGCCGGCCGGAGTACCTCGCGGCCTTCGAGCGCATGGCGAACCTCGCCACCAAGCGCGCCGTCGAGGGAGCGAGGCTCGCGATCCACGCGCCCATCGTGCGCATGACCAAGGCCGAGATCATCCTGAAGGGGCGCTCCCTGGGGGTGGACTATGCGATGACGGTGAGCTGCTACCGCGCGGATGCCGAGGGGCGCTCCTGCGGGACCTGCGACGCCTGCCGCCTGCGGCGGGAGGGCTTCGCGCGGGCGGGCCTGGAGGACCCGGCAGCGCGGCAGCCGGGGGCCGGCTGAGGGCGATCGCCCGCCCGGGGGGGCACTTCCTCGCCGGGAGAGGTATGGGCGATAGCCCATGAGAGGGATGGGGGCGGGCGAAACCCGCCCCCTATAATCGCCCCACTTCCCGGAGGTGCACCTTGAGCACGCCAACGAATCTCGCCGCCCTCGTCGCCTGGTCCGGCTTCGGCCTCGCCTTCGTGTTCGGGGCGGTCGCCAACCGCACCAACTTCTGCACCATGGGCGCGATCTCCGACGTCGTGAACATGGGCAGCTGGGGGCGCATGCGCATGTGGATCCTCGCGATCGCCGTGGCGATCCTCGGCGCCCAGGCGCTCGCCCTCGCCGGGCAGGTCGACCTCGCGAAGTCGATCTACACGCGCCCGTCGCTCGGCTGGCTCTCCTACGTCCTCGGCGGATTCGCCTTCGGCGTGGGGATGACGCTCGGCTCGGGCTGCGGCAACAAGACGCTGGTGCGCGTGGGTGGCGGCAGCCTCAAGTCCGTGGTCGTCCTGTTCTTCCTCGCGGCCTCCGCATACATGACGCTCAAGGGCCTGTTCGGGGTCTGGCGCGCGGGCTGGATCGACCCGGTGGCGATCGACCTGGGCGCCCGGGGGATCGCGGGGCAGGACCTCCCGACGCTCGCCGCGGCAGCCTCGGGCGCGGGCCGGCGCACCCTCCAGGTCGCGATCACGCTGCTCGTCGCCGCCGCGCTCCTCGTCTTCGTCTTCAAGGACCGCGACTTTCGCACGAGCGCCGACCACGTGATCGGGGGCCTCGTCGCGGGGCTCGTCGTCGTCGCGGGCTGGTACGTGACCGGCCACCTGGGCTACGGGGAGAACCCGGAGACGCTGGAGAACACCTTCTTCGGAACGAACACGCGCACGATCGAGTCGCTGTCCTTCGTCGCGCCCGCCGCCTACCTCCTCGAGCTCCTGCTGCTCTGGAGCGACAAGTCGCTCGCCGTGACCTTCGGCGTGGCGAGCGCGCTGGGCATCGTCGCGGGGTCGGCCGCCTACGCGCTCGCCTCGAAGTCCTTCCGCTGGGAGGGCTTCGCCTCGACCGAGGACACGGCCAACCACATCGTCGGAGGCATCCTCATGGGCTTCGGCGGGGTGCTCGCGCTCGGCTGCACGATCGGGCAGGGGATCACGGGGCTGTCCACCCTCGCGGCGGGCTCGGTGCTCGCGACCGCGGCCATCGTCGCCGGGTCCTGGGCGACGATGAAATACCAGGTCTGGCGGCTGGAGCGCGCGGCCTGAAGGCGCGCGCGGTTTGACCCGGCATCGCGCGAAAAAGTATAATCGTCCGCTTTTCGGGGCGTTAGCTCAGCTGGTAGAGCAGCGGACTTTTAATCCGTTGGTCACTGGTTCGAATCCAGTACGCCCTACCAGGAATCGCGAGGGGCCGGCGGGTGACCGCCGGCCCTTTCGTTTGGGCGCGAACGCCGCCGGCGTCGTCCCGGGATCAAGGCCGGAACGGGGCGCGCGGCTCGGCCCTTGGATCCTTCGGCCTGGCCGGCGATCGCGAGCACGCTCGCCGCCTCGCCAGCCCCGCCTCAGGTCCGCGCGAGCGCGGCCTCGATCTCCGCGAAGGAGCGCGCCGTCTCGGAGACCGGGACCGGCGTGCCGAGCTGCTTCTCGAGCTGCGAGGCGGAGAACACGCCCCGGACCACGGCAGGTCCGCCCGGGGGTTCCTCGACCACCATGGCGTGCTGCCGCCCCGCGGCGCGAAGGGTCGCCAGCACGCGGCCGACGCTCGCGCGCTCCACGTCGGCGAGGGCGAGCACCTCGAGCTGCGCGTGCGGCGTCATGAGGTCCCGGACGCGGATGTCCGCGCGTTTTCCGCCGTGCGCGTGGATGTGCCGCAGCGGCTTCTCGCCCAGGAGGTCCGTCGCCGTGACCAGCCCGATCACCTCGTTCTCGATGTTGGCCACGAAGAGCGAGCGCACGCCGCGGCGAACCATGATGCGCATCGCGGCCTCGATGCCCACCTCGGGGTCCACCAGGACCGCGGGCACCGTGGCGAGGTCGGTCATGACCGCGACGGCCGGGTCCGCGAGGCGGACGGGCCGGTCCGGCCCGCGCGGCGGCTGGCGGACGACCGTTCCGGCGCGGATCGGTTGCGAGCGAATGGGTTCGAATTCCGTTTCCATGCGGTTCTCCTCCCGGTGGGTCGCGCGAAACGCGGCCTAGTCCTCGACGTCGGCCATGGGCGAGGCGTGCGCCTCGACCCGCTGGCGGTGCTCGGCCATGCCCTTCACGAGGGCGTAGACGATCGAGATCCCGCCCACGGCGAGCGCCAGCACGAGGGTGGCGTCGCCCATCCACTTGAGGCCGCGCACCGTGCCCTCGGCCATCGGCTCGACCAGGCCGAGCTGCGAGAGGTAGCCGGGGATGTAGAAGAACCGCGAGAAGAGCACGATCACCATGATGAGGCCCATCACCAGCTTCACGGTCCCGTCCCTCACGTAGGTGGTGCCGATCGCGCCGATCTGGATGCCGAAGAGCGAGCCCCCGAGGATCAGCATCGCGAGGCGGATGTCCACGGCGCCGTCGAGCGCGTAGAGGATCGAGCCCCCGGTTCCCATCACGAAGGCGATCACCAGCTCCGTGGCCGTGGCCATCATCGCCGGGGCGCCGAGCACGTAGATCATCGCCGGCACGCCGATGAAGCCGCCCACGGCGATCGTCGAGGCGAGCATGCCCGTGGCGAAGCCGAGCGGCGCGACGAAGAGCAGGGAGACCTCGGCCCCGAGGCTCGCGAAGCGCATCATCGTGCCGGGGATGCGCACCGACTGCACCCAGCGCGCGAGCGGCGTGATCCTGTGGACGGCCGCCTCGCCGCCGGCCCTCTCCGCCCGGAGCATGCGCCGGGCGTCGCGCAGGACGAAGCCGCCCACGATCGCGAGGACGACGACGAAGGTGAAGGAGACGTACAGGCTCGTGCCCACGTCGCCCCAGGCGTCGCGGATTCCGGTCATGACGATCTTGCCCGCGAGCATCCCCGCCTCGGCGAAGATCCCCATGATGATGCCGAGCTTCACGTCGACCTGGCCGTACTTGTGCCGCTTCATGGCGCCCACGAGCGCCTTGGGGAACTTGTGGCAGAGATTGGAGGCGACGGCGACGATGCCCGGCGCACCCAGGGTCATCATCGCCGGCGTGAGCACGAAGGCGCCCCCCGAGCCGATGAAGCCCGAGACCATGCCGCCGATGAATCCCACCGCGAAGAGCGCGAGCCCGCTCCAGAGGTCGATGTCGATGAAGGTGAGCGTGTCCATCCTACTTCCCGGCCTTCTTCTTCTCGGCGCCCGAGGCCGCGCGCAGCCCCAGGGCCTCCCAGAAGTGCCCGGTGAACGCACCGTGGACCCAGGAGAAGACGAAGGCGACCACGATCGGGACCAGGAAGAGCGCCTTCTCGCCGGCGCGGGTGCGGCGGGCCCACTCGGTGAACTGGTCGGCGTGGGCGAAGAGCGCGTAGTAGAGCGCGGCGCTCGCGAGGCCGTAGGCGACGGCGAGGAACAGGGTCTTCTTCCGGGATTCGGACATGGGATTCCTTGCGCAGTGGGGACCGCGCGCCGGCCGGGCGCCGGCGCGGCCCGCGATCAGCGGGAGACGGGCTTGGCCGCGATCTCCTCGGGCGCGCGGCACATCGACTCGATGCACACGAGGTCGTTGGAGGCCGGGGCCTCGAGGGCCGCGGGCACGCCGCTGATTCCGCCGCCCACGACCCGGATCGTCCGGTCCGTGGCAATCGCCGTCGCCATCAATCCTCCATCGCGCGAGTCGATGCGGGCCTGCCCGCCTCAGGTTCCGGGGATTTCCCGCCCCGCTCTTATCGCCCCCGGCGCCGCCCGGGTCAATCACTCCAAAGGGATAGGGATAACCCTTCGGAGTGATGGACTTCCCGGGTGGGTTGGATCGAAATCCCCACGAGGCCAGCCGGCCTCGAGGCCGCGGATTTCGAAGCGCATCGCGGCGAGGTCCGCGAGGTGCCAGGCCGCGGGCGCGCCGGGACCGGCGACCGTGCCGGGATTCACAAGCCGGGCCCGGCATCCGGTCGCGGTGGCGACCGACTCGATGCTCGCCCGGTGGCTGCGCCCGCGACACACCCCGTCGTAGTCGCCCGTGCACGCGAACGCGCGATCGTGCGGGGGTCGTGGGTCACGAAGAGCCGGCGGCCCGCGAGCGTGAGCTCCGCCTCCTGGCCGTGGTATTCGAGCGTTCCATTGGAGGCGGCGGCGAGCCTCTGCACATCGCCCGGGAGTCACCGAGGTAGTTGCCATGGACCACATGAACGGGAAGGCCGAGCGCGGCGAGCGGGCCACGGCGACGAGTGCCGGCCGATCCACCCAGGGCGACCCGGCGGCGCCAGGCCCGGGCGGCGCGACCGAGGTGCGCAAGACCACGTGCTACATGTGCGCGTGCCGCTGCGGCATCCGCGTGCACCTGAAGGACGGCGTGGTGCGCTACATCGACGGCAACCCCGACCATCCGATCAACCAGGGCGTCATCTGCGCGAAGGGCGCCTCGGGGATCATGAAGCAGTACTCGCCCGCGCGCCTCACGCGGCCGCTGCGCCGCAAGGCCGGCGCCGAGCGCGGCTCCGGCGAATTCGAGGCGATCTCCTGGGAGGAGGCGTTCGCCACCCTCGCCGAGCGCCTCGGGCGCATCCGCTCGACGGACCCGAGGAAGTTCGCGCTGTTCACGGGCCGCGACCAGATGCAGGCGCTCACGGGGCTCTTCGCGCGCCAGTTCGGCACGCCCAACTACGCCGCCCACGGGGGATTCTGCTCGGTCAACATGGCCGCGGGCATGATCTACACGATCGGCGGCTCCTTCTGGGAGTTCGGCGGCCCCGACCTCGACCGCGCGAAGCTCTTCGTGATGCTCGGCACGGCCGAGGACCACCACTCGAACCCGCTGAAGATCGCGATCTCGAAGTTCAAGCGCGCGGGCGGGCGCTTCATCTCCGTGAATCCCGTGCGCACCGGCTACTCGGCGATCGCCGACGAGTGGATCCCCATCCGACCGGGCACCGACGGGGCGCTGCTGCTCGCGCTCGTGCACGAGCTGATCGAGCTCGGCCTCTACGACCGCGAGTTCCTCGTGCGCTACACCAACGCGGGCCAGCTCGTGAACCTGGACGAGGCGAGCGACGAGCTCGGGATGTTCGTGCGCACCGAGGTCCCCGAGGAGGAGGGCTGCTTCGACCCGCAGAACAAGCTCTGGTGGGACCGGCATGCCGACAAGCCCGTGGTCACCCACAGCGAGGGCTGCGACCCGTTCCTGTTCGGGCGCTTCACGCTCCACGACGGGACGCCCGCGAGCCCCGCCTTCCAGCTGCTCGCCGACCGCGTGCGCGACTACACGCCCGAGTGGGCGGCGGGGGTGACCGGCATCCCCGCGGCGACCATCCGCCGCCTCGCCCACGAGATGGGCATCACCGCGCGCGACCAGAAGATCGAGCTGCCCATCGCCTGGACCGATTGCTGGGGCAAGGAGCACGAGACGGTGACGGGCAACCCGGTCGCCTTCCACGCGATGCGCGGGCTGGCCGCGCACTCGAACGGTTTCCACACGATCCGCGCGCTCGCCATCCTGATGACGCTGCTCGGCACCATCGACCGGCCCGGGGGCTTTCGCCACAAGCCGCCCTTCCCGAGGCCGATCCCGCCGTGCGCGAAGACCCCCGCCACGCCGCTCGCCGTGAAAGCCGATTCCGTGCTCGACGGCGCGCCCCTGGGCTGGCCCGCGGAGCCCGACGACCTCTTCGTGGCCGACGACGGCACGCCGGTGCGCATCGACAAGGCCTTCTCCTGGGAGTACCCGCTCGCGGTCCACGGGATGATGCACAACGTCATCACCAACGCCTGGCGTGGCGATCCCTATCCCGTCGACACGCTGCTCATCTTCATGGCGAACATGGCGTGGAACTCGACGATGAACACCGACGAGGTCCGCCGCATGCTCAACGACCGCGGCGAGGACGGGGAGTACCGCATCCCGTTCCTCGTGGTGGCCGACGCCTTCCAGTCGGAGATGACCGCCTTCGCGGACCTCGTCCTGCCCGACACCACCTACCTCGAGCGCCACGACGCGATGTCGATGCTCGACCGGCCGATCTCGGAGTTCGACGGCCCGGTGGACTCGGTGAGGATCCCCGTGGTCCCGCCCACGGGCGAGTGCAAGCCCTTCCAGGAAGTGCTGATCGAGCTCGCCTCGCGCCTGAAGCTGCCGGCCTTCGTCACGAAGGACGGGCGGCGCCGCTACCGCGACTATCCGGACTTCATCGTGAACTACGAGACCGAGCCCGGATCGGGCATCGGCTTCCTCGCGGGCTGGCGGGGGCGCGGCGGCGAGAAGAGCCTGAGGGGAGAGCCCAACCCGCGGCAGTGGGAGATGTACGCGCAGAACGACTGCGTCTTCCACTACCAGCTGCCCCGGAGCTACCAGTACATGCGCAACTGGAACCAGGGCTACCTCGAGTGGTCGCTGAGGAACCGCATCACGCGCTACGCCGAGCCGATCCTCGTGCACCTGTACTCCGAGGTCCTGCAGAAGTTCCGGCTCGCCGCGCGCGGCAAGGGCCTCTCCCGGCGCCCGCCGGAGCCCCTGCGCGAGCGCGTGGCGACCTACTTCGACCCGCTGCCGTTCTACTACGAGCCGCTGGAGTCCCAGGCGACGGACAAGCAGCGCTTTCCGCTCGCCTGCGTCACCCAGCGGCCCATGGCGATGTACCACTCCTGGGATTCGCAGAACGCGTGGCTCCGGCAGCTGCACGGCCACAACAGCCTGTTCGTGAATGCCGCCACGGCCGATGCCGCGGGCGTGGCCGACGGCGACTGGATCTGGCTCGTCTCGCCCTGGGGGCGGGTGCGCTGCGTGGCGCGGCATTCGCAGGCCGTGGAGCCCGGCACCGTGTGGACCTGGAACGCGATCGGCAAGGCCCCCGGCGCCTGGAACCTCGCCCCGGACGCGGACGAGGCGAGCCGCGGCTTCCTCGTGAACCCGCTGATCTCCGAGGAGCTGCCCCCCGACGCAGGCGGGCATCGCTTCTCGAACTCGGACCCGGTGACGGGGCAGGCGGGCTGGTACGACGTGCGCGTGCGCATCGAGCGGGCGGCGCCCGGCGAGGAGGGCACGGCCGTGGACGCGGCGGCGATGAAGCCCTATCCGGGCATGGCCGAGCGCCCCGTGGACATGGCGTTCGTCGCCGGCCGGCCGAAGCGCTGAGCCGGGGTCGCGAAACGAATCAACTGGCGAAGGGAGAGGACGATGCGAAGGATGGGATGGGTGATGGCGACGGCGGCCCTGGTTGCCGGGCTGCCGGCGGGCGCGGAACCGATGATGTCCGCGCAGTGGGCGCAGCAGGCCTGCGCGGCGTGGAACGCCGATCCGGTGCTCACGACGAAGCTGCAGGAATCGGGCTGGATCGCCAACGACAAGAAGCGCGGCTACAAGGTGCTGCAGGTGTACCGGTCGGATTGCCCGGAAAGCCCGCGCGTCGAGGTGCGCATCGCCGCGAAGGACGGCAAGGCGCTGTGCGTGGCGGGCGGTCGCAGCGAGGCGAAGCTCGACTTCGACGTCGACTACGCGATGCACGCCGAGACGCGGCGCTGGATCGAGATGGGCAAGGGCGAGTACGGCCCGATGAAGGCGATGTTCTTCGGGCGGCTCTCGTTCGACGGGCCGATGGGCGAGGCCATGGGCAACATGGGACCCTTCGAGAGCTTCCTGCTGCTCGTGGGCAAGGTCCCGGGCGAGAGCGCCTGCCCGGCGAAGTGACACTCACGGAGAGACCGCGATGAGCTACGTGATCGGAGGCGTCGAGAAGGAAACCGACGGCGACGGCTACCTGAAGGAGCCCGACTACAGCGACGAGGCCGTGCAGGTGATCGCGGCTGCGGAGGGCGTGGCGCTCACCGACGACCACTGGAAGGTGGTCAACTACCTGCGCGACCAGTACCGGGAGCACGGCCACACGCCCAATTTCCGCGCGATGACCAAGGACCTCCAGGAGGTCCTGCCGGGGTGCGACTCGAAGTCGCTCTACGACCTCTTTCCTCTGGGGCCGGCCAAGCAGGGCGCGAAGGTCGCGGGCTTGCCGCAGCCTTACGGCAAGGGCGGGTACTGATTCAGGCGAGGGCGATCGCCTCCGGATCCCGGGCGAGGCGCCGGGCGTCCGGCGCCCCCGCGGCGGTCAGGTCGGCCGCGACGCGTTCCCAGTGCCCGCGGCCGGCGGCCGCCGCCTCGGCGATCGCCTCCGCGCGGCCCGTGGCGCCCCAGAGCGAGAACGCGGCCACGAGGCGCGGGAAGAGCGCCTCGCGCAGGCCCCCGAAGTTCGCCCGCCAGAAGTGCAGCGAGGGCGCCGCGCCGCGCTCGACGCGCGCGGGCAGGGTGACGAGGCAGTCGGCGAGCAGGTCGCGGACGGCGCGCGCGAAGAGCTCGACGCGCCGGTCGGCGTTCGCGGCCATGAACGCTTCCCAGGGCTCGCCGAGTCGTTGTCCCGCGGCGTGCTCGCCCAGCTCGTGCAGGACCAGAGTCTCGCGCTCGCCCTCGGCCATGCGCGCGAGGGCCGCGGCGCGCTCGTCCGCGAACCCGTAGGCCGCGAGCGCCGCGCCCATCGCGGCGCCCCCGCTCGCCTCCCAGGCCTCGGTGCGCATCCACAGCCAGCGCTCGAAGGCCTCGCGCCGGAACACGACCAGGCCGTCCTGGTACGCGGCCGGGGCCGCGTCGATGTCGCGCGCGTACTCGCAGCCGACTTCCACGACGTCGACGCCGGAACGGGTCTCGCGCCGCTCGAGCCGGCCGAGGAAGAAGCTCGGCTTGCCGAAGCGGCCGACGGCCGCGCCGTAGACGAGCCGGTCGCCGGCGAGCGCGGCGTTCGCATCGCGGGCCGCGAACGGGTCGCAGGCTCCGGCCCCGAGGGGCAGCGCCTCCCAGTCCGCGCCCTCGACGGCGTCCCAGAGGGCCTCGCGCTCCGCGATCCAGCGCGCGACCTCGCCGCGCGGCGGCGCCACGTCGAGGGGCAGGTCGTTCTCCCAGCGGAAGTACTCGCGCATCGCGAGCAGGTAGTTGCAAAGGCTCAGCTCCCGGGCGAAGCGCGCGTCCGAGATCGCGCAGTTCGCCTGCACCGCGGCGACCAGGGCCGGCAGGCGGGGGCTCACCGCTGGCCCTCCCCGGGACCCGTGGCGCGGCGCCGCGGCTGCCAGCGCATGATCGCGGCGACGACCGCCTCGAAGGGAATCTCCGCGAGGCCCCCGAAAGCCTGCCGCGAGGCCGCCACCAGGCCGTGCACGTCGTCCGCGGGCGAGGGCGAGCCCGGCAGGGCCTCGTGCAGCCCCGCGAGCCCCCCGCACTGCAGGCGCAGCTCGACCGCGTGGGTGACGGGGCGGCCCGGCGGGGGCAGGCGCAGCGCGAAGGTGGAGCGCTCGCGCAGCAGCGCGCGCAGCGTGGTGCAGTTGGCGCGCGCCACGGCGGAGCGGCACTCGAGCGCCTCGCGTTCGGCGATCGCGCGCCCGATCGCGAGCGGGCAGCCCGCGAGGCGCGCCGTCAGCGCCTGCGCGAACGCGCAGTCGCGCGCGCCTTCGCCTTCAGTCGTCGTCATCGAAGCGCGGCCGCGGCTCGCGCACCTCGGTGAGCAGCGTCTCGGCGCCGAGCACGTCCTCGGCGAAGATCACCTTCACCTTGCAGTCGGCGGGCAGGGCGGGGTCCTTGCGCATCCGCTTGGCCGTGGCGGAGGCCTCGGGAAACGAGCTGAACTCGGCGATCTTCTCGAGGCGGAACATGGGGAAGACCTTGTAGAGGTAGTAGGGCATGGGACGCCTTCTCGGGCTCACCCGCCGTAGTGCCGCGTGGCGCGGCGCCGGCCGGGACGGGACTTCTGGATGACGACGCCGCGCACCGCCGAGAGGTCGGCGATGGCGAGCGCGGGGTAGCGGGGATTGAGCGCGCGCAGCTCCCAGCCCCCGGGGCGCTGCGCGAGCTGGCGGAAGATCCACTCGCCCGCGTGCCACGCGAGCACGTAGGAGCCTTCGGTCGCGAGCCCCTCGGGCTCGACGACGATCACGTCGCCCTCGTCGAACTCGGGCTGCATGGAATCGCCCAGCACCAGCAGCGCGAAGGACTCCGCGCCGCTGCAGGCGCCGAGGGCCTCGTCGGCGGCCGCGACGATGGGGATGGTGCGTCGCTCGGGCGTCGGGGGCGCGGACATGGCGATCTCAGAGGGCCTGGGTGAAGAGGCGCTCGGCCGGCACGCCGCCCGAGCGCAGCTCGAATTCGGCGGCGTCGACGAAGGCCGCGGGCCCGGCGACGTAGAAGTCCGTCGCCGCGGGGTCGAGCCCCGCGAGGCCGTCGGCGACCAGCGCGCGCGCACCCTCGGCCGCATCCGGGTGGCTGCGGGCGCGGTAGTCGAATCGCTCGAAGGCCTCCGACCACGCGCGGCACTGGTTGGCGAGGTAGTGGCCGTCGCCGCGGGTCGCGAGCCAGTGGATCGCGAAGGTCTCCGAGGCGTCGGCCGAGAGGGCGTACTCGACGAGGCTCTTCACCGGTGCGAAGCCCAGGTCGCAGGCGAAGAAGGCGAGCGTGCGTCCCTGCGCGTCGGCGAGCACGAAGCGGCCCTCGGGGCCGGCGACGCTCACCTTGTCGCCCGCGCCGATGGCGCCCGCGAACAGGCGCTCGGCGAACGCGTCCGCGGGATCGCGGCCGATGTGGAAATGCAGGTTGCGGTCGTCGCAGGGGCAGCTCGCGATCGGGTAGCCCGCGCTCGCGTCCCCCGCGGCGGTCGCCGCGCCGAGGGTCACGGACTGGCCCGCGAGGAAGCGCAGGCGGTTCGAGCGCGGTGTTTGCAGGTGGACGAGGCGCGTGTCGGGGGCGAGCTCGGCGACGGAGCGCACCGTCGTGACGATCTGCTGCGCCGGGATGTCGTCGGGGCCCGCGGCTTCGAGGGTCTCGATCTCCACGTCGGTGACCGGCGCGTAGGCGCACATCAGGACGTGGCCCTGCGTGCGCTCGGCCTCGGAGAGCGGGTAGTCGTGGTGGCGCGCCTTCTGGACCTCGCCCGCCACGACGCGCGCCTTGCACAGCCCGCAGCTGCCGTTGCCGCAGCCGTAGGCGAGGCGCAGCCCCGCCTTGAGCCCGGCCTGCAGGAGCGAATCGTGCCCCTCGACGAAGAACTCGCGGCCGCTCGGCCGGACCTTCACGTTCGGCGTCATGACGCGCAGCACGTCGTCGAGGACCGCGAGCGGGTCGGCATCTTCCGCGGCGAAGATCCGCCCGAGCCCTTCGCCGATCTCCTCGAGCACGGCGGGCAGCTGCGGGTGCCCCGGGAAGGCCGCGGCGAGGCGCGTGCCGATCGCCTCGACGAGCGCGTGGTAGCGCTGGAGGGTGCGGCGCAGGTCCGCGAGCTCCCGGCCCTGGGCGAAGAGCCGCTGGGCGAGGACCTCCTGGGAGGGCAGCGTGCGTTCACGGACACGGCGGCCAAACGACTCCTCCTTGATGCGGGTGACGCGCTCGAGGTCGCCCGAGGACTCGAGCCGTGCCTCGGGAAAGGCGCGCAGCAGCTCCTGCGTCGTGACCATTCCCTCGGCGGCGGCGAGCGCGCCCTCGCGGACCATCCGCTGCAGCGTGCTGCGGTGCACGCCGACGAGGTGGGCCGCCCGCGACAGCGACAGGCGGTGGATCACGGGCCCCTCCGACGCAAGGCGCGCGGGTCGCGCGCCGTCGAAGGGCAGTGTAACCGAGCGCGCGCGCCCGGCAAGCCCGCCCGTGGAGCGCGGAATAACCCGGAGGGAGTAGGGGCATTACCCGTTGCGGGTATGGACCCGGCGGGGCGGCTGTCGGCGAAATAGCAAATCGCCCGGGAGGCGGGTTCGCGCTCGCCCTCCGCCGGGCCCATCCGGGAGAACCGCACATGGATTTCAACAAGGAACTCGACGCGCGCGGGCTCAACTGCCCGCTGCCGATCCTCAAGACGAAGAAGGCGCTCGGCGACATGGCCGCGGGCGAGGTGCTCAAGGTGGTGTCCACCGACGCGGGCTCGGTGAAGGACATGCAGGCCTTCGCCAAGCAGACCGGCAACGAGCTGCTGAGCTCGGCCGAATCGGGCAAGGAGTACGTCTTCTTCCTCAAGAAGAAATAGGGGCGCGCGATGAGCCAGAAAAAGATGGCGATCATCGCCTCGAAGGGCACGCTCGACATGGCGTATCCGCCCTTCATCCTCGGCTCGACCGCCGCCGCGCTCGACTACGAGGTCCAGATCTTCTTCACCTTCTACGGCCTGCAGCTCCTGAGGAAGGACCTCTCCTCGGTCAAGATCAGCCCGCTCGCCAACCCCGCCATGCCCATGCCCGTGCCGATGCCGGTGCTGGTCTCCGCGCTGCCGGGGATGGAGTCCATGGCGACGATGATGATGAAGCAGAAGATCAAGTCGAAGGGCGTGGCCTCGATCGAGGAGCTGCGCGCCGCGTGCCTCGAGGCCGGCGTCAAGTTCATCGGCTGCCAGATGACCGTGGACCTCTTCGACTTCACCCACGACCAGTTCATCGACGGCATCGACTACGGCGGCGCCTCGACGTTCCTCGAATTCGCCGGCACCACCGACATCTGCCTTTTCGTCTGATCCCACCGCCTCGCCGGCACCGCGCGCCGGACAACCAGGAGAGCAAGACCATGAAAAGAATTCCCGCCGCGGTCCGCGGCGCCCTCGTCGCGGCGGCCTGCGTCGCGCCGGCCTTCGCCTTCGCGACCAACGGCTATTTCTCCCACGGCTACGGCCTGAAGGCCAAGGGCATGGCCGGCGCCTCGATCGCCGTCGCCCAGGACGCCTTCGGCGGCGCGAACAACCCCGCCGCCATGGTCTTCGCTGGCACGCGCATGGACGTCGGCCTCGACTGGTTCAGCCCCAGGCGCCGGGTCCAGCGCGAAGAAAGCGGCGGCGGCATGCTCGACGTGAACGTCGACAGCGACAGCACGAACTTCTTCATCCCCGAGTTCGCCTACAACCGCATGATGTCGCCCAGCTGGTCGCTGGGCGTCACGGTGTACGGCAACGGCGGGATGAACACCGACTTCCCCGGCGGGCAGCTCAACTGCACGCCCATGGGCGGGCCCCCGGAGGCCAACGCGCTGTGCGGCCTGGGCAGCCTCGGCGTGGACCTCTCGCAGCTCATCATCGCCCCCACGGTCGCCTACAAGCTCGCCCCGCAGCACTCGGTGGGCATCGCGCCGCTGCTCGCCTACCAGCGCTTCGAGATGAACGGCGCCCACCTCTTCACGCAGCTCTCCCAGAGCCCGGGCGACGTGACCAACAAGGGCTACGACAGCGCGTTCGGCTACGGCGTGCGCGTGGGCTACATGGGGCGCCTCACGGAGTCGTTCGCGATCGGCGCGGTGTATGCCAACAAGACGCGGATGGAGGCGTTCGACAAGTACCAGGGGCTGTTCGCCGGCAACGGCGACTTCGACATCCCCGAGCACTACGGCATCGGCGTGGCGTTCCAGCCCACGCCCGCGCTGCTGATCGCCGCCGACTACCTGCGGATCAACTACAGCGAGGTCGCCTCGGTGGGCAACCCCAGCACCAACCAGGCTCCGCTGGGATCGTCCAACGGCCCCGGCTTCGGCTGGCAGGACACGGACGTCTACAAGATCGGGGTGCAGTGGAAATACGACGAGAGGCTCACGCTGCGCGCGGGCTACAACCGCGGCGACAACCCGATCATGCCGCGCGACGTGACCTTCAACATCCTCGCCCCGGGCGTCGTGAAGGACCACTACACCTTCGGCCTCACCTGGGCGATCGACAAGACCCAGGAGATCACCTTCGCCTACATGCACGCGAAGACGAACTCGGTGGAAGGGTCGTCGTTCTTCAACGCCTTCGCGCCGGGCGCGGGCGGCAAGGAGACGATCTCGATGTACCAGAACGCCTTCGGCGTCGCCTGGGGCAGGACCTGGTAGCCGTCCGTCAGGCGGAGGGCGCGTCCCACGCGCCCTCCGTGCCCGCGATGCGCTCGACGTAGCGCGCGCGGTAGAGCAGCCGCGGCCTCCGGGGGTCGTCCTCGAAGGCGCTGCGCTCGTGCAGCACGTTGTTGCACACGAGCCCCACGCCCGGCTCGAGCCGGGTCCTCAGCACGAAGCCCGAGCCGCCGTCGAGGATGGCGAGCAGGCGGGCGGCCGCCGTGCGCGTGTCCGCGTCTTCCTTCCAAGCGACGCTTCGCGTGCGCGCCGTGTATCGCATGTGCAGGTCGCCCGTGGCGGGCTCCACCGAGAACACCGGCCCCGTGGTCGCGGCCCGGGCCACGCCGTCCTCGTCCACGCGCTCGGGGATGGTGAGCGCGTCGGGCTGCATCAGCGAGCCCACGAGGGCGGGGTCCTCGTCCCGGAGCAGCAGGTAGGCGAGCTCGGGGTCGAGGAGCGCGGTCTCGCCCCCGGAGGCGGCGTCGCGCACGCAGTGCAGCAGCATCGCGCGGATGCGCATCCGCGGCGGGTTGTAGTAGCCGTCGGTGTGCCAGCGGATGGGGCGGGTGGTGTAGGGGATGAAGCCCGCGCCCGCCTTCTCCCCGCTCACCGCGATGCTGGTGATGCCGTCCTCGTCGGCGAGGAAGTTGGCGTCGAGCGTGCGCAGCCCCAGCTGCTCGCCCAGGCGGCGCGGGATCTCCCGGTCCTCGCCGGTGAAGCGGCTCGCGTAGAGCGCCATGTTGTCGCGCCGGCAGCGCCGCACGATCTCGGAGTGTTCGGCGGCGGTGAGCGCGCGCGGGTCGCCCACCTCGACCAGGAGTTCGCCGGGCGAGCGGGCGCGCGCGGCGAGCTTGCGCTCGCGCCAGCGCCGCCAGGCGTCCTCGTTCTCCAGCCGGAACGGGCTTCGCGAGGCCGGGGCGCGCACCGGGCCTTCCACGGCTCACTCCCCCGTGGCCGGGGAGCGCCCCCGGGCGCGGCGCGGGCTGGTGTCGAAAAGCCCCGCGAGGCTCTTCGCCACGGTGGCGGCCGCCTCCGGGCCCTCGATGGCGATCACCTGGTCGCTGGTCCAGCGGCGGTCCTTCTCCGGCATGAGCTCGGCGAGCAGGCTCGCGAAGTAGCGCAGGAAGGCGAAATCGGGGCCCTCGGGCCCGTGGCCGAAGGCGGCGTACTCCTCGAAGCGCGCGTTCAGCCTCGCGATGAAGCGGGCCTTGATCGCGGCGGGCTCCTCGGAGCCGAGCAGGCGCGACTCGTTCTCGGCGAGCTCCTCGCCCGCGCGGTGGGCGAGCGCGGTCATGAACGCGAGCCGCCCCGCCTCGTCGTAGCGCGGGTAGACGAGCCGCCAGGCGACCTGGATGGCGAAGGCGAGGGCCTCGGCGAGGAAGGCGAAGTACTGGGGGCCGGGGTCGATGTCGAAGCCCGCCTTGCGCATGCTCTTCAGCATGTTCTGCGCGATGCGCCAGGCGATGAAGGCGACCGCGCCCGCGACCTCCTCCGGGCTCTTCGGCCGGCCGGGCCGGAACCAGTGGCTCTTGACGCGCATGCCCGGGACGCGCGCGCGCCTTCAGCGCCGGCGGATGAAGAACTCGTTCACGCCCACGCTCGGCTCGACGGTGGCCACGAGCTCGAAGCCCGTCGCCTGCACCCAGCCGACGATGTCGTCGCGCACGCCCGGGCAATCGCTCACGAGCTTGAGCACCTCGCCCACGCGCATGCCCTTCAGGAGCTGCTTCGCCTCGACGATGGGCCCGGGGCAGGAGACGCCGCGCATGTCGAGGCGCACCTGGGCGGGGATCGTGTCGGACACGCCCTTCCTCAGGAAGTAGCCCGTGGCGCCGCGCTCGCGCGGCTCGGAGTGGATCACCTCGTTGCCGGTCTGCCGCGCCCAGGCGTAGAGGTCGTCGCGCGTGCCGGGGCAGTCCGAGAGCAGCAGCAGGACCTGGCCCTCGCGCAGGCCGTCGAGGATCTCCTTCGCCCCGAGGATCGGGCCGGGGCAGGTGAGGCCGGTGAGGTCGACCATCGCGCTGGGCTCGACCAGGATCGGGGATGTCATCGTTCGCTCCGCCGTTGCGGGCGGCCTAGGCGGCCGCCACGATCGTCTTGTGGGGCACGAGCAGGCCGCAGCCCACCTCGTGGCCGATGCCCAGGCCCGCGGCCTGCAGCCGCAGGGAATGGGCCTCGCCGAGGCCGTGCACGGCCACGCCGAAGGCGCTCGCGGGCCCTTCGGCGAGCTGCACGGTCAGGCGGCGCCCGCAGATCACCTGCCCCTCGACGCCGAGCGCGGCCATGCTCTCCTCAACGGTCTCGAGGAAGCGGATCTCGTCGGCCTCGCCCGTGGTCACGCGGGCGGAGAAGAGCGTCGGTGCCGGGGCGAGTTTGCGGAATGTCCCCTGGCCGAGCTTCACGCTCGCCCCGCCCAGGTCGAGCACGGTCTGCTCGAGCACGCTCGCCGCGCAGACGCGGTCGCGGGGCATGCGCACCACGAGCTTCGCGCGCCGCGCGAGCAGCAGGCCGCCTTCGGGCACGCGGTTGCCGCGCACCGGGTGCACGCCCGCCTGGGGGACGTCGGCGATCCAGGGCGCGGCGCGCGCGATGGCGCGGAAGAGGGGCCACTCGTAGCCCGCCGGAAGGCTCTCGCCCAGCAGGTCGAACACGACGTCGACCATCTCCGGCAATTCCCGAGCAACGGGATGCGCGCGGGCCGTGCCGCAGCCCGCGGCGGGGCGCTTCGCCGCGGCGTTCACGCGGCCCCCTCGGGCCGGGAGGCGGCCCAGTCGCGCATCGCGGCACCCCAGAGTGCGGCCGTGCCGGGGTCGATGTCGAAGATCGTGAAGCGCCGGCCCTCGCGGATGCGCACCCGCAGCAGGCTCAGGCCGCCGGAGGCGAATTCCACCTGCTGCAACTCGATCTGCTGGCCGCCGAGGGGCACGGCGAATCGGGCGATCGGGACGATGCGGTCCATGGGCGGCTTCCTGTGGGGAGGTCGTTCGCGCGGGGCGCGGGCCGGCCGGATCGGACCGCGCCCGTTGCGTCGTACTGTGGGGTTTGCCGCCCCTCCGAGTCTACCCCCCGGGTGAAGGACGCCGGGCATACCCCTTTCGGGTAGGCGGCGCACCCCCTATGTGGCTATCACCCCCACCTGTCGGAGGGATGGCGGGCGCCGGGGGGCCACCCTAACATCGAGCGACCTTGGGTGAGAGCGCGCCTCGTGAGGCCGCGCCGGCGGTGCCCCGCCGCAACCCTGGCCAACATCCCGCGCGCGTCCGGCCGGGCACCGGCGCAAGAAGAAACTTCCAGGAGGCTCGTATGGCGAAGCAACTGCACCCGACCCCCATGCTGGACCAGCTGGAGAGCGGCCCCTGGCCGAGCTTCGTGACCGGCCTGAAGAGGCTCGCCAAGGACAACAACATGATGGTCGACCTGCTCGGCCAGCTCGAGACCTCGTACAAGACGAGGAAGGGCTACTGGAAGGGCGGCACCGTGAGCGTCTTCGGCTACGGCGGAGGCATCATCCCGCGCTTCACGGAGCTCAAGGACGAGGCGGGCAAGCCGAAGTTCCCGGACGCGGCCGAGTTCCACACGCTGCGCGTCATGCCCCCGCCCGGGATGCACTACAACACCGAGATCCTGCGCAAGCTGTGCGACGCCTGGGAGCGCCACGGCTCCGGGCTCATCGCCTTCCACGGCCAGAGCGGCGACATCATGTTCCAGGGGGTGCGCTCGGACAAGGTCCAGGACGCCTTCGACGAGATCAACCAGCTCGGCTTCGACCTGGGCGGCGCGGGCCCCGCGGTGCGCACCTCGATGTCGTGCGTGGGCGCGGCGCGCTGCGAGCAGTCGTGCTACGACGAGGCGACGACGCACCGCACCGTCCTCAACAACTTCCTCGACGACATCCACCGCCCGTCGCTGCCCTACAAGTTCAAGTTCAAGTTCTCGGGCTGCCCGAACGACTGCATGAACTCGATCCAGCGCTCGGACATGGCCGTCATCGGCACCTGGCGCGACAACATCCGCACCGACGAGAAGCTCGCGCGCGCCTATTTCGCGAAGCACGGGGTGAGCGATCTCGTGAACGACGTCGTGAGCCGCTGCCCGACCAAGGCGATCCAGCTCGTCGACGCCGACAAGATCCCCAAGGGCCCGACGATCTCGGCGGTGAAGGTCTCCGACAAGCAGGCCATCGCCATCGAGAACAAGGACTGCGTGCGCTGCATGCACTGCATCAACGTGATGACCGGCGGCCTCGCCCCCGGCGCCGACAAGGGCGCGACGATCCTCGTGGGGGGCAAGCGCACGCTCAAGATCGGCGACCTCATGGGCACCGTCGTCGTGCCCTTCATGAAGCTCGAGACCGACGAGGACCGCGAGAAGCTCGTCGAGCTCGGCCAGAAGATCGTCGACTTCTTCGCCGAGAACGCGCTCGAGCACGAGCGCATCGGCGAGACCATCGAGCGCATCGGCCTGGTGAACTTCCTCGAGGGCGTCGGGCTCGAGATCGACCCGAACATGGTCTCCGCGCCGCGGATGAACCCCTACGTGCGCACCGACGGCTGGGACGAGGAAGTCGCGAAGATGAAGGCGAAGCAGCAGGCCGCCTGAGAACCGAACGGAGACACCGCCATGGCCACCGCCGCCCCCACCCCCCGCCGCGCGATCGAGTCCGGCGTGCCGGACAACAAGCCGTTCCTGCACCCGACGCTCGCGAAGAACTACGGCAACTGGAAGTACCACGACCGGCCGCGCCCCGGCGTGCTCCACCACGTCTCGCACGCCGGCGAGGAGGTGTGGAGCGTGCGCGCGGGCACCCAGCGCCAGATGGACGTGCACACGATCCGCAAGCTCTGCGACATCGCCGACCAGTTCGCCGAAGGCCACGTGCGCTTCACCATCCGCTCGAACATCGAGTTCATGGTGGCCGACCCGAAGAAGGTCGACCCCCTGATCGCGGTGCTGCAGAAGAACGGCTTCCCGGTGGGCGGCACGGGCAACTCCGTGACGATGATCGCGCACACGCAGGGGTGGCTGCACTGCGACATCCCGGGCACCGACGCCTCCGGCGCGGTGAAGGCCCTCATGGACGACCTGCACCAGGAGTTCGTCCGCGAGGAGATGCCCAACCGGGTGCACATCTCCACCTCGTGCTGCGAGATCAACTGCGGCGGCCAGGCCGACATCGCGATCATCATCCAGCACACGAAGCCGCCGAAGATCAACCACGACCTCGTGGCGAACGTCTGCGAGCGCCCCGCCGTGGTGGCGCGCTGCCCCGTGGCGGCGATCCGCCCGGCGCTGGTGAACGGCAAGCCCTCGCTCGAGGTCGACGAGAAGAAGTGCATCTGCTGCGGCGCGTGCTATCCCCCGTGCCCGCCGATGCAGATCAACGACCCGGAGTTCTCGAAGTTCGCGATCTGGGTCGGCGGCAAGAACTCCAACGCCCGCGGCAAGCCCACCTTCATGAAGATGGTGGCCTCCGGCATCCCGAACAACCCGCCGCGCTGGCCCGAGGTCTCCGAGGTGGTGAAGAAGATCCTCTTCACCTACAAGGAGGACGCCCGCCCCTGGGAGCGCGTCTCCGACTGGGTCGAGAGGATCGGCTGGCCGCGCTTCTTCGAGAGGACGGGGCTGCCGTTCACCAAGTACCTGATCGACGACTGGCGCGGCTCGCGGTCGAACCTCAACGCCTCGACGCACATCCGCTTCTAGGGAAGGACCGGCGGCATGAAGATCGGCGTCCTCGTGAACGAGGGACCCTACCAGCACCAGTCGAGCGACACGGCCTACCTCTTCTGCCGCGCGGCGATCGAGGCGGGGCACCAGATCGAGCGCGTGTTCTTCTACCACGACGGGGTGAACAACGCGACCCGGCTGACCGAGCCGCCCCAGGACGACCGCAACGTCGTGCAGCGCTGGGCGAAGCTCGCCGAGGAGCACGGCGTGGACCTCGTGGTGTGCGTGGCGGCGGCGCTGCGCCGCGGGATCGTCGAGGACAACCTCGCCAAGGGATTCCGGATCTCGGGCCTCGGCCAGCTCGTCGAGTCGGCGATCCTCTCCGACCGCCTCGTCGTCTTCGGGGATTAGGGGACCGCATGAGCGCCCAGCCCGGAGCCGTCCGCAAGTTCCTCTTCGTCAACCGCAAGGCCCCCTACGGCAGCGTCTACGCGCTCGAGGGGCTGGAGGTCGTGCTGATCAGCGCGGCCTTCGACCAGGACGTGAGCCTCGCCTTCCTCGACGACGGCGTCTACCAGCTCGCCAAGGGGCAGAACACGAAGGCGATCGAGGCGAAGAACTTCTCGCCGACCTACCGGGCGCTCGAGGGCTACGACATCGAGAAGCTCTACGTCGAGCGCGAGTCGCTCGAGGCGCGGGGGCTCGGCGAGGCCGACCTGCTCGTCGACGTGACCGTCGTCTCGACCGCCGAGATGGCCGCGCTCATGGACGAGATGGACGTGATGATCAGCTTCTGAGAAAGGCACGGGACCCGGGATGCTGCACATCGTGAACAAGTCGCCCGGCGAGCGCACCGCGCTCGCGAGCTGCCTCGCCCACGCGCGCGCCGGCCACGCGGTGCTGCTGATCGAGGACGCGGTCTATGCCGCCACGCGCGGGCACGCGGCCGCGGCCGCGCTGGCCGCGGCGGCCGCGACGGTCAAGGTCTATGTGCTCGCCCCGGACCTCGAGGCGCGCGCGCGCGCCGGGGCCCTGATCGAGGGCGTGGTCCCGGTCGACTACAAGGGCTTCGTGGAGCTCGTGGCCCAGCATCCGCGCGTCCAGTCCTGGCTGTAGGGCGCCGCGACGAACACCGCAATCGGAAAACAAGGCAACGAAAGGAGAGACGATGGGCATCGACGTGAACGGCAAGAGCTACGAGACCGACGAAGAGGGCTACCTGGTCAACCTCGGCGAATGGAACGAGGACATCGCGGGCGCCATCGCCAAGGCGGAGAACATCGACATGACCCCCAACCACTGGGAGGTCGTGAACTTCCTGCGCGACTACTACAACGAGTACCAGATCGCCCCGGCGGTGCGCGTGCTCACCAAGGCGATCGGCAAGAAGCTCGGTCCCGAGAAGGGCAGCAACCAGTACCTGTACGAGCTCTTCCCGTACGGCCCCGCGAAGCAGGCCTGCAAGATCGCGGGCCTGCCCAAGCCCACCGGCTGCGTCTGAGGCGCGAGGGCGGCGCGAGCGCGCCGCTCCTCCCGGCCCCCGTGTCGGCTCCCCTCCCGGCCTGATGTTCGCCGCCTTCTATGCCGCGCTCTTCTGGTTCGCCGCGACGGTGCTCGCGGCGGGCCTCGCGTGGCGCTGCGCCGAGTACGCGCGCACGCCCGCGCCGCTGAAGATCCCCACGACGCCCGCGCCGACGACCCGGAGCGGCGTGGCGCTGCGACTCGCGCGCGAGGTGGTGCTCTTCGAGAGCCTGTTCAAGGCGAACCTCTGGATCTGGCTCTTCGGCTGGACCTTCCACGCCGCGCTCCTGGTCGTCCTCCTGCGCCACCTGCGCTACTTCACCGAGCCCGCCTGGGGCTGGGTGGCCTGGATCCAGCCCTTCGGCGTCTACGCGGGCTTCGCCATGGCCGCGGGCCTCGCGGGCCTGTGGGCGCGGCGCTTCCTCGTCGATCGCATCCGCTACATCTCGACGCCCTCCGACCACCTGATGCTCGCCCTCCTGCTCGCGATCGCCGGCACGGGCCTCGCGATGAAGTACCTCGCCCACACCGACGTGGTCGCCGTGAAGGCCTTCTTCCTCGGGCTCCTCGTGCTCGAGGTCCGCGCGCTGCCGGCCGACCCGCTGCTCGGCGCGCACCTGGCGCTCGTCGCGGCGCTGATGCTCGTCTTCCCGTTCTCCAAGCTCCTGCACGCGCCGGGCCTCTTCTTCAGCCCCGGGCGCAACCAGGCCGACGACCCGCGCGAGGCCCGCCACCTGGCGGACTGGGCCGCGCGCCTCGAGCGCAACTAGCCGTGGCCGACGTCACCGCACCCCCGCTGCGCGAGTTCCCGGTCCCGCCCCGGCTCAGCCCCGGTGCCATGGCCGAGTCGAAGCCCTACGTCGCGAACGAGAAGATGCAGGAGGCGATCGGTTTCCCCGCGAAGCTCGTCGACGACTGGCACGACCAGGCGATCGCGAAGCTGGGCGAGCTCACGGGCAAGTACCGATCGCTCCGGGTGTACCTCGACGCCTGCGTGCACTGCGGCGCGTGCACCGACAAGTGCCATTACTTCCTCGGCACCGGGGACCCCAAGAACATGCCGGTCGCGCGCCAGGAGCTGATGCGCGGCGTCTACCGGCGCCATTTCACGCTCGCCGGCAGGCTCTTCCCGAAGCTCGTCGGCGCCCGCGAGCTCACGAAGGACGTGCTCGACGACTGGTACAAGTACTACAACCAGTGCTCCGAGTGCCGGCGCTGCTCGGTCTTCTGCCCCTACGGGATCGACACCGCCGAGGTGACGATGGCGGCCAAGGAGATCCTCGACTCGATCGGCTACGGGCAGAAGTACACGAACGAGATCATCGGCAAGGTCCACCGGATCGGCAACAACCTGGGCCTTCCGGGCCCGGCGCTCGCCGACACCCTCCAGGGCCTCGAGGAGGACGTGAAGGAGGAGACCGGCCAGGACGTGCGCTTCCCGCTCGACGAGAAGGGCGCCGAGGTGCTGCTCGTCACCCCCTCGGCGGACTTCTTCGCCGAGCCCCACGTCGACAGCCTCATCGGCTACGCGAAGGTCTTCCACGCCGCGGGGATCCGCTGGACGCTTTCCTCGCACGCCTCCGAGGCGGGCAACTTCGGCCTGTTCATCGGCAACTACGAGCAGCTGCGCGCGATCGCGCTCCGGATCCGCGAGGCGGCGCTCGAGCTGGGCGTCAAGCGCATCGTCGTGGGCGAATGCGGCCACGCCTGGCGCGTGGCCTACAGCTTCTGGAACACCCTCGCGGGCATCGGCTCGGGGGCGACGGACCCGTTCGCGCGGCAGCTCCAGGCGCAGCTCGACCACCGCTACCGGCAGCCGACGCACATCTGCGAGCTCACCTGGGACCTGGTCCGGCAGGGCGCGCTCGTCCTCGACCGGGAGGCCAACGACCACCGCGTGGTCACCTTCCACGACTCGTGCAACGTCGCGCGGGCCTCCCGCATGGGAGACGAGCCCGGCGGGCAGTTCGAGATCCCGCGCGCGCTCGTGCGCGCCGTGTGCAACAAGGTCGTCGAGATGCGCCCGGACACGACCCGCGAGGCGACCTTCTGCTGCGGCGGGGGCGGGGGGCTGCTCACCGACGAGCTCCTCGACCTGCGCGTGAAGGGGGCGCTGCCGCGGATGGAAGCGTTGCGCGAGGTGGCCGACTCCCACGGCGTGAACTTCCTCGCGACGATCTGCGCGATCTGCAAGGCGCAGTTCACCAAGGTCCTTCCCTACTACGGATTCAACCGCGGCATGGTCGGCGGCGTCCACCAGCTGGTGAGCACCGCCATCCGCCTCGGCGCGAAGAGCTAGCGACGCATCCCAACCCAACCCGCACGACACAGAGGATCCCGTGGCCACCAATCCCCAGGACAGCAAGCCCGGCACCGCGCTCACCTACCGCCGGTACAAGGACGGAGACTCCCGGCCGCCCGCCTGGCAGGAAGTGATCTTCCAGGCCTCGTGGTCGCACAAGTGCCCGACCTACATCCAGTCGACGCCGCCCTGCCAGGGCAGCTGCCCCTCGGGCGAGGACATCCGCGGGTGGCTGCAGATCGCGCGCGGCACCGAGAAGCCGCCGCAGGGCGTGGCCTGGCAGGAGTACGCCTGGCGCCGGCTCACCGAGGCGAATCCCTTCCCCTCGGTCATGGGGCGGGTGTGCCCCGCGCCCTGCGAGACGGGCTGCAACCGCAACGAGGTCGAGGACCACGTCGGCATCAACTCCGTCGAGCATTTCCTCGGCGAGTACGCGATCGCCAACAAGCTCGCCTACCGCAAGCCCGAGGTGTCCACCGGCAAGAAGGTCGCGGTGCTCGGCGGCGGGCCCGCGGGGCTCTCGTGCGCCTACCAGCTCGCGCTGAAGGGCCACGCGGTCACGATCTTCGACGAGCACGAGCTGCTCGGCGGCATGATGCGCTACGGCATCCCGGGATTCCGCACGCCGCGCGAGGTCCTCGACGCGGAGATCCAGCGCATCCTCGACCTCGGGGTGCAAACGCGCATGAAGTGCCGCGTGGGCACCGACGTGAGCCTCGAGCAGGTCCGCAAGGACTACGACGCCGTGTTCCTCGGCATGGGCGCGCAGGGCGGGCGGGCGCTGCCCGTGGCCGACTCCCAGGCGCCCAACGTGGTGACGGCGACCGCGTTCCTGAAGGCCTTCAACGACGGGCGGCTGCGCCACGTCGGCAAGCGCGTGGTCGTGGTCGGCGGGGGCGACACCTCGATCGACGTGGCCACGGTCGCACGGCGCCTCGGGCACATCGCGCACGCGAAGCCCACGGACTTCGAGGGGGCCATCGCCGGGCACATGGCGAGCGACGTCGCCCACGTCTCCGCCAAGCAGGGAGCGGAGGTGACGCTCACCTCCGTGTTCCCCGTCGACAGGATGCAGGCCAACAAGCACGAGGTCGAGCAGGCCGCCGCCGAGGGCATCGAGATCCGCGGCGGCTTCGCGCCCGTGGCCGTCGTGAAGGGCCCGGACGGCCGCGCGACGGCGCTGCGCGTGGCGCAGTGCGAGGCGAAGTTCGTGGGCCCGCGGCTCGAGATCACGATGAAGCCCGGCACCGAGGTGGACCTCCCCGCGGACCTCATCGTCTCGGCCATCGGCCAGTCGGTGGACTTCACCGGCCTCGAGGAGTTCGACAACGGCAAGGGCGCGGTCACGGCGGACCGCAACTACCAGGTCGCGGGCAAACCCGGCACCTTCGCGGGCGGCGACGTGCTGCGCCCGCACCTGCTCACCACGGCCATCGGCCACGGCGCGATCGCGGCGGACGGCATCGACCGGTTCCTGCGCGGCGAGGCGCTCGAGAAGCGCCCGAAGATCGACGTGCACCAGTTCGACCTCGTGCGCAAGATGCTCGAGAAGGGCCTTCCCGTCGAGAAGGCGACCGAACCCATGCACGGGACCTGCGATTCGAAGGCGGCGGTGCACAACTACGACAACCGTTCCGACCGGCACGTGATCACCCACGAGGAGCTCTTCCTCGGGCACTTCAGCTACACGGAGCGGCTCAAGCGCAAGTTCGTCACGCTCACCAAGGAGACGGCGCTGGGCAACTTCGAGGAGCGCCTGGGCGTGCTCTCGGAGGCCGAGGCCGTGGCCGAGGCCAAGCGCTGCATGAGCTGCGGCCTGTGCTTCGAGTGCGACAACTGCGTGGTCTACTGCCCGCAGACCGCTGTGTTCAAGGTGAAGAAGACCCAGAGCACGACCGGCCGCTACGTCGACACCGACTACGACAAGTGCATCGGTTGCCATATCTGCAAGGATGTCTGCCCGACGGGCTACATCCAGATGGGGCTCGGGGAATAGGGGCGCCGCCATGGGCCGGGACGCGCTGCTGCGGGGATGCGGGCGCCTCGCGCTCGCCGCGGCGCTCGCCTGCGCCGGGGCGGGCGTGGCGGGCGAGGGCGCGCGCGCGCCGGGCCCCGCGCTCGACAAGGCGAGGGCCGGGCCCTGCGTCGAGGACCCGAAGCTCATGCGCCGCTCGCACATGGACTTCCTCAAGCACGGCCGCGACGACACGGCCCGGCGCGGCGTGCGCGGCATCCGCCACAGCCTCGCGGGCTGCGTCGACTGCCACGCGAACGCCGCCGACGGGCGGGTCCTCGGCTCGGAGCGGCACTTCTGCCAGGGCTGCCACAGCTACGCGGCGGTGAAGGTCGACTGCTTCGATTGCCACGCGAGCCGCGCGCGCACGGCGCCCGAGGCCGCGAAGGTGGCGGGGGACGCGCGGTGAACCCGGTCGACACCCGGCGCCGGGAGTTCCTGGGGGGCGTGTCCGCCGCGATCGCCGGGATCGCCATCGCCCCTGGCGTGCTGCTCTACGAATACGCCCACGGCAAGAAACCCGGCGAGGCCGCGAGCGCGAAGGTCCGCTGGGGGATGCTGATCGACACCACGAAGTGCGCCTCGGGCTGCCGCGCCTGCGTGGACGCCTGCAACACGGAAAACGGCCTGCCGGGGACGACCCGCCCGACGGACGCGCAGTGGATCCGCAAGGTGGAGTTGAAGGACCTGAGGAGCGGGGCCACGCTCTCCGCACCCGTCATGTGCCAGCACTGCGCCGACCCGCCCTGCGTGGACGTGTGCCCGACGGGGGCGTCGTTCAAGCGCGAGGACGGCATCGTGCTGGTCGACCGCCACACCTGCATCGGTTGCCGCTACTGCATGATGGCCTGCCCGTACAAGGCGAGGAGCTTCGTGCACGAGCCGACGACGGGGCAGAAGCCCGACGTGCCTCGCGGCAAGGGCTGCGTCGAGAGCTGCACGCTGTGCGTGCACAAGGTGGACCGGGGCGGCACGCCCTCCTGCGTCGAGGCCTGCGCCGCGCAAGGCCACCGGGCGATCGTCTTCGGCGACCTGAACGATCCCGAAAGCGAGATCGCCCGGCGCATCCGCGCGGTGGCCACCACCCAGCTGCGCGCGGACCTGCGGCTCGACCCGGGCGTGCGCTACACGGGGCTCTAGGCCATGGCGACCCCCACCTCCGGCGGACCTGGCGCGCGAGCCTTCTGGATCCTCGCGGCCGCGGCCGGCGCGATGCTCGTGGTGGCGCTCGCGGCGGCGCACTACATGGAGGTCGAGGGGCACGTCGTCACCGGCATGAACAACCAGGTGGTGTGGGGCACGCCCCACGTCTTCGCGATCTTCCTGATCGTGGCCGCCTCGGGCGCGCTCAACGTCGCCTCCGTGGGCTCGGTGTTCGGCGAGGCCGCCTACAAGCCCCACGCACCGCTTTCCGTGCTGCTCGCGATCGCGCTGCTCGCCGGCGGCCTCATGATCCTCGTCCTCGACCTCGGAAGGCCCGAGCGCCTCGTGGTCGCCGCCACGCACTACAACTTCCGCTCGATCTTCGCGTGGAACATGATCCTCTACAACGGATTCCTCGCGATTGCCGCGGTCTACCTGTGGACGCTGCTCGAGCGGCGCCTGAACCGCCTCGCGAAGCCCGTGGGCTTCGCCGCGTTCGCCTGGCGGCTCATCCTCACCACCGGCACGGGCTCGATCTTCGGCTTCCTGGTCGCGCGCCAGGCCTACGCCTCCGGGGTGATCGCGCCCCTGTTCATCGCGCTCTCCCTCGCCTGGGGCCTCGCGGCCCACGTCCTCGCGCAGTGGGGCCTCGCGCGCGGCGACGGGCAGGCGATGGCGCCCGAGCTCCTCGCGCGGGTGCGGCGGCTGCTGGCGATCTTCCTCATCGCCGCGCTCTACTTCGTCGCGGTGCACCACCTCACGAACCTCTACTGGGCGCGGCAGTGGGCCTTCGAGCGCTTCCTGCTCGTCGACGGCGCCCCCTATCCCGCGCTCTTCTGGGTGGGCTACGTGCTCCTCGGCAGCCTCGTGCCGGTCGCGGTCCTCCTGCACCCGCGCCTCGCCGGGCCGCGCGCGACCGCGGTCGCCGCGCTCCTCGCCGTCGCCGGCGCCTTCGCGCTGCTCTACGTCTTCATCGTCGGCGGCCAGGCGTTCCCGCTCGAGATCTTCCCGGGCTACGCCGTGAAGAGCGACTTCGCCGACGGGGCGGTCGCCGCCTACGCCCCGAGCCTCCCCGAGATCCTGCTGGGCCTGGGCGGCGTCGCCGCGGCCTTCCTCCTCACCCTCGTGGGCGCGCGCGTCCTCGACGTCCTGCCCCGCGGCGGCGCCCCGGCGGCGTCGCGCGCGCCCGGATAGCCCGCGGGCGCGCCATGCCCGCGCTCCTCGTCTCCGCCGCCTGGCGCTCGTCGGGCAAGACCACGGTCTGCGCGGGACTCGCGGCGGCGCTGCGCGAGCGCGGGCTGGGCGTCCAGCCGTTCAAGAAGGGACCCGACTTCATCGATCCCCAGTGGCTCACGGCGGCGGCGGGGCGGACCTGCCGCAACCTCGATCCGCGCCTGCAGGGCGCAGCGGGGATCGAAGCGTACTGGGAGCGTCACGCCGGCGGCGCGGACTTCGCGCTCGTCGAGGGCAGCCTCGGCCTGCACGACGGCATGGCCCTCGACGGCTCGGACAGCAACGCCGGCCTCGCGCGCCTGCTGGGCCTGCCCGTCGCCGTGGTCCTCGACGCGCGCGGCATGGGGCGGGGCGCGGCCGCGCTCCTGCAGGGGCTCGCCGCGTTCGATCCCGGCGTGAAAGTCGCCGGCGTCATTCTCAACCGCGTCTCGGGCGCGCGCCACGAGGCGAAGCTGCGCGCCGCCATCCGGGAATTCACCGCGATCCCGGTGCTCGGCGCGGTCGCGGAGGATCCGCGGCTCGCGATCGTCGAGCGCCACCTGGGGCTCGTGCCCGCCAACGAGGCCGAGGATCCGCAGGGCCGCGTCGCGGCTCTGGGCGAGGCCATCGCCGCGCAGGTCGACCTCGAGGCGCTGCTCGAAGCCGCGCGCCGCGCGCCCCCCCTTCCGCCGCCGCAGCCCGCGCCGCCCCCGGGCGGGGGCGACGGCCCGCGCATCGCCGTGGCCCGCGACCGCGCCTTCGGTTTCTACTACCCCGACGACCTCGAGGCGCTGCGCGCGGCGGGAGCGGTGCTCGTCGCGATCGACACGCTCCACGATCCGGCGCTTCCCGCGGTGGACGGGCTCTACCTGGGCGGCGGCTTCCCCGAGATGCTCGCGCCGGCGCTCGCGGCCAACGAAGGCATGCGCCGCTCGCTGCGCGCCGCGATCGAGGCGGGGCTGCCGGTCTACGCCGAGTGCGGCGGCCTCATGTACCTCTCCCGCACGCTCGCGCACCTCGGGCGCCGCTGGGAGATGGTCGGCGCGATTCCCGCCGATGTCGTGATGCACGAGCGGCCGGTCGGCAAGGGATACGTGACGCTCGCCGAGACCGGCGACCATCCCTGGGGCCGCGGCGAGGGATCCTCGCTCGAAGGGCACGAGTTCCACCATTCCAGCCTGGAGAACCTGGACCCGGGCGTGAAGTTCGCGTGGCGGGTGGTGCGCGGCCACGGCATCGACGGGCGGCGCGACGGGATCGTGCACCGCAACGTGCTGGCCTCGTACGCCCACCAGCGCAGCGTCGGCGGCAACGACTGGGCGGCGCGCTTCGTCGCCGAGGTGCGGCGCCTCGCGCGCGAGCGCCGGCCCGCGCGCGCCGCGTCGGGGATGGCGGGAAGCTGAGGGAGAGGACGGGATGGAAGAGCCGGAGCTGGTCACGATCACCCCGCGCGCCTCGGAGAGGATCCGCGGCGCCGCGGCCGAGGCGGGGGCGGACCCCGCGGTCCTGCGCCTCGCGGCGCGCCGCGGGGGCGCGCTTTTCCAGGCGCGCAGTCGCCGCGCGGCTCGCGCCGACGGCCCGCGTCGACCGCCGGGCGAAGGGCGG
>JBGAQP010000035.1:0-29002 GCA_044220635.1 Usitatibacteraceae bacterium
GTCCGGCGTGTCCGCCGTGCATGACGCGATCGCGAGGCCCCTGGCCCCGCGTGCCGTGATCGCCCTGCAGGGGCCGGCGAGCGGCGCGGCGCTCGCGAAGCTCCTCGCGGGGCGCGCCGCGCCGGGCACGAAGGTGGCGTTCCATTCGCCCTGCACGCTGCAGCACGCGCTCAAGGTGCGCGGCGTCATCGAGCCGGTGCTGGAGGCTGCGGGCTTCGAGCTCACCGCGGTGCCCGACCCGCACCTGTGCTGCGGGTCGGCGGGCACCTATTCCATCCTGCAGCCGGAACTCTCGGGAAGGCTCCTCGCGCGCAAGGTCGAGGCGCTCGAGTCCGGCGCCCCGGCGGTCGTCGCGACCGCGAACATCGGCTGCCTCGCGCACCTCGCGACCGGGTCCTCGCGGCCGGTGCGCCACTGGATCGAGCTGCTCGACGAGCGGCTCGCCTCCTAGCGGCGCTCAGTCGGAGGCGCGGACGGGCTCGGCGCGCGCGCCGAGCGGGAAGACGAAGAAGTTGCGCGCGACCCCTCCCGCGGCGACGACGATCATGAACGCGCAGCCCGCCGCCATGATGGTGAGGTAGGTCGCCATGCCCTTCTCGCGGGCCTTGGCCATCTCGGCGTCGGGGTAGAGCCAGAGGGCCACGGCCACGGTGGCGACGACGGCGAGGACCATCACGAGGGCGTTCACGAGGGCGAGCCTGCGGGCGTCGACGCCGCGGGGATTGGTCTGGTAGAGCGCCCACACGGCAAGGCCGAGCAGGAAGACGAGGATCAGCAGGGTGAAGGGCACGGCAACCTCCGGTCCGGGGACCCGATCGTCGCCCGGAGAGCCGTTCGCGGCCTTGATCCAGTTCAGGATTCTTCCGCCCTGGCCGCGGGGGGTGATGGCGCCCGGCTTGACCCAAGTCACGGGCGGGCGACCCGCGGGTGGCATTCTGGAAGGGACTCCGAGATGTCTCGAGGCGAAGGCCCCAGCGTGAACGCCACCGGCAATCCTGCCCCGGCGCCGGCGTGGCATTGCCTCGAAGCGGCCGCGGCCGCCGAGCGCCTCGCCACGGACGCGCAGGCGGGGTTGCGACCCGGGGAGGCCGCGGCGCGGCTCGCGCGCCACGGCGCGAACGAGCTCGCGGAGGGCGCCGGCCGCTCGCCCTGGCGGATGCTCGCCGCGCAGTTCACCGATTTCATGATCCTCGTGCTGCTCGCGGCGGCCGTGGTCGCGGGGCTCGTGGGCGAGCCGCAGGACTCGGTCGTCATCGTCGTGATCGTCGTCCTCAACGCGGTGATCGGCTTCCTGCAGGAATTCCGCGCCGAGCGCACGATGGCCGCGCTCCGCAAGCTCGGCGCGCCCCATGCGCGCGTGGTCCGGGAGGGCCGGGTCTCGGACGTGGCCGCCCGCGAGCTCGTGCCCGGCGACGTCGTGCTCCTCGAGGCGGGCGCGATCGTGCCCGCGGACCTGCGGCTCACGGAAGTCGCGCGCCTCAAGGTCCAGGAGGCCTCGCTCACGGGCGAGTCCAGCGCCGTCGACAAGCAGCTGAAGCCTCTCGCCTCGGCGGAGCTCGCGCTGGGCGATCGCGACAACATGGCCTACAAGGGCACGGTCGTGACCTACGGCCGGGGACGCGGGCTCGTCGTCGCCACGGGTATGGCCACGGAGCTCGGCCGCATCGCGGCCCTGCTTGAGTCCACCGTCGAGGGGCAGACGCCGTTGCAGCGCCGGCTCGCCGTCTTCGGCCGACGCCTCGCGCTCGCCGCTCTCGGCATCTGCGTCATCATCTTCGCCGCGGGGCTGCTGCGCGGCGAGCCCCTGGTGCTCATGTTCCTCACGGCGGTGAGCCTCGCGGTGGCGGCGATCCCCGAGGCGCTTCCCGCGGTGGTCACCGTGGCGCTGGCGCTCGGCGCGGGCAAGATGGCGCGGCGCAACGCGCTCGTGCGCAGGCTCCCCGCCGTGGAGGCCCTCGGCTCGGTCACCACGATCTGCTCGGACAAGACCGGCACGCTCACGCAGAACCGGATGCAGGTGGCGCGGCTCTGGGCGGCGGGCCGGTTCATCGAGCCGGGCGTGGCGCCCCAGGCCGGCCCCTGGCCGCGGCTCGCCCGGGCGATGGCGCTGTCCAACGACGCCGAGAGCGGCGCCTCGGGCGAGTTGCAGGGCGATCCCACGGAGACCGCGCTCTACGCCGCCGCCCGGGAAGCGGGCTTCGACAAGGCGGAACTCGCCGCGTCCTTCCCGCGCGTGATGGAGCTGCCCTTCGATTCCGATCGCAAGCGCATGACGACCTTCCATCGCGACGGGGCGGCGTTCGTCGCGTTCACCAAGGGCGCGCCCGAATCCGTGATCGGCCGCGCGGCGCGCGTCGCCACGGCCGAGGGGGAGGCGGCGATCGCGATCCCGGCGGCGCTCGAGGCGGCCGCGACCCTCGCCTCCGAGGGGCTGCGCGTGCTCGCTTTCGCCGAGCGCTCCTGGCCGGAGCTGCCCGCGGGCGAGGAGGCCGCGGTCGAGCGCGAACTCACGCTGCTCGGGCTCGTGGGGCTGGTCGATCCGCTCCGCGAGGAAGCGGCGCCTGCCGCCGCGGAGTGCGCCGCGGCGGGAATCTCGCCCGTGATGATCACGGGCGACCACCCGGAGACGGCGGCGGCCATCGCGCGGCGACTCGGCTTCCTCGACGAGGGCGAGTCCGTGATCGACGGCGTGGAGCTCGGCCGCCTCTCGGACGGGGAGCTGCGCGAGCGGGCGGGTCGCACCGCGGTGTACGCGCGCGTGAATCCCGAGCAGAAGATCCGCATCGTCGCGGCACTCCAGGCGCGCGGGGAGATCGTCGCGATGACCGGCGACGGCGTGAACGACGCGCCCGCGCTGCGCCGGGCGGACGTCGGCGTCTCCATGGGCCGCTCGGGCACCGACGTCGCGCGCGAGGCCTCGCACCTCGTGCTCCTCGACGACAACTTCGCCACCATCGTCTCCGCCGTGCGCGAGGGGCGGCGCATCTACGACAACATCCGCAAGTTCATCCGCTACGCGATGACCGGCAACCTCGGCGAGATCTGGACCATCTTCCTCGCGCCGTTCGTGGGGCTGCCGATCCCGCTGCTGCCGATCCACATCCTGTGGATCAACCTCGTGACCGACGGGCTGCCGGGGCTCGCGCTCGCCGTCGAGCCCGCCGAGAGGAACCTCATGCGCCGCCCGCCGCGCCCGCCGGCCGAGTCGGTCTTCGCCCACGGCCTGTGGCAGCACATGGTGTGGGTGGGCCTGCTGATCGGGGGGCTTTGCATCGCGACCCAGGCCTGGGCCCTCGAGTCGGGCAGCGCGCACTGGCAGACGATGGTGTTCACGGTGCTGGGGCTCGCGCAGCTCGCGCACGTGATGGCGATCCGCTCGGAGCGCGATTCGCTCCTCACCCTCGGCATCGGCTCGAACTGGCCGCTCGCGGGGGCCGTGGCGCTCACCGTGGGCCTGCAGCTCGCGGTGATCTACGTGCCGTGGCTGAACGCCCTCTTCCATACGCAGCCGCTCTCGGCCGCGGAGCTGGCGGCGTGCTTCGCCATCGCCATGGTCGTGTTCGTTGCGGTGGAGATCGAGAAGGCGCTGGTACGCGCCGGCCTTCTCTACCGCGAGGCCTGACGCAAGTCGCCTTCAGTCCGCGCGGCGGTAGAGGACGAAGAGCTCGTTGCGGTCGCCCGGCCGCGAGCCGCGCCAGGCCTCGACCCACCCCGAGCCGGCCTCGGGCACGCGCCCCGGGGCGGCCTGCACGAGGCGGGCGCGGCAACGCGGGGCGACGGGATGGTCGGCGGCGAGCGTGCGGATGCCGGCGAATCCGTAGAGGAGCGCGCGTTGCGCGTCCCCGAGGCCCACGCCGACGATGCAGCCGTAGCCGGTCGGCAGGTCCTGGATCAGGCGGGCGGCCACGCCGCGGTAGCTGCGCGCGTGGTCGATCGCGGGCAGGCCGAGGGTCATCAGCAGCATCCACACCATCGTGATGCCCGCGGTCCAGTTGACCAGGGCCCGGCGCGTGGTCCTGAGCGAGCGCGCGGCCACGGCGAGCCAGACGAGGGTGAGGAGCGCGGCGAGCGCGAAGGGGATGAAGCGGAAGGCCGGGCGCCAGCCGGGGACCTCGGCGCGGATCCACGCGGCGATACCCTCGGGGCTGCCGGTCATCGCCGCGATCCACGCGAGCCACAGCAGCGCGGCGAGCAGGAAGAAGGTCGTCATGCCGAACCAGTCGAGCGCGCTCGCCGCCCCGCGCGGCAGGCTGTCGATCTCCGCCACGCCGAGCAGCGCGAGCGGCAGCAGGAGCGCGAGGGCGTTCACCTCGCGCGGGTCGGCGAGGAGCGTGAGCACGGCGAAGAAGACGACCGTGGCGGCGAGCGGGAAGCGCAGGTCCAGGCGCGAGGCGAGAGAGCGCCGGGCGCGCCAGACGGTCCACGCCGCGAGCGGCAGCGCGGGCCAGGCGTACCAGGGGAGGATCTTCGCGAAGTAGAGCGTCTCCTTCAGGGGATTGCCCGGGGTGCTCCAGCGCGACGCGCTCGCGTGGCCGATCCAGGCGGCGAGGTATTCCGGCGAGACCCGGCCGAGCGCGAGGAGCCAGCCGGCGATGAAGGGCGCGGCGGCGAGCGCCGCCACGGCCAGGGCGATCGCATGGCCACGCGTGCGCCACGCGGGCCCCGCGAAGGGCAGCGCCGCGGCGAGCGCGGCGAGCAGTCCCGCGGGCAGGAATCCGTCGCCCAGGAAGGCGATGCCGATGCCCGCTCCCGCGATGCCGCCCCCGGCCCAGGGCCGCCTTCGGGCGAGCGCGAGCCCGTAGAGGCCGAGGGCCACGCCCGCCAGGCCCGCGAGGTCCGTGCCCATCTCGTGGGCGCGGATGAGCAGGCCCAGGCAGCCGATGAACAGCAGCACCGTGACGCGCACGGCGCGCTCGCCCATCAGCTCGTGCGCGGTGAGCGAGAGGCTGGCGATGGTGCAGGCCATGAAGAGGCCCGCGGCGAGGCGCGCGGCATCGTGCGTCGGGAGCCACCCCGCGGCGAGCTTCGCCATCGCCGCGCCCGCCCAGGGGAAGAGGGGGGCGCTGCGCAGGAACGGCTCGTCGGCCACGCGCAGGACGATCCAGTCCCCGGTTCGAAGGATCTCCGAGACCATGCCGAAGACCACGGCCTCGTCGCCCTTCCACGGATCGTGCCCGACGAGGCCCGGCAGGAGCCAGGCGAGGCACACGACGAGGAACAGCGCCGTCTTCACGGGCGTGCGCGTGCCGTCGTAGGAGATGCGGCCGCGCAGGCTGTCGGAGAGGCGGTCCGTGGCCATCGTCAGCCCGCGTGGCGCGAAGGGGATACGGCGAGTGCCGGCATGCGGGCTATTGTAGCGGCGGCAACAAAAAAGGCAGCCCGGAGGCTGCCTTTCTCGCGCGGGACAAAGCCCTTACTCGGCGGCTTTCGCGGCGGGCTTGCGCGCGTAGCGCTTCTTGAACTTGTCCACGCGGCCGGCGGTGTCCATGATCTTCTGCTTGCCCGTGTAGAACGGGTGGGACTCGGCCGAGATCTCGATCTTGTAGACGGGGTATTCCTTGCCGTCCTTCCACTTGATCGTCTCGCTGGTGGCCACCGTCGAGCGGGTCACGAAACCGAAGTCGCAGCTCGTGTCGAGGAACACGACTTCGCGGTAATTGGGGTGAATGCCTGCTTTCATGGTCATCGCCTTTCGTTCTGGGCGCCGGGCAGGGCTCCGAAATGGCCTCCGGCCGCCGGGAAACCGGCATTATGGCCGAAAACGCCAATGAAAGCAACGGGTTGTCCGTCCCTGCGGAGGGGCCCCGGGGAGGGCCCGCCGGCGTCGCCCGGAGGAGAGGCCGCCGCCCTAGCCCTTCCTCATGCTGTTGAAGAACTCCTCGTTGCTCTTCGTCGCGCGCAGCTTGTCGATGAGGAACTCGGTCGCCTCGAGCTCGTCCATGCCGAACAGGAGCTTCCTGAGGATCCAGACCTTGGGGAGGGTGTCGGCCGGGATGAGCAGCTCCTCGCGCCGGGTGCCGGAGCGGTTCACGTTGATCGCCGGGTAGACGCGCTTCTCGGCCATGCGGCGGTCGAGGTGGATCTCCATGTTGCCCGTGCCCTTGAACTCCTCGTAGATCACGTCGTCCATGCGCGAGCCGGTGTCGATGAGCGCCGTGGCGATGATGGTGAGCGAGCCGCCCTCCTCGACGTTGCGCGCCGCGCCGAAGAAGCGCTTCGGGCGCTGCAGGGCGTTGGAGTCCACGCCGCCCGTGAGCACCTTGCCCGAGGCGGGGACCACGGTGTTGTAGGCGCGCGCGAGGCGCGTGATCGAGTCGAGCAGGATCACGACGTCCTTCTTGTGCTCGACGAGGCGCTTGGCCTTCTCGATCACCATCTCGGCGACCTGCACGTGGCGCGTGGCCGGCTCGTCGAAGGTGGAGGAGACCACCTCCCCGCGCACCGAGCGCTGCATCTCGGTCACCTCCTCGGGGCGCTCGTCGATGAGCAGCACGATGAGGATGATGTCCGGGTGGTTCGTGGTGAGCGCGTGGGCCATGTGCTGCATGAGCACGGTCTTGCCGGCCTTGGGCGGGGAGATGATGAGGCCGCGCTGGCCCTTGCCGATGGGGGCCATGATGTCGATCACGCGGCCCGTGAGGTTCTCCTCCGCCTTGATCTCGCGCTCGAGCTTGAGCGGCTCGTCGGGGTGCAGCGGCGTGAGGTTCTCGAAGAGGATCTTGGACTTGGCGTTCTCCGGGGGCTCCCCGTTCACCTTGTCCACCTTCACCAGCGCGAAGTAGCGCTCGCCGTCCTTGGGCGTGCGGATCTCGCCCTCGATCGAGTCGCCCGTGTGCAGGTTGAAGCGCCGGATCTGGGAGGGGGAGACGTAGATGTCGTCCGGGCCGGCGAGGTACGAGGTGTCCGGGGAGCGCAGGAAGCCGAAGCCGTCCTGCAGCACCTCCAGCGTGCCGTCGCCGAAGATGGCCTCGCCCTTCTTCGCGTGGTGCTTGAGCAGCGCGAAGATGAGCTCCTGCTTGCGCAGGCGGTTCGCCCCCTCGAGCTCGTTGGCGTTCGCCATCTCGAGGAGCTCGGAGACGTGTTTCAGCTTGAGTTCGGATAAGTACATGCCGCGGGCCTGCTCGGAGGTGTTGGGATTGCCCGGTCAATGCCGCCCGGGCGGGCGGAAAACTTCGGGGATTGGGCCTGGCTGCGGAGGGGGGCTGCGGGAAGCGGGGGACTGTTGCGGGCGAACAGCCAGGACGGGAATGAGGTTATCGGCCTTTAGATGTTGCTGTCAATGAAGGCGGCGAGCTGGGTCTTGGACAAGGCGCCGACCTTCGTCGCCTCGACGTTGCCGTTCTTGAAGAGCATCAGGGTGGGAATGCCCCGGATGCCGTATTTCGGGGGGATCGCCTGGTTCTCGTCGATGTTGAGCTTGGCGACCTTCAGCCGCCCGGCGTACTCCTGGGCGATCTGGTCGAGGGCGGGGGCGATCATCTTGCACGGCCCGCACCACTCGGCCCAGTAGTCGACGAGGACCGGGGTCGGGGCGTGCAGCACTTCCTGCTCGAAGGAATCGTCCGTGATGTGGATGATGTTGTCGCTCAACGGGGCCTCGCTTGGGATCCGGGGGCCGCCCCGGGGGAATGCCGCTCGGGCTGGGGGCGCGGGATTAGGCCACCATGCTAGACCAATCCGGGGGGTCGTGGCAAAACCCGCGGGTCGCGGCGCGTTGGGCCGTCTGCTAAAATGCGTCCTTTCCGAAACGCATCCGCGCGCGCAATCGCCATTCCCGAAAGGCCTTTCCAATGACGTACGTGGTGACCGAGTCCTGCGTGAAGTGCAAGTACACCGACTGCGTGGACGTCTGCCCGGTCGATTGCTTCCGCGAGGGCCCGAACATGCTCGTCATCGACCCCGACGAATGCATCGACTGCACGCTGTGCGTGGCCGAGTGCCCCGTCGAGGCGATCTTCGCCGAGGACGACGTGCCCGCGGACCAGAAGGAATTCATCGGCATCAACGCCGAGCTCTGCAAGCTCTGGAAGCCCCTCGTCGAGCGCAAGGCCGCGCCCTCCGACGCCGAGGAATGGGCGAAGGTCCGCGAGAAGCGCCACCTGATCGAGAAGTAGCCCCTAGTCGTACAGCCCCGCCTTCGCCTTGCCGCGGAAGATGCGGTAGGCGACCACGGTGTAGGCGACGATGAACGGCAGCACCAGCGCCGCGCCCGCGAAGACCACCTTCAGCGACGAGGGGTGCGCCGCCGCCTCCCAGATCGTCAGCTTGTCGATCACCACGTAGGGGAAGAGGCTGTAGGCGAGCCCGAGGAAGGCGATCGCGAAGATCGCCGCCGCCGCGGCGAAGGGATGCCACTCGCTCACGCGCTCGCCGCGCGCGAGCCGCCCCGTGGCGCGCCAGATCCAGAAGCCGAGCGCGATGCACGCGGCGGGCAGCAGCATGAGGGCGAGCGTCTCCGGGAAGTCGAACCACTTCGCGCGCACCGTGGCGCTCACGACCGGCGTGGCGAGGCTCACGAGCCCCACGCCGAGGGCCACCCACACGAGCCCCCAGCGCGCCCAGGCGAAAGCCCTGCGCTGCAGCGCGCCCCCGGTCTTCACGATGAGCCAGGTGGCGCCCATGAGGACGTAGCCGCCGCACAGGCTCGCGCCCACCAGCGCCGCGAAGACGTAATAGAGGATGCCGGACTCGAACCCGGTGATGTAGCGGCCGAGCATCACGCCCTGGAAGAACGAGGCGATGAACGAGCCCGCCCAGAAGAGCCAGTCCCAGAGGTCCCGGTGCCAGCCCAGCGCCTTCATGCGGAACTCGAAGGCCACGCCGCGCAGCATCAGGCCGATGAGCATCGCCACCACGGGCAGGTAGAGGGCGCCCAGGATCACGCCGTGCGCGACGGGGAACGCGACCAGGAGGATGCCCACGCCCAGCACCAGCCAGGTCTCGTTGGCGTCCCAGAAGGGGCCGATGGAGGCGACCATCACCGAGTGCTCCTCGGCCGCGGCCGCGGGCATCAGCATGCCCACGCCGAGGTCGTAGCCGTCGAGGATGACGTAGGCCAGCACGGCCACGCCCATGAGGATCATGAAGACGAGCGGCAGGTCCATCGCGCCTCCTAGTCCGCGGCCTCGGCGACCGGCATCGCCATCGCGGCGGCGGGCCCGGGCCCGCCCTTCGCGCCCTCTCCCGCCAGGTGGGTGAGCACCACCATGTAGGCGACGAACATCCCGGCGTAGGTGAGGGCGTAGCCGGTGAGGCTCGCGCCGAGCTCCGCGCCCGAGACCTCGCCCACGGCCTCGGCCGTGCGCAGCAGCCCCGTCACGAGCCAGGGCTGGCGCCCGATCTCCGTGACGATCCAGCCGGCGAGCGTGGCGACCCATCCCGAGAAGGTGAAGCCCGCGAAGGTCCAGAGGAGCCAGCGCGGCGCGACCCTGCGGCGGCGCGTCGCCCAGGCGCCCCACCAGGCGAGCGCGATCATGAGCACGCCCGTGCCCACCATGATGCGGAAGGCGTAGAAGACGGGCGCGACGGGCGGGGCGTCGGCCCCGAAGGCGTCGATCCCCTGCAGCTCGGCCCCGGCGTCGTGCTTGAGGACGAGGCTCGCGCCGTAGGCGAGCTCGATCGCGTAGTCGTTCGTGCGCGTCTTCCCGTTGGGCACCGCGAAGAGGACCAGCGGCACGCCCTTCTCGGTGTGCCAGATCGCCTCCATCGCCGCGATCTTCGCGGGCTGGTGCTTCAGCGTGTTGAGGCCGTGGAAGTCGCCGACGACCAGCTGGACGGGCGCGAGGACCGTCGCGGCCAGCAGGCCCGCGCGCAGCGTCCGGCGCGCGCCCTCGTCCCCGGGGGCGCGCAGCAGCCGCCACGCCGAGAGCCCGGCGATCACGAACGCCGCCGTGAGCCCCGAGGCGATCATCATGTGCGCGAAGCGGTAGGGAAAGGAGGGATTGAATATCACCGCGAGCCAGTCGGCGGCGATCCACTGGTCCCCGTCGAGGACGTGGCCCGCCGGCGTCTGCATCCAGGAATTGAGCGCGAGGATCCAGAACGCCGAGAGCGAGGTGCCGATCGCCACGAGCGCCGTGGCCGCGATGTGCACGGCGTCGCGCACGCGGTTCATCCCGAAGAGCATCACCCCGAGGAAGGTCGCCTCGAGGAAGAAGGCGGTGAGCACCTCGTAGCCGAGCAGCGGCCCCGCGATCGCCCCCACGCGGTTCATGAAGCCCGGCCAGTTGGTGCCGAACTGGAAGGACATGACGATGCCCGTGACCACGCCCATGGCGAAGGTGAGGGCGAAGATCTTGGTCCAGAGCTTGTAGGTGGCGAGCCACCCCGGGTCGCGGGTGCGCTGGTAGGCGATGCGGAAGCCGAGCAGGAACCACGCCAGCGCGATCGTGAGCGTGGGGAACAGGATGTGGAACGCGATGTTCAGCCCGAACTGGGCGCGGGCGAGGAGCAGAGCGTCATCCATGGCGCGGGCATGAAGGAGCCGAGGCGGCCATTCTATGCCCGATGCCGCCGGTCCGCAGTCCCCGGGGAGGCCTTCGCGACGATGCGGCCGCCGCGCGCGACGAGCACCTCGCCTTCCTCGAGCGGCCGCCAGGCCTCGCTCGCCGTGAGCGGGACGCTCGCGACGAGGACCACCTCCTGCCGGTCCGCGCCCGGCTCGATCGTGAGGCCCCCGGCCTCGAACGGGCCGTGTTGCGCCGCGCAGGTGCGGCACAGGACGTGCAGGCCCGGGGGCCGCACGCCGTCGGGGTGCGTGCGCCGGTGCCCGTGGGCGAAGAGCGCGTCGCCATCGCAGTAGAGGAAGTTCGCCGGGCCGAGGGCGCGCAGCTGCCTCGCGAACGCCGACACGACGGCGAGACGCTCCTCCAGGGCTGGCACCGCGTCCGCGGCGAGCCAGGGCGCGCGCAGGCGCTCGAGCAGCGCGCAGAAGGCCCGTTCCGAGTCGGTGTCGCCGACCGGCCGGAAGGACCGGCTGCGGTCCCCGGGAAGCGCGGGCGCGGGCTCGAGGTGGCCGTTGTGCGCGAAGACGTGCATCCGGCCGGCGAGTTCGCGGGCGAAGGGCTGGGTGTTGGCGAGCGTCGCCGCGCCCTGCGTGGCCCTGCGGATGTGGCTCAGGACGTAAGGGCTTCCGGGGCCGCGCTCGCGAAGCAGCCGCGCGCAGGCGCTGTGGGCGGCAGGCTCGGCCTCGCGGATGATGCGGACGTCGAGGCCGTCGTAGAAGGCGATGCCCCAGCCGTCCTTGTGCGGCCCGGCAAGCCCGCCGTGGCGAGCGAACTCCTCGAGCGACAGGCGCACCGTGGCGGGGTGGCGGCTCGACATCGCGAAGAGCTCGCACACGGCCCGGGGCTCAGGGGGCGGGCGATTCGAACCGGCGCCGGAAGGCGACGTAATAGAGCACCGGGATCACGACGAGCGTGAGCAGCGTCGAGACGAGGATGCCGAAGATGAGCGCGATCGCGAGCCCGTTGAAGATCGGGTCGTCGAGGATGAACCCGGCGCCGAGCATCGCGGCGAGCGCGGTGAGGGCGATCGGTTTCGCCCGCGCCGCGGCCGAGTGCATCACGGCGTGGCGGAAGGCCACGCCCTCGGCCACCTTCAGGTTCACGAAGTCCACGAGCAGGATCGAGTTCCTCACGATGATCCCGGCGAGCGCGATCATGCCGATCATCGAGGTCGCGGTGAAGTTCGCGCCGAGCAGCGCATGCCCCGGCATCACGCCGATCACGGTGAGCGGGATGGGCGCCATGATCACCAGCGGCACGAGGTAGGAGCGGAACTGCGCCACCACGAGCAGGTAGATGAGCACCAGCCCCACGCCGTAGGCGAGGCCCATGTCGCGGAAGGTCTCGTAGGTCACCTGCCACTCGCCGTCCCACTTGATCGCGTACTGCCGGTAGGGGTCCGAGGGCTGGCGGATGAAGTACTCGCCCAGCGTGCCGCCCTCGGCGAGCGCGGCTCCGGCGATCCTGCCGCGCGCGGCGAACAGGCCGTAGAGCGGGCTGTCCGTGCTCCCCGCCTGGTCGGCGACGACGTAGACCACCGGCAGCAGGTCCTTGTGGTAGGCGGGGCGGTCGCGGTCGTTGCGCACCACGCGCACGAGCTCCGAGAGCGGAACGAGCGAGCCGTCGGCGCCGCGGATCTGCAGCTTCAGGAACTCGGCGAGCTCGCCGCGGCGCTCGGCGGGCAGCGCGACGCGCACCGGCACCTCGTACTTCGAGGTCCCGTCGTGCAGCGGCGTCACGTCGGTGCCCGAAAGCCCCATGCGCAGCGTCTCGACCACGTCGCGGCGCGAGACCCCGAGGATCGCGGCGCGCCCCTGGTCCACCTTCAGCACGATGCGCGGCGCGGGGTCGTCCACGGTGTCGTCGATGCCGACGATGTCGGGCGTGGCGGCGAGCGCCTCGCGCACCCGCTTCGCCACGCGGTAGCGGCCCGCCTCGTCGGGGCCGTAGACCTCGGCGACGATCGGGGAGAGCACGGGCGGTCCCGGCGGGACCTCGACCACCTTCACGCGGGCGTCCCAACGCTTCGCGATCGCCTCCAGGTCCGGGCGCAGGCTCGCGGCGATCTCGTGGCTCTTGCGGCTTCGCTTCGCCTTGTCGGCCAGGTTCACCTGCAGGTCGCCCTGCTCGGAGAGGTTCCGGAGGTAGTACTGGCGCACCAGGCCGTTGAAGTTGATCGGCGAGGCGAGTCCCGCGTAGGCCTGGTAGTCGGTCACCTCGGGGACGGCGGCGACGCGCGCGCCCAGGTCGCGAAGGGCCGCCGCCGTGACCTCGACGGGCGTGCCCGCCGGCATGTCGACCACGACCTGGAACTCCGACTTGTTGTCGAAGGGAAGCATCTTCAGCACGACGAGCTTCACGCCGGCGAGACCCACCGAGACGACGATGAGCCCGAGGACGCCGAGGAGAAGCCGGCGGCGGTTGCGCGGGGCCTGCGGCGCGGCGATGAACGGGCCGAGCAGCCTCTGGAACACGCTCTCGAGCTTCGCGTCGAGCTTCGAGGGCTCGGGGTGGCCGTGGTGGCCGAGGAGCTTCAGCGCGAGCCACGGCGTCACGGTGAAGGCGATCGCGAGCGAGATGAGCATGCCCAGGCTCGCGTTGATCGGGATCGGGCTCATGTACGGCCCCATGAGGCCGGTGACGAAGGCCATGGGCAGCAGCGCGGCGATCACGGTGAGCGTCGCGAGGATCGTGGGGCCGCCCACCTCGTCGACCGCCTCGGGAATGATGCCGTGCAGCGGCCCCGCCTCGAGCCCGCGGTGGCGGTGGATGTTCTCCACGACGACGATCGCGTCGTCCACGAGGATGCCGATCGAGAAGATGAGCGCGAAGAGCGAGACGCGGTTGAGCGTGAAGCCCCAGGCCCAGGAGGCGAAGAGCGTGGTCGCGAGCGTGAGCACCACCGCCACGCCGACGATCAGGGCCTCGCGCCGCCCGAGCGCGGCGAACACCAGCACGACGACGGAAAGGGTGGCGAAGACGAGCTTCTTGATGAGGCTCTGCGCCTTGTCGTTCGCGGTGGCCCCGTAGTCGCGCGCGACCGTGAAGCGCACGTCCGAGGGGATCACCGTGCCGCCGAGCTCGGCGACGCGCGTCATGATGCCCTCGGCCACTTCGACCGCGTTCTCACCGGGCTTCTTGGTGACGGCGAGCGTCACGGCGGGGCGCTCCCCGGGCGCGTCGATGCCCTTGTCGCCGGCCGCGGGGCCGGTTCCTGTCCAGACGTAGCGCGCGGGCTGGTCCGGGCCGTCGACGACCTCGGCCACGTCGGCGAGGTACACCGGGCGGCGCTCGACGGTGCCCACGACGAGGCCGCGCACGTCGGCGGCCGACTCGAGGTAGTTGCCGGTCTCGACCACGATCTCGCGGTTGTCGCGCACGAGCGCGCCGGTGGGCAGCGTCACGTTGGAGAGCTGCAGCGCGTTCCTCACGTCGAGCGCGGAAACGCCGCTCGCGTTCATGCGGTCGGCATCGAGCAGCACGCGCACGACGCGCCCCGGGCCGCCGAGCGTCTGCACCTCGCGCGTTCCGGGCACGCGCTTCACCTCGATCTCGACGGCGTGGGCGACGCGCTCGAGCTCGTAGGCGCCCTTGGCGGGGTCGGTGCTCCAGAAGGTGAGCGAGACCACGGGCACGTCGTCGATGCCCTTGGGCTTGATGATGGGCTCGAGGATCCCGAGCTCGGCGGAGGCCCAGTCGCGGTTGGCGGAGAGGGTGTCGCGCAGCCGCACGATCGCCTCGGTGCGGGGCACCCCCACCTTGAACTGCACCGTGAGCACCGACATCCCGGGGCGCGAGACCGAGTAGGTGTGCTCCACGCCCTCCATCTGCGAGAGCACCTGCTCGGCGGGGGTGGAGATGAGCGACTCGACGTCGCGCACCGACGCCCCCGGGAACGGGATGAAGACGTTCGCCATCGTGACGTTGATCTGGGGCTCCTCCTCGCGCGGGGTGACCGCCACCGCGAAGAGCCCCAGCAGGAACGCCACGAGCGCGAAGAGCGGCGTGAGCTGCGAATCCTGGAAGTAGCGGGCGATCCGCCCGGAGACGCCCATGCCTTCCACGGATTGCTCCTAGGCGCCGGGAGCGGAAGGCGTCATGCCCGCCTTCACCGGCTCGAGCGCGACCCTCTCGCCGGGCTTGAGGCCGGCGAGCACCTCGACCGAGCGCTCGTCGGCGGCGGTGCCCAGGCGCACCTGGCGAAGCCGAGGTGCGGCGCCCTCCGCGATCACGTAGACGCCGGTCACCTCGCTGCGGTGGACGACGGCCTCGCGGGGCACCATGAGGCGGGGCGCGCGCCCGACGACGAAGTGCGCGCGGGCGAAGACGCCGGGCAGCACGCCCGCGGTGTCCGCGGGCAGCTCGAGGCGCACCTGCGTGGTGTGCGTGCGCGGGTCCGCCGAGGGCACCACGACGATCGACTTCACATCGACCCAGCGGTTGGCCGAGGGGATCTCGATGCGCGCCCTGGCGCCCGCCTGGATCGGGGCGACCTGGGCGGAGGGGACGGTGGCCACCACGCGCAGCGACGACGGATCGAATCCGGTGAGCAGCGCCTTGCCCGGCGAGGCCATCTCGCCCAGCTGCACGTGGCGCGCCGAGACCACGCCGCCGTAGGGCGCGACGATCGTGGCGAAGCTGCGCTCCGTGGCGGCCGCGCCCGCGCCCGCGAGCATCGCCTTCATGCGGCTCTCGGCGGCCTTGAAGTCGGCCTCGGCCTTGTCGAGCGCCGCCTGGCTGATGAATTTCTGCGCGAGAAGCTGCTTCGAGCGCTCGTACTGGGCGCGCGCGTTCACGAGCGCCGCTTCGGCCTCGCGCACCTGCGCCTCGCTCGCGGCCACGGCCTGGCTCGCGGCGCGCTCGTCGATGCGCGCGATCACGTCGCCCTTCTTCACCAGGTCGCCCACGTCGAAGCGGATGTCGACGATGCGCCCCGAGATCTGCGCCGACACCGTGGACTGGCGCACGGCCTCGACCACGGCTTCCGCCGTGGTGGTGAGGTCCACCTCGCGCATCTCGACGGCCGCGCTCTTCAGGGGCTCGGCGGCAGGGGCCTTCGCGGCGGGCGTCTCGCCGCCGCAGGCCGCGAGCGCGAGGGGCAGGGCGAGGAGGGCGAGGCGCTTCATGGCGGGGCCTTTCAGGCGCGGCTCGCGACCCAGCGCTCGAGCGCGCCGGCGTCCCGGGCGCCCGACACACGGTCGATCTCGCGCCCGCCCTTGAGCAGCACCAGGGTCGGGATCGAGCGTATGCCGAAACGCCCCGCGAGGGCTTGCGCCGCGTCAACGTCGACCTTGACGAAGCGCGCGCGGGTGGCGAGGGCGGCCGCGGCTTTCGCGAACGCCGGGGCCATGAGGCGGCAGGGGCCGCACCACTCGGCCCAGAAGTCGACGACCACGGGCAGCTCCGTGCGGCCCACGTAGTCGTCGAACGCCTCCGCGCCGAGCGCGACGGGAGCGCCGTCGAGCAGCGCCGTGCCGCAGCCCCCGCACTTCGGGCCGTCGGCGAGCCGGCTCGCGTCCACGCGGTTGGCCGCGAGGCACTTCGGGCAGGCGACGTGGACGGCTTCGGGATTCCGGGTATCCATCGCGCGCTCCTAGCAGGAGGCGGCGGCCGTCTTCACGCCGAGCTTCCTCAGGACCGACTCGAGGGGGCACAGGCGCGTGAAGCCGCTCTGGAAGAGGTTCACGCCGACGAAGGCGGTGAACCAGAGGAAGTGCTTGCTCGCGAAGACCGGGCTCGCCTCGACGCCCAGGGCGAGGGAGGCGAGGACGAAGGCGCCGGCGAAGATGCGCACGAGTCGTTCGGTGGTCATGGAAGGCTCCGGGGGCTGGTGGGAACAGCCGGCAAGATACCCTAGGGAGTATAGTATGTCAAGCCGACCCCGCGCTCCTTCGGGCCCGGCGGCGGGCGCCTTGCAACCGCATACTCCGTACCGTATAGTCATCGGACTTTCCGGAGGACCCCATGGCCACGATCCGCAACGCCACCCACCAGCGCGAGCTCGTCCTGCGTCTCAAGCGCGTCGAGGGGCAGCTGCGCGGCATCCAGGCCATGATCTCGGCCGGCGAGGACTGCGAGAAGATCACCCAGCAGCTCTCGGCCGCGCGCCGCGCCCTCGACAAGGCCTTCTTCAACGTGCTCGCCTGCGCGATCCAGTCGGGCGCCGATCCCGGCATCGTGGGCAAGGCGGGCGTCGACAAGCGCCTCGAGAGCGTCGCCGCGCTGCTCGCCAAGTTCGGCTGATCCGCAACGGGCCCCGGCCCCTCCGACCCACGGGTTCGTCGACGGGGCGCAAGAGCTGCCGCCGGCCCCGGCGCAGACTCGCCGGGCTTGGCCACCCTTGTTTTTGCACTTTTTTTCCACCCGCGGCCGCATTCCTTGCGCGGCCTTTGCGCCCTCCGCGCTATCTTGTCCGCTCGTGAATGCGGCTTCCCGGAGGGATCGCCATGGACTTCCTGTATCTCGGATTGCTCGTGGGCTTCACCGCCCTGAGCGCGGGTTTCGTCCTGTTCTGCGAACGCCTGCGGAGGCCGCGATGAGCTGGCTCTACCTCCTCGCGGGCGTCGTCACCGCCGCGATCCTCGTCTACCTCGTGATCGCCCTCCTCTTCCCGGAGAAATTCTGATGGGCGGGAACGGCTGGCTTCAGCTCGCCCTCTACGTGGCCGTCCTGATCGCGCTCGCGAAGCCGCTCGGGGCGTACATGGCGCGCGTCTACGATGGCGAGGGCACGATCCCCGGCCGCCTCGGCGGGCCCGTGGAGCGCTTCCTCTACCGGATCGCGGGCGTGGACCCGGCCGCGGAAATGCACTGGACCCGCTACGCCCTGGCGATGCTCGCCTTCAACCTGCTCGGCGGGCTCGCGGTGTACGGCCTGCAACGCCTGCAGGCGGTGCTGCCGCTCAACCCCGCGACGATGGGCGCGGTCTCTCCCGACTCGGCCTTCAACACCGCCGTGAGCTTTATGACCAACACCAACTGGCAGGGCTACGGCGGGGAAGCCACGATGAGCTACCTCACGCAGATGCTCGGCCTCGCGGTGCAGAACTTCCTGTCGGCCGCGACCGGCATGGCGGTTCTCGTCGCCCTCGTCCGCGGCTTCGCGCGCCAGGGCGCCGGGACCGTGGGCAACTTCTGGGTCGACCTCACGCGCTCCACGCTCTACATCCTGCTGCCGCTCTCGACCGTCGTCGCGCTCGCGCTCGTCTCCCAGGGGGTCGTCCAGACATTCTCCGCCTACCACACCGTACCCCTGGTCGAGGCGGCGGAATACGACGCGCCGAAGCTCGACGCGGCGGGCCAGCCGGTGAAGGACGAGAAGGGAAACGCGGTCACCGAGAAGGCGATCCGGAAGGAGCAGGTGATCGCCGTGGGTCCGGCCGCCTCGCAAGTCGCGATCAAGCAGCTCGGCACGAACGGCGGCGGCTTCTTCAATGCGAACTCCGCGCATCCGCTCGAGAATCCCACGCCGCTTTCCAACTTCATCGAGGTGCTCTCGATCCTGCTCATCCCGGCCGCGCTCTGCTACACCTTCGGGCGCATGGTCGGCGACACGCGCCAGGGCTGGGCCCTGCTCGCCGCGATGACCGCGATCTTCGTCGCGATGCTCGTCCTGGGGGCCTGGGCGGAAGGCCGGCCCGACCCGGGCCTCGCCGCGGCCGGGGCGGACTCCGCCTCCGCGGGCGGCGCGAACATGGAGGGCAAGGAGGCGCGCTTCGGCGTGGCCAACTCCGTGCTGTGGGCGACCGCGACGACCGCCGCCTCCAACGGTTCCGTGAACGCGATGCACGATTCCCTCACCCCGATTGGCGGCCTGGTGCCGATGTGGCTGATCCAGCTCGGCGAGGTGGTCTTCGGCGGCGTGGGCTCGGGCCTCTACGGCATGGTCGTCTTCGCGATCGTCGCGGTGTTCGTGGCCGGCCTCATGATCGGGCGCACGCCCGAGTACCTCGGCAAGAAGATCGAGGCCTTCGAGATCAAGATGGCCTCGCTCGCCGTGCTCATCCCGCCGCTGCTGGTGCTCTTCGGCACCGCCATTGCCCTGATGGTCGACGCGGGCAAGGCCGGGGTCGCGAACCCCGGCGCCCACGGTTTCAGCGAGATCCTCTACGCGTTCTCCTCGGCGGGGAACAACAACGGGAGCGCCTTCGCGGGCCTCTCGGCGAACACGCCCTTCTACAACACGGCGCTCGGCGTGGCGATGTTCTTCTCGCGCTACTGGCTCGCGATCCCCGTGCTCGCGCTCGCCGGAGCGCTCGCCGCGAAGAAGAGGGTGCCCGTGGGGGTCGGAACGCTCCCCACCCACGGGATGCTCTTCGTGGCGTTGCTCGTCGGCGTGGTGATCATCATTGGCGCGCTCACCTTCTTCCCGGCCCTCGCGCTGGGCCCGATCGTCGAGCACCTCCTGCTCGGCGCGGCGAAGTGAGCCGCCCCATCGAGGAATCCGGAGCCCGATCGATGACGACCCAGACGCTGCACCCGACCCACCACCTGCCGCGCTCGCTCGTGACGCGCCCGATCCTGCGCCAGGCGCTCGTCGACGCGCTCGTGAAGCTCGCCCCCCAGCACCAGTGGCGCAACCCCGTCATGTTCGTGGTGTACGTCGGCAGCATCCTCACCACGATCCTCTGGCTCGAGGCGCTCGCCGGCTCCGGCGAGGCCCCCGCGGGCTTCATCCTCGCGATCGCGGTCTGGCTGTGGTTCACGGTGCTCTTCGCGAACCTCGCGGAGGCGGTCGCGGAGGGCCGCAGCAAGGCCCAGGCCGACGCGCTCAGGAGCGCCAAGCGCGACGTCACCGCGAAGAAGCTCGCCGGCCCGAAGCGCGACGCCCCCGTCGTGACGGTGAATGCCGCGCAACTGCGGCGCCACGACGCGTTCCTCGTCGAGGCGGGCGACTTCATTCCCGCCGACGGCGAGGTGCTCGAGGGCGCGGCCTCCGTGGACGAGTCCGCCATCACGGGGGAATCCGCCCCGGTCATCCGCGAGGCGGGCGGCGATTTCGCCTCCGTCACGGGGGGCACGCGCATCCTCTCCGACTGGCTGGTCGTGCGCGTCACCGCGAACCCCGGCGAGTCGTTCCTCGACCGGATGATCTCGATGGTGGAGGGCGCGCGCCGCCACAAGACCCCCAACGAGATCGCGCTCTCGATCCTGCTCGTGAAGCTCACGCTCGTCTTCCTCTTCGCGACGGTGACGCTGCTGCCGTTCTCGATCTACGCGGTCGAGGTCGCGAAGGCGGGCAGCCCCATCACGATCACGGTGCTGATCGCGCTTCTCGTGTGCCTGATCCCCACCACCATCGGGGGGCTGCTCTCCGCGATCGGGCTCGCGGGCATCGGCAGGATGCTGCGCGCGAACGTGATCGCCATGTCCGGGCGCGCCGTCGAGGCGGCCGGGGACGTGGACGTGCTGCTGCTCGACAAGACCGGCACGATCACGCTCGGCAACCGCCAGGCCACGGACTTCCTCCCGGCGGCGGGCGTGAGCGAGGCCGAGCTCGCCGACTGCGCGCAGCTCTCCTCGCTCGCCGACCAGACCCCCGAGGGCCGCTCCGTGGTGGTGCTCGCGAAGACGAAGTACCGGATCCGCGAGCGCGACCTCCACGCGCTCGGCGCCACCTTCGTGCCGTTCTCGGCCCAGACGCGCATGAGCGGCGTGAACCACCACGGGCGCGAGATCCGCAAGGGCGCGGCCGAGGCGATCCGCGAGTTCGTGGCCTCGAAGGGCGGCCAGTTCCCGGCGGAGATCTCCGCGCAGGTGGACATGGTCGCGCGCCGGGGCTCGACGCCGCTCGTCGTCGCCGAGGGCGCGCGCGTGCTCGGCGTGATCGAGCTCAAGGACGTCGTGAAGGGCGGCATCAAGGAACGCTTCGCGCAGCTGCGCCGCATGGGGATCCGCACCGTCATGATCACCGGCGACAACCGGCTCACGGCCGCGGCGATCGCCGCCGAGGCGGGCGTGGACGACTTCCTCGCCGAGGCCACGCCCGAGGCGAAGCTCAAGCTCATCCGCGACACCCAGGCCGAGGGGCGACTCGTCGCGATGACGGGCGACGGCACCAACGACGCCCCGGCGCTCGCGCAGGCCGACGTCGCGGTGGCCATGAACACCGGCACCCAGGCCGCCAAGGAAGCCGGGAACATGGTCGACCTCGACTCCAACCCCACGAAGCTCATCGAGATCGTCGAGACCGGCAAGCAGCTGCTCATCACCCGGGGGTCCCTCACGACCTTCTCGATCGCCAACGACGTCGCCAAGTACTTCGCCATCATCCCGGCGGCCTTCGCGACCACCTACCCGCAGCTCAACGCCCTCAACGTGATGGGGCTCGCCACCCCCGCGAGCGCGATCCTCTCGGCGGTGATCTTCAACGCGCTGATCATCGTCGCGCTGATCCCGCTCGCGCTGCGCGGCGTGAAGTACCGCCCCGTGGGCGCGGCGAAGCTGCTCCGGGACAACCTGCTCGTCTACGGGCTCGGCGGCATCGTCGTGCCCTTCGTCGGCATCAAGGCGATCGACATGATCCTCGTGGCGCTCGGCGCCGCCTGAGAACGGGACGCACCCCATGAACGCCATCCTCCGCCCCGCATTCGTCCTCTTCGCCGCGCTCACCGTCGTGACCGGCGCGATCTACCCCGGCCTCGTGACGGCGATCGCCCAGCTCGCGTTCCCCGGCCCGGCGAACGGCAGCCTCGTCGAGCGCGACGGCAAGCCCGTGGGCTCCGCGCTCGTCGGCCAGCCGTTCTCCTCCCCGAAATACTTCTGGGGCCGCCCCTCGGCGACCGGGCCGTATCCGTACAACGCCGCGGCGTCGAGCGGATCCAACCTGGGTCCGCTCAACCCCGCGCTCGCCGAGGCGGTCGCCGCGCGCGTGAAGTCGCTTCGCGAGGCCGATCCCGGCAACACGGCTCCCGTGCCCGCGGACCTCGTGACGGCCTCCGCGAGCGGGCTCGACCCGCACCTGAGCCCCGCGGCCGCCGAGTACCAGGCGGCCCGCGTCGCGAAGGCGCGGGGAGTCGACCCGGCGCGGGTGAGGGCGCTCGTGGCCGAGCACACGCAGGGGCGCACCCTCGGGCTCCTCGGCGAGCCGCGCGTCAACGTGCTGCGGCTCAACCTGGCGCTCGAGGAAGTCCGCTAGCGGATCCGGCCCCCGGGCGCCGGGTCTATCATGGGGACGCGCTGAACGCCTGACCGAGTTCCACCCTTGGACGCCCCCCGCCCCGACCCGGACGAGTTGCTCGAGCGCCTGAAGCGCGAGGAGCAGGCCGCCGCGCGCGGCAAGCTCAAGGTCTTTTTCGGCTCCTCGGCGGGCGTGGGCAAGACCTACGCCATGCTCGGCGCGGCGCGGGCGCTGCGCGCCGAGGGCCGCGACGTCGTGGCGGGCGTCGTGGAGACGCACGGGCGCGGCGAGACCGCGGCGCTCCTCGAGGGGCTCGAGGTCCTCCCGCCGCGCGAGGTCGCGCACAAGGGCGTGACGGTGCGCGAGTTCGACATCGACGCGGCGCTCTCGCGCAGGCCCTCGCTTGTCCTCGTCGACGAGCTCGCGCACACCAATGCACCCGGCTCGCGCCACCCGAAGCGCTGGCAGGACGTCGAGGAGCTGCTCGCCGAGGGGATCGACGTCTACACGACGCTCAACGTCCAGCACCTCGAGAGCCTGAACGACGTGGTGGGGGGCATCACCGGGATCCGCGTCTGGGAGACCGTTCCCGACACCTTCTTCGAGGCCGCGGACGAGGTGGTCCTGGTCGACATTCCCGCCGACGAGCTCCTCGCCCGGCTCAAGGCCGGCAAGGTCTACATCCCCGAGCAGGCCGAGCGCGCCGCGGCGAACTTCTTCCGCAAGGGCAACCTCATGGCGTTGCGCGAGCTCGCGCTTCGGCGCACGGCCGACGTCGTGGAGGAGGACGTCCAGGCGTACCGCAGCGACCAGGACATCGAGAAGGTCTGGAAGACCGAGGCGGCGCTCCTCGCGTGCATCGGGCCCTCTCCCGGCGCCGAGCACGTGGTGCGCAGCGCCGCGCGCCTCGCCTCGCAGCTCGCGGTGGAGTGGACCGCGGTCTACGTCGAGACGCCGCGCCTGCAGCGCCTGCCGCCGCCGGAGCGCGAGCGCATCCTGAAGATCGTGAAGCTCGCGCAGGACCTCGGCGCGAAGACCGCGATCCTCGCCGGCGGCGATCCCGCGGAGGCGATCGTGGAGTACGCCCGCTCCAACAACCTCTCGAAGGTGATCCTCGGCCGGAGCAGCCGGCGGCGCTGGCCGTGGCGCCAGACCCTCGGCGAGGCGATCGCCGCGGCCGCAACCGACATCGACCTCGTGGAGATCGGCCGCGGCGGAGTGGAGTTCGGCGCACCGGTCGCGGTGCCCGTGGCGCGCGTGGAGGAGGAGGACCCGAAGAAGTCGGCGCGGCGCCTGCGATACGTCGGCGCCGCGCTCGCCTGCGTGATCACGACCGCCGTCGCGGCGCTGCTCTTTCCCTATTTCGAGCTCGCCAACATCGTGATGTTCTTCCTCCTCGCGGTGGTCCTCGTCGCCGTGCGCTGGGGGCGGGAGGCGGCGATTCTCGCCGCGGTGCTGAACGTCGTCTCCTTCGACTTCTTCTTCGTCCCGCCGCGCTTCTCGTTCGCCGTGAGCGACGCCGAGTACCTCGTCACCTTCGGCGTGATGCTCGCCGTCGGGGTGCTGACGGGGCACCTCACCGCGGGGCTGCGCTACCAGGTGCGCGTGGCCTCCCACCGGGAGGAGCGCGCGCGCACGCTCTACGAGTTCGCGCGCGACCTCTCGGGGCTGCTCACCACGGAGCAGGTGATCGCCACGAGCGAGGCGTTCATGGCGCGGGCGTTCCGCGCCCGCGTGGCGGTGCTCGTGCCCGACGCCGAGGAGCGGCTCGCCTCGCCCACCGGCCACGCCATGACCAACCCCGCGGACTCGGCCACCGCGCAGTGGACCTACGACCAGTCGCAGGCGGCGGGCGCGGGGACGGACACGCTGCCGGGCAACGAGAGCCTGTTCCTGCCGCTGAAGGCGCCGATGCGCACGCGCGGGGTGCTCGCGATCCGCCCCGAGCGCATGCGCGACCTGCTCGTCCCGGAGCAGCGCCGCCAGTACGAGACGTTTTCCGCGCTGGTGGCGATCGCGCTGGAGCGCGTGCACTACGTCGAGATCGCGCGCGACGCGCTCATCAAGATCGAGTCCGAGCGGCTGCGCAATTCCCTGCTCTCGGCGCTCTCCCACGACCTGCGCACGCCGCTTGCCGCGCTGCTGGGCCTGTCCGAGTCGCTCACGCTCACCAGGCCGCCGCTCTCGGAGCAGCAGGAGGAGATTGCGCGGGCCGTGAGCGGGGAGGCGCGCCGGCTCATCGGCCTGGTCAACAACCTGCTCGACATGGCGCGCATCCAGAGCGGCGAGGTGAAGTTGCGCATGGATTGGCAGTCCTTCGAGGAGGTCGTGGGCAGCACCCTGAAGGCGATGGCGCCGGTGCTCGCGCGGCACCCGGTGACGGTCGCGTTGCAGAAGGACCTGCCGCTCGCGTACTTCGACGCGACGCTCATGGAGCGCGTGCTCGCGAACCTCCTCGAGAACGCGGCCAAGTACACGCCGCCGGGCACTCCGATCACGGTCGCGGCCAGGACGCTGGGCGAGGAGCTCGTGGTCGACGTCGTCGACGAAGGCCCGGGGTTGCCGCCCGGCCGCGAGGAAGGGGTGTTCGAGAAGTTCACGCGCGGGGAGAGGGAATCCGCCACCCCCGGCGTCGGCTTGGGGCTGGCGATCTGCCGCGCGATCATCGAGGCCCACAAGGGCCGCATCGTCGCGGAGGCGGGGCGGGCGAAGGGCGCGCGATTCACGATCACGCTGCCCCTCGGCAACGCGCCCACGCTCGCCCCCGCCGACGGCGAGGCCTGCGCCGGGCGGGCACCGTGACCGATCCCGCTCCCGTCGCGCTGCTGGTCGAGGACGAGCCGCAGATCCGGCGCTTCGTGCGCACCGCGCTCGAGGCCGAGGGATGGGTCGTCCACGAGACCGGCACCCTGAAGCAGGGGCTCGTCGACGCGGGCACGCGCAAGCCCGACCTCGTGATCCTCGACCTGGGGCTCCCGGACGGCAACGGCATGGACTTCATCCGCGACCTGCGCGCCTGGTCGGGGATGCCCGTGATCGTGCTCTCGGCGCGCGCGGGGGAGCCGGACAAGGTCGAGGCGCTCGATGCGGGCGCCGACGACTACCTCACCAAGCCCTTCGGCGTCGGCGAGCTGCTCGCGCGGGTGCGTGCGGCCCTTCGCCGGCGCCGGCTTCCCGCCGCGGGAGCCTCGCAGGTCTTCCGATTCGGCGACGTCGAGGTCGATTTCGCCGCGCGCACGGTGCGGCGCAAGGGCGAGGCCGTCCACCTCACCCCGGTCGAGTACCGGCTGCTGGCACTCCTCATCGCCAACGCCGGCAAGGTGCTCACCCACCGGCACATCCTGCGCGAGGTCTGGGGTCCGTCGCACGTCGAGCACGGCCATTACGCGCGCATCTACATGGGGCACCTGCGCGCTAAGCTCGAGGACGATCCCGCCCAGCCCAAGCACCTGATTACCGAGACCGCGGTCGGCTACAGGCTCACGCCCTGAGCCGGCGGGCGGCTATCATCGGGCGCATGGAAAGCGCGCCCGCCGGGATCCCCCGCGAGGAGTTGTTCGCCCGGCTCGCCGAGGGCACCGAGGCGCGCATCACGGTCGTCACGCCCAACCGTCGCCTCGCCGCGGCGCTCGCGCGCGAATTCTCCGAGGCGCAGGCGGCGAAGGGCCTCGCGCGCTGGGACGGGCCCGACATCCTGCCCCTCGACGATTTCGTCGCGCGGCTCTGGGAAGACGCGCTGTACGCGGAGACGGCACCCGATCCGGCCCTGCTGCTTACCCCGGCGCAGGAGCAGGCGCTCTGGGAAGAGGCGCTCGGCGGCACGCGGTTTTCCGCGGCGCTGCTCTCGGCCGCGAGCGCGGCGCTCCAGTGCCGCGAGGCCTGGCGCCTCGCCCACGGGTGGCGGCTCGCGTCCCGGTTGCGTGAGGCCGGGGGCAACGAGGACGCGAAGGCCTTCGTCGAGTGGTCCGCGCGCTACGAGCGCGCCACGCGCGAGCGCCACCTCGTGGATTCGGCCCGCCTCGCCGACCGGGTGGCGCCGCTGCTCGGCCTCGCGGCGCTGCGCAAGCCCGGCACCCTCGTGCGCTACGGCTTCGACCTCCTCGCGCCCCAGGCGGAGGATTTCCTCGCAGCGCTCGCCGCGAACGGCACGCGCCTTGCGGCTTCGCGCGCGCCGGCGCGCGAGGCGCGGGTGCGGCGGCTCGAGTTCGCGGGCGCCAAGGACGAGATCGCGGCGGCGGCCCTCTGGGCCCGCGACCGGTTGGAGAAAGGCGCCGGAAGGGCGACGCGCATCGGCATCGTGGTCCCCGATCTCGCGCAGTCGCGCGCGGCGGTGCACCGCGCCCTCGCCTCGGTCCTGCACCCCGGTGCGGGCGCGCCCGGCGCGATCGCCCCCGTCCTTCCCTTCGAGATCTCGCTGGGCGAGCCCCTCGCCGCCACCCCGATCGTGCACGACGCCCTGCTGGTGCTGCGCCTCGCCGAAGGCGAGATCGCCTTCGAGGACGCGAGCCGGCTCATCCGCTCTCCGTTCCTCGCCGGTGCGGAAACGGAGATGGCCGCGCGCGCGCGGCTCGACGCGGCGATCCGGGAGCGCGCCGGGGGGGCCGTGGCGCTCGACGGGCTGCTCGGCCTCTTCGGGGCGAAGGACGCGCCGCCCGCGCCCGTCCTCGCCGCGCGGCTGCGCGATCTCGTGCGGCTCGGCCGACGGGCGCTTCGCGGGACGCACTCGCCCGCGGACTGGGCGAGGACGATCTCGGAGGCGCTCGCGACCGTGGGGTTTCCCGGCGAGCGCGGGCTCGATTCCGTCGAGTACCAGGCGCTGAAGAAGTGGCACGCGCTCGTCGCGGGCCTCGCCGCGCTCGAGCGCGTCGCGGGGCGGATGCGCTATGGCGATGCCCTGGGCCGCCTCGCGCGCATGGCGGCGGACACGATCTTCCAGCCCGAGACGCCCGAGGTCCCCATCCAGGTCCTCGGCGTCCTCGAGAGCGCCGGCCTCGCCTTCGACCACCTCTGGGTCATGGGGCTCACCGACGAGGCCTGGCCCCTCGCGGCGCGCCCCAACCCGTTCATTCCCGTGCGCCTGCAGCGCGCGGCGGGTGTGCCCGAGGCGGCCGCGGAGAGCTCGCTCGCGCTCGACCGGCGCATCACCGCGGGCTGGCTCGGGGCGGCCTGCGAAGTCGTCGCGAGCCACGCGCGCATGAAGGGCGACAGCGAGCTCGCGCCGAGCCCGCTCATCGCGGCGCTTCCCCTCGCGCGCCTCGAGGAACTCGCGATCGGGAGCTTCCCGACCTGGCGCGACGCGATCCACCGGGCGCGCGGCGCGCTCGAGCGCATCGTCGACGAGGCGGGGCCGCGCCTCGCCGCGCCCTCCCAAAGCGGCGGGACGACGGTCTTCCGCGACCAGGCGGCCTGCCCCTTCCGCGCCTTCGCGCGCCACCGCCTCGGCTCGAAGCCGCTCGAGATTCCCCAGCCGGGCCTCGCCGCCCGCGAGCGCGGCACGCTCCTGCACGCCATGCTCGCGGCCGTCTGGAGCGAGCTGGGCGACAAGGGGCGGCTCGACTCGACGCCGCCGGAAGCGCTCGCCGCAATCCTCGGCCGCGCGGCGGACGAGGCGATCGGGCGCGTCGCCCGCGATCGCCCGCAGGCGCTCTCCGGCCGCTTCGCGCGCGAGGAACGCGACCGGCTCGTGGCGCTCGCGGGCGCCTGGCTCGACTTCGAGCGCGGCCGCGGCGATTTCGCCGTCGTGGCGACCGAGAGGAAGCAGCCCCTCGCCTTCGGCGGCCTCACGGTGAACGCGCGCCTCGACCGCCTCGACCGCCTCGCCGCGGGCGGCCACGCGGTGATCGACTACAAGACCGGCCGTGCGGGCGTGGGGCAGTGGCTGGGGCCGCGCCCCGACGAGCCGCAGCTGCCGATGTACGCGCTCGGCGGCGGCGAGGACGTCGCCGTCCTCGCCTTCGCCCGCGTGAAGGTCGGCGAGCACGCGTTCATGGGCATCGCGCGCGCCGAGGGCCTGTTGCCCGGCGCGACGCTCGTGAGCGAGAGCCGCACGGCGGCGGCCGAGCCCTATCGCGACTGGACGGAGCTCGTCTCGGGGTGGCGCGCCGAGCTCGCCCGCCTGGGCGAGGGATTCGCCGCGGGCGACGCGCGTCTCGATCCCAAGTCGGGATCGCGCACTTGCGAGGGCTGCGACCAGCACGCGCTGTGCCGCATCGCCGAGCGCGCGGGGCTGCCGGGCGAGGAGGAGCAAGACGATGAGTGAGCGCGTCCCGATCCCCGACCGCGCCGAGCGCGAGCGCGCGCTCGACCCGTCGGCTTCCTTCATCGTCCAGGCCCCGGCGGGTTCCGGGAAGACCGAGCTCCTGATCCAGCGCTTCCTCGCCCTGCTCGCACGCGTTTCGCGGCCCGAGGAGATCCTCGCGATCACCTTCACGCGCAAGGCCGCGGCCGAGGTGCGCCGGCGCATCGGTGCCGCGCTCGCCGCCGCGCGCGCGAGCGAGCGGCCCGCGCGCCCGCACGAGGCGAAGACCTGGGACCTCGCGAAGGCCGCACTCGCGAGGAACGACGCCGGGGGCTGGGGACTCGAGGAAAGCGCCGCGAGGCTGCGCGTGCAGACGATCGACGCGCTGTGCGCCTCCCTCACGCGCCAGATGCCGGTGCTCGCGAAGTTCGGCGCCCAGCCCGAGAGCCTCGAGGACGCCCGCGCCCTCTATCGCGAGGCGGCGCGCGAGAGCCTCGCGCTCGCCTTCCGGCATGGCGGGAAAGCACAGCCGCAGGTTGGTGCGCACTACGCTGCGCCGCTCTTTGGCCAGATGCCAGAGAACGGCGCCGAGTCCGCGGCCGATGGCGGCGATCGCGCCCAGGGGCAGCAGATGCAGCAGCCACAGCAGGGCGACCGCCAGCCGCATCACGCCGGCTCCACCGACGCGTCGGCGCCGGCCGGGCGCTTGTAGCGGTTGTAGCCCCAGAGGAACTGCGACGGGTATTGCATGATCAGCGCCTCCAGCGAACGGTTGATCGCATCCACGCGCTGCTGCAGGTCGCCGTCGAGGGCAACTGCCGGCGGCAGGAAATGCACCACATAGCCGGCACCGTCGGGCAGGCGCTCGCCGAAGGCGAGAAACACGCTGACCCGCTGCATCTCCGACAGCCGGGCGGCCAGCGTCATGGTGTAGGCTGGTTTGCCGAAGAACGGCGACCACAGCCCCTGACCACCGCCCGGCACCTGGTCGGGCAGGATGCCGACCGTCTGCCCGCGCCGCAATGCGCGCATCAGCAGCCGAACGCCGCCAGTGTCGGCCGGCACCGGCGAGAGATTCGGGCGAATCCGCCCGCTGGCAACGATGTCCTGCAGCCACGCCTGCTTGGGCGGGCGGAACATG
>JBGAQP010000036.1:0-25779 GCA_044220635.1 Usitatibacteraceae bacterium
CGATGGCACGAGTCGCACGATTGCGTCGTCGGCACGTGGGTCGGGGTCTTCCCGGTCGCGCTGGTGCCGTTGTGGCAGGAGGCGCAGGTGCCGGGCGCCACGCCCGCGTGGTTGAAGGTGGCGGGCTTCCAGCCGGTGGTGCGATGGCACGAGTCGCACGATTGCGTCGTCGGCACGTGGGTCGGGGTCTTCCCGGTCGCGCTGGTGCCGTTGTGGCACGACGCACAGGTGCCGGGCGCCACGCCCGCGTGGTTGAAGCTCGCGGGCTTCCATCCGGTGGTGCGGTGGCAGGTGTCGCAGGCCTGGTTCGTCGGGACGTGCATCGAGGGCTTGCCGGTCGCGTTGCTCCCGTTGTGGCAGGAGGCGCAGGTGCCGGGCGCCACGCCCGCGTGGTTGAAGACGACGGGCTTCCACGCGGAGGTCCGGTGGCAGCTGTCGCACGCGGCGGTGGTGGGCACGTGGCCGGCGGGCTTGCCCGAGGCCTGGGTGCCGTTGTGACAGGAGCTGCAGGAACCTGCCGTGACGCCCGAATGGGTGAACAGCGCGGGCGACCATCCGCGCGTCTGGTGGCAGGTCTCGCAGGGCGCCGTCGTGGGGATGTGGCCGGAGCCCTTGGATGTCGCCGCCTGGCGACTCCCGGGCTTGTGGCAGGAGGCGCACTCGCGCGTCGTCCCGCGGAAGATGCCCCCGGCGTGGCAGGTCTCGCAGCGCGCGCGGGTGTGGGCGCCGGAGAGCAGGTAACCCGTCGTCGCGTGATCGAAGGGTCGGACGCCGAAGTCGACCTCCGCCGCGATTGCCGCGACTCCGCCCAGGGCGAGGGCGACCACCGCGAGCACGAGCGCGGCCAGGGCGACCAGGCCGCCGGGCCGCCGGCTCGCGCCGTGGGATGAAACGGAAAGGCCCGCTCTCGAGTCTCGCATGTCCCGATGTCCTCAGTGTCCGGGCGCCGGGCGCGGGCCTCATCTTGTTCTTCGCCGGGCGCCGGGGCGTCCGTGGGCCTACGCGGGAAATAATCCCGCAAGCACTATAACCGCGTTTTCCCGGCTTGAGAACCCCCCGGGGGAATGGGGGCTAGCGGCCCGTGCCCATGCCGGGGCGAATCTTCTTCCAGTGCTCGGCCGTGTGGCAGCGCTCGCACAGCGCCCCGAAGCCCCCCGTGTGCGTGTCGTCGGCCGCGTGGCAGCCGAAGCAGGCGGTGGGCGCGGTGACCTTCGCCTCCATCGGCTTCACGTGGCACGCCGTGCACCGGACCGCGCGGTGCCGGCCGTCGAGCTTGAAGGCCGAGCGCCGGTCGTGGTCGAAGTCCCAGGCCTTCCAGCTTCGGGCGTTGTGGCACTCCTCGCACTTCGTCCCGAGCGTCTTCTTGTGGGCGTCGTCCTTCGCGTGGCAGCCGTCGCAGGTGCGCGCGGCGTCGCGGAACCGGAGCGACTTGTGGCACGCCTTGCACTCGGTCCGGTAGTGGGCGCCCGCGAGCAGGAAGCGCGACTTCGAGTGGTCGTAGGAGGCCACCTTCCACGAGGCCTCGCCGTGACAGCGCTCGCAGCGCTCGCCCTCCTGGCCCTCGTGCTTGTCGTCCTTGCGGTGGCAGGACGCGCAGTCGCTCTTCAGCTTCGCCTGGAATAGGTGGCCGGTGTGGCAGGCGTTGCACTTCGCGCGGGCGTGCCTGCCCTTGAGCGGGTACTTCGTGTCGCGGTCGTGGTCGAAGGTGATCTCGGTCCACTTGCGGTCGTTGTGGCAGGACTCGCACTTCTCGCCGTACTGCCCCTTGTGGGTGTCGTCCTTGCGGTGGCAGGAAAGGCACTCGCGCGGGAGCTTCAGCTCGGCGCCGGGCTTGTGGCAGGCCTCGCACCTGGCTTCCTTGTGCTTGTTGCGCAGCGCGAAGCGCGTCTTGTCGTGGTCGAAGCTCGAGGTCTTCCAGCTCCTCTCGCCGTGACAGCGCTCGCACTTGTCGCCCTGGCTGCCCTTGTGCACGTCGTCCGCGCGGTGGCAGCCCACGCACGCGAGCGGCGCCTTGTCGCGGTAGAGGAACCCCTTGTGGCAGCTGTCGCACTTGACCGACGCGTGCTTGCCGAGGAGCGGATACTTCGTCTGCGTGTCGTGGCGGAAGCGGTTGCCCCAGTTCGCCGCGTCGTGGCAGGTCTCGCATTTCGGCCCGTAGCGTCCCTTGTGATGGTCGTCCTTGCGGTGGCACTCGTTGCACTCGCGGGGCGTGGCCTTGTAGTCCTTGTCCTTGTGGCAGGCGTTGCATTTCGCCGGGACGTGCTTGCCCTCGAGCGGGAAGCGTGTCTTCGCGTGGTCGAACTTCGCCTCCTTCCAGTTCCTCTCCGTGTGGCAGTCGTGGCACTTCGGGCCGAGCGAGCCCTTGTGGGTGTCGTCCTTCTCGTGGCAGGCGCGGCACTCGGAAGGCGCGGCGCGGAACTTCTTCCCGGGCTCGTGGCAGCCCCGGCACTCGACCTTCGGTGCCGCGTGGGCCTCCCGCAGCGGGTAGTCCGTCGCCCCGTGGTCGAACTTCGCGCTCTCGAAGGCGGCGATCCTCGCCTCGCGCCCCTTGTGCTCGGTGTGGCAGGCGCGGCATTCCTTCCCCGCCGCCTCCTTCGAGCGGCCGTGGTAGCCCGCCTTGCCGCGCACGTCGGCGGCGACCTCCTTGTGGCAGTCGAGGCACAGCCGCGTCTGCGCCGCCTTGTCGAAGCGCACGTGGCAATTCTTGCAGTCTGCCTCGTACTTCGCATGGCCCTGGATCACCTCGCCGGGCATGACGACGGATTCGAGCGACTGCGCCGTGGCGGACGCGGCGGCGAGGGCGAGGAGGGCGTGCGCGAGACGCGCGAGGGCGCGCATCGCTAGTACATGTGCACGGCGAGGACGTGGTAGGCGGCGCTGCCCACGAGCAGCCAGACGAGCGGGATGTGCAGCACGTGCCAGGCGGAGAAGATGCGCTCGTAGGCGGTGAACTGCCCCGCGCGCTTGATCGTGCCCAGGTAGGCGCGCAGGAGCCGGCGGCCCTTCGAGGCGCGCCGGCGCATCTCGGCCTCGTCGCGGCCCTTCGCGCGGCCGCGCTCCCGGACGACGCGCTCGATCTCCGCCTGGCTGACGGCGAGCGCGCGCCGGGCCCGCCATCCCAGCGTCACGAAGCGCCAGGCGCGCGACCCCCAGGATCCGGAATGGTCGAGCGCGGCGCGGCGGTAGGCCTCGAGCTCGCGCTCGACCACGGGCGAGACCTTGATGAGCGGCGCGATCCCCGAGGAGGACTTCACGAGGCGTTCCTCGAACTCGGCGAGGCTCGCCTTGCGCCCGTAGAGGCCGTGGTGGATGCCGCGGTAGGCGAAGCGCCCGATGATCCCGCTCGCCGACACGACGACCATGCAGGTGAGCGCCACGGCCGCGTTCACCGAGCCGACCTTGAATCCCGTGTGGAAGAGCACCAGCAGGGGGCCGAGGATGCCGAGCGCCATGTGCGCCTGGAACCAGGGCTTCATCGCCCCGGCGCGGCGCATGAAGCCGGCGCGCTTGCGCACCGGGTACATCAGGAGGGCGAGCATCATCAGCCCCCCCGCGAGACCGAGGTTGTAGCCGAGGTCGTCGCCTGGCTTGTAGGGCTCGGCGAGGCGCACGACGAACGCCGCGCCCGCGAGGAGGGCGGCGAGGGTGGTGGCGGTGGCGGGTACGGCGTATCGCATGCGTGGCCTTGCGCAACAGCGAAGGGCGTGGAACCATTCCGGGACTGACTGCGGGAAATATTACCGCACGACTTCCCTTCCGGCCACCGGAGGCCCGTGAACGAGATCCCGCCCGCCCTTCTCTACGGGGGGCCGCTGCTCCTCATCCTGTGGGTGTACCTGCGCCGCCAGAGCCGGCGCACGGCCGCGCACGCCGCCGCGTGGAAGGAGTCGCAGGAGGCGGGGCTCGTCGAGCCCGCCTCGATGCACCCCGTGGTGGACCCGTCGAAGTGCTTCGGCTCGGGTTCGTGCGAGCGCGCCTGCCCGGAGAAGGCCCTCGGCGTGGTGAACGGAAAGATGTTCCTCGTGAACCCGTCGGCGTGCATCGGCCACGGCGCGTGCGCCGAGTCCTGCCCCACGCACGCGATCCAGCTCGTCTTCGGCACCGAGCGCCGCGGCATGGAGCTGCCCTTCGTGAAGCCCGACTTCGAGACCAACGTCGAGGGCCTCTTCATCGCCGGCGAGCTCGGGGGCATGGGGCTCATCCGCAAGGCCGCCGAGCAGGGCCGGCAGGCGGTCGAGGCAATCGCGAGGCGCTCGCGGGGCGCCGCACCCCTCGACCTCGTGATCGTCGGGGCCGGTCCCGCGGGGCTCACCGCCTCGCTCGCGGCGAAGGAGAAGGGGCTGCGGTACGTCACGCTCGAGCAGGAGGACGACCTCGGGGGCTCGATCCTGCACTACCCGCGGGCGAAGATCGCGATGACCGCGCCCGTGAGGCTGCCGATCGTGGGCGCGGTGAAGATGTCGGAGATCTCCAAGGAGCAGCTGCTCGCGTTCTGGAAGAAGGTCGTGCGGGGCACGGGCCTCGCGGTGCGCTTCGGCGAGCGGATGGAGGCGCTCGAGCGCGTGCCCGGCGGATTCGAGGTCCGCACGGCAAAGGGGGCGCATCGCGCCGCGAGCGTGCTCCTCGCCCTCGGCCGGCGCGGCACGCCGCGCAAGCTCGGCGTCCCCGGCGAGGAGCTCCCCAAGGTCGTGTACCGCCTGCTCGAGCCGGAGCAGTTCGCGGGCCGGCGCGTCGTCGTCGTCGGCGGGGGCGACAGCGCCCTCGAGGCCGCGCTCGCCGTGGCCGAGGCCGGGCGCGCCGACGTGGTCCTCTCCTACCGGGGCGAGGCGTTCAACCGCGTGAAGACGAGGAACCGCCAGCGCCTGGAGGCGGCGGCGGGGGCGGGACGGCTGCGCGTGATGCTCGAGTCGAACGTGCGGCGCGTCGAGGCCGACGCCATCGTGATCGAGCAGAAGGGCCGCGAGATCCGCCTGGGCAACGACGCGGTGATCGTCTGCGCGGGGGGCGAGCTGCCCACGCCCTTCCTCAAGAAGGCGGGCGTGCGCATCGACACCCACCACGGCACGGCGCGCGAGGAGAGCGGGCCGGGCGCAGCCACGCGCGCGTGAGGGCCTAGAGCTCCATCGAGAGGGTGGCGGCCTTCAGCACGCCGCCCGCGACCGGCCCCTTCACGTGGACCTTGCGGCCCACGGCGAGCTTCGCGGGCGAGCCGTTCTCGAAGACCGCGGCCGAGGCGTCGATCACCTGGCCCTTCACCGTGAAGTTCGCGATCGAGACGTAAGCGCTGATCGCCCCTTCCACCTCCGCCTGCTCGCCGCCGGAGGACTCGAATTCGATGCGCGTGGCGGTGACCAGGCCCGCGAGGAGCGTCCCGGTGACCTTCACCTCGCGCCCGTTGGCGAGGTCGGAGGCGCGCCCGTCGTCGTAGGTCGTTTGCGCCGTGGTGGTGATCGGCTGGTTGTTCACGCGGAAGCTCGTCGCGGAGGCGAAGTCGGTGATGACGCCGCGCAGCTCCACGGGCTGCGGCTGCGGCGGCGGCGGGGGATCGGGGCGGAACGCGACGACGGCCGCCACCAGCACCCCGGAGACCGCGCGGCCCTCGACGTCCACGATCCGGCCGTTGGCGAGGCTCGCGGCCGTGCCGTCGACGAACGCGGTGTTCGCGTTGGTCGTCACGGCCTGGCCGTTCACGCGGAAGCTCGCGGGCGAGGAGAAGTCGGTGATCGCCCCGCTCACGGCGAGCGGCGTGCCCTCGGGCTCGGGCGGCGCGAGGAAGGCGAGCGTCGCGGCGACGAGCGTGGTGCCGCGCTGCACGCCCGCGGCGCGCACGAGGCGGCCGTTGGCGAGTTCCGCGGCCGTGCCGCCGGTGTAGGCCGCGCCGGAGGCGTCGATCACCTGCTCACGCACGCGGAAGCTCGCCGGGCCCACGAAGTCGCTGATCGTCCCCTCGACGGCGATCGGCGTCTCCGGCGGGAGCTGGGTGGGAAGCGCGCGGATCTCGACCAGCGCGGCCGCGATCACGCCCCCGGCGACCGTGCCCTCGATCTCGACGCGCACGCCGTTGGCGAGCGAGGCCGCGGTGCCGCCGGTGACGATCGCGTTCGCGGCGTTCACGGGGGCCCCCAGGACGCGGAACGAGGCGGTGCCGGCGAAGTCGGTGATGAAGTCCTCGATCTCGACGCGCGCGCCGTCGGCGAGGTCGAGCTGCGAGCGCCCCTCGATGCGGGTGGCCGCGAGCGTGGCGCCTGGCGCGGGCAGCGGCCCCTCGACCTCGACGAAGCGCCCGTTCGCGAGCCCGCCCGGGAGGTTCACGAGCGTCGCGCCGGCGGACTCGACCTCCTGGTCGGCGAGGCGGAAGCGCGTGCCGGAGAGCGCCGCGACCATGCCGAGGATGCGCGTGGTGACCACCGTCCCCGGCGGCACGAGCTCGAGGCGGGTCGCGTCGATCGCGGCGGTGAGCGGGTTGCGTAGCCCGTAGACGGTGAGCGCGTCGCCGGCCTTGAGCCCCGCGAGCGACGAGGCGCCCTGCAGCGCCGTGCCCGGGCCCACGCGCACCGTCTGGCCCGAGACCGCGAGCGTGCCCGAGGCGAGGTCCACCGATTGCAGGCCGCCTACCGTGACGGCGGTCGCGACGACGGACTTCGCGGTGGCGACGGCCGCGCCCTCGGCGAGCTCGCCGCGGACGACGACCGTCATGCCCAGGCCGAGCTCGCTCACCGGGCGATTCTCGACGCCGTTGATGGTGACCGTGGCGCCGCTCTCGTCGAAGCGGTGGCCGTTGACGATGAGGCTGCCGAAGCCCGTGATCGGCCCCTGGGCGACGATGGGCGCGACCTGGGGCATGCCCGTGCCGCCCGTGCCGACCACTTGCACGGCGTTCGAGCCCGAGCAGCCGGCGAGCAGCGCGGCGGCGGCGAGGGCGGCCGCGGGAAGCGGGAAGCGGGGGAGGGATCGGCGCATGGTCGTCAACGCTTGCGGGTCGGCTTCGCGGGGCCGGGTGGAAGGGGCTTGCGCGGCTCGGAATGGAAATAGACGCCGAGGTTGAAGCGCTCGGTCGCCCGTCCCGCGGCGCGGTCGCGGATCTCGAGCTCCGCGGTCTTGCGGATCACGCGCTTGAGCATCTCGCTCCAGAGCTCGCGCGACAGGTGCAGCAGGTCGTTCACCGACTCGGGGCTCAGTTCCTCGGACCAGACCGATTGCTCGAGGTAGGGCGGCGAGCGCCCCAGCAGGTTGTGGGCCGCGGCGGCCAGGTGGTCGCGCACGTTCTCGCCGAAGTAGTACACGCTTTCCTCGGTGCCCCGGTCGGGGATGAAGGCCTCGACCTCGAGGACGACGCGCTCGCCGTCGAGGCGCACCATGCCCAGGTGCAGCAGCTCGTCGAGGATGGTGCGCGGCTTGAGGTCGCTGCTCACGCCGTAGGCGAGGGAGTCGAAGGTGTGCGCCGCGCCGGCGCTCGCGGAGCGCGCGAGCGCCCGGGGCTTGCCGTCGCGCCCGAGGTAGCGCCGGTCGCTGATCCAGCGCGTGACGACCTCGGAGAGCGTGTCGAGACGCGCCGTCGGGGAGCTCGCCGCGGGGGGCGCGGAGCGCAGGCGCCGCACGTCCTTGCGGTGCACGCCCGTGAGCAGGCTCACGCGCGTGTCCGTGGGACGCTCCTCGCCCAGCCCGTATTCCGCGTCGGCCACGCGCACGTAGGCCTGCTTGAGCATTTCGACCACCGTCGGTAACGTGATGCCGTGCGCGATCAGCAGCCGCACGAGAGGCCGCAGAATTCCCGCGACGCTCGACAGCAGCGCGGACGACGGCTTCAGCAGCCTGCCCATTTCCCGAGGAGACCCTGAGCCTGGTTGTGTGCGGGAAATAATCCCCGATTCCCGGGGCGGGGTCAAACCCGCGGGGCCTGCCTTCGGCCGGGGTCCGCTGCTACACTTCCTCCCATCGCGCGCCGATGCCGCGCGAAAGACACGGAGGACGCCATGGCAACCCGAATCACCGGCCTCGCCCTCGCGGCCGCGCTCGCGCTTCCCGGGGTGGCGTTCGCGCAGGATGCCTTCGACGCCTGCGAGGTCTTCACGCAGGCCGATGCCGAGAAGGCCCTGGGCGTGGCCGCCGCGCCCGAGCCCGTCAACCCCAAGGTCAAGCGGCCGAAGGTCGTGGCGACCTGCACCTACAACGGCTTCAAGGACGGCAAGCCCGTGGCCGCGAGCGCGCAGTTCCGCTTCGGCAAGACCGACCAGGATGCGCAGCGCGCCTTCGACGAGGCGCGGCTGCAGTTCCAGACCAAGCCCATGCTGATCTCGGGCTCCGACGCGTTCTGGAGCGCGAAGACCGGCCAGATGAACCTGCGCAAGGGCCGCACCTGGCTCACGCTCGCCATCGGCCCCGCGAAGCTCTCCGAGCGCGACGCCGACCAGGCGAAGAAGCTCGCCGAGATCCTCGTCAAGAAGCTCTAGCGGGCGCCTTCTCGAGCTCCGCGCGGCGCTTCTCGAGTGCCGCGCGCCTCGCCTCCGAGGGCTCCGAGGCGGCGAGCGCCTTCAGCGCGAGCTGCTGCGCCGCCACCAGCGCGCGCTCCGCGTCGACGGCGTGGTCGGGAACGACCCCCGTGCCCTCCCAGTTGGTGCCGGTCACGGGGTTCACGGCGCGCCCGCGAGGGATCCAGATCGAGAAGTGGTCGTGCACTCGCTCCGGGCCTCCCGGGTGCGCGCCGCCGCCGCTCGTCTCGCCCACGATCGTCGCGCGCCGGCGGCTCTGCAGGTTGTAGGCGAATTCCTCCGCCCCCGAGAAGGTGCGGGCGCTCGTGAGCACGAAGACGGGCTTCGCGCCCCCGAAGCGGCGGCCGGGAACCTCGGAGGTCCAGAACTCGTCGATGCGGCCGCCCTCGCGCCAGTGCAGGCTGTTCAGGTGCGTTCGCTCGTCGAAGAGGTACGACGAGAGGCGGGCGACGAGCGCGGGGTTGCCGCCGCCGTTCGCCCGCAGGTCGATGATCAGCGCGTCGGCGTTCGCGAGGAAACCCATCGATGCGGCGACGGTTTCCGCCGCGGCCTCGTCGGGGGCGTTGAAGGAGCGGACCTCGAGGTAGCCGATGTTGCCCGGCAGTCGCTCGGCCTTCTCGAAGCCGTAGTTCGTGGCGCGCAGGAAGTCGGCCCGGCGGGCCTCGTCCTCGGCGGAACGCCCGGCGCCCGCCTCGCCCCGCGGCGGGACCCCGGCGTGGTAGCGCACGCGCAGGTGCCTGTCGCGGCTCTGCGCCTGCAGGTCGTCGGTGAGGCGCCTGGCGAAATCGCGCGCGCCGGTCACGGCGGCGTACGCGCCCGCGCGCTCGCGCGCGCGCAGCGCTTCGGACACGCGCTGCGCCGCCTCGGGGAACACGTACGACTTCTCGAGCGCCGCGAGGCACGCGGCGAGGACCTCGGCGCGGGTGGCCGCATCGACGGTCCGGTCGGGCCCCTCGTCGCCGGGCGCCTGCGCCTTCGCGGGGTCCGTGGGCACGCCCGTTCCCGCCGCGAGGGCGAGGGCGAGGACGATCGCGCGCAGCCATCCCCGCCCCGAAGGGACCATCACCAGGCCTCGGGCTTGCGCCGCCGGGGCTTCTCGGCCGGGGCGGGCGGGGGCGATTCGGCCGCGCGCGGCGCCTCGGCGGAGGCCGGGGCGGCGCGCGGGCACGACGGGCCGTCGGCGCGCGCCGGGTCCGTCGGCACGCCGGTGGCGGCGAGCAGAACGAGGGGCAGGAAAGTGCTCAGCAGGGGCGAACTCATGGCGTCCTCCAGGGTGACGGAGCATCGGCGATCGCGGCGGGTGAAGCTTTGCGCCTCGGGTCCTCTTCCGCTTCGACGCCGCGAAAGTTCCCGCCGGATTCGGGGCCGCGGCACCGTTGCCCTCCCGAGCCGATTATGTCGCCGCGCGCGCGCGGCCTTGTCACCGATTGTTGTCGGACGCGTTACCGAAAATTCGAGGAAGCGCGCCGAATTCTCGTAGAATTGCCGTCGAGCCCCGCACCCCTCCCTGCCAGGAAGAACGCATGACCGCCATCGTCGAAGTCGTCGCCCGCGAGATCCTCGATTCCCGCGGCAATCCCACGGTCGAGGCCGACGTCCTGCTCGAGTCGGGCGTGATGGGGCGCGCGGCCGTGCCCTCGGGCGCCTCCACGGGCTCGCGCGAGGCGATCGAGCTGCGCGATGGCGACGCGCAGCGCTACTTCGGCAAGGGCGTGATGAAGGCGGTCGAGCACGTGAACACCGAGATCTGCGAGGCGATCCTCGGCCTCGACGCGGGCGAGCAGGCGCACATCGACCGCGTCCTCGTCGAGCTCGACGGCACGGAGAACAAGTCGCGCCTGGGGGCGAACGCGATCCTCGCGGTGTCGGTCGCCTGCGCCAAGGCCGCGGCGGAGGAATCGGGCCTGTCGCTCTACCGCTACCTCGGCGGCGCGGCGCCCAAGAGGATGCCCGTGCCGATGATGAACGTGATCAACGGCGGCGCGCACGCGAACAACTCGCTCGACCTGCAGGAGTTCATGATCATCCCCGCGGGCCTCGCCACCTTCCGCGACGCGCTGCGCTGCGGCGCGGAGATCTTCCAGACCCTGAAGAGGATGCTCGACAAGGAGGGACTGTCGACCACGGTCGGCGACGAGGGCGGCTTCGCGCCGAACCTCGCCAGCAACGAGGCCGCCATCCAGTGGATCCTGCGCGCCGTCGAGGAGGCGGGCTACCTCGCGGGCTCCGACGTGCTGCTCGGGCTCGACTGCGCGGCGAGCGAGTTCCACAAGGACGGCAAGTACCGCTTCGAGGCCGAGCGCCTCGCCTACACCTCCGCCCAGTTCACGGACATGCTCGCCACCTGGTGCGACAAGTACCCGATCGTGTCGATCGAGGACGGCATGGCCGAGGGCGACTGGGAAGGCTGGGAGACGCTCACGCGGCGCCTGGGCAAGCACGTCCAGCTCGTGGGCGACGACGTCTTCGTCACCAACACGCGCATCCTCGCCGAGGGCATCAAGCGCGGCGTGGCCAATTCCATCCTCATCAAGATCAACCAGATCGGCACGCTCTCCGAGACCTTCGAGGCGATCGAGATGGCCCGGTGCGCGGGCTACACCGCGGTGATCTCGCACCGCTCCGGCGAGACCGAGGATTCGACCATCGCCGACATCGCCGTGGGCACCAACGCGATGCAGATCAAGACCGGCTCGCTCAGCCGCTCGGACCGCACCGCCAAGTACAACCAGCTCCTGAGGATCGAGGAGGAGCTGGGCGAGAGCGCCGCCTACGCGGGCCGCGGGGCCTTCTACCAGCTCGGCTGAGGCCGCGGATGTGAAGGCCCTCGCCCTTGTCCTCGCCGGCCTCGTCGCCGTGCTGCAGTACCCGCTGTGGCTCGGCAAGGGCAGCTGGCTGCGGGTCTGGGAGCTCGACCGGCAGGTGGCGCAGGCGCGGGAATCCAATGCGCGGCTCCAGGACCGCAACGACGCTCTCGAGGCGGAGGTCGCGGACCTCAAGGAAGGGCTCGAGGCGATCGAGGAGCGTGCTCGGCTCGAGCTCGGGATGATCCGGAAGGACGAGACCTTCTACCAGGTGGTCGCCGCACCCGCGGCGAAGCGCTGAAGGCCGCGGTGAAGCTCGCCTTCCACCCGCTCACCCCCGATCGCTGGGACGACCTCGAGCACCTCTTCGGCCCGCGCGGCGCCTGCGGGGGCTGCTGGTGCATGTACTGGCGGCGCACGGGGACCGAGTGGCGCGCCTGCGACGCGAAGGCCAACCGCCGCGACTTCAGGGCCCTCGTCGCCAGGGGCCCCGCGCCCGGCATCCTCGCCTACGAGGGCGGCGAGCCCGTCGGCTGGTGCGCGCTCGCCCCGCGCGAGGATTACCCGCGCTTTCGCGCCTCGCGGACTCTGAAGCCCGTGGACGACGCGCCTGTATGGTCGGTCAGCTGCTTCTTCGTGCGGCGCGACCGCCGCCGGCAGGGCGTCACCCGAAGGCTCCTCGAGGCCGCGAAGCGCCACGTGCGCGCCTCGGGCGGCCGGATCGTCGAGGGCTACCCCGTGGTGCCCAGGGGCGGGTCGATCCCCGAGGCCTTCGCGTGGACCGGCGTGCTGCCGGCATTCGAGGCCGCGGGGTTCGAGGAAGTGGCGCGCCCGGGCGCGCGCGCCATCGTCCGGTTCGCGCTCGCGCGGCGCTAGTCGACCCGCGCTCCCGAGGCCTTCACGGCCCGCGCCCACTTCTCCGTCTCGGCATTTACGAACGCCTGGAGCTGCTCGGGCGTGCCGCCGCCGGAGGTGGCGCCCTGGGAGGCGAAGAAGGCCTTCGTCTCCGGCGATTGCAGGATCGCGTTCAGCTCCTTCGCGAGGCGCTCGACGATCTCCCGGGGCGTGCCCGCGGGCGCGAAGATCGCGTTCCACGAGGCCGAGTCGTAGCCGGGCACGCCCGCCTCGGCGACGGTGGGCAGATCCGGGAGCGTGGCCGAGCGCTCGGCGGTGGTCACCGCGAGCGCGCGCAGCTTCCCGGCGCGGATGTGCTGGATCGAGGCCGAGAGGTTGTCGAAGGCGAGGTTCACCTGCCCGGAGATGAGGTCGATCAGCATCGGGCCGCTGCCCTTGTAGGGCACGTGCTGCATCTTGAGCCCCGCCATCGAGCTGAAGAGCTCGCCCGAGAGGTGGATCGAGGTGCCCGCGCCGCTCGAGGCGAAGGTGAGCTCGCCCGGCTTGGCCCTCGCGAGGTCGATCAGCTCCTTCACCGACTTCACCGGAAGGTTCGGGTTGACCACGAGGACGTTGGGCGTCGAGGAGAGCAGGATCACGGGCGCGAAGTCGCGCAGGTGGTCGTAGCCGAGCTTCGAGTAGAGGGCGCGGTTGATCCCGTTCGTGCCCACGGTGCCCACGAAGAGCGTGTAGCCGTCGGGCGGGGATTTCGCCGCCGCTTCCGCGCCGATGTTGCCCCCGGCGCCGCCCTTGTTCTCGATCACGACCGGCTGGCCGAGGCGCTCGGCGAGCTTGCCCGCGACGGCGCGCGCCGAGAGGTCCGTCGATCCCGCGGGCGGGAACGGGACGATCATCTTGATGGACTTGGTGGGGTAGCCCTGGGCGGCGGCGAGGCCGGCGGCGACGAGCGCGGCGGCGGCAAGCGCGAGCCGCGCGGTGACATGACGCATGTTCTCCTCCGTATTGTCGGGCGATGCGCGCCCAGTGTAACCGAAGGAGAAAGCGGGCCGTCCCAGGAGCGGGAGGCGGCCCGAAGGGGCTTCCTAGTAGGCACCTCGCCAGGCGTAGGCGGCGACCGCGCGCGGGTGGTGGTGGCGGTGGCGATGGCCGGGGCGCACGACGACCGGGACCGGGTAGTAGGCCGGCGCGACGTAGACCGGCCGCGGCGCGTAGACGACCGGCGCGGGGCGCACGACGACCGGGGCGGGGTAGTAGACGGGCGCGGGACGGTAGTGGACCGGCGCGGGGTCGGAGAGCTGGAGCGCGAATCCCGGGCCGGCGATGCCGATGCTGAACGCGAGATCCTTCCCGGCATGGGCGGCGAGGGGCGCGGCGGCAAGCGCCGCGGTGGCGAGGGCTGTCGCGATTCGACGACGCATCTGGAGCCTCCTTTCGGTGGGGTCGGCGTCAGCCCGAGTAACGCCGGGGGCCCGGAGGCGGTTGACTAGCTGCCCTTGCGCGCGAGCCAGATGCCGGCGAGCACGATCGCCCCGCCCGCGAACTGCACCGCCCCGATCGCCTCGCCGAAGATCGCCCAGGCGAAGAGCGCGGCCATCACCGGCTGGATCAGCAGGCTCACCGACGAGAGCGAGGCGGGCAGGTGCGCGAAGGCGTAGGCGATGAGCCCCTGGCCGAGGATCTGCGAGACGAGCGCGAGCCCCGCGAGCACGAGCCAGCCCTCGGGCGCCTGCGGGAGCATCGGCTGCGGCGACAGGAGCGCGGCGGGCAGGAGCGCCAGCGCCGAGATCGTGGTGCTCCAGGCCATCAGTCTCGCGGTGGAGGCGCGCGCGTCCCTCGCCGCCTTGATCGAGAGCATGTAGCCCGCGTAGAAGACGGCGGTGAGCGCGCCCAGCGCATCGCCCGCGAGCCGCGTGCCGCCGACGGCGAAATTGGGACCCACCAGCACGAACATCCCGGCGATCGCGATCACCATCCCGGCGAGGAAGGTGCGCGTGAACGCCTGCTTCCAGAAGAGCCAGCCGGCGAGCGTGACGAAGATGGGCGCGAGGTTCGCGAGCAGCGTCGCGTTCGCGACCGAGGTGTAGACGATCGACCAGTGCCAGACGCCGAGGTCGAGGGCGAAGAAGATCCCGGCGCCGGCGAGCGCCATCGGAGGAACGCGCGCGCCCGCGCCTTCCCGGCCCCGGGCCTGCGCGGCCCACGCCCAGAGCAGCGGCACCGCAAGCGCCGTGCGCCAGAAGGCGCTCGCCACGGGCCCGGTGTCGGAGAGCCGCACGAAGATCGGCGCGCACGCGATCGCGCAGCCCCCCGCGAGCAGGCACAGGAAAGCGACCGTGGGGACTCCGGGGGCGAGGCCGGGGGCGGGAACGCGGGCCATGGAAGCGAATATCATAGCGTCCCATGACGAACGAGATCCTCTCGGCCGCGATGCTGCTCTTCCTGGTGGTCGATCCCTTCGGCAACGTCCCGATCGCGAACGCGATGCTCGCGGGCGTGGCGCCCGAGCGCCGCCGCCGCGTGATCCTGCGCGAGTGCGCGATCGCCTACGCGGTGCTCATCGGCTTCATGTTCGGCGGGCAGTCGCTGCTCGCCCTCATGCACCTGTCGGAGACGTCGCTGTCCATCGCCGGAGGCGTGATCCTCTTCATGATCGCGATCCGCATGGTGTTCGGCGACCCCGAGGGGGCCTTCGCCGGGGCGCAGAAGGGCGAGCCGCTCATCGTGCCGCTCGCGATCCCGCTCATCGCCGGGCCCTCGGCGCTCGCCACGGTCATGCTCATGGCCACGCGGGAGCCCGCCAAGGTCGGCATGTGGGCGGCGGCGATCACGCTCGCGATGGCGGTGGCGACCCTCATCCTCGCCACGGGCGACCGGCTGCACCGCCGCCTCGGCGACCGGATGATGACCGCCATCGAGCGGCTGATGGGCCTGATCCTCACGGCGATCGCCGTCGAGATGCTGCTCGGCGGCATCCGGGCCTTCGTGAAGGCGCTGTCGTGACGCGCGCCATGGCCCGCGCGGGGACCCTCGGCCGGGGGAGCGGGAGCCCATGAGCAAGGCCTTCACCCGCGAGTCCGACGAGGTCGAGGACCTCGAGGGCGAGGAGGAGCACCCGATCCCGGCGGGGGCGAAGAACTACATGACGCCCGGCGGCTGGCAGCGGATGCGCGACGAGCTCAAGTGGCTCGTGAACGAGGAGCGCCCGCAGGTGACTTCCGTGGTCTCCTGGGCGGCGCGCAACGGCGACCGCTCGGAGAACGCCGACTACCAGTACGGCAAGAAGCGGCTGCGCGAGATCGACCGGCGCATCCGCTACCTCACCAAGCGGCTCGAGGTGGCGGAGGTGGTCGACCCGGGCGCGCGCGAGGCGACCGACCAGGTCTTCTTCGGCGCCACGGTGCTCTACGCCACGGCGAAGGGCGAGGAGCACACCGTGACCATCGTCGGGCTCGACGAGACGGACCTCGCGAAGGGGCGCATCAGCTGGGTGTCGCCGGTCGCCCGCGCGCTCATCAAGGCGCGCGAGGGCGACACGGTGACGCTGCTCACGCCCGGCGGCCCCGAGGCGCTCGAGATCCTCGAGGTGCGCTACGAGGCGGTGCCGGCCGAGCCCTTCGTCCCCCTGAAGAGCGACTGGGCGCCGAACGCGAGGTAGGCGCGCCGGCCGCCGCGAGCTCCGCGAGCCAGTCGCCCGCCTCCCGGAAAGCCGCGCCCGAGCGCTCGGCGCGCGCGCGGATATAGGCCCCCTCGATCGCCGTGAGCACCAGGCCCGCGAAGGAGCGGCTGCGCCGCGGCCCGCCGAGGTCCAGGCGCGCGGCGATCACCGCGATCCAGTCGGCGAACATCGCCGCGATCGCGCGGCGGATCGCCTCCTCGCCCTCCCCGAGGTCCAGGGTCACGGTCCCCCCGGCGCAGCTGCGGCAGAAGTCGTTCGCCTCGATGCGCCGCGCGAATCCGCGGAAGAGGGCGCGCACGCGCTGCGCGGGCGTGCGGCCCCGCGCGAGGCCCTCCGCGAAGACCGCGCGGATGCCGGGCGCGTAGGCCGCGAGCGACTCGAGCACGATCTGCTGCTTGCCGCCCGGGAAGAAGTGGTAGACGGAGCCCTTCGGCGCGCCGCTCTCGCGCACGATCTCGTTGATGCCCGCCCCCGAGAGGCCGGAGCGGCGCATGAGGCCGATGGCGGCCTCGAGCAGGCGCTGCCTCGGGGGGGCGGGAAGGGCCATCGTCACGGGCTTGCGGGTTCCAGTAGACCAGTCTATATAATAAGCGCTCGCGACCACCGCGCCAAGGGGGGAGGCATGAACGCACCCGATCGATCCGTCCGCTCGTCGGTGACCGAGGCGGAGTGGCGCCTGCGCGTCGACCTCGCCGCCTGCTACCGGCTCGTCGCCCGCTTCGGCTGGGAGGACCTGGTCTTCACCCACATCTCGGCGCGGGTCCCGGGGCCCGAGCACCACTTCCTCATCAATCCCTACGGGTTCCTCTTCGACGAGATCACGGCCTCCAGCCTCGTGAAGGTGGACCTCGAGGGCCGCAAGGTGATGCCGAGCCCCCACGAGGTGAACCCGGCGGGGTTCACGATCCACAGCGCGATCCACGCCGCCCGCGAGGACGCGCAGTGCGTGCTCCACGTGCACAGCGTGAACGGCGTGGCGGTCTCCGCGCAGGAGGCGGGGGTGCTGCCGCTCTCCCAGCACTCGATCTTCGTGCTCTCCTCGCTCGCCTACCACGACTACGAGGGGGTCGCCCTCGAGGCCGACGAGAAGCCGCGGCTGGTGCGCGACCTCGGCGACAAGCGCTTCCTGATGCTCCGCAACCACGGCCTGCTCACCGTCGGGCGCTCGGTCGCGGAGGCCTTCGTCGCCATGTACTTCTTCGAGGCGACTTGCATGATCCAGGTGCGCTCGCAATCGGGCGGGGGGGCGCTTCGCCGGATCGGCCAGGGCATCGTCGACGGCGCCCAGGCGCAGTGGGAAGCGGTGACGCGCGGCGCGGGCGGCGGCCTCGCCTGGCCGGCGCTCCTGCGCCGCCTCGACCGCGCGGACCCGGGCTACAGGAACTGAGCGCTCACAGGACCCGCTTGCGGATCTGGGTGACCGCGACCTCGGCGACCACGACCACGGCGAAGATCGCGAAGAGCACCATCGCGACCCGGTCCCACTGGAAGAGGTTGAGGGCGGTGTCGAGCGCCATGCCGATGCCGCCGGCGCCCACGAGCCCGAGCACCGCGGACTCGCGCACGTTGATGTCCCAGCGGAAGAGCACGATCGACCAGAAGGCCGGCACCACCTGCGGCCAGTAGCCCTTGGCGAACACCGAGGCCCAGGGGGCGCCCGTGGCGACGAGCGCCTCGATCGTGCCGGGATTCGACTCCTCGAGCGCCTCCCCGAAGAGCTTGCCGACGAAGCCGATCGAGCGGAACGCGATCGCGAGCGTTCCGGCGAGCGCGCCGGGGCCGAAGATCGCGACGAAGAGCAGCGCCCACACGAGGGAGTTCACCGAGCGGCTGGAGACGAGCACGAGCTTCGCGAGGTAGTTGAGCGGCGCGAAGGGCACCACGTTGTGCGCTGCGAGCACGCCCACGGGAAGGGCCATCGCCACCGCGAGGATCGTGCCGAGCGAGGCGATGTGCAGCGTGTCGACGAGCGCGTCGTGCACGCCTTCCGGGTAATGCGACCAGGCGATGGGCCACATGCGGTGCAGGAGGTCCTGCACCTGCTCGGGAGCGTCGTAGAGGAACTCGGGGATGACCTCGACGGTGCGCGCCGACCAGACGACGGCGGCGACGAGCACCAGGTAGACCGCGAAGCGCGCGAGGCGCTCGGCCGGCCCGAAGCGCCGCCAGAGGCGCGGTGCGCCCGCGCGCGCCGCGCCCGCGGCGCTACTCGTCATCGACGCGCCCCTTCTCGAGGAAGACCCGGCGCACGAGCCCCGCGAGCACCTCGCCCACCATGATCATCGCGATGATCGCGAGCAGGATCGCGAGCACGAAGTCGTAGTCGAAGCGCTGGAAGGCGGAAAAGAGCGTGCCGCCGATGCCGCCCGCGCCGACGATGCCGACCATGGTCGAGTTGCGCAGGTTGGAGTCGAGCTGGTAGGTCGAGAAGCCCACGAAGCGCGAGAAGACCTGGGGGAGCACGCCGTAGGCGATGACGTTCGCGAACGAGGCGCCCGTGGCGCGCACCGCCTCCACCTGCTTGAGCGAGATCTCCTCGATCGCCTCGGCGAAGAGCTTGCCGATGAAGCCCACGGAGGCGACCACCAGCGCGAGGATCCCCGCCATGGCCCCGAATCCCACCGCCTTCACGAACAGGATCGCGACGATCACGGGGTGGAAGGAGCGGCACAGCGCGATCACGAAGCGCGCGGGCCAGGTGGCCCACGCGGGCATGAGGTTCCTCGAGGCGGCGAGCCCGATGGGCAGCGAGAGCGCGATGCCGATCCCGGAGGCGAGGATCGCGATCTGAAGCGACTCGGCGAGCCCGTTGACGAGGGAATCGGGCTGCGCGACGACCGGCGGAAACATCCGGTCGAGGAAGCGCGCGCCGTTTCCAAGGCCGACGACGAAGCGCTCCCAGGTGAAGTCGAGGCGCGAGGCCGCGTAGAGGACATAGGCCGCGAGCGCGACCCAGCCCGCGCGCGCCCACCGGTTCGCGGGGACCGCCCGCACCGCGCTCATGCGAGCCAGTCCTGCCCGCCGTAGATCGTCTTCAGTTGCTCGTCGCCGAGCTCCGAGGGCGGCGCGTCGAAGACGATGGCCCCGCCCGACATGCCGACGACGCGGTCGGCGAAGCGCCGAGCGAGCTCGACGTCGTGCATGTTGACGATCACGGGGATGCGCTCGCGCTCGCCGAGGCTGCGCATGAGGCCCATGATCTCGACCGAGGTCTTGGGGTCGAGGGAGGAGGTGGGCTCGTCGGCGAGCAGCAGCCGCGGGCGCTGCATGAGGGCGCGGGCGATGCCCACGCGCTGGCGCTGCCCCCCCGAGAGGCTGTCGGCGCGCTGGTTCGCGAACCCCTCGAGGCCCACGATCCCGAGCAGATCGAAGGCGCGCTCGACGTCCTCCTGCGGGTAGCGGCGCAGCCACGCCTTCCACGGCGAGACGTAGCCCAGGCGCCCGGAGAGGACGTTCTCCATCACCGTGAGCCGCTCGACGAGGTTGTACTCCTGGAAGACCATGCCGATCCGGCGGCGCGCCCGGCGAAGCGCCTCGCCGCTCACGCGCGCGAGGTCCTCGCCGTCGAAGAGGATCGCCCCGGCCGTGGGCTCCACCAGCCGGTTGATGCAGCGGATCAGCGTCGACTTGCCCGTGCCCGAGGGGCCGATGACGGCCGTGAGCCCCTCGGTGCCGACGACGAGGTCGATGCCGGAGAGCACCGGCCGGCCGCGGGCGTATTCCTTGACGAGCCCGCGGATCTCGAGCGCGGCCGCCGCCATCGCTACTTCTTCTTCTCGGCGGCCTTCTTGGCGCGCGCCTCTTCCTCGCGCTTGGATTCCTTCTCGTAGGCGGCGCGGTTGAACTTGTCCCCGCCGGCTTCCGCGACGTCGCGCACCACCGCCCAGTGCTCCTTGAAGTTGATCGGGTAGAAGCGGTCCGCCCCGTCGAAGGCCTTCTTCATCTCCTCGGTGTAGCGGAAGTCGTAGAAGCACTTGAGCATCCGGTCGCGGAACGCGGGCTCGAGGTCGTGCGCGTAGGCGAAGGACGAGGTCGGGAACTTGGCGCTGCGGTAGATCACGCGGAAGTCGTCCTCCTTGATCTGCCCGCGCACCGCCATGCGGTGGAAGACGTCGGAGGCCACCGCCGCGGCGTCGTAGTCGCCGGAGTTGACGCCAAGCACCGACTGGTCGTGCTTGCCCGAGAAGAGGATGTTGTAGTCCTTGCCCGGCGCGAGGCCCTCCTTCGGGAAGAGCGCCATGGGCGCCATGTGGCCGGAGTTGGACGAGGGCGAGGTGTGCGCGAATTTCCTGCCCTTGAGGTCGCCGAGCTTCTGGTAGGGGCTCGACTTCTTCACGATGACGATCAGGTTGTAGCCCTGGAAGTCCTTCTCGTAGCCCTTGATCGCGAAGGGCACGGCGCCGGCGATGTTGACCGCGAAGGCGGTCGGCCCCGTGGAGAAGCCGCCCACGTGCAGGCGCCCGGAGCGCATCGCCTCGATCTCGGCGGCGTTCGACTGCACCTGGTAGAAGACGACGCGCTTGCCCGTGCACTGGGAGAGGTAGTCCGTGAAGGGCTTGAACACCTTCTCGTAGACCGCGGGATCCTCCACCGGCGTGTAGGTGAAGACGAGCGTGTTCGGGGTCTTGAGCTTCTTCGCGTCCTTCGGCGTGTCCGCCACGAGGTCGCCGTTGTCGTCGCAGTACATCGGGTCGAGGTCGCCGTGGTTCTTGCACTGCTGGGCCCAGGCGCCGGGCGCGGCAAACGCGGCGATGGCGAGCGATGCGAGGAGCATTCTCATGGGGTTCCCTCCGGGGTGTTGTTTTGGAAGCGAGGCGGAATTGTTACAGCAATCGCCCCCGGGGAACAAGGGCGGGAGGGCGCCTCGCCGGGGCTCGGCTAGAATGGGGCGCAAGCCCACCGACGGAGAGCCGCATGCCCCGCACCCGCCTCACCACGACGCTCCTGCGTGCGCTTTGGGCCCTGGGCCTGCTCTTCGCCGCCGCGGGCGCGCTCGCGCAATCGCAGGCGGGCGGCCGGCATTACCTCTGGGAGGTGAAGTCGCTCACCAACCGCGTCTACCTCTTCGGCACGATCCACGCGGGCAAGGCCGCGTGGTTCCCGATGGCCGACGCGATCGAGAACGCGTTCGCCGATTCCCGGTTCCTGGTGGTCGAGGCCGACATCACCGACGCGGAGGCGATGAGGAAGTCGGCCGCCTCGATGGTGTACGCGCCGCCCGACGCGCTCGACAAGCACGTGAAGGCCGCGGACTACGCGCGCTTCGTCAAGCTCGCCGCGCGCTACGGCCTGCCCGCGGAGCAGCTCGGGCAGATGAAGCCCTTCCCCGCGGTGTCGCTGCTCGTCTTCAGCGAATGGGGGCGCCTGGGCTACCTCCCGCAGCACGGCCTCGACGCCTACCTGATCGGCAAGGCCAGGGAATCCGGCAAGCGCATCCTGGAGATCGAGGGCGTGGAGGCGCAGACGCGGATCATGGATTCCCTCGGCGAGGAGGAGAACCGCACGCTCTTCGCGGGCGCGCTCTCCGCGCTCGAAAGCGGGCTCACGAGCGAGCAGATCACGGGCCTCGTCAACGCCTGGCAGATCGGCGACCCGGCCCTGCTCCTGGAGATCGCGCGCAAGTACAACGAGGGCACGCCGGGCGCGAAGGAGTTCGAGGAGAAGTTCGTGTGGTCGCGCCACGAGGCGATGGCCGCGAAGATCGAGGGCTACCTCAACAATTCGCGCGAGCGGCACTTCGTCGCGGTCGGAAGCCTCCACCTCGCCGGCCCCCGGGGGCTCGTCGAGATGCTGAAGGCCCGCGGCTACCTGGTGAGGCAGCTGTGAGCGCGCCGCGCAGCGGCGGACGCGTCCTCGTCGACCAGCTGCGCCTGCACGGCGCCGAGCTCGCCTTCTGCGTGCCCGGCGAGAGCTACCTCCCGGTGCTCGACGCCCTCCACGACCAGCGCGAGGCGATCCGGCTCGTCACCTGCCGCCACGAGGCGGGCGCGGCGAACATGGCCGAGGCCTACGGCAAGCTCTCCGGGCGGCCCGGCCTGTGCCTCGTGACGCGCGGCCCCGGCGCCGCGCACGCGGCGGTGGGCGTGCACACCGCGTTCCAGGACTCCACGCCCATGATCCTGCTGGTGGGCGACGTGGGCTCGGGGTTCCGCGACCGCGAGGCCTTCCAGGAAGTCGATTTCGCGGCGATGTTCGCCCCGCTCGCCAAGTGGGCGGCGCGCATCGACCGCGCCGAGCGCATCCCCGAGTACCTGGCCCGCGCCTTCACGGTGGCGATGTCGGGGCGGCGCGGCCCCGTGGTGCTGGCGCTGCCCGAGGACGTGCTCGCCGAGGAAGTCGCGGTCGCCGACGCCCGGCCCTACGCGCCGGCGTACGCCGAGCCCGGCGCCACGGAGCTCGAGCGGCTGCGCCAGAGGCTCTCGGAGGCGAAGCGCCCGCTCGCCATCCTCGGCGGCCACGGCTGGTCCCGGGAGGCCTGCGCGGACTTCCGGGCCTTCGCCGAGGCGAACCGCCTGCCGGTCGCCTGCGCCTTCCGCTTCCAGGACCTCTTCGACAACCGCCACGCGCACTACGTCGGCGACGTGGGCATCGCGATCAACCCGATCCTCGCCGAGCGCGTGCGGACCGCCGACCTGCTGCTCGTGCTCGGCGCGCGCCTGGGCGAGATGACGACGAGCGGCTACACGCTGCTCGCCTCCCCGGTGCCGCGCCAGGGCCTCGTGCACGTCCATCCCTGCGCCGAGGAGCTCGGGCGCGTCTACCAGGCGGAGCTGCCGATCCTCGCCTCGATGCGGCGCATGGCGCGCTCTCTCGCCGCCATGGCGCCCGTGGACTCCTCCGCGTGGGCCGCGTCGGTCGCCGAGGCGCGCGCGGACTACGTCGCGTGGACCGCGCGGCGCGAGACACCGGGCCGGCTGCAGATGTGGGACGTGGTCGACTGGCTCGACCGCCACGTGCCCGAGGACGCGATCTGGGCGAACGGCGCGGGCAATTACGCGACCTGGTTGCACCGCTTCCACCGCTACACGGGGCTGCGGACCCAGCTCGCGCCCACCTCGGGCGCCATGGGCTACTCGGTGCCCGCGGCGATCGCCGCGAAGATCGCCGAGCCCGGGCGCATGGTGCTCAGCTTCGCGGGCGACGGCTGCTTCCTCATGAGCGCGCCGGAGCTCGCCACGGCCGTGCAGCAGGAGGCCGCGGTGATCTTCCTCGTGGTCAACAACGGCATGTACGGCACGATCCGCATGCACCAGGAGAAGCACTACCCCGGGCGCGTCATCGCGAGCGACCTCGTGAACCCGCACTTCGCCGCGCTCGCGCGCTCCTTCGGGGCCGTGGGCGAGATCGTCGAGGAGACCGCGCAGTTCGCCCCCGCCTTCGAGCGGGCCGTCGCCTCGGGCAAGCCCGCGCTGATCGAGCTCAGGATCGACCCGCAGGCGATCACGCCCACGGCGACCCTCGACGGGATCCGCGCGGCCGCCCTCGCCGCGCGCAAGGGCTGAGTGCGGCCCATGCCCGCGAGCCTTCCCGGGGCCGACTGGTACTTCGACTTCGTCTCGCCCTATTCCTACCTGGGCTTCGCGCGGCTGGGCGAGCTCGCGGGGCTCGCGCCCATCCGCCTGCGGCCGGTGCTGTTCGCGGGGCTGCTCGGGCACTTCGGCCAGAAGGGGCCCGCGGAGATCGAGGCGAAGCGCGCGTGGACCTACCGCTCGACCACCTGGGCGGCCGCGCGCTCGGGCATCGCCTTCGCGTATCCCGCGGCCCATCCCTTCAATTCCCTCGCCTACCTGCGGCTCGCGATCGCCGCCGGCTGCGGGGAGGAGGCGGTGGGGCGGATCTTCCGCGCCCTGTGGACGACGCGGGCCGATCCCGCGGACCCGGGGATCGTGGCCGGGCTCGCGTCGGAGCTCGGCGTCGACCCCTCGCGGCTCTCGGCGCCGGAGGTGAAGCAGGCCCTGCGCCTCGAGACCGAGCGGGCGGCCGCCCGGGGCGTCTTCGGCGTGCCCACGCTCGTGGTCGACGGGGAGGCGTTCTGGGGCGCGGACGCGATGGAATTCGTGAAGGACTACCTCGCCGATCCCGGGATCGTGCGGACCGACGAAATGCGGCGCGTCGCGGCATTGCCCGTCGGCGCTTCGCGAAAGACGGGCTGAGCTCCTTCCGTGCGTGCCCTGCGTTTCGCCGGAGTCCAACTCGAACCCCAGGTTGCCGGCCATGCGGACGAGATGTTCGCGGTGCTCTCGGACCCCGCGATCTACGAGTTCGAGAACGAGCCGCCGCCCACGCCCGAGTGGCTGCGCGAGCGCTTCCGCAAGCTCGAGTCGCGCCGCTCGCCCGACGGGCGCGAGCAGTGGCTCAACTGGGTCGTTCGCGTCGGAACCGAGGGCCTCGCGGGCTATGTCCAGGCGACGGTGCATCCCGACGGCAGCGCATCGATCGCCTACGAGCTTTCCAGCCGCTTCTGGGGCCGCGGCATCGGGCGCCGCGCGGTCGAGGCGATGATCTCGGAGCTCGCCGCGAACTACGCCGTCCGCCGGCTCTTCGCCGTGGCGGTGCGCGACAACGCCCGCTCCCTTCGCCTCCTCGACCGCCTGGGCTTCGCGACCGCGGGCGAGGCGCTTCGTGCCGAGCGCGGCGTCGAGCCCCACGAGGCGCTCCTCGAACGCGCGATCGAGCGCGGGCCATGAGCCGCCCCGTCGCCGAGTCCCTCCGATGCGAGGGCCTCGCGCGCACGCTCACCGTCCGCGCCAGGTGATCCGGTAGATCGCGTTCGCGTGGTCGTCGGAGACGAGGAGGGACCCGTCGGGCATGACCTGCAGGTCCACGGGGCGGCCCCAGGCGCTGTCGGACTCTCTGTCGAGGAAGCCCTCGGCGAACACGCCGTGGTCGACGACCTTCCCGCCCTCGACCTTCGCCACCATCACGCGGTAGCCGCTCTTCGTCGAGCGGTTCCAGGAGCCGTGCTCGGCGATGAAGATCCGGTCGCGGTACTCGCCCGGGAACATCGTCCCGGTGTAGAAGCGCATGCCGAGCGAGGCGACGTGCGCGCCGAAGCGCTGCGCGGGCGGGGTGAACTCGCTGCAATGGCGCGAGCCGTGGTCGGGATCGGGGGCGTCGCCGCCGTGGCACCACGGGAAGCCGAAGTGCATCCCGGCCCGGGGCGCGTGGTTGAGCTCGTCGGGCGGCTCGTCGTCGCCGAGCCGGTCGCGCCCGTTGTCGGTGAACCACAGCTCCTTCGTCCCCGGATGCCAGTCGAACCCGACGGAGTTGCGCACCCCGCGCGCGACCACCTCCATCGCCGAGCCGTCGGGCTTGAGCCGCGTGATCGACGCGTACGGATCGCCCCGCTCGCACACGTTGCACGGCGCCCCCACGGGAACGTAGAGCCAGCCGTCGGGGCCGAAGCGGATGAATTTCCAGCCGTGCAGGCGATCCGTCGGATACCGGTCGTAGACGAGGGCGGGCTTCGGCGGCGAGTCGAGGTTCGCCTCGATCGCGTCGTAGCGCCAGATCCGGCTCACCTCGGCCACGTAGAGCGCGCCGTCCTTCACCGCGACGCCGTTGGGCATGTTCAGCCCCGAGGCGAGGGTGATCACCTGCCTCGCCTTCACGCCATCGTGTCGGATCGCGTAGACCTTGCCCTCGCGGCGCGTCGAGACGAAGAGCGTGCCCTTCTCGCCGAGCGCCATCGAGCGCGCGTCCTTCACGCCCTCGGCGAAGGCCGAGATCTCGAAGCCCGGCGGGAGCTTCACGCGCTCGAGGGGAAGCCGCGCCTGGGCGGCGAAGGCGAGGGCGACGGCGGCGAGGAAGGCGGCGGCTCGGCTCATGCGCCGATTCTACGTCGGGCTCAGGAGGCGACCGCGCGCAGCTCCGAGGCGGGGACGGCGACTCGCACGGGCGTGCCCGCGGGCCTGGGGAGGCTCCCGCGCGCGTGCGGGATGGCGGCGATCAGGCT
>JBGAQP010000037.1:0-24440 GCA_044220635.1 Usitatibacteraceae bacterium
CGCGGGGGGGGCGGTGCCCCCGCGGGGGCCGGCGTGGCCCCCGGCGGGGCGCTCCTGGGGCGGGGGGCGCGCGTGCGCGCGCCGCGCCACCGCGCCGATCGAGGCGAGCGCCTCGCCCCGAAAGCCGAGCGTGGCCGCGCGCTCCAGGTCCTCGAGGGTCGCGATCTTGCTGGTGGCGAAGCGCGCGAGCGCGAGCGGCAGGTCCGCCGGCTCGATGCCCGCACCGTCGTCGGCCACGCGGATGCGCCGCACGCCGCCCTCGTCGAGCTCGACCGCGACCGAACGCGCGCCCGCGTCGAGGCTGTTCTCGAGCAGCTCCTTCAGCGCGGAGGCCGGGCGCTCCACGACCTCGCCGGCGGCGATCTGGTTGACGAGGAGTTCGGGGAGCGCCCGGATGCGGCCCACGGTGGTCGGCGTTCGCGGCCTCGGGCCGCCCAGGGTTCGGGAAGGGTAGGTGGGCACTTTTGCCCGCTAAATCAACACAATGTTACACTGCCCCGCAGCCCGGGCGCACCGTCCCCGCGCCGGCGCAAGGAGCGGCATGACCCCCTACGAATCGCCCGCGGCGCCGGCCCCGCCGCCCGGCGAGCCGCAAGCCGACGAACCCGCGCTCCTCGCCGAGCAGACCCGGCTTCTCTTCCGCTTCTCGCTCGTCGGGTTCCTCGCGACACTCCTCGTCGTGTTCATCCTCGGCGCGATCCTCTGGGAGGACCTCGCGCGACCCGGGCTCTTCGCGTGGTTCGGCGCGATCACCGCGGCGACGACGGGCCGCTACATCCTCTACAAGGCGTTCGTGAACACGAACCCCCCGGCGAGCGAGCTCCCGCGATGGGAGAAGCTCTTCCTCGCGGGCACCCTCGTCACGGCGCTGTGCTGGGCGGCGATGGGCACGGTGCTGCTGCCCGAGGCGGCCCGGGCCACGCAGCGCCTGTCGGTGGTGATGCTCGTGACGCTGCTGCTCACGGGCGCGGTCGCCTACTACGCGCCGCACCGCTTCGCCTACAAGCTCACCGCCTTCGTGGGGCTCGTGCCCCTCGCGATCACGCTCGGCTTCTCCGGGGACCGGGCGCAGATGTTCCTCTCGGGCGTGATCCTGATCCTCGCCGTGCTCCTGCCCTACGTGCACGGGATCGTCCACCGGGCGCTGCTCGAGTCGCTCGCCACGCGCCGCAACCGCGACGTGCTCTCGGTCGAGCTCGAGGACGAGCGCCGGCGCCTGCACGAGACCAACGAGGCGCTCGCCGAGGAGATGGTCGAGCGCCTGAAGGCGCAGCAGGCCGAGCTGCTCGCCGCGCAGAAGGTGCGCATGCACTTCGAGCGCACGCCGCTCGGCGTGATCGAGTGGGACCGGCAGATGCGCGCGACCGCCTGGAACCCGGCGGCCGAGGCGATCTTCGGTTACTCCGCGGCGGAGGCCCTCGGGCGGGCCGCGGGCGCGCTGCTGCTCGCGCCCGCCGACCGCGCCGCGGCCGAGGCGATGTGGGCCGAGCTCGTCGAGACGCGCGACGGCAACAAGGCCACCCTCGCCAACGTCACGAAGGGCGGGCGGACCATCCAGTGCGAGTGGTACAACACCCCGCTCGTCGACCAGGGCGGGCGCGTGGTCGGCTTCGCCTCGCTCGTGCAGGACGTGACCGAGCGGCTCAACACCGAGCGCACGATCCACTACATGGCGCACCACGACGCGCTCACGGGGCTGCCGAACCGCCGCCTCATGCAGGACCGCCTCAACCAGGCGATCATGAGCGCGCGGCGCAAGCAGCGCCACGTCGCGGTGCTCTTCCTCGACCTCGACCGCTTCAAGGTGGTGAACGACACGCTCGGCCACGACACCGGGGACTTCATCCTGAAGGACGTCGCGCGCCGCCTCGTCACCTGCGTGCGCGAGGTCGACACGGTCTCGCGCGAGGGCGGCGACGAGTTCGTGGTGGTCCTCCCGGACCTCGAGCGGCCGGAGAACGCGCGCGTGGTCGCCGACAAGATCCTGAAGGAGCTCTCGCACCCGGTGGAGATCGGCGGCCAGGAGATCCACATCACGACCTCGATCGGGATCAGCCACTACCCGAACGACGCGACCGACGTGAACCACCTGCTCAAGCACGCCGACAACGCGATGTACCAGGCGAAGGACGCGGGCCGCAACACCGTGCGCTTCTTCACCACCGACCTGAACTTCCTGCTCTCCAAGCGCCTCGAGGTCGAGAGCCGCCTGCGCCGGGCGATCGACCACGAGGAGTTCTTCCTTCGCTACCAGCCCCAGGTCGAGCTCGCCACGGGGCGCATCACGGGGATGGAGGCGCTGCTGCGCTGGAACGACCCGCACCGCGGCGAGATCTACCCCAAGGACTTCATCTTCGTCGCCGAGGAGCTCGGCCTCATCGTGCCGCTGGGCGAATGGGTGTTCCGCACCGCCTGCCGGCAGCTCAAGGCCTGGGAGGAGGAGCGCCTGCCGCCGGTCACCATCTCGATCAACATCTCCCCGCGGCAATTCATGTCGCGGCGCCTCGTGCCGCAGCTGCTCGCGCTCGTGCGCGAGACCGGGGCGGACCCGAAGCACGTGGAGCTCGAGATCACCGAGACCATGATCATGCGCAACATCGAGCAGTCGATCGAGACGCTCGAGCAGCTGCGCTCGGTGGGCATGCTCGTGTCCATCGACGACTTCGGCGTGGGCTATTCCTCGCTCGGCCAGCTCAAGCGCCTGCCGGCCACGAGCATGAAGATCGACCGCTCGTTCATCGCCAACGTGCCCGACGACGCCTCCTCGAGCTCGATCACCGAGGCGATCATCGCCATGGCGAAGCGCCTGCGCCTGCGCGTGATCGCCGAGGGCGTGGAGACGCGCGCGCAGCTCGACTTCCTGCGCGCCAACCACTGCGAGGCCTTCCAGGGCTTCCTCTTCTCCCGCCCGGTCACCTCTCTCGAGGCGACCGCCATGCTCAAGGCGCAGGCTGCCGCCGACGCCGACCACGCGGCCCGCCACCCCACCCAGACCGCCGTGTCTTGAACGAGGACGGTCTCCATCCAATCGTTGCAACAATCGGCCCGCGGGAATTGTTACATGCAAGAAATGGGGACAGTCCCCATTTGATCGTTGTAACAATCGGCTGGCGGGGTGCGGGAATTGTTACAAGCAATAAATGGGGACTGTCCCCATTTATTCATCAGTTGGCGGCGACCTTGGAGCGGGCGAGGGGCGGGTTCTTGGCGAGGTAGGCGCGGATGCCCGAGAGGATCGCACCCGCCATCTTGTCCTGGTAGGCGGCGTCCTTGAGGCGGCGCTCCTCCTCGGGATTCGAGATGAAGGCGGTCTCCACGAGGATCGAGGGGATGTCGGGCGCCTTGAGGACCGCGAAGCCCGCCTGCTCGACCGAGACCTTGTGCAGCGAATTGATGTCGCCGATTTCGCCGAGCACGGCCTTGCCGAGCTTGAGCGAGTCGTTGATCGTCGCCGTCTGCGACAGGTCGAGGAGCGTGCGCGCGAGCACCGGGTCCTTCACGTCGAGGTTCACCCCGCCGATGAGGTCGGACTCGTTCTCGCGCTGGGCGAGCCAGCGCGCGGCGGCCGAGGTGGCGCCGCGCTCGGAGAGCGCGAACACCGAGGAGCCGCGCGCGTCGGGCCGCACCCAGGCGTCGGCGTGGATCGACACGAACAGGTCGGCCTGCAGGCGCCGCGCCTTCTGCACGCGGCTGCCGAGCGCGATGAAGTAGTCGCCATCGCGCACGAGCACCGCGCGCATGCCCGGCTCCTGGTCGATGCGCGCCTTGAGCCGGCGCGCGATCGCGAGCGTCACGTCCTTCTCGTGGGTGCCGCCGCGCCCGCGCGCGCCCGGGTCCTCGCCGCCGTGCCCGGCGTCGATCGCCACCGTCACCAGCCGGTCCACCTTCGGCGCCGCGCTCCGGGGCGCCTCCGGGGCTTTCGGCGCCTCGGGCGCGAGCCGGACCACGGGCAGCTCCGGGATCGCGGCGGGCGACTCCGTGACGGGCGAGCGCGCGATCTCGCCGATCGGATCGGGCCGGGGCTGCACGAGCGCGAGCAGCGGATCGGCGGGCTTCGCGGGGTAGAGGTCGACCACGAGGCGATGGCGGTACTCGCCCGCGGGCGCGAGCGGGAAGATCGAGGGCTTCACCTCGGCCTTCAGCTCGAAAACGACGCGCACGACGTTGGGCCGGTTGAGCGCCACGCGCACCGCGGCGATGTAGGGGTCGGACGCAAGGACCTTCGCCGCGAGGCCCTTCAGCTCGTCGTTGAGCCCCGCGCCCTCGAGGTCCACCACGAGGCGCTCGGGGTCCTTCACGAAGAAGAACTGGTGGCGCAGCGGCCGCGCGGTCTCGAAGGTGACGCGCGTGTATTCCTCGGCGGGCCAGACGCGCGTGGCGAGGACGGCCTCGGCCATCGCGGCACCGGAGGCGAGCGCTCCGGCGAGCGCGAGGAGCGCGCGGCTCAGGTGGCGGCGGAAGAAGGCGGGAAGCGGTCCGCGAGCGCCGCGAGGCAGCGCTCTCCCGCAGGGGTGCCCGCGCGAAGTGACGCGAGTCGCCCCGCGTCCTGGAGGTCCAGCGTGATCTCCACGTCCGCAGGCGGCAGGAAACCCGCGGCCTTTTCCGGCCATTCGATGAAGCAGACGTTCCGCCCGTCGAAAGTGTCCCGAAAGCCCGAGTCGCGCCATTCTAGCGGGGTGGTGATCCTATATAAATCAAAGTGATGCAAGTCTAACCTCGAAACCGGGTAAAGTTCAACCAGAGAATAGGTGGGACTCTTGACGGGGCCGGCGTAGCCCAGGGCGCGCAGCACCCCCCGCACGAGGGTCGTCTTGCCCGCGCCGAGCTCGCCGCGCAGGGTGATCGTGAGCCCGGGCTCGAGGACGGGCGCGAGCGCGGCGCCGAGCGCGAGCGTCGCCGCCTCGTCCGGGAGGATGGTCCTCAGCACGGGGCGGCGTCGCGGCTTCGCGCTACCATCGCGCGCATGGGATCGGCGGTCGCAACGCGGGGCATCGAGGAGAAGATCCGGCAGTGGGGGCGTGAGCTCGGGTTCGCGCGCGTGGGCGTGGCCGGCACCGACCTCGCCGGCGAGGAAGCGCGCCTGCTCGCCTGGCTCGGCCGCGGATGGCACGGCGAGATGGATTATATGGCACGCCACGGCGCGCGCCGGGCGCGCCCCGCCGAGCTCGTGCCCGGCACGCTCTCCGTGATCAGCGCGCGCCTCGACTACCGCCCCGCGGGGGCCCGCGACGCCTGGGAGGTCCTCGCCGATCCCGAGCGCGCCTTCGTCTCGCGCTACGCGCTCGGGCGCGACTACCACAAGGTGCTGCGTGCGAAGCTCCAGGCGCTCGCCGGGCGCCTGCAGGCCGAGCTCGGCCCCTTCCCGCACCGCGTGTTCACCGACAGCGCGCCGGTGATGGAAGTGGCGCTCGCCGCGCGCGCGGGCCTGGGCTGGCAGGGCAAGCACACGCTGCTGCTCGCGCGCGAGGCGGGCTCGTACTTCTTCCTCGGAGAGCTCTTCGTCGGGCTCGACCTCGTGAAGGACGCGCCCCAGGCCGACCACTGCGGCACCTGCGCGCGCTGCATCGAGATCTGCCCGACGCGGGCGATCGTCGCGCCCTACCAGCTCGACGCGCGCCGCTGCGTCTCCTACCTCACGATCGAGCATCGCGGGCCGATTCCCGAGGACCTGCGGCCGATGATGGGCAACCGCATCTACGGCTGCGACGACTGCCAGCTCGCGTGCCCCTGGAACAGGTTCGCGGTGGACGCCGCGGAGCCGGGCTTCGCGGTCCGCAACGGCCTCGACGGCCCCGCGCTCGCCGCGCTCTTCGCGTGGAGCGCCGACGAGTTCGACCGCCGCCTCGAGGGCTCGCCGATCCGCCGCATCGGCCACGAGCGGTGGCTGCGCAACATCGCGGTGGCGCTCGGCAACGCCCCGCCATCGCCCGCCGTGGCGGCCGCCCTCGCCTCGCGGCGCGACGACGCCTCGGAGCTCGTTCGCAGCCATGTGGCCTGGGCGCTCGCGCGCCACGGCCAGGCGTAGGGCGCGGACGCTAGCGGATCGAGCCGGGCGCCGGGCGCCCCGGATGCCCGAGGTGGTCGAGGAGCGCGGCAATGGCGCCCTCGAGGTCCGCCCCGTGGTTGAGGACCCCGTCGAGTGCGAGCGTGATGGGCATGTCGACGCCGAGCCGGCGGGCGAGCGCGGCGACCGCCGCGGTGGAAAACGCCCCCTCGGTGACTTCCTTGCGACCCGCGAGCACCTCGGAGAGGCGGCGCCCCTCGCCGAGCGCCACGCCGAGCGAGGTGTTGCGCGACTGCAGGCTGTTCGCGCTGAGCATCATGTCGCCGATGCCCGAGAGCCCGTCGAAGGTCTCGCGCCGCGCGCCCTTCGCGAGCCCGAAGCGCACGATCTCCTCGAATCCCAGGGTGAAGAGCGTGGCGCGCGCGTTCTCGCCCAGGCGCCGTCCCGCGACGATGCCGCAGGCGATCGCGATCACGTTCTTCATCACCCCGCCGATCGCCGCGCCCATCACGTCCTCGCAGGGATGCACGCAGAAGCGGGGATTGGCGATCCCGCGCGCGAGCCGCGCGGCGAGCGAGCGCTCGGCGCAGGCGAGCGTCACGCCGCAGGGCTGGTCGACGGCGATCTCGCGCGCGAACGACGGCCCCGAGAGCACCGCGGGGATCGCGCCCGGCAGCGACTCGGCGACGACCTCGGGCATCAGGGCGCAGCTGCCGCGCTCGATGCCCTTCGAGCAGGTGACGACGGGCGTCCCCGCGGGCACGAACGCCCGCATCGCCACGGCCACCTCGCGCAGGTGCTGCGCGGGCACCACCATCAGAATGAAATCGCGCCCCGCCGCCGCGGCGGCGAGGTCGTTCGTCGCGACGATGCCGGGCTCGAGCTTCGTGCCGGCGAGGAAGTGCGGGTTCAGGCCCTCGGCATTGATCGCCGCGACCACCTCGGGCTCGCGCGCCCAGAGCACGACCTCCTGCCCCGAACGGCGCAGCACGCAGGCCATCGCGGTCCCGAATGCGCCCCCTCCGATGATCGCGACCCGGCCCATGGGGCCATTGTGGGGGGGCGATCGGCGCACCCCTTGACCGGCGTCAACGGCCCGGCCGCGCAGGCTCCTAGATTGGGCATACGCACTTCTTCCTTCCGAAGGAGGATCCCCATGTTCTCTCCCCTGAAACGCGTCGCCGCGGCCGTCGCCGGCGTGCTCGCGCTCGCCCTTCCGGCGGCCGCGCAGCCCATCGAGGACGAGCTCGTCCTCATCACCCCGGTCGCCAAGACCCTCACCGATCCCACCCTCGCCGACTTCGCGAAGATGGCGAAGGAGAAATGGAACGTCACCGTCAAGACGAGCTCGCTCGCCGCGGGCACGCCGGTCGCCTACGGGCGCATCGTCGAGTGGAAGGGCCGGCCCCAGGCCGACATCTTCTGGGGCGGCGAGAGCGCGCTCTACGACAAGCTCGCCGAGCAGGGCCTCGTCGTGAAGCTCGACCTGCCCAGGGCGCTGCTCGACCCCATCCCCGCCAGCATCGGCAAGCCCAAGCCCATCGCGCTCAAGGACCCGAAGGGCTTCTGGGTGGGAACCGTGCTCGAGCCCTACGGCCTCGTCTACAACCCGACGCTGTACAAGCGCCTGGGGCTGGAGCCTCCGAAGGACTGGGACGACCTGCTCCACCCGAAGCTCAGGGGCAACGTCGCGCAGTGCGCGCCGACGCGCTCCTCGAGCAGCCACGCCACCTACGAGGTGATCCTGCAGAGGGATGGCGACGACAAGGGCTGGGTGTTCCTCAAGCGCCTCGCGGCCAACACGGGAATCTTCACCGCCCGCAGTCGCGACGTGCCCTCGGTGGTCGCCAAGGGCGAGTTCGCCGCGGGATTCGCGGTGCCGAGCTACATGGCCTTCGAGGACCGCCTCGGCGGCTTCGACATCAAGTTCGTCGCGCCCAAGACCGCGTGGGTGACGCCCGAGCCGATCTCGATCCTCGCCGGCGCCAAGCACCCGAAGGCGGCCAAGGCCTTCATCGAGTACCTGCTCTCCGAGCGCGGGCAGCAGGTGTCCATGGGGCGCGGGGTCTTCCCGATCACGCCGAAGTTCCGCGTCCAGGGCCCGCCGGGCTCGAGCGCGGAAATGACGGTGGAGTTCACCGGGGGCCTGCGCTCCTACTTCGACGTCGACGTGACCAACATCTACGACGACGACGTCGCCCAGAAGCGCTACGAAGCCGTCAACTCGACCTTCCGCAAGGAGATCGAGACGGTCCTCGAGGAGCTGAAGAAGAAGTACTGAGCCTCCGCCCCGGGCGAAAGGGTTCGCCATGCGCATCGCGGTCCGCGACCTCACCAAGCGGTTCGGCAAGCTCGAGGTCGTGGGCCGCGTGACTTTCGACATCGGCGAGGGCGAGCTCTTCACGCTGCTCGGCCCCTCGGGCTGCGGCAAGACCACGATCCTCAGGCTCATCGCGGGCTTCTACGCGCCCGACGAGGGCGACGTGATCTTCGGCGACCGGCGCGTGAACGACGTGCCGCCGCACGAGCGCGGCATCGGCATGGTGTTCCAGAACTACGCGCTGTGGCCGCACATGAAGGTCGCCGAGAACGTCGCCTACGGGCTGAAGCTCCGGAAGCTCCCGGCCTCCGAGATCGCCGGTCGCGTCGAGGGGGTTCTCGCCAAGGTCCGGCTCGCGGGGCTGGGCGATCGCTATCCGGGCCAGCTCTCGGGCGGCCAGCAGCAGCGCGTGGCGCTCGCTCGCGCGCTCGTGCTCAACCCCCAGATCCTGCTGCTCGACGAGCCGCTGTCGAACCTCGACGCCAAGATCCGCCTGCAGGTGCGCGCCGAGATCCGCAAGCTCCAGAAGGAGCTCGGCATCACCACGATCTACGTCACCCACGACCAGGAGGAGGCGCTCACCCTCTCGGACCGGATCGCCGTCTTCAACCAGGGCCGGCTCCTGCAGGTGGGCGCCCCCAGGGCGCTCTACGAGCGGCCCGAGAACCGCTTCGTGGCCGACTTCATCGGCATCAACAACATGATCGAGGGCACCGTGCGCGCCGTCGATGCCGCCGGGGGCCTCGCGATCGCCACGGCGCTCGGCGAGCTGCGGGCGCTGCCGAGCGTGACCCTCAAGGCGGGCGACCCTTGCGTCGCCTGCGTCCGGCCCGAGAACATCGCGATCGACGGCGCCGCGGCGGAGGCCGGAAACCTCCTGCGGGGCCGCGTCGTGTTCGCCGCCTACCTCGGCAACACCCTGCGCTACGACGTGGAGCTCGCGCAGGCAGTCACGTTCAAGGCCGACGTCCGCGATCCCTGGCACCACCAGGAGCTCGCCATGGGCACCGAGATCGGGCTCGCGTTTCCCGCCGCGAGCACCGTGGCGATCCCGGCCGGATGAAGCGCCCGCGAATCCCCGTCGGCCTGCCGGGATTCGTCCTGATCTGGGCGTTCCTGATCCTGTTCGTCTTCTACCCGCTGCTGCGCATCTTCTACGACGCCTTCACCGACGAGGCGGGCGCGCTCACGCTCGCCAACTTCCTCGAGTTCTTCACCGACTCCTTCTACCTGCGCTCGCTCTGGAAGTCGCTCCTGCTCGGGCTCGCGGCGGTGGTCACGACCTCGGTGGTCGGCATCGCGGTCGCCGTGCTGCTCATCCGCTACGACTTCCCGTACCGGAACACCTTCTCGTACCTGACGATGCTGCCGATGATCCTGCCGCCGCTCGTGGGCGTGCTCGGCTTCGTCTTCATCCTGGGGCGCGCGGGGACGGTGAACGTGCTCCTCCGGGACTGGTTCGGCATCGAGCACCCGGTCAACTTCATGTACGGGGTGCACGGGGTGCTCCTGGTGGAGACGGTGCACCTCTTCCCGATGATGACGCTGTCGATCCTCGACGCCCTCTCGCGGGTCGACCCCGCGCTCGAGGAAGCCGCCCAGGGCATGGGCGCGAAGGGCTGGCGGCGCTTCCGCGACATCACGCTGCCGCTCACCACGCCGGGCTACATCTCGGGCGCGCTCCTCGTCTTCATCTGGACCTTCGCGGACTTCATCACGCCGCTGGTGGTGGGCGTGCAGGACCTCCTCGCGCCGCAGGCCTACCTCAACATCGTGCAGTTCGTCGACCGGCGCATCTTCCGGATGGGGATCGTGATCTCGGCGCTCCTCGTGATCCTCGCGATCTTCTTCGTGCTCGCGGCGCGCCAGTACGTCGCGATCAAGGACTACAGCTCGCTTTCCTACTCGCGCGTCGAGCGCCGCGCGCTCGGCCCCGTCGCGCGCTGGGGCGCGGTCGCGTTCCTCTCCTTCCTCATGTTCGTCGCGCTCGTCCCGCAGGTCGGCGTGCTGCTCGCCGCCGTCGGCCGCGGCTGGGCGCTCACGGCCTTCCCGGTGCACTACACGATGGAGTTCTTCCAGCAGGTGAGCTTCGAGACGCCGAAGTTCATCGTGAACTCCCTCCTCTTCTGCGGGATCGCCGTGGTGATGTGCCTCGCGATCGGCGTGCCGATGGCCTGGATCATGGGGCGCACGAACGCCCCGGGGCGCGGGGCGATGGACGCGCTCACCACCCTCATGCTCGCCATCCCCGGCACCGCCGTGGGCATCGCCTACGTGCGCGCGTTCAACTTCCCGCTGCCCTTCATCGACCAGCCGCTCACCGGCATGTGGATCATCCTGCCGCTCGTGCTCGCCGTCCGGCGCCTGCCCTACACGGTGCGCGGAAGCTACTCGTCGCTGCTGCTCGTGCACAGGTCCATGGAGGAGGCGGCGGCCAACGTCGGCGCGACCCGCATGCGCACCTTCCGCGACATCACGGTGCCGCTCGTCTGGAAGGGCATCCTCGTGGGCGCGCTCTTCTCCTTCATCACCTCGATCCAGGAGGCGTCCTCGACGATCTTCCTCACCATGGGCGGCCAGGAGATGATCCCCTTCGGGATCTTCAGCTTCTACATCGCCGGCTCGCAGAGCCAGGCGGCCGCCCTCGGGGTGATCCTGATCGTCCTGTGCGCCCTCACGCTCTGGGTGGTGAACCGCATCGCCGGCACCCGCGTGGGCGGGCTCTTCGGCTAGGCGACGAACCGGCGCAGGTCGGCGGCGAGGCGCTCCAGCGAGGGCTTGTGCACGTACATCATGTGCCCGGCCTCGTAGCAGCTCTTCACGATGTTGCCCCGCAGCGCCGGGTCGAGCCCGAGGTGGTCGAAGGTGTAGTCCGCGGCGAAGTGCGGGGTGGCGAAGTCGTAGTAGCCGCTCGCCACGAGCACCCGCATGTGCGGGTTCATCGCGAGGGCCTTGCGCAGCGTCTCGCCCACGGCCGCGTAGCGGTTGGCGAACTCCCCCCAGCCCCAGTCGAGGTAGAAGCCCCTGAGCACCTCGTAGGGCAGGTCCCTCTCGAAGCCGAGGTCGGCGCGCACGTAGTCGTTCATCGCGGCGGCGTAGGCGCCGTAGAGCGCGGCGAAGCCGGGGTCGAACTCGAAGCGCTCGCCGGCGCTGTCGCGGTCCACCCCCGTGTAGCGGCTGTCGAGGCGGCCCACGGTGCGGCCCTCGGCGCGCAGCAGCTCCTTGCAGAAGCGGAAGATCTCGATCCTCAGGTCCGTGCGCTCGACGTACTCCGCCGTGAGGCCCGTGTAGCGCGCGAGCTTGCGGGCGAGCGCCTGGCGCTCCTTCGCCCCGAGCCGCGAGCCCTTGAAGAGCGCGGCCGCGTACTCGCCCGCGGCGAAGGCCTCGACCTCGTCGAGGAGCGCGCGCAGGCTCCTCGACTGCAGGTCCGCGGGAAGGCGCTTGTGGTACCAGGCGGTCGCCGCGTAGGTCGGCAGGTAGAGGACCGGCGGCAGGTCGTTGCCGGCGCCGAAGCGGAAGTTCTGGAAGTCGAGCGCGACGGAGACCAGCATCACCCCGTTGAGGTACATGCCGTGGCGCTCGAGCAGGTGCCCGGCGAGGCCCGCCGCGCGCGTGGTCCCGTAGCTCTCGCCGATCAGGTACTTCGGGCTCGCCCAGCGGCCGTAGCGCGAGCACCACAGGCGGATGAACTCCCCCACGCTCTCGAGGTCGCGCTTGTACTCGTGGTACTCCTTCACCTTCTCGCCCTCGACCATGCGCGAGAAGCCGGTGCCCACGGGATCGACGAAGACGAGGTCGGAGGCGTCGAGCAGCGACAGCTCGTTTTCCACCAGGCGGCCCGGCGGCGGGGGCGCGCGGCCTTCGTCGTCGAGCGCGACCCGCTTGGGACCCAAGAGCCCCAGGTGCAGCCACACCGAGCTCGAGCCGGGGCCGCCGTTGAAGCTGAAGGTGACGGGCCGCGCGGCGGCCGCGGGCGCGTCGTCGCGCGTGTAGGCGACGAAGAAGACCGTCGCGCGCGCCTTCTCGCCCTCGCTCTTGCCGTCCTTTTCGGCTTCCTCGCGCAGCACCATCGTCCCGCAGGTCGCCGTGTAGGCGAACTCGCGCCCGCCGATCACGGCCCGGTGGCGCGTCACCGAGATCCGGTCCTCGGGCTCGGGCTTCGCGGGCTTCCCATCCTTGTCGTTCTTCTTGTCGGCGTCGTTCTCGGACATGGACTCCTCGCGGGAAAATGGGGACAGTCCCCATTTGAGGTCTGTAACACAGGTTACAGAGCAAAAATGGGGACTGTCCCCATTTTCGCCGAAAAAAAAGCCCGCCGGAGGCGGGCTTTTCGATAACGGCGACCTAGAGCTTGTCGGCCTGGTGGCAGCCGCCGCAGGCGTTCGTGTAGGGAATCGGCATCGCCTGGCCGGGGGCGACCCCCTTCACCGCGGGGTTGGACTTGCGCGGCACGTCGAAGAGGTGCGAGGTGATGTCGTTCATCCAGTAGTTCTTCCCGTCCTTGCCGTCGAGGCCCTTGCCGAGCCCCGCGCCGGTCTGCATCGTCTTGGTCATGTGGCAGCTGATGCAGTGGATGTTCTCGTGCTCGGCGCCGACGGTCTTCGCCGTGTGGGCCTTCGTCTGCACGCCCTTGTGGCAGCTCGCGCACAGCGAGTTCCCGTCGTCGCGCACCGCGAGCTTGACCTGGTGCTTGAGCCCGGACTTCCCGTGCGGGTCGTGGCAGTCGGCGCAACTCAGGATCTGGTTCGCGTTGATGTACTTCCTCGACCGGACCAGGTCCGTGCCCTGCTGGTGGTGCGACTTCGAGTGCACGCCGTCGGCCCAGAAGTCCCTCTGCGCCGCGTCCTCGCGCGTGGTGTGGTTGACGAGGTACTCGTTGCGGCTGATGCCCGGGGTGAGCATCCGGTTGTCCTTGTTGATCGGCTGGTCGTTCTTCATCGTGCCCTGCGGACGGCTGTGGCACTGGTTGCAGATCACCATGGCGCGCTCGGAGGCGAGCTTCGCGGGGTTGACGATGGTCCCGGCGCGCTTGTGCTTGGGCGCCCTCACGTGCGCCGAACCGGGGCCGTGGCAGCCTTCGCAGCCGAGGTTGAGCTCGTTGGGCACGCCGTCGCCGTCGATGTCGGCCTCGCCGTTCGGGTCGTTGACCGCCCCGGCCACGAAGTCGCCGCCGACGGTCGGCGTCAGCGTGTAGCCGTTGTAGTGGCAGGCCGCGCACTGGATCTCGAAGGACTTGGATTTCGCCGGGTCCGCGAGCTTCTTCGTGGCCTCGTTGTAGAGCCAGTCGCCGTGGTAGTCGCGCCAGGGCTTGCGGCTGCGGTCGGCGTACTCGTCCTTGCCTTCGGTGTTGTACTGGAGGAACGGGAACGTGGCCTCGCCGACGCGGAAGAGGTAGCGCTGCTTGTAGAGGCCTCCCCCGTAGGTCATCTCCACGGGATAGGTCCGGGGCGGGTCGGTGGCGTCCCTCGCGTTCTCGGTGCGGAACTTGAGCGTGCCGTCCTTATCCTTGAAGAAAGTGGCGGTGAAGCTCACCGACGCGGGATCCGCCGGCGGCTTGTCCGAGACGAGGTACTTGTCGAAGCCGCGGTTCTTGTCGAAGCCGTGGAGGTAGAGCTTCATTCCGGCGGCAAGCTTGTCGAGGCCCGCGTTGAAGCCGGGAAAGCGCGAGAAGTCCTGGAGCCTGCTCGGCTTGCCGACCGCGGCGATGCCGAGCTTGTGCAGGGTCTTCTTCACGTCGGCGTAGCTCGCGTGGCAGGTGAGGCACTTCGAGCTGCCGACGAAAACCGCTTCCGCGGGCGTCTTCCCGGAAACCTGGATCGCCAGCGGCTTCGCGGCGAGTTCGGCGGCGGTCCGCGACTTGTTCGCGAAGGTCCCGCCCGGCAGGTGCTCGCCGTCGTCGGGCACGACATAGACGAAATACCGGCCGTCGGCCACCTTGTCGATCGAGAAGCCGCCGCGCAGTCCCGTCACGGCCTGGAGGTACTTGTCCCCGCTCGCGGCGATGTTGTCTTCCATCGGCTCGTCGTTGTCGACGTTCCTGCGGATCTGGAAGCTCGGCGCCCTGGCGAGCTTCGCCACGTCGGCGGCGGGAACGAGGTAGACCGTCGCCCCGGAAACCGCCTGCCCCGAGGCGTCCTTCACCGTGCCCTGGACCGCCTGCGCCGCCGCCTCGCCCGATGCCGCCAGGCTGAAGATCGCCGCTGCCAGAGCGCCCGCCCACCTGCCGATCGTCGCCGTTCTCATCGCTCTCCCTTTCCGACTCGTTTCAATGGACTTCCCGTTCTCGCAACCCGGCCCGCGACGCCCGCCTTCCCGCTTCGGGCCCCGGCACCCGGCCGGCCGCGCCGGGCGCCCCCCGCGCCGAACGAAAGCTCTTCCTCGAAGAACTCGCGGAACAGCTCCCAGACCTTCGCCTTCGCCTGGCCAAGCGCCTGGCGTCCCGACGCGGTGATCACGTAGGTCCGCCGCTGCCGACCGCCGGCCGCACCGGTCGACGACTTCAGGTACCCGCCCCGCTCGAGGGCGTGGAGCACCGGGTAGAGGGTGCCGGGGCTGAGCCTGTAGCCGTGGCCCGCGAGCTCATCCATGATCCCCTGGCCGAAGATCGCCTCGTGCGACGCGTGGTAGAGCACGTGCAGCCGGATCAGCCCGCCGAAGATCTCCCGCTCGATCAACCCGCCCCCCGCCGGCCCGACCCTCGCGCACCGATATCGTGCACCGTTATCGGCATTCGATACATGGACCGCAGTCTAGAGGCACCGGCCGGGCGCGACAAGCGCGCGGTTTGATCCCGGTCAAGCTTGCGCGAGACTTCGCTCAGGCGCTGCGCGCTTCGCCCAGCGCCGCGCCCGGCGCGCGGTTGCGCGCGAGCCAGGAGGCCATCTCGGAGGCGGGCAGCGCCACGCTCACGATGTAGCCCTGCAGCTCCTGGCAGCCCTTCTCGCGCAGGAACGCGAGCTGCGCCTCGGTCTCCACGCCCTCGGCGATCGAGGTGATCCCCATGTTGCGCGCGAGGTCGACGATCGCCGCGGTGATCGCGAGGTCGTCGGGATCGCCCGGGATGTCGCGCACGAAGGTGCGGTCGATCTTCAGCTTGTCGATGGGGAAGCGCTTGAGGTGCATGAGCGAGGAGTGCCCCGTGCCGAAGTCGTCGATCGCGAACTTCACGCCCAGCGTGCGCAGCCCCTGGAGCGTGCGTGACATGCTCGCGGTGTCCTCCATGAGCATGCTCTCGGTGAGCTCGAACTCGAGGTAGCGCGGCTCGAGCCCCGTCTCCTCGAGCACGCGCTCGACCTCCGCGAGCAGGTTCTTCTGCTTGAACTCGATCGCCGAGAGGTTCACCGCCACCGGGATCCGGGGCAGGCCCGCCGTCTGCCAGATGCGGTTCTGGCGGCAGGCCTGGCGCAGCACCCAGGCGCCGATCGGCGCGATCAGCCCGCGCTGCTCGGCCACGGGGATGAAGTGGTTGGGGGGGATGAAGCCGCCGTCGGCCTGGGGCCAGCGGATGAGCGCTTCCACCCCGGTCACTTCCCCGGTGTCGACGCGCACCTGGGGCTGGTAGTGGAGCACGAAGGCCTCGGCGCGGATCGCCTCGCGCAGCTTCGTCTCCATCGTGAGCGCCCGGAAGGCCGCGGCGGAGAGCCTCTCGTTGAAGAACTGGAAGTTGCTGCGCCCGCGCTCCTTGGCGAGGTACATCGCCGCGTCCGCGTTCTTGATGAGCGTGTCGGCGGTGGTCCCGTCGCGCGGGAAGACGCTGATGCCGATCGAGGGGCTGATCGCGAGGCTCTGGCCCTCGAGGTCGATGGGCTCGGTGACCGCGGCGAGGAGCTTCTCGGCCACGGGCACCGGGGACTGCTCGCCCTCGAGGTCGGGCAGCACGACGAGGAACTCGTCGCCGCCCAGGCGCGAGACCACGTCCACGCTCCTCAGCGCGTCCTGGATGCGTGCGGCGATCACCCGCAGCAGCGCGTCCCCGGCGGCGTGGCCCAGCGAGTCGTTGACCGTCTTGAAGTTGTCGAGGTCGATGAACAGGATCCCCACGTGGGTCGCGCGCCGCGCCGCGGAAGCGAGGATGAACTCGAGCCGGTCCATGAGCAGCGCCCGGTTGGGCAGGCCCGTGAGCGTGTCGTGGTGGGCGAGGAAGTGGATGCGCGCCTCGGCCTCCTTGCGGTCGCTGATGTCGCGCATGACGCTCATGCGCTGGTTCACGCCCCGGTGGGGCATCACCTTGCCCGTGATCTCCACGGGGACGCGCCGCCCGTCCTTGTGCAGGATCGCCGCCTCGTAGGGGCGCTCGTAGCCCATGCGGATGTTGTTCATCACCGTCTCGCGGGCATCCGGCGCGGTGTAGCGCAGGATCTCGGTGCCGACCACCTCCTCGCGCGTGTAGCCCGAGATGCGCAGCATCGCGTCGTTGCAGTCGGTGAGGATGCCCTTGTCGTGGAAGATGATGCCCTCGTTGGTGGCCTCCTCGAACTTGCGCAGCCGCTCCTCGCTCTCGCGCACCGACTGCTCCGAGAGGCGGTGGCGGGTGATGTCGCTGATGAGCACGATCGCCGCTTCCGTCGCGCCCTGCTCGCCCACCTGCGGGATCAGGTTCACCTCGAGGACGCGCTCGCCGCCGTCGGCGGACTTGACCGTGCGCTCGTAGGTGACCGCCTCGCCGTGGACCGCGCGCTCGATGTGCGCGGCGATCGAGCGGTAGCCTTCCGGGCCGATCACCTCCTCGACCGTGTGGCCGAGGATCGACTCCTCGTCCCAGCCCCACATCCGCGCGTAGGCCTTGTTCGCGAAGCGGCAGCGCAGCTCCTTCGCGCCGTAGTAGGCGATGAGCACCGGGACGTTGTCGGCGAGCAGCCGCATCTCGTGGGCCCGGTCGCGCGCGGCGAGCTCGGCGGCCCGCCGCTCGGTGACGTCGTGGCAGGTGCCGAGGTAGCCCGCGAGCCGCCCGCCTTCGTCGACGACGGGCCGGGCCGCGTGGTGGATCCAGCCCCAGGTCCCGTCGGCGCGCCGCAGGCGGTACTCGGCCTCGAAACCGCGGCGCAGACCGCGCGCCTCGGCCCACCGGCGCTCCAGGTCCGGCCGGTCCTCGGGGTGGGCCGACTCGAGCCAGCGCGCGCCCAGCTCGTCGCGCAGCCCCCGGCCCGTGTAGTCCTCCCAGGCCTGGTTGACGAAACTGCACCCGCCCAGGCCGTCGGCGCACCACACCAGGCTCGGGAAGGCGTTCAAAAGCCCCGCGTGCCGCGACGGATCGTCGAGGATTTCGGCCAGTTCGCGCAGGCGAGGGTCGGCGGGCTTCAAGGCATCGGAGCCGGCTTCCGGCCCGCTTGGCGGGGTCCGGTCCGGTGTCCGGAAAGCCTAGCACGACCGCCGGGGCCCGCCCCCCGGCCCGGCGCCGCGCGTCGCCCGCCCGGCACCGCCCGTCGCGCCCCCCCTTGGGCCCGGGCCGCGCGGGGCCTACACTGCGGCCATTTCCCCGGCCCGCGCCCCGCCCGCCCATGCTCCCGCGGCTCGTCCTCGCCCTGCTCCTCGCCGCCTGCGGCGCGACCGCGCACGCCGACGTGCTGCTGAGCGACCGCATGCAGGGGCTCGCCATCGGCCGGCAGGTCGAGGTCCTCGACGATCCCTCGGGCCGGCTCACCCGTCACGACGTGGAGTCCCCCGCCTGGCAGGACCGCTTCGTCCCGGGAACCGCGGACAACCTCAACCTCGGATACCGGGAAACCACGCTCTGGATCCGCCTGCGCCTCGTCCGGGGCGCCTCCCTCGGGCCCTGGGTGCTCGAGGTCGGCAACCCCCTGCTCGACCGGGTCGAGCTCCACACCCAGAACCGCAGCAGCCCGTGGCTCGGCGGGGACCACACGCTCCTCGGCGAGCGGCCCCTCCAGGACCGCCATTTCCTCTTTCCGCTGAACGCCTCCGCCGAGGGCGAGAACGTCTACCTGCTGCGCGTCACCCACCGGGGCGCGTTCAGCGTGCCGCTCGCTCTCTGGGACCAGGATTCCCTCGATGCCGCCACGCGCGACGCCTCGTTCGCCCTCGGGGCCTATTACGGGCTCCTGGGCGTGATGGTCCTCTACAACCTGTTCCTCTTCCTCGTGGTCCGCGACCGGGCCTACGCGGCCTATGGCGTGTACGTGGCGACCCTGGGCCTGGTCATCGCGCTCAACAACGGCTACGGGGGCCTCTACCTATGGCCCGATTCCCCGGACCTCGCCGACTGGGCGCAGGTCGCGGCCGCCCCCCTCGCCTGCGCGACGGCCGCGTGGTTCGTGCGCCTGTACCTCCTCACCCCGGTCCACGCCCCGCGCACCGACCGGGCGCTCGCCGCGATCACCTGGGCCGGCGTCCTGATGCTGCCCTTCGTCACCTTCCTGCCGCGCTCCTGGGTCTTCTGGACCGACCACCTGCTCGCGCTCGTGACGATCCCCGCGGCCTACGGGGCCGGGATCCTCGCCTGGCGACGTGGCTACCGGCCGGCGCTCTACTTCCTCATCGCCTTCCTCGCCGTGTGCGTGGGGGCGGCGTTCCTGGTGGCGCGCAACCTCGGCGCCCCGGCGAACTTCCTCACCGACTACGGCATCCAGATCGGCTCCGCGCTCGAGGTGGTGCTGCTCTCGATGGGCCTCGCGGACCGCATCAGCACCCTGCGCCGCGAGAAGGACGCCGCCCAGGCCGAGGCGCTCGGCCACCAGCAGCGGCTCGTCGAGGCCCTGCGCGAGAGCGAGCGCGAGCTCGAGCGGCGCGTGGCCGGGCGCACCGAGGAGCTCGAGCGGCTCAACCGGTCGCTGCAGTCCGAGATCGCCGAGCGCGAGCGCACGGCGGCGCTCCTGCAGGCGAGCGAGGAGCGCATGCGCTACCAGGCGCAGCACGACCCGCTGACGGGCCTGCCCAACCGCTGGCTCCTGCGCGACCGCCTCGCGCAGGCCGCCGCCCGCGCGAAGCGCGACCGCGCCGCCTTCGCGGTGCTGCTCGTGGACCTCGACAACTTCAAGGCGGTGAACGACACCCTCGGCCACGACGTGGGCGACCTGCTGCTCGTCGAGGTCGCGCAGCGCCTCTCGGACTGCATCCGCGAGCGCGACACCATCGCGCGCATCGGCGGCGACGAGTTCGTGCTCGTCCTCGAGGGGCTTGCCGCGCCGGAAGACAGCGCCCTCGTCGCGCGCAAGATCGTCGACCTGCTCGCCGCCGCCTTCCCGATCGCCGGGGAACTGCTGCGCACGAGCCCGTCGATCGGCATCAGCCTGTACCCCGAGGACGGCCAGGACCCCGACTTCCTGCTGAAGTTCGCCGACATCGCGATGTACCGGGCGAAGGCGGCGGGCCGCAACTGCTACCGCTTCTACCGCGACCCCGAGGAGCTGCATGCCTACGACAAGCAGGCGCGCTGAGCTCGCGCCGGCGCTCGCCTGCGCCCTCGCCCTCGCGCTCGCGCCGCCCGCCGCCGCCCAGGTCTACAAGTGGGTCGACTCCGCGGGCAAGGTGCACTACGGGGACAAGCCCCCGGAGGACGCGAAGAAGCAGGAGCTCAAGCTCCCGGTGCAGTCCTTCAGCGGGCCGCCGCAGACCGACTCCTGGCGCGAGATCCTGCGCCGCGCCCCCCGCGACGGGAGCCCGAAGCCGGATCCGGCGGGGCTCACGATGTACTCGGCCTCCTGGTGCGGCTACTGCCGCCAGGCGCGGGAGTACATGGCGGGAAAGGGCATCGCCTTCCGCGAGGTCGACATCGACTCCTCGGCCGAGGCGGGCGCGGAATTCAGGCGCTTCGGCGGCAAGGGCGTTCCCCTCTTCATCGCCGGCGAGCAGCGCATGCGCGGTTTCAGCCCGGGCGCGCTCGACGCCCTGCTCGCGAAGTCGCGCCGCTGAGGCGCGCCGTTCCGGCGCCGCCGGGGCGGAACGCGATTCTGTAATAATCTCCTCCAGAGCCGGGCGCCGCCGCGCGACCCGGCCCGCGTCCACCCCCTTTCCGGAGGAGCCTCCATGCTGCGCCGCACCCCCCTCGCGATCGCCCTCGCGGCCCTCGCCCTGCCCTGCGCGACCCTTGCCGACACCGTGACCGTCGTCACCTCCTTCCCCAAGGAGCTCACGACCGCCTACAAGAAGGCCTACGAGGCGAAGCACCCGGGCGACAAGGTCGAGATCCTCAACAAGAACACGGCCGCGGGCATCGCCTACGTGCGCGAGCAGCCCGCGGGCTCGCGCGCCGAGGTTTTCTGGGCCTCGGCGCCCGACGCCTTCGAGGTCCTCTCGGGGGCGAAGCTGCTGCAGAGAATCGGCCCCGGGAATCCCGCGATCCCCGCGAAGATCGGCAACTACCCGGTGAACGACCCCGAGGGCTATTACCGCGGCCAGGCGCTCGCCGGCTACGGGCTCATGTGGAACACGCGCTACCTGAAGGCGCACAACCTGCCCGAGCCGAAGGAATGGGCCGACCTGGTGAAGCCCGTCTACTTCGGCCACCTCGCGATCTCGAGCCCCTCGCGCTCGGGCACGACGCACCTCACGGTCGAGACGATCCTGCAGGGCGAGGGCTGGGCGAAGGGCTGGGAGCAGATGCTCGCCATCTGCGGCAACAGCGCGGCGATCACCGAGAGGAGCTTCGGCGTGCCCGACGGCGTGTCCAACGGCCAGTTCGGGATCGGCCTGGTGATCGACTTCTTCGGGCTCGCGGCGAAGAACTCGGGCATGCCCGTGGAATTCGTCTACCCGTCGGTGACGGCGATCGTGCCCGCCAACATCGCGCTCGTCGAGGGGGCGAAGTCGAGCGAGGCCGGCCGGCGCTTCATCGAGTTCACGCTCTCGGAGGAAGGCCAGACGCTGCTCCTCGACCCGAAGATCAGCCGCCTGCCGGTGCTGCCCTCGATCTACGCGAAGGCCCCGCCCGGCTACCCCAACCCCTTCGGCGGCACGATCCAGGCCAAGGTGAACTTCGACTCCAACCTCTCGGAATCGCGCTACTACGTGGTGGTCTCGCTCTTCGACCAGATGATCACCTTCCGCCACAAGGAGCTCGCGGCCGCGGTGAAGGCCATTCACGAGGCCGACCGGCGCCTCGCCGGGAGGAAGAGCGCCGCGCTCGACGAGGCGAGGAAGCTCGTCCTCGCCCCGGTCATCGACGAGAAGCAGGCCGCCGATGCGCAGCTCCTCGCGCTCTTCAAGGCGAAGAAGACCGACGTCGACGCCTCGAAGAGGAAGGCGCAGGTCGAGGAGGAGTGGGCCTCGAAGGCGAAGGCGAACTACGCCCGCGCCGTCGAGCTCGCCGCGGGCGCGAAGTAGGCCCCGCGTTGACCCTCTCCCCGCACCGCCGCCCGGGGAGAGGGGGCTAGCCGTGCGCCACCACCCCGGGCTCGCCCTGCTCGCGCTCGCGATCGGGGCCTTCCTCGTCGCGTTCCTCGTCGTGCCCGTCGCGACGGTGGTCTACACCGCCTTCGCCGACGCGGGCGGCGGCTTCACGCTCGCGCACTTCTCCGCCTTCGCCGGGATCTCCCTCATGCGCGAGTCCTTCGCCAACAGCCTCTACGTGGCGGGGATGACGGTCGCGCTCACCTCGGTGATCGCCGTGCCGCTCGCCTACCTCACGGTGCGCTTCGAGTTCCGCGGCGCGCTGCTCATCCAGACGCTCGGCGTGCTGCCCCTCGTGATGCCCGCCTTCGTGGGCGCGGCGGCGATGCAGCTGCTCTTCGGGCGCTCGGGGGCGGTGAACCTGCTGCTCAAGGACGCCTTCGGCTTCACGCTCCCGCTCATGGACGGGCTGAACGGCGTGATCTTCGTCGAGACGCTGCACTACTTCCCCTTCGTGCTCCTCAACCTCGCCGCGGCGCTCGCCAACATCGACCCGGCGATGGAGGAGTCCGCCCAGAACCTGGGCTCCTCGGGCTGGCGGCTCTTCCGGCGGATCGTCTTCCCGCTGGCGCTCCCGGGCTACCTCGCCGGCGCCTCGCTCGTCTTCATCAAGGTCTTCGACGACCTGGGCACGCCGCTCGTGCTCAACGTCACCAACATGCTCGCGCCCCAGGCGTACCTGCGCGTCACCTCGATCGGGCTCGAGGATCCCATCGGCTACGTGATCTGCGTGATCCTCGTCGGCTTCTCGGTCGCGGCCATGGGCGGCGCCTGGTGGTTCGTGAAGCGCCGCGACTACGCGATGGTCTCGCGCGGGGGGGCGGCGGCGGCGCGCCGGCGGCTCACGCCCTGGCAGTCGGCGCTCGCCTACGGCTGGATCCTCGCGGTGCTCGCGCTCGTGCTCTCGCCGCACCTGGGGCTCGCGCTCATGTCGATCTCGAAGGTGTGGAGCTTCACGGTGCTCCCCGAGCACCTCACCCTCGAGCACTACGCGACCGTCTTCGGCGACGCGAAGCAGATGATCTGGAACACCTTCCTCTACTGCGGGCTCGCCGCGCTCCTCGACGTGGCGATCGGCACCGCGATCGCCTACATCGTGCTGCGCACGCGCCTGCCGGGGCGCTCACTCCTCGACCACCTCACCACCGTCGCGCTCGCGATGCCGGGCCTCGTGCTCGGCATCGGCTACCTGCGCACCTTCCGGGGGCTCGAGCTGCCCTTCGGCATGGGAGCGTTCACCGCGAGCTGGCTCGTCTTCGTGGTCGCCTACGCCGTGCGGCGGCTGCCCTACGCGCTGCGCTCGAGCATGGCCGCGCTCACCCAGGTGCACCCGGCGCTCGAGGAGGCGGCGGAGAACCTCGGCGCGGGGCGCTGGCGCACGCTGCTTCGCGTGGTGGTGCCGCTCATGGCGGGGGGGATCCTCGCCGGGTTCGTGACGAGCTTCATCACAGCGGCCGGGGAGATCTCGGAGACGATCCTGCTCACCAGCCGCGAGAGCCTCGCGCCCATGTCCTACGGCATCTACCTCTACTTCCAGTCGATCGCGGGCCGCGGGCCCGGCGCGGCGCTCGGCGTGATCGCCGTGGTGCTCGTGGCCGCGGGCACCTACGTCGCGCACCGCGTGGTCGCCGAGAAGAACCCCCACCGCACCCCGGGAGCCCCGCGATGAATCCGGTCGGCGTCGACATCCGCAACGTGGCGCTCGCCTTCGGCGCCACCCAGGTCCTGCGCGACATCACGGTGTCGGTCGCGCCGGGCGAGTTCTTCGCGCTGCTCGGGCCCTCGGGATCGGGCAAGTCGACGCTGCTCAGGCTCATCGCCGGCTTCAACCGCAGCCAGCAGGGCGAGGTCCTCATCGGCGGGCGCAACGTGACCGGCGTGCCGCCGTGGAAGCGCAACGTCGGCATGGTCTTCCAGAGCTACGCCCTGTGGCCCCACATGACGGTGGCCGAGAACGTCGCCTTCGGGCTCGAGGAGCGGCGTCTCGCGCGCGAGGAGGTGCGCCGCAAGGTCGCCGCCGCGCTCGACCTCGTCGGGCTCGCGCCGCTCTCCGGGCGCCGCCCCAACCAGCTCTCCGGCGGCCAGCAGCAGCGCGTGGCGATCGCGCGCACGCTCGCGATCGAGCCGCAGGTGCTGCTGCTCGACGAGCCGCTCTCCAACCTCGACGCGAAGCTGCGCGAGCAGACGCGCAGGGAGCTCGTGAAGCTCCAGCGGCGCCTGGGCATCACCACGATCTTCGTCACCCACGACCAGATCGAGGCCCTCACCACCTGCGACCGCATCGCGGTGATGGACCAGGGCGTCATCCAGCAGGTGGGCACGCCCCAGGAGCTCTTCGACCGCCCCGTGAACCGCTTCGTCGCGCGTTTCGTGGGCTCGGTGAACCTGATCCCGGGCACCGTCCAGGGCGAGGGTGCGGCGCGGCGCTTCGCCTCGGAGGCAATCGGCGTGGTCGCGCTGCCCCCCGGCCTCGAGATCCCCGGCCCCGCGTTCGACCTCGCCTTCCGTCCCCACGCGGCGCGCTTTCTCGCCGGCCGGGAGGCCGGGGCGGGCGAGCTCGCCTTCGACGCGACCATCGAGGGCTGCGAGTTCCTCGGCGAGTTCCTGCGCTACGAGATCCGCGTGGGCGAGGGGCTCGTGATCGCCGACATCCCGCACGCCCGCGGGCGCGCGCCCATCGCGCCGGGCACCGCCATCTCGCTCGCCATCCCCGCCTCCGAACTTCGCTTCGTCGCCGCGTGACGCCATGAGACCACGAACCTTCCTCCCTGC
>JBGAQP010000038.1:0-21600 GCA_044220635.1 Usitatibacteraceae bacterium
CTAGAAGAATTGCGGGCCTACGACATCCAGTCGTTGCACCGGAGCCTGCACTGACCATGGGTACCGTCCCGATCACGCTGGCCGGCGCCGAGCTCCTGAAGGCCGAGCTCCAGCGCCTGAAGAGCGTCGACCGCCCGGCGGTGATCACCGCCATCGCGGAGGCCCGCTCCCATGGCGACATCTCCGAGAACGCCGAGTACGACGCGGCGCGCGAGCGCCAGGGCTTCATCGAGGGGCGCATCCTGGAGCTGGAGGCGAAGCTCGCCAACGCCCAGATCATCGATCCGGGGCTGCTCGACGACGACGGGCGCGTGGTCTTCGGCTCGACCGTCGAGCTGATGGACGTCGCGGGCGGGGCGAGCGTTTCCTACCAGATCGTCGGCGAGGACGAGGCCGACATCAAGCTCGGCAAGATCTCCTACTCCTCGCCGATCGCGAAGGCCCTCATCGGGAAGTTCTCGGGCGACGTTGCCGAGGTCCGGACGCCGGGGGGGATGAAGGAGTTCGAGATCGTCGACGTGCGCTTCCTGTAGCGCGCTCCCCGGCGTTGGGCTCGGCCATCCCGAAGGCGCGCGGGCCCGAATCGGGGGCGGGCTTGCGCTTGCCGAAGCCGGCGGGCTTGCGCTTGCCGAAGTCGGGCTTGCCCGAAACCGGCGCGGGCTTGCGCTTTCCGAAGCCGGCGGGCTTGCGCTTGCCGGAGTCGGGCTTGCCCGAAACCGGCGCGGGCTTGCGCTTGCCGAAGGCGGGCTTTCCCGCGACGGGGGCGGTCCTGCGTGCCCGGGCTCCGGCCTTCGCACGGGCCTCGGGCGCGGGTTCTGCCGGCCGCGGCCTCGCGGGCTTCGGGGGCTCGGGACGGGCCCGGAAGATCACCAGGACCTTGCCGATGGACTGCACCGGATGGGCCTCGAGGCGCGCGCAGATCTCCTCCATCCACGCACCGCGGGCCGCGCGGTCGTCGGTGGCGGCCTTTACCTTGATCAGCTCGTGGGCCGCTAGCGAGCGATCGATCTCGGCGAGGACTTCGGGGGTGAGGCCCTTGTCGCCGACGATGACCACGGGGCGCAGGCGGTGGGCCCGGGCCCGCAGCTCGCTGCGGCGGGACGATGCGAGGGGCGCGCTCATGGAGCGATCATAGCAGCAGGCCCGAGGCCTTCCCGATGAAGAAGTCCCACTCCAGCAAGCAGTGGCTCCGTCGCCACGTCACCGACCCCTACGTGCACCGCTCGCGCAAGGAAGGCTGGCGCTCGCGCTCGGCCTTCAAGCTCCTCGAGATCGACGAGCGCGATCGCCTGCTCGCGCCCGGCCGGGTGGTGGTGGACCTCGGCGCGGCCCCCGGGGGATGGTCCCAGGTGACGGCGAAGAAGGTGGGCCCGGCGGGCGCCGTCGTGGCGATCGACCTGCTCGAGATGGAGGCGATTCCCGGCGTGGCCTTCATCCGCGGCGATTTCGCCGGGCCCGCGGGGCTCGCCGCCGTCGCGGGCGAGCTCGCGGGGCGCAAGGCCGACCTCGTGCTCTCGGACATGGCTCCCAACATGACCGGCATCCCCGTGACCGACCAGGCCCGGTCGATGGCGCTCGCGGAGCTCGCCCGGGATTTCGCGCTCGCGCACCTGAAACCGGGCGGGGCCTTCCTGGTCAAATTGTTCCAGGGCGAGGGCTACGAGGAGTATCTGCGCTCGCTGCGGGCGGCCTTCGACAAGGTCGCGGTGCGCAAGCCCGGCGCGTCCCGGGGCGAGTCCGCCGAACTTTTCCTGCTCGCCCGGGGCCTCAAGGCGCGCGATCCCGGCCCGAAGCCCCCCGCCGGGGCTTGAAATCGGGGCGCGGGGCGGAATTTTGCTATAGTGGACACCTTTGGGTTCAACCCCTTATCCCTCTGATTTCGTAGGGCCTTTTCCCTCGAGGACATGCACGTGAACAACACGGTTCGCACCATCATGGTCTGGCTCGTCATCGGCGTCATCCTGACCATGGTCTTCATGCAGGTCGGCAACCGCCAGTCGAGCGCCAACGTGCTCGACTACACGGCCTTCATGGACGAGGCGCGCGCCGGGCGCATCGCGAAGGTGAAGATGGACGGCGGGCGCACGCTCAAGGCGGCCTCGCGCGACGGCAAGACCTACACCGTCTACACCCCGGGCATCCAGGATCCCTGGATGGTCTCCGACCTCATGAAATTCGGCGTCACCGTCGAGGCGAAGCCCGAGGAGGAGCCTTCGCTGCTCATGAACATCTTCGTGTCCTGGTTCCCGATGCTGCTGCTGATCGGCGTGTGGATCTTCTTCATGCGCCAGATGCAGGGCGGCGGGCGCGGCGGCGCCTTCTCCTTCGGCAAGTCGCGCGCGCGCATGCTCGACGAGAACCAGAACCAGGTCACCTTCGCCGACGTCGCGGGCGTGGACGAGGCGAAGGAGGAAGTGGGCGAGCTCGTCGACTTCCTGCGCGATCCCACGAAGTTCCAGAAGCTCGGCGGCCGGATCCCGCGCGGCGTGCTGATGGTGGGCTCGCCCGGCACGGGCAAGACGCTGCTTGCGCGCGCGATCGCGGGCGAGGCGAAGGTGCCGTTCTTCTCGATCTCGGGCTCCGACTTCGTCGAGATGTTCGTGGGCGTGGGTGCCGCGCGCGTGCGCGACATGTTCGAGCAGGCGAAGAAGAACGCGCCGTGCATCGTCTTCATCGACGAGATCGACGCCGTGGGGCGCCAGCGCGGCGCGGGCCTGGGCGGCGGCAACGACGAGCGCGAGCAGACGCTCAACCAGCTCCTCGTCGAGATGGACGGCTTCGAGGGCAACTCCGGCGTCATCGTGATCGCGGCGACCAACCGCCCCGACGTGCTCGACCCGGCGCTCATGCGCCCGGGCCGCTTCGACCGCCAGGTGGTGGTGCCGCTGCCGGACATCCGCGGGCGCGAGCAGATCCTGCTCGTGCACATGCGCAAGGTCCCGATCGCGCCCGACGTGGACGCCTCCGTCATCGCGCGCGGCTGCCCCGGCTTCTCGGGCGCGGACCTCGCCAACCTCGTGAACGAGGCGGCGCTTTTCGCCGCGCGCGGCAGCAAGCGCCTGGTGGACATGGAGGACTTCGAGCGCGCCAAGGACAAGATCATCATGGGCACCGAGAGGAAGTCCATGGTGATGCCCGAGGAGGAGCGCCGCAACACCGCCTACCACGAGTCGGGGCACGCGATCGTCGCGAAGCTCCTGCCGAAGACCGACCCCGTGCACAAGGTCACGATCATCCCGCGGGGCCGCGCGCTCGGCGTGACGGTCCAGCTCCCGGAGCAGGACCGCTACAGCTACGACCGGGGCTACCTCCTCAACAACATCGCGGTGCTCTTCGGCGGGCGGATCGCCGAGGAGCTCTTCATGAACCAGATGACGACGGGTGCGTCGAACGACTTCAAGCGCGCGACCGAGATGGCCCGGCGCATGGTCACCGAATGGGGCATGTCCGACGCCCTCGGGCCCATGACCTACAGCGAGAACGAGGGCGAGGTGTTCCTCGGCCGCTCGGTCACGACGCACCAGGCGATCTCCGACGAGACGATGATGAAGGTCGACAAGGAGATCCGCCGCATCATCGACGAGCAGTACCACCTCGCGAGGAAGCTGCTCGAGGACAACCGCGACAAGGTCGAGGTCATGGCGAAGGCGCTCCTCGAGTGGGAGACGATCGACGCCGAGCAGATCAACGACATCATGGAGGGCAAGCCGCCGCGGGCGCCCAAGCCGGTGGCGGCCAAGCCCGCGACGCCGCCCGATGCGGGCACCAAGGGCCCGGAGGCGCCGGCCAGCGCATCGCCGGCCGCGGGTGCCTGACCGGGCGCCGATGAGCGTTCGCGCAAGGGGGTGGCCGTGCGCCACCCCTTTTTCTTTGTGACTCCCGTCCTGCGCTGCGGGGATCACGCGCTCGCCCTCGACCGGCCGCGGGTGATGGGGGTCGTGAACGTCACGGCGGACTCCTTCTCCGACGGCGGGCGCCATCTCGATCCGGCGGCGGCGATCGCCCACGGCCTGCGGCTCGCCGCGGACGGCGCGGATCTCGTCGACGTGGGCGGGGAGTCCACCCGCCCGGGCGCGGTGCCCGTCGCCCTCGAAGAGGAGCTCGCGCGGGTCCTGCCCGTCGTGCGCGCGCTCGCGCGCGAGGGCGTGGCGGTTTCCGTGGACACCCGCAAGCCCGAGGTCATGCGCCAGGCGATCGACGCGGGCTGCGCGATGGTGAACGACGTCGGTGGCTTCCGCGCCGAGGGGGCGATCGCCGCGGTCGAGCGCGCGCGGGTGGCCGTGTGCGCGATGCACATGCAGGGCACGCCCGCGACCATGCAGAAGGACCCGCGCTACGCGGACGTGGTGGCGGAGGTGTCGGAATTCCTGCGCGAACGCGCGGCCGCGCTCGAGTCGGCGGGCGTGGTCCGCGACCGGATCGCGCTCGATCCCGGCTTCGGCTTCGGCAAGACGCTTGCGCACAACGTGGCGCTCTTCCGCGCGCTGCCCCGACTCGCCGCCCTCGGCTACCCGGTCCTCGCGGGGGTGTCGCGCAAGCGCATGATCGGGGATCTCACCGGGCGGGAGACGGGCGAGCGCCTCGCCGGCAGCGTTGCCGCGGCTCTCCTCGCGGTGCAGAATGGCGCCCACATCGTGCGGGTGCACGACGTGAAGGAAACGGTGGACGCGATCAAGGTGTGGCTCGCGCTCGGAACCTCCCCCTCTCCCTCCGGGACAGGGCCGGGTTGAGGGCCCGGACGTGAACGACCGGAAATACTTCGGGACCGACGGCATCCGGGGGCGCGTGGGCGTGGCGCCGATCACGCCCGACTTCGTGCTGCGGCTCGGGCACGCGGCGGGCAAGGTGCTTTCGCGCGCCGACGTCGCCCCCCCGCACCGCGACCGCCCCGCGGTGCTCGTCGGCAAGGACACGCGCATCTCGGGCTACCTGCTCGAGTCCGCGCTCGAGGCGGGACTTTCCTCGGCGGGCGTGGACACGCTCCTCGTGGGCCCGATGCCCACGCCGGCGGTCGCGTTCCTCACGCGGGCCCTGCGCCTTTCGGCCGGGATCATGATCTCGGCGTCGCACAATCCCTACGAGGACAACGGCATCAAGTTCTTCTCCGCGGAGGGGATGAAGCTGCCCGACGCCGTGGAGGCCGAGATCGAGGGCGCGCTCGCCGAGCCCCTCGCGATGCCCGCCCCGGCGCAACTCGGCAAGGCCGAGCGCGTTCACGACGCCGAAGGCCGGTACCTCGAGTTCTGCAAGGGCACCTTCCCGAAGCGCCGGTCGCTTCGCGGCGTGAAGCTCGTCGTCGACTGCGCCCACGGCGCGAACTACCGCGTCGGCCCGCGCGTCTTCCAGGAGCTGGGCGCGGAGGTGGTGGCCACCGGCAACCAGCCCAACGGCACCAACATCAACGAGGGCTGCGGCGCCACCACGCCCCGCGCGCTCGCCCGCGCCGTCGCCGAATCCGGGGCGGACTTCGGCATCGCCTTCGACGGCGACGGCGACCGCCTCGCCATGGCCGACCACGACGGGCGGCTCTTCGACGGCGACCAGCTCCTCTACGCGATCGTGAAGCACCGCCACGCCGAGGGGCGGCTGCGGGGCGGCGTGGCGGGCACCCTCATGACCAACTTCGCCCTCGAGCGGCGCTTCGCCGAGATGGGCATCGCGTTCGCGCGCGCGAAGGTCGGCGACCGCTACGTGCTCGAGCTGCTCGTCGAGCGTGGCTGGGACTGCGGCGGCGAGAACTCGGGTCACCTGCTGTGCCTCGACTGCCACACGACGGGCGATGCCATCATCTCCGCGCTGCAGGTGCTCGCCGCGCTGGTCTCCGCCGGGCAGACGCTGGGCGACTACACGCGCGAGCTCACGCTGATGCCCCAGGTGCTCACCAACGTGGCGCTCGCGGGCCACGGCGACGTGACCGCGATGCCCGCGGTGCGCGCGGCGGTCGCCGCCGCGGAATCGGCGCTCGCGGGGCGCGGCCGCGTGCTGTTGCGCCCCTCGGGCACGGAGCCGGTGATTCGCGTGATGGTCGAGGGCGAGGACGCGGCGCGGGTGCGCTCGCTCGCCGAGTCGATCGCCGCCGCGGTGCGCCGCGCCGCCTGAGGGGCGTCGCGCCTCAGGCGCTCCCCAGGGCCGTGTGCATCGCGGCGATCACGCCGGCTGCGATCCGCCCCGGCCGTTCGCCCACGCCGAAGGCGGCGGCGCGGTCCCCGCGCGGGTCGACCTCCACGATCTTCGTGCCGGGGGCGACGGCCGCGCCGTCGTGCGTGAGGCCGCGCAGGATCCCGGAGAAGGGCGCCCGGACGGACCGGTCGCCGACTCGCGCCACCTCGTCGCCCTCGCGCACCGCGTCGCCGATGGCGAGCGCCGTGCGCAGGATGCCCGCAGCCGGCGAGTAGACGAAGCGTTCGCGCCCGCGGCCGGCCAGGGAACGGGGCTCGCCTTCGAGTTCGCGCGCCTTGCCCTCGCGGATGACGCGGCCCAGCGCCTCGCCCCAGGCGGTCTCCACCACGAGGTCCGCGTTGCCGCCGGCGACGAAGCCCGGACCCAGGCCGATGCACAGGCGGGAAGCGTCGCCGCGCCCCTCGGGCGGGGCGTGCTTGCGCATGCGCGCATCGACCACGGCGTCGGGCGCGATCGCCTCGAGCAGCTCGGCGAGCGCCAGGTCGCAGACGGGAATGGCGCGGGCGCAGGCGAGCATCGGCGCGATGTCGCGGGCGTCGCGCGCCCGCTTGGCGCGCACGCCCTCGAGGGTCGACGTGCCCTCGTAGAAGGCATCGGTGAAGGCCATGCCGCGCCGGGGATGGGCGGGCCGGGGCTCGTCGTGGACGACGACCGCGTGACCCGCCTGCCGCAGGCGCAGGGCGACCGCGGATCCGATGTCCCCGGCGCCTCGAACGAGAATCCTGGCCATGGCCCTCCGCGAATCCCCGGCGGGCGCACCGCGGTCACGGTCCTGTCACACTGACCGCCTATAGTCCCTGGTGCCGCCGGGAGCGACCCGCAATCCGTCCGCCCCGGATCCGCCGCATCCCGAATCCAGGAGATACCCGCAATGTACAAGCGTTTCCCGATCCTTGCCGCGTTCACCGCCGCCGCGGCCCTCGCCGTCCCCGTCCTCGCCGCCGACATCACCGGCGCCGGCGCGACCTTCCCGTACCCGATCTACGCCAAGTGGGCCGATGCCTACAAGAAGAGCACCGGCACGGGCATGAACTACCAGTCGATCGGCTCGGGCGGCGGCATCAAGCAGATCACCGCCAGGACCGTCAATTTCGGCGCCTCGGACATGCCGATGAAGGCCGAAGATCTGGAGAGGAACGGCCTGATGCAGTTCCCGGCCATCATGGGCGGCGTGGTCCCGGTCTACAACCTGAAGGGCATCCGTGCCGGCGAGATCAGGTTCACGGGCGAGCTGCTCGCGGGCATCTATCTCGGCAAGGTCAAGAAGTGGAACGATCCCGCGATCGCGAGCCTCAATCCCGGCGTCAGGCTCCCCGACGAGAACATCACGGTGGTGCACCGCTCCGACGGGTCGGGCACGACCTTCCTGTGGACCAACTACCTTTCCAAGGTGAGCGCCGACTGGAAGAGCGCGGTGGGCGAGGGCACGTCGGTCAAGTGGCCCGCGGGAGTGGGCGGCAAGGGCAACGAAGGTGTCGCCTCCTACGTGCAGAAGATCAACGGCTCGCTCGGCTACGTCGAGTACGCCTACGCGAAGCAGAACAAGCTCACCGCGGGCCAGATGAAGAACAAGGCGGGCAAGTACGTCGCGCCGACGGATGCCTCTTTCAAGGCGGCCGCCGCCGGCGCCGATTGGACGAAGACCCCGGGCATGGGCGTCGTCCTCACGGACCAGCCCGGCGAGGGCAGCTGGCCGGTGACGGGCGCCTCGTTCATCCTCATCCACAGGTCCCAGGAGAAGCCGGAGAAGGCGAAGGAAGTGCTCAAGTTCTTCGACTGGTCCTTCGCCAACGGCCAGAAGATGGCCGACGAGCTCGACTACGTGCCGATGCCCGACCCCGTGGTCAAGGTGATCCAGGCCGAGTGGAAGAACATCAAGGATCCGTCCGGCAAGTCGGTCTACTGATCCGTCGGCCGCGGAATGGGGCCACTTGGGGGGCGGTGACGAGCCGCCCCCTTTCATTGACGCGAAGCCATCCCGCATGAGCACGCTGATCGGTCCGCTCGGGCATACTAGAGGGCCCTCGACGAGAGAGACTTCCCGGGCCGCCGAGTCCGGGAAAACGCCTCCTGTGACCCAGGACAACGCCCTGATGGACGCGATCTTCCGCAACGTCACGCGGTTCTTCGCCTTCCTGGTGTTCAGCCTGCTCGCGGCGATCCTCGTCTCGCTGCTCATCGGAAGCACCTTGTCGATCGAGCGCTTCGGCGCGGGGTTCATCGTCAATCCCGAGTGGGACCCGGTGCGCGAGGATTTCGGCGCGCTCGTCCCGATCTTCGGCACGCTCGTCACCTCGGCGATCGCGATGCTCATCGCCGTTCCGGTGAGCTTCGGCATCGCCCTGTTCCTGACCGAGCTCTCGCCGGTGTGGCTGCGCCGGCCCCTGGGCACCGCGATCGAGATGCTCGCCGCGATCCCGAGCATCATCTACGGCATGTGGGGCCTGTTCGTCTTCGCCCCGATCTTCCAGGAGCACGTCCAGCCGGCGCTCATCGACAGCGCTGGCGCGATCCCCGGGCTGGGATTGCTCTTCCAGGGACCGCCCATGGGCATCGGGATGATGACCGCCGGCATCATCCTCGCGGTCATGGTGATCCCCTTCATCGCGGCGGTGATGCGCGATGTCTTCGAGCTCGTGCCGCCGATGCTCAAGGAGTCCGCCTACGGGCTGGGCTCCACCACCTGGGAGGTCACCTGGCGGGTCGTGTTGCCGTACACCAAGGTCGGCGTCATCGGCGGCATCATGCTCGGCCTCGGGCGCGCGCTCGGCGAGACGATGGCGATCACCTTCGTGATCGGCAACGCCCACCGGCTGAGCGCCTCGCTGTTCGCCCCCGGCAACAGCATCGCCTCGGCGCTCGCCAACGAGTTCACCGAGGCCGTGGGCGACCTGTACACCTCGGCGCTCATCGAGCTCGGGCTGATCCTGTTCCTCATCACGACCATCGTGCTGGCCTGCTCGAAGCTGCTGCTCATGCAGCTCGCGAAGCAGGAAGGCACGCGGAGCTGAGGCGGCCATGGGCCCGGCGCCTTCCGCCAACCCCGTCTACGTCCGCAGGCGGCGCGTCAACCGCGTCATGATGACGGTCTCGACCGCGGCGCTCGCCTTCGGGCTGTTCTGGCTCGTGTGGATCATCTTCACCCTGCTGTGGGAAGGCGCCTCGGCCCTGCGCCCCTCGCTCTTCACGCAGCCCACGCCGCCGCCGGGCGGCGACGGCGGCCTCGCGAACGCGATCCTCGGCAGCGTCATGATGGCCGGGATCGGAACGCTCATCGGCACGCCCGTGGGGATCCTCGCGGGCACCTACCTCGCGGAGTACGGCCAGCGGGGGTGGCTCGCCCCGGCCACGCGCTTCATCAACGACGTGCTCCTTTCCGCGCCCTCCATCGTGATCGGCCTGTTCGTCTACGCGGTCTACGTGGCGAAGGTCGGCCACTTCTCGGGATGGGCGGGAGCCCTCGCCCTCTCGGTGATCGTCGTGCCCGTGGTCGTGCGCACCACCGACGACATGCTCAAGCTCGTCCCGAACAGCCTGCGCGAGGCCGCGGTGGCGCTCGGCTGCCCGACCTGGAAGATGGTCACGCTCGTGAGCTACCGCGCGGCGCGCGCCGGGATCCTCACCGGGGTGTTGCTCGCCATCGCGCGCATCTCCGGCGAGACGGCGCCGCTGCTTTTCACCGCGCTGAACAACCAGTTCACCTCGTTCAACATGAACGCGCCGATGGCGAACCTGCCCGTGGTCATCTTCCAGTTCGCCATGAGCCCCTACGACGACTGGCAGCGCCTCGCCTGGGGCGGGGCGGCGCTCATCACGCTCCTCGTGCTGGGCATCAACATCGCCGCGCGCATGCTGTTCGCGAAGCGGCATTGACGCAGGAGTCGCGATGGCCACCGTGATGGAACTCGAGAACCCCAAGATCCGCGTGCGCAACCTGGACTTCTTCTACGGCGGCTTCCAGGCGCTGCGCGGCGTCTCGCTCGACATCGCCGAGCGCAGGGTGACCGCCTTCATCGGGCCCTCGGGCTGCGGCAAGTCGACGCTGCTGAGGACCCTGAACCGCATGTTCGAGCTCTACCCCGAGCAGCGCGCCAAGGGCGAGATCGTGATGGACGGCGAGGACCTGTTGTCCACGAAGCGCGACGTCTCGCTCATCCGCGCCAAGGTCGGCATGGTGTTCCAGAAGGCGACCCCGTTCCCGATGTCGATCTACGACAACATCGCCTTCGGCGTGCGCCTTTTCGAGAGGCTCTCGAAGGGCGAGATGGACGAGCGCGTCGAATGGGCGCTCTCCAAGGCGGCGATCTGGGACGAGGTGAAGGACAAGCTGCGCCAGAGCGGCGCGAGCCTGTCCGGGGGCCAGCAGCAGCGGCTGTGCATCGCGAGGGGGGTGGCGGTCAAGCCCGAGGTGCTCCTGCTCGACGAGCCCTGCTCCGCGCTGGACCCGATCTCGACCGCGAAGATCGAGGAACTCATCGAGGAGCTGAAGACCGACTACACGGTGGTCATCGTCACCCACAACATGCAGCAGGCCGCGCGCTGTTCCGACTACACCGCCTACATGTACCTCGGCGACCTCGTCGAGTTCGGCGAGACGGACCAGATCTTCCTGAAGCCGCGCGAGCAGGCGACGGAAGACTACATCACGGGCCGCTTCGGGTAGCGGTCCCTGAACGGCCGCGGGCCGGGTTCGCCCGCACTCCCGGCGGTCGAAGCCGTCCTCGTCGACGCCGCGATCGCCCGAGGCGAGGCGGGCGCCGAGTTCCTCGGCGAACACGCGATAGCGCAACCGCTGCGCTTCGGCGACCAGGTCCCGGTCCCGGGAAATGCGGACCGCGAATCGCGGGTTTTCCCCCGGGGCGGGTCGGATGGGTGCATCGGGGGCTCCCGTGCGCGATGAAATGCGTACACGGCGGGACCCGCGCGTGACCACGCGGTGACGCTTCGGTGGCCGAAGTGTTTCGGGCTCAGCCCCGGCGGGGCGCCGCCTCGTACCAGGCCTTGCTCGCGTTCACGATCCGGACCACCGCGAGCATCACCGGCACCTCGATCAGCACGCCCACGACGGTCGCGAGCGCGGCCCCCGACTCCAGCCCGAAGAGCGTGATCGCCGCCGCGACCGCGAGCTCGAAGAAGTTGCTCGCGCCGATGAGGCAGGAGGGGCCGGCCACCTCGTGCGCCACGCCGAGCCGCCGGTTCAGCAGGTAGGCGAGGCCGGAATTGAAGAACACCTGCAGCAGGATCGGCACGGCGAGCAGCGCGATCACGAGGGGCTCGCGCACGATCGCCTCGCCCTGGAAGCCGAAGAGCAGCACGAGCGTGGCGAGGAGCGCGGCGATCGAAAGCGGCCCCATGCGCGCGAGCGTGGCCCGGTACGCCGGCTCGCCCCGGCGCAGCAGCCACGCGCGCCAGGCCTGGGCGAGGGCGACGGGAATCGCGACGTAGAGGACCACGGAGACGAACAGCGTGTCCCAGGGCACCGTGATGCTCGAAAGCCCCAGCAGCAGCGCCACGATCGGCGCGAAGAGCACGATCATGAGGGAATCGTTGAGCGCGACCTGCGAGAGGGTGAAGTAGGGGTTGCCGCGGCACAGCTCGCTCCAGACGAACACCATCGCGGTGCACGGAGCGGCGGCGAGCAGGATGAGGCCGGCGACGTAGCCGTCGAGCTGCGCGGCCGGAAGCCAGGGCGCGAAGAGGTGGCGGACGAAGATCCACGCGAAGAGCGCCATCGTGAAGGGCTTCACCGCCCAGTTCACGAAGAGCGTCACCCCGATCCCGCGCCAGTGCGCCTTCACCTGGTGCAGGGCGCCGAAGTCGATCTTCAGGAGCATCGGCACGATCATCACCCAGATGAGCGCGCCGACGGGCAGGTTCACCTTCGCGACCTCGAGCGCGCCGATGGCGGCGAAGGCCGGCGGGAAGAACCTTCCCAGGACGATCCCGGCGACGATGCACAGCGCGACCCACAGCGTGAGGTAGCGCTCGAAGAAGCCGATGGATTTCGCCTCGGTGCCGGGCTGCGCGATCGTGGCCATGGTCCGGATTACGGGGTCTTGCCGATCTCCGCGAGGCGCTTCTGGAGCGAGAGCCGGTCGAGGCTCGCGAGCGGCAGGCTCACGAGGAGCGAAATGCGCCGCTGCAGCGTCACGTAGGCGTCACGGAATGCCCTGCGCTTCGTCTCGTCGTCGCCCTCGACGGCGGCGGGATCGGGGATGCCCCAGTGCGCACTCGTCGGCTGCCCGGGCCAGACGGGGCAGGCTTCGGCCGCCGCGGAATCGCACACGGTGAAGACGAAATCCATCGGCGGGGCACCCGGCGCGGCGAACTCGTCCCAGCTCTTGCTGCGCAGGCCCTCGGTCGCGATGCGGTTCCTCGCGAGGAGCTCGATGGCGAAGGGATTCACCGTCCCCCCGGGATGGCTGCCCGCGCTCCAGGCCTTGAAGCGCCCCCCGCCCATGGCGTTGAGCAGCGCTTCGCCCAGGATCGAGCGCGCGGAGTTGCCGGTGCAAAGGAAGAGCACGTTGTAGGGACGGTCGCTCATGGGAGCATCGAAGGGCGGTTGCGGGATCGCGAGAGCAGTCTATGACGGCAATGCGACACGCTCGTGACGCCTGGCGTTCACGCGCAGCACGCGTTCGCCGGCGCCGCGCAGCCGCATCCGGCCTCGCCCGCGTCCTTCGCCACCTCGTCCTTCGCGCAGCAGGCATCGGCGCGCTTCGCGGGCGGGCCTCCGCAGCACGACGCCTCCGCCTTCTGCGGCTCCCCGGCCCCGGTGCAGCAGCCGGAGGCGGCTTCCCCGGAGCTTTCCGCGCCCGAGAAGGTCGGCACTTCGCCCAGGGTGTGATAGGTCTCCCAGGCCACGCCCTGCGGGTCCTGCACCCAGTACTTGTCGCTCTTCGCATAGCAGCACGACGCGCCGGGCTCGTCGTGGACCGCGAGCTGCGCCTTCGCCGCCCGCGCGCGCAGGTCCTCGAGCTCCTCGTCGCTTTCGACCTGGAGCCCGAGGTGGTTCACGCCGGGCGCCCCGCCGCGCTGCGAGATCGCGAAATTGAGGCGCGGGTCCTCGATCATCCACTTGGCGTAGTCGGGCTTCTCAAGCGTCGGCGGGACGCCGAAGACGCCCGAGTAGAAGCGGATGCTTTGCTGCAGGTCCTTGACGGACACGTGGACGTGGAAGCGCTTCATGGGGATTTCCTCTCCGTGGGTTCGGGCCGCGCGGTACAGCAGCCGGCGAGCGCGGTCTCCAGGGTGGTGAGGCATTCTTCCGGCATGCCCCGGCAGCAGTTCTGGGTGAGGTACGACATGAGGGCGGCCATCCGCTCGAAGTTCGCCGCGTAGAAGACGTAGCGCGATTCGCTGCGCGAGGTGACGAGACCCGCCTGGCTCAGTTCCTTCAGGTGGAAGGACAGCGTGGGCAACGCCACGTCGAGCCGCTCGGCGATCCGCCCGGCCGGAAGGCCGGCGGAGCCGGCCTGCACCAGGAGCCGGAACGCGCCGAGGCGCGTTTCCTGGGCGAGGGCCGCGAGGGCCCGGACGGCTTCATTCGTTTTCATGGTTCCATGATTATGGAAGTATAAAATTGTGTCAACCCCCCTCCCGGCCCCGCGGCGCCGGGCCGGGCCGGTTTGACCCCCCCTGCGGCATCGCGATAAAATCACGAGCTTTTGAGACCCCAGATGCGGCCCAGATACGTCGTCGGGAACTGGAAGCTCAACGGCAGCCTTCCGGCGAACGAAGCGCTGCTTCGGGCGATCCTCCGGGAAGCGCGCGCGGAGGCCCGTTGCCATCTCGCGGTGTGCGTCCCGGCGCCTTATTTCGCGCAGGTCGGCGGGCTCCTCGCAGGCACGCCGGTCGGCTGGGGCGCGCAGGATGTCTGCCGGTTCGACAAGGGCGCCTACACGGGCGAGGTCTCGGCGGGAATGGCGGCGGAATTCGGTTGCCGCTACGCGATCGTGGGCCACTCCGAGCGGCGGACCCTTTTCGGGGACACCGACGCGGGCGTGGCGGAGAAATACCTCGCGGCCCGGCGCGCGGGGCTCACGCCGATCCTGTGCGTGGGAGAGACGCTCGCCGAGCGCGAGGCGGGCGTGACGCAGGCGGTGCTCGCGCGGCAGGTGGATGCGCTGCTCGCCACGGCCGGGCCCGCGGCGCTCGCGGGCGGGATCGTCGCCTACGAGCCCGTGTGGGCCATCGGGACCGGGCGCACGGCGAGCTCGGCCCAGGCCGAGGAGGCGCACGCGTTCCTGAGGGCGCGCGTGGCGGCGAAGGATGCGGGCGTGGCCGCGGGGCTCCCGATCCTGTACGGCGGCAGCGTCAAGGCCGCGAACGCGGCGGAATTGTTCGCGATGCCCGACGTCGACGGAGGACTGATCGGCGGGGCCTCGCTGGTGGCGGAAGAATTCGTGGCGATCTGGCGAGCAGCCGTCGCCGCGGCGAAAGGAACATAGTCATGCAGACGCTGGTCATGGTGTTGCACGTGCTGGCGGCGATCGCGATCGTCGTGCTGGTGCTCCTGCAGCACGGCAAGGGGGCGGACATGGGCGCGGCGTTCGGCAGCGGCTCGGCGGGCAGCCTCTTCGGCTCCGCGGGCGCGGCGAACTTCCTGTCGCGCACGACCGCGGCGCTCGCGGCCGTCTTCTTCGCGACGAGCCTCGGGCTCACCTATTTCACGGCGGCGCCCTCGCAATCGGGCGGCGTCACCCAGACCCTCGACGCCAAGGCGCCGAAGGGCGAAGCGAAACCGGCGGCGCCCGCTTCCTCGGCACCGGCGCCGGCGGGGACCCCCCAGGACGCGGCTCCGGCCTCGAAGTCCCAGGAGATCCCGAAGTAGTTCCTCGCAGCACCGCAGCACCCAGCCGTCGTGGTGGAATTGGTAGACACGCTGTCTTGAGGGGGCAGTGCCGAAAGGCGTAAGAGTTCGAGTCTCTTCGACGGCACCATTCGAAACGCAAGCAGGCCAGCATGCTCGAGAACTACTTTCCCGTCCTGCTGTTCCTCGCCATCGGCGCGGCCGTCGGGGTCGGCGCCATCGGCGTGAGCGGGGGCCTCGCCCGGCTCACCGGGGCCCACCGGCCCGACGCCGAGAAGCTCTCTCCCTACGAGTGCGGCTTCGAGGCCTTCGAGGACGCGCGCATGAAGTTCGACGTGCGCTACTACCTCGTCGCCATCCTCTTCATCCTCTTCGACCTCGAGATCGCCTTCCTCTTCCCCTGGGCGATCGTCCTGCAGGAGATCGGCTGGCCCGGCTTCTGGGCGATGATGGCCTTCCTCGCGATCCTCGTCGTGGGATTCGTCTACGAATGGAAGAAGGGGGCGCTCGAGTGGGAATGACCGACGAGGGGGAGTCGCGATGGGCGCGGTGAGGGAGGGCGGCCTTTCCAGCCAGGGCTTCGTCGTCACCCAGGTCGACACCGTCCTCAACTGGGCGCGCACGGGCTCGCTCTGGCCCATGACCTTCGGGCTCGCCTGCTGCGCCGTCGAGATGATGCACGCGGGCGCCTCGCGCTACGACCTCGACCGCTTCGGCATCGTCTTCCGCCCGAGCCCGCGCCAGTCCGACCTCATGGTCGTGGCGGGCACCCTGTGCAACAAGATGGCGCCGGCGCTCCGGAAGGTCTACGACCAGATGGCCGAACCCCGCTGGGTGCTCTCCATGGGCTCGTGCGCCAACGGCGGCGGCTACTACCACTACTCCTACTCGGTCGTGCGCGGCTGCGACCGCATCGTCCCGGTGGACGTCTACGTCCCCGGCTGCCCGCCCACGGCGGAGGCGCTCCTCTACGGCCTCATGCAGCTGCAGGCGAAGATCAAGCGCACCCACACGATCTCGCGCCGCTAGCATGACGAACCGACTCGATGCCCTCCAGGGGGCCATCCTCGACGCCCTCGGCGAGCGCGTGCTCGCCCGCGTGATCGACCGCGGCCAGCTCACGATCGAGGCGGCCCCCGAGGGAATCGTCGAGGTCCTCACCCAGCTTCGCGACGATCCGCGGCTCGCCTTCGCTCAGGCGGTGGACCTCGCCGGCGTCGACTACAGCGGCTGGGGCAACGGGAGCTGGACGGGGCCGCGCTACGCGGTCGTCTACAACCTCCTGTCGATCGCGCACAACTGGCGCCTGCGCGTGAAGGCCTTCGCCTCCGACGACGATTTCCCCGCCTTCGACAGCGCGATCGGCGTGTGGCCCTCGCTCAACTGGTTCGAGCGCGAGGCCTTCGACCTCTACGGCATAGTCTTCCGCGGCCACCCGGACCTGCGGCGCATCCTCACCGACTACGGCTTCGTGGGGCACCCCTTCCGCAAGGACTTCCCGATCTCGGGGCACGTCGAGATGCGCTACGACCCGGCCGAGCGCCGCGTCGTCTACCAGCCCGTCACGATCGAGCCGCGCGAGATCGTCCCGCGCATCGTGCGCGAGGAAGGCTACGCCGAGCCCGGGAAGAAGTGATCCCATGGCCGAGATCCGCAACTACACGATGAACTTCGGGCCGCAGCACCCGGCGGCCCACGGGGTGCTGCGCCTCGTGCTCGAGCTCGACGGCGAGGTCGTGCAGCGCGCCGACCCCCACATCGGGCTGCTGCACCGCGCCACCGAGAAGCTCGCCGAGACGCGCACGTTCCTGCAGAGCGTGCCGTACATGGACCGCCTCGACTACGTGTCGATGATGGTGAACGAGCACGCCTACGTGATGGCCATCGAGAGGCTCCTCGGGGTCGACGTCCCCGAGCGCGCGCAGTACATCCGCGTGATGTTCGACGAGATCACGCGCATCCTCAACCACCTCATGTGGATCGGCTCGCACGCCCTCGACGTGGGGGCGATGACGGTCTTCCTCTACGCGTTCCGCGAGCGCGAGGACCTGATGGACATGTACGAGGCGGTCTCCGGCGCGCGCATGCACGCGGCCTACTACCGCCCGGGGGGCGTGTACCGGGACCTCCCGGAGCGCATGCCGCAGCACGCGCCCTCCCAGGTGCGCTCGGCCGAGGCGGTGAGGCGCCTCAACGAGAACCGCCAGGGCTCCTTCCTCGACTTCGTCGAGGACTTCACGAGGCGCTTCCCGGCCTACGTCGACGACTACGAGACGCTGCTCACCGACAACCGCATCTGGAAGCAGCGCACGGTGGGCATCGGCGTGGTCACGCCGGAGCGCGCCCAGGCGCTGGGCTTCACCGGGCCGATGCTGCGCGGCTCGGGCGTGGAATGGGACCTGCGGCGCAAGCAGCCCTACGAGGTCTACGACCGGCTCGATTTCGACATCCCGGTGGGCAGCCGCGGCGACTGCTACGACCGCTACCTCGTGCGCGTGCACGAGATGCGCCAGTCCTGCCGCATCATCGCGCAGTGCGTCGGGTGGCTGCGCGCCAATCCCGGGCCCGTCATCACGGCCAACCACAAGGTGGCGCCGCCCTCGCGCGAGGAGATGAAGTCCTCGATGGAGGAGCTGATCCACCACTTCAAGCTCTTCTCCGAAGGCTTCCACGTGCCCCCGGGCGAGGTCTACGCCGCCGTCGAGCACCCGAAGGGGGAGTTCGGGATCTTCCTGGTCTCCGACGGGGCCAACAAGCCCTGGCGCCTGAAGATCCGCGCCCCGGGCTTCGCCCACCTCGCGGCGATGGACGAGATGGCCCGCGGCCACATGATCGCCGACGTCGTGGCGATCATCGGCACCATGGACATCGTGTTCGGGGAGATCGACCGGTGAGCGTGATCGCCACGAAGGTCGTGAACATCGACGAGCTGCGGCTCGAGCACTTCGAGAAGGGCGAGCGGTTCGCCTGCGACGCGGTGCGCGTGGGGCCGCTCGTGGGAGCGCGCGACCTCGGCTATTCCTACGACGTGGTGCCCCCGGGCAAGCGCTCCTGCCCCTTCCACAGCCACCGCGGCGAGGAGGAGATGTTCTTCATCGTGCGCGGCTCGGGGCTGCTTCGCTACGGCGCCGAGACCCGCAGGATCCGCGCTGGCGACTTCATCTGCTGCCCGACGGGCGGCCCCGAGACGGCGCACCAGATCGTGAACGACTCCGCGGAGCCGCTCGCCTACATCTCGGTGAGCACCATGCGCGACGCCGAGGTGTGCGAGTACCCCGATTCGGGCAAGGTCGGCGCCTTCGGCGCGGGAGGGCTTCGCCACATGACCCCGGTCGGCAGCGCCGTGGACTACTGGAAGGACGAGGCATGAGCCGGCTTTCGGCCGATGCGCTCGCGAGGATCGAGCGCGAGTGCGCCAAGTACCCCGCCGCCGAGCGCCAATCCGCGGTGATGAGCGCGCTCGCCATCGCCCAGGAGGAGCACGGCTGGCTGTCCAACGAGCTCATGGAGGAGGTCGCCACGGTCCTCGGCATGGCCCCGGTGGCGGTCTTCGAGGTCGCGACGTTCTACAACATGTACGACCTCGCGCCGGTCGGGCGCCACAAGATCGCCGTGTGCACGAACCTGCCCTGCGCGCTCTCGGGCGGCGTGGACGCGGCCGAGCGGCTCAAGCGGCGCCTCGGCGTGGAGTTCGGCGAGACCACCCGCGACGGCCGCTTCACCCTCAAGGAGGGCGAGTGCATGGGTGCGTGCGGCGACGCGCCGGTGCTCATCGTGAACAACCGCCGCATGTGCAGCCACATGAGCGACGAGAAGCTCGACGCCCTCATCGAGGAGCTCGAGTGACGACGCGCCGCGCGACCCATCGCCATCCCCGCGAAGGCGGGGAAGCCGGGGGGCATCGCATGACGCCCGGGCGGTCCTCATGACGGCGCTTCACGACTACGGCCCCGACGCGCTGATCCTCGCCGGCCTCGACGGCGCGAACTGGCGCCTCGCGGACTACGAGAAGCGCGGCGGCTACCAGGCGCTGCGAAAGCTCGCCGCCGAGAAGATGGCGCCCGACGCGGTGATCGCGGAGGTCAAGAAGTCGGGCCTGCGCGGGCGCGGTGGCGCGGGGTTCCCCACGGGGCTCAAGTGGAGCTTCATGCCGCGCAACTTCACGGGCCAGAAGTACGTCGTGTGCAACTCCGACGAGGGCGAGCCCGGCACCTTCAAGGACCGCGACATCCTGCGCTACAACCCCCACGCCCTCATCGAGGGGATGATCATCGCCGGCTACGCGATGGGCGCGACGGTGGGCTACAACTACATCCACGGCGAGATCTGGGACGTCTACCGGCGCTTCGAGGAGGCGATCGAGGAGGCGAGGCGGGCCGGCTACCTCGGCCGCGACATCCTCGGCTCGGGGTTCGACTTCGAGCTGCACGCGCACCACGGCTACGGCGCCTACATCTGCGGCGAGGAGACGGCGCTGCTCGAGTCCCTCGAGGGCAGGAAGGGCCAGCCCCGCTACAAGCCGCCCTTCCCGGCGAGCTACGGCCTCTACGGCAAGCCCACCACGATCAACAACACCGAGACGTTCGCCTCGGTGCCCTGGATCATCGCCAACGGCGGCGACTGGTTCCTCGCCCTGGGCAAGCCCAACAACGGCGGCACCAAGATCTTCTCCGTGTCCGGGCACGTCAACCGCCCCGGCAACTACGAGGTGCGCCTGGGCACCCCGTTCGCGAGGCTCCTCGAGATGGCCGGCGGCATGCGCGGCGGCCGCAAGCTCAAGGCGGTGATCCCCGGAGGCTCCTCGATGCCCGTGCTCACGGGCGAGGTGATGATGGCCACCGACATGGACTACGACTCGATCGCGAAGGCCGGCTCCATGCTCGGCTCGGGCGCGGTCATCGTCATGGACGAGGCGACCTGCATGGTGAAGGCCGCCGAGCGGCTCGCCTACTTCTACTACGAGGAGAGCTGCGGCCAGTGCACGCCCTGCCGCGAGGGCACCGGCTGGCTCTACCGCGTGATCCACCGCATCGAGAACGGCCTGGGCCGCCCCGAGGACCTGGACCTGCTCCTCAGCCTCGCCGACAACATCCAGGGCCGCACGATCTGCGCGCTCGGCGACGCCGCGGCGATGCCGGTGCGCGCCTTCGTGAAGGTCTTCCGCTCCGAGTTCGAGCACCACATCGAGCACCGGCGCTGCCTCGTGGCTCCCGGCGGGTACAGCTCCGCGGGGGCCGAGCCCCACCGGATGGCGGCCGACTGATGAGCCAGTCGAAGATCACCCTCGAGATCGACGGGCGCAGCGTGAGCGTCGCGCCCGGCGCGACCGTCATGGAGGCGGCCACCGAGCTCGGCATCTTCGTGCCGCACTTCTGCTGGCACCGCAAGCTCTCGATCGCGGCCAACTGCCGCATGTGCCTCGTGCAGATCGAGAAGGCCCCCAAGCCCCTGCCCGCCTGCGCGACGCCCGTCACCGAGGGCATGAAGGTCTTCACGCACTCCGAGTTGGCGGTCGGCGCCCAGAAGGGGGTGATGGAGTTCCTGCTCATCAACCACCCGCTCGACTGCCCGATCTGCGACCAGGGCGGCGAGTGCCAGCTGCAGGACCTCGCCGTGGGCTACGGGGGCTCGGCCTCGCGCTACCGCGAGGAGAAGCGCGTCGTCGTGAACAAGAACCTGGGGCCGCTCATCTCCACGGACATGACGCGCTGCATCCACTGCACGCGCTGCGTGCGCTTCGGGCAGGAGATCGCCGGCATCATGGAGCTCGGCATGGCCGGGCGCGGCGAGCACTCCGAGATCCTCTCCTTCGTGGGCCGCACCGTCGACTCCGAGCTCTCGGGCAACGTGATCGACCTGTGCCCCGTGGGCGCGCTCACCTCGAAGCCGTTCCGCTACTCGGCGCGCAGCTGGGAGCTCTCGCGCCGGCGCTCGGTGAGCGCCCACGACGCGCTCGGCTCGAACCTCGTCGTCCAGGTGAAGCAGGAGCGCGTGATGCGCGTGCTCCCGCTCGAGAACGAAGCGCTCAACGAGTGCTGGCTCTCCGACCGTGACCGCTTCGCCTACGAGGGGCTCGCGGCCGAGGACCGGCTCGGCCGTCCGATGCTGCGCCGCGGCGGGGCCTGGGCCGAGGTCGCCTGGGACGAGGCGCTCGAGGCCGCGGCCGCGGGCCTGGGCGAGGCCGTCGCCCGCCACGGTCCCGACGCGCTCGGCGCGCTGCTCTCCCCCGGCCTCACGCTCGAGGAGCTGCACCTCGCCGCGAAGCTCGCGCGCGGGCTCGGAAGCGACAACGTGGATCACCGCGCCGGCCGCCTCGACCTGCGCGGCGTGGGCCCGGAGTGGCTCGGGCTGGAGGTCGCCGCGCTCGGCGGCCTCGAGTCGGTGCTCCTCGTGGGCTCGACCCTGCCCAGGGCGGCGCCTCGGGGGCCCGCCGGGCGCCCCCGCGCGGCGGCCAGGGGCCTCGCGGTCCACGTCGTGCACGTCGTCGACGACGAGCTGCTGATGCCGGTCGCGAACCGCATCGTCGCGCGCCCCTCGGCGCTCGCCCGGGAGCTGCTCGCCGTGGCCCGCGCCGTCTCCGAGGCGGCGGCGAGGCCCCTCGCCGGGGA
>JBGAQP010000039.1:0-19359 GCA_044220635.1 Usitatibacteraceae bacterium
GACGTCGCCCACTTCAACGCCTTCCGCGACGAGATGCGCGCGCGCTATCCGGGGCTCGCGCGCGAGATGGTCGAGGGCGTGGTGCGCCGCCACGGCAGCCGCACGCCGAAGATCCTCGGCGAGGCGCAATCCCTCGCGGACCTGGGGCAGCACTTCGGCGCCGGGCTCACGGCGCGCGAGGTCGAGCACTTCGTGGCCGAGGAATGGGCGCGCACCGCCGAGGACGTACTCTGGCGGCGCAGCAAGTTCGGACTGCACCTCGACGCCGCCGCCCGGGCCCGCCTCGAGGCCTTCCTCGGCGAGCGCCGGTAGGGCGCCGCGGCGATGCGGCCGCTCGCGCAGTTCCCGGCCGCGGACCGCGCCCGCGTGCGGGGCGTGCTCGCCGACATCGACGACACGCTCACCACCGGCGGGCGGCTGCCCGCCGCCGCCTACGCGGCGCTCGAGCGGCTGCGCGCCGCGGGCCTGCTCGTGATCCCCGTGACCGGCCGCCCGGCGGGCTGGTGCGCCCACCTCGCGCGCATGTGGCCGGTGGATGCGGTCATCGGCGAGAACGGCGCGTTCTGGTTCCGGCACGACGCGCGGGCCGGCCGGCTCGTGAAGCGCTACGTCGTGACCGCGGCCGAGCGCGAGCGCAGGGCGGCCCGGCTCTCGGCGATCGCCGCGCGCGTCCTCGCCGAGGTCCCCGGGGCCGCGGTCGCCTCCGACCAGCCCTACCGGGAGGCCGACCTCGCGATCGACTTCCGCGAGGACGTGCCGGCGCTGCCCCGCGAGGCGGTGGCGCGCATCGTCGCGATCATGCAGGCCGAGGGGCTCACCGCGAAGGTGAGCTCGATCCACGTGAACGGCTGGTTCGGCGGCTACGACAAGCTCTCGACCGCGCGGCTCGCGCTCGCCGAGGACTTCGGCGTCGACCTCGACCGCGAGCGCGAGGCCTTCGTGTTCGCGGGCGACTCGCCCAACGACCAGCCGATGTTCGCCCACTTCCCGAACGCCGTGGGGGTCGCGAACGTGCGCGAGATGGCCGACCTCATGCGCGAGCTTCCCGCCTGGGTCACGCCCTCGGCGTGCTCGGCGGGATTCGTCGAGCTCGCCGAGGCGCTGCTCGCCGCGCGCGCCTAGTCGTCCTCGGGCGGGAGCTTGCCGAGCGAGCCGAGCAGGCCCAGCAGGTCGTCCTTGCGCAGGGGCTTGGCGAGCGTGCCCGAGAAGCCGGCCGCCGTCTTCTGCGCGCGGAACGCGGGCGAGTGCTCGAGGCTGATCGCGTGGATCTCGGCCTTGTCGCCGTCGCGGGCGATCGCCGCGCGCAGCAGCGCCGCCGTGTCCTCGCCGTCGAGCCCCGGGAGCGACGTGTCCACGAGCACGAGGTCGTAGAGATCCTGCTCGAGCGCGGCGAGCGCCTCGGCGCGGTCCTGCGCGGAGACGACGCTGCAGTCGCGCTTGGCGAGGATGTGGGCGGCGAGGATCTGCGTGTCGCGGTGCGCGTCCACGAGCAGGACCGTCGCGCCCTTCCTCTGCTCGCGCAGCGAATGGCGCGTGACCAGCGTGGGCGTCTCGTCGGCGTCCACCGAGGCACCGGTCACGGCGACGATCGCCTCGTTGAGCTGCCGGTCGTTGATGGGATAGCGCATGTAGGCGGCGATCCCGTTCTCGCGGCAGGCGATCGCGTCCCCGGGCCGGCCCTCGGTCGCGAGCATCATCACGATGGTGGAAGCGAGCCGGGGGTGGTGCCGGATGCGGAAGGCGAGGAGGAAGCCGTCCTGCACCGGAAGCCGGTTGGAGACGATGACCAGCGCCACGGGGCTCGCCTCCTGCTCGAGGCGCTCGAGCAGCGCGATCGCCATGGCCGCGTTGTCGGCCTCCAGCGGGACCATGCGCCAGCCCCTCAGCAGGTTCGAGAGCGCGAGGCGCTGCTCGGAGTCCTCGGAGACGACGAGGACCGGAAGCCCCACGAGGGAGACGTGCACCGGACGCCGCGGGGGCGCGGGGGCCGGGCGCACCGGGAATTCGATCGTGAAGGCGTAGAGCGCCTCGGCGCCGGCGCGCGCGCCCACCGCGAGCCGCCCGCCCATCGCCGTCACCATGAACTTCGCGACCGCCACGCCCATGCCCGCCTCGGCCGAGACCCGGGGCAGGACGCGCCCGCCCACCGGCGCGGCGCTCACGCTGAAGGAGAGCTGGATGCCCGACTCGGTGAGGTACTCGGGCTGGATGTGCAGCGAGATCTCCGCGCCGGGCAGGAGCGCGAAGGCGTTGTCGAGGAGGTTCTTCAGCACGAGCTGCAGCCGCTCGACGTCGCCCTCGAGGCGGTCGGCCACGTCCTGCTCGACCTTCATGCGCAGGCGGCAGCCGCGTTCCTCGGCGTTGGCCGACACCCGCTTCACGAGCTCGGCGAGCGCCGCGCGCAGGCCGAAGTCGGCCTTGTGCAGGACGACGCCGCCCGAGACCTTCGAGAAGTCGACGAGGTCCCCGATCGCGCCCATCGCGGACTCGGTCGATTCGCGGATGCGCTGGAAATGCTCGACGAGCGCGGGGTCGAACTCCATCTGCTGGGCGCGGATCGAGATCGCCGCCATTCCCTCGAGGGCGACCGAGAGCTCCTGGCCGATCTTCTCGATCAGCGCGATCTCCGAGGTGCTGCGCTCGGCCTCGCCGCCGCCCGCCGCGGGCTCCTCGCGCGCCGACCACAGGGCGCCGCGGGGCCTGCCCTCGACGACGATCGGCTGGCGCTCGAGCGCGCTCGCGCGGCCCCCGGCGAGGCGCACGGGCACGAGCGCGGACTTCTCGGAGGCGGCGAGGGCCTTCGCCACGACGGCGCGGTCCACGCCCTGCGAGCGCGCGAGCGCCTCGCCGACCGCGAGCCCCATGAGCGACTGGGGCGCGCTCTCCAGGCCGAGCAGCCGGCAGAAGGCCTCGTTCACGAGCTCGATCTCGCCCGCGGAGTTCTCGATCAGCGCGGCCGCGGGCGAGGCCTCGGCGAGCGCGAGCAGGCGCGCCGCCGAGAGGTTGAGCGCCGCCTCGGTCTCGCGCTGGCTCTCGATGTCCTGCAGCGAGATCACCACGCCGGCGGCCTGGTCGCGGGCATCGAGCGCGGGCTGCATCGCGAGCTGCACCCAGCGCTCGCTCAGCCCGCCCCCGGCGAGCCGGGCCTCGAGGAGCGCCGAGGCCGTCTTGCCCTCGGCGATGCGCGCGACGTTCTGCTGGACGCGCTTGCGGTCGCCCTCGGCGAAGAGCGCGGTGAGGGGCGCGCCGACGATCTCCTGGAGGCCGCGCCCGGCCATCTGCACGAACGCGGGATTCGCGAAGGCGACCACGCCCCGCGGGTCGCCGATGGCGACCGCGGTCCGCAGCGACTCGACGATGCGCCTGAAATCCTCGGTGGCCATGGCGGGAGCGTTCCGGGGCTAGCCTAGTCGCTGCGCGCGGCCTTGTGAACCAGCGCGAGGAGGTGGCGCGTGGCCGGGTGCAGCCCGGGCGAGCCGCCGCGCAGGGCCGGGAGCACGTCGAGGGCGATGCGCTTGCCGAGCTCGACGCCCCACTGGTCGAAGGGATTCACGCCCCAGAGCACGGCCTCGGCGAAGACCTTGTGCTCGTGCAGCGCGAGGAGCGCGCCCAGGTGGAAGGCCTCGAGCGCGGGCAGGACGATGGTCGTGCAGGGCCGGTCGCCGGGGCAGGCGGCGTGGGCGCCGTCGGCCGCGGTCCCGGTGAGCAGCGCCTCGGACTGCGCGAGCGCGTGCGAGAGCAGCACCTCGTGCTCGGCCGCGCGCGAGCCCATGGGCCGGGCGACGACCACGAACTCGCAATCGGCCGCCTCGGTGCCCTGGTGCAGCCACTGGTGGAAGGCGTGCTGGCCCGGCGTTCCCGCCTCGCCCCAGACCGCGGGGGCCGTGGCGAAGGCGAGCGGCCGGCCGTCGCGATCGACGCGCTTGCCGTTGGATTCCATCTCGAGCTGCTGCAGGTAGGCGGGCAGCAGCGCGAGGCGCGCCGCGTAGGGGATCACCACCTGGCTCGCGATGCCGAGCGCGTTGCGGTTCCAGATCGCCGCCAGGGCGAGCAGGACCGGGGCGTTGCGCTCGAGCGGGCTCGAGCGGAACTCGAGGTCCACGGCGTGGGCGCCGGCTAGCAGGCGCTCGAAGGCGCCCGGGCCGATGGCGATCGCCGCGGGCAGGCCCACCGAGGACCAGAGCGAGAAGCGCCCCCCCACCCAGTCGGCGAAGGCGAAGACGTTCGATTCCGGCAGGCCCCAGCGCGCGGCCTCCTCGGGCCGGGCCGTGGCGGCGACGATGTGGCGCTCGAGGGCTCCCGCGCCGAGCCGCGCCTCGAGCCAGGCCCGCGCGGCGCGGGCGTTGGCCATCGTCTCCTGCGTCGTGAAGGTCTTGGAGGCGACCACCACGAGCGTGGACTCCGGGTCCAGCCCGGCGAGCGCGCGGTCGAGCTCGGCGGGATCGACGTTCGCCACGAATCGCGTCTCGGGGCCTGCCGAGGCCTCGGCGAGGGCCTCGACGACGAGCCGCGGGCCGAGCGAGGAGCCGCCGATGCCGAGCGCGAGGACGTGGCGGATCGGGCGGCCGGTCGCGCCCCGCCAGTGCCCTTCGCGGACCGCCTGCGCGAACACGCGCACGCGCTCCCGCGCGCGCAGGATCGCGGGCCGGATGTCCTCGCCGCCCACCGAGACGCGCTCGTCGCCGCGCAGCGCCGCGTGCAGGGCCGGGCGGCGCTCGCTCGCGTTGAGGGGCTCGCCCGCGAAGAGCGCCGCGATCGCCTCCGGCAGCGCCCGTTCGCGCGCGAGCGCGAGGAGCAGGGCGAGGGTCTCGGCGTCCAGGCGCTGGCGCGAGAGGTCGACGGCGAGGCCGGCGCAGCCCACGGTGAAGGCCTCGCCGCGGCGCTCGTCGGCGCTCCAGAGGGCGGCGAGCGTGGTGCCGGCGAGGCGGTCGCGGTGCGCGAGGAGCGCCTTCCAGGCGCTCGATTGGTCGAAAGCTGGCGTCAAGGGCAGGGGGCGCACGGGCGCCGGGAGGTTTCGCGACGGGAACCCCGCGATTATACGGGGGGGCGTTCAGCCGAGGGCGAGCCCGGCGATGCCGAGCACCATGCCCACGGCGGCCGCCAGACGCCGGCCGAGGTCGCCTTCGCGCAGCAGGTGCGCGCCCATGAGCGCCGCGAAGAGGATCGAGACCTCGCGCGCGGGGGCCACGAGGCTCACCGGGGTGAACACCATCGCGGTGAGCACGAGGATGTAGGAGAGCGGCGAGAGCACGGCGATGGCGACCACCGTGCGCCGCTGGTCCTGCCAGGCGCGCGCCATGCCCCCGGGGGTGCGCCGCCGCGCCCAGGGCACGAGCACCGCGACCCGGCACAGGTTGCAGCCCCAGTCGTAGACGAGCGGGGGGATCAGCCACACGGCGACGTTCTGCTTGTCCCAGACGGTGTAGGCCGCGATCGTGAGCCCCGTGGCGAGCGCGAAGCCCACGGCGCCGCGGGCGTGGGCCCGGTGGCCCGCGAAGGGGTTGCCGGTGAGCGCGAGGGCCGAGGCGCCGATGAGCACCGCGCCCGCGATGGCGAGCGGCCCGGGGCGCTCGCCGAGGAAGGCGATCGCGAAGGCGATGGTGAGCAGCGGCCCCGTGGCGCGCGCGAGCGGGTAGACGATCGAGAGGTCGCCGCCGCTGCGGTAGGCGCGGTCGAGGAGCAGGAAGTAGACGGTGTGGATCATCCCGCTCACGAACATGAGCGCGAGGTGCGCGGGCTCGAAGCGGTAGCCCCCGAGCCAGGCGCTCGCGGCGACCACCGGCGCGTAGACGGCGAGCGACAGGAGCGAGGCGAGCGTGATGAGGCCCGCGCCGCCGCCGCTCTTCTTGAGGAGGTAGTTCCAGCTCGCGTGGATGAAGGCCGAGGTGACGACCAGGGCGAGCGCGAAGAGCGTCATGCGCCGCCTAGGGGCCGAGCAGGCGCACGAGGTCGAGGTACTGGGGGTCTTCGGGCGCGAGCACGCCCTGGCGGATCAGCCCGTCGACCATCACCGCGCCCGCGTCCATGGTGAACTCGCCGGCGAGGATCGCCGCCACCACCTCCTCGAACGGCAGGCAGGCGATCGCGGCCACCTCGCCGTCGCGGTTCTCGGGCCGGAAGTCCTCGGGCAGCCACAGGTCGTGCACGAACAGGATCTCGCGGTGCAGTCCCTCGGGGACCGTGTACTCGACGCGGATCGCCCCGAGGCAGTTGACGCCGTCGAGGAGCGCGGGCGGGATGCCGGCCTCCTCCCAGGCTTCCTTGCGCAGGGTCTCGTCGACGGTGAAGCCCGCGGCGATGCGCCCGCCCACGAGGTTGTCGAGCTTGTCCGGGTCGATCGCCTTCGCGGGGCTGCGCCGCGCGATCCAGGCGTGGGCGAGCGCGCCGCGGCGCGTGTAGCCGTTCAGGTGCGCCGCGTAGGACATCATGCCGAAGTAGCGGGTCGCGGCGCGCTCGACGCGCAGCAGCTCGGGCGCGGCGTAGTGGTGCGAGATGCTCACGGGCTCGTCGCGCCAGCCCGCGATGAGGCCCTCGGAGGCGAGCGCGCGCGTGACTTCCTCCAGCGCCGCGGTGCGCCCCGCGACGGTGTCCGGGGCTGCCCTGAGCGTCACGTAGGCGCTGTTCACCGTGAAGACGTGGGGCCAGCGGCGCAGCAGGTCCGCGAACGACGGGCGCAGCCACCCGACGGGGTGCTCGCGCACGTAGAACGGGAGCAGGGGCAGCTCGCGGCCCAGGTGCGAAGCGTGGGTGCAGGCCGCTCTCAGGAATCCCGACAGGTCGGCGTACAGGCGCGGTTTCAAGGCGGATTCGGGGCCCTGGAAGGGCTCGGGAAGGCTCGCAAGGCACTCGTGACGGCCGTTTGACAAGTCTAAGCCTTTTGCCTAGACTTCGCGCGCCATTCCGGGGGGAGGAGAAGCGACGCAAGGGGAGAGGCGCGTGAGCCGCCTCTCCCCTTGTGTCTTTGGTCCGGGTCCGATGGCCCGCCTTTCCGGGATTCCATGAAAGTCATCGTCCTCGGTGCCGGCGTCGTCGGCATCGCCAGCGCCTGGTACCTCGCCCGCGAGGGCCACGAAGTCGTGGTCGTCGAGCGCCGCGAGGGCCCGGGCCTCGAGACCTCCTTCGCCAACGGCGGGCAGATCTCCGTGTGCCACGCCGAGCCCTGGGCGAGTCCCGGCGCCCCGCTGAAGATCCTCGGGTGGCTCGCGCGCGACGACGCGCCGCTGCTCTTCCGCCTGCGCCTCGATCCCGCGCAGTGGGCCTGGGGGCTTCGCTTCCTCTACGAGTGCACGGCCTGGCGCGCGCGCGAGAACCTCGCGCGGATCGTCGGGCTCGCGCTCTACAGCCGCGCCGAGCTGCAGCGCCTGCGCGCCGAGACCGGCATCGCCTACGACGAGCGCACGCGCGGCATCCTGCACTACTACACCGAGGCCGCCGAGTTCGAGCAGGCCGCCGCGGCCGCCGGCGCCATGCGCCGGCTCGGCCTCGACCGCGAGGTCGCCTCGGTCGAGCAGGCGATCGCGATCGAGCCGGCGCTCGCCGCGGCGCGCAGCCGCCTCGTCGGCGCGACCTACACGCCCTCGGACGAGTCGGGCGACGCCTGGCTCTTCACCACGAGGCTCGCGCGGCTGTGCGAGGAAAAGGGCGTGAGCCTGCGCTACGGCCACGCGATCCAGGGCCTGCGCATGCGCGACGGCCGCGTCTCGGGCGTGGTCGTTCAGGGCCCGGACGGCGGCGAGGAGACGCTCGCCGGCGACGCCTACGTGGTCGCGCTGGGCTCGTACTCGCCGCTGCTCACCCGGCCCCTGGGCCTCGAGATCCCGGTCTATCCCGCCAAGGGCTACTCGGCGACGGTCGAGGTCGCGGACCCCGCCCTCGCGCCCACGGTGAGCCTCACCGACGACGCGGCGAAGATCGTGATCACGCGGCTCGGCGAGCGCCTGCGCATCGCCGGGACCGCGGAGCTCTCGGGCTACTCCACCGAGCTCAACCGCGTGCGCTGCGAAGCCCTCGTGCGGCGCGCGCGCGAGATGTTCCCGGGCGCGGGGGCGTATGATCGGCCGACCTACTGGACGGGCCTGAGGCCCGCGACCCCCTCGAACGTGCCCCTCGTCGGCGCCACGCGCATCACGAACCTCTACCTCAACACCGGCCACGGCACGCTCGGCTGGACGCTCGCCTGCGGGTCGGGCGCGGCGCTCGCCGCGATCGTCTCAGCCCGCCGGCCGGAGGTGGGACTGCGTCCCGCCGCCTGACATGACGGTCACGATCGAGGACGTCCGCGCCGCCGCCACCGCCATTCGCGGGCAGGTGGTCGACACGCCCTGCCTCAAGTCCCGGACGCTCTCCGAGATCATCGGGGCGGAGGTGTGGCTCAAGTTCGAGAACCACCAGTTCACCGCCTCCTTCAAGGAGCGCGGGGCGCTGAACAAGCTGCTCTCGCTCACGGGCGCCGAGGCGAAGGCGGGCGTGATCGCCTGCTCCGCGGGCAACCACGCCCAGGGCGTGGCCTACCACGCGCACCGCCTCGGGATTCCCGCGGTGATCGTGATGCCGCGCTACACCCCGTGGGTCAAGGTCGAGCAGACGCGCCGGCACGGCGCGGAAGTGATCCTCGACGGCGAGGACTTCGACGAGGCCAAGGCGCACACGATGGGGCTCGCCACCGCGCGGGGCCTCACCCTGGTGCACCCCTACGACGACGAGCGGATCATCGCCGGCCAGGGCACGGTGGGCCTGGAGATGCTCGCGGCCGCGCCGCACCTCGAGGTACTCCTCGTGGCGATCGGCGGGGGCGGGCTCATCTCCGGCATCAGCCTCGCCGCGAAGGCGCACGCGACACCGGTCGAGGTGATCGGGGTGGAGTCGGAGCGCTTCCCCTCCATGTTCCACGCGCTGCGCGGCACGACACCCGCCTTCGGCGCCTCGACCATCGCCGAGGGCATCGCGGTGAAGGAGCCGGGGCGCCTCACGCGCGAGATCGTGGCGCGCGAGGTCTCCGACATCCTCCTCGTCGACGAGGGCGACATCGAGCAGGCGATCGTGATGCTGCTCGAGATCGAGAAGACCGTCGTCGAGGGCGCGGGCGCGGCCGCCCTCGGGGCGCTGCTGCGCCACCGCGGGCGCTTCGCCGGGCGCCGGCTGGGGCTGGTGCTGTGCGGCGGCAACATCGATCCGCTGATGCTCGCCGAGATCATCGAGCGCGGCATGGTGCGCGCCGGGCGCCTCGCGCGCGTGACCGTCGAGGTGCGCGACCTGCCGGGCGCGCTCGCGCGCGTGACCGCGTGCATCGCCGCGCAGAACGCCAACATCGAGGAGGTCCACCACCAGAGGGCGTTCACGCACCTCGCGGCGCAGCACGCCGAGGTGGACCTCGTCCTGAAGACCCGCGACCGCGAGCACGTCGCCGAGATCGTGGGCGCGCTCACGCGCGAGGGCTTCACCGCGCGCGCGCGGCCGTTCGACGAATAGGCGCCCAGGCGCCGGAAAGGAAGGCCATGACCCGTCCCACGAGATTCGCGGCATTGCTCGCGGCGCTGCTCGCCGCCGCGATCGCCTGCACGGGCGCGCTCGCCGCGCCCAAGGGCAAGAAGGGCGCGGCGAACGTCGTCGGCGTGGCGATGTCGCGAAACCTCGACCAGACGATCGACCTGCGGGTCACGATCCGCAGCGCCGACAAGGGCCCCGAATATTTCTGCGACCGCTTCGAGATCCTCGATCCCGAGGGCAAGGTGCTGCACGTCGAGCGCATCGCCCAGCCCCACGTGAACGAGCAGCCCTTCAGCGTCTCGCTGACCAACTTGCGCGTGCCCGAGGGCCTCGAGCGCGTGACCTTCCGCGCGCGCATGCGGCCCGACGGGGCCTCGGGGACGCAGCGCGACGTGAAGCTGCCCGCTCCGCGCCGCAAGTGACCACCCCCCTTCCCACGAAACCGGAGCGACTTCCATGAGCATCCAGCGATTCCACGTCGGCAAGCGCCTCTCGGACATGGTGATCCACAACGGCACCGTGTACCTCGCGGGCCAGGTGGCCGAGGACACCTCCCAGGACGTCACCGGCCAGACCCGGCAGGTGCTCGCGGCGATCGAGCGGCTGCTGGAGGAGGCGGGCAGCGACAAGGCGAAGCTCCTCTCGGCGCAGATCTTCCTGCCCGACATGAAGGACTTCGCGGCGATGAACGCGGTCTGGGAGCGGTGGGTCGTGCCCGGGCACGCGCCCGCGCGCGCGACGATCGAGGCGAAGCTCGCGACCGCGGCCTACAAGGTCGAGGTCATGGCGATCGCCGCCCTCTGAGGGCGGTCGCGGCCTTCGGCGGCCGCGGATACTGGACGATCTTCGCCACGCGGCTCTCGAAGGGGTCGCGGCGCGACAGCCGGCGCTTCTGCGCCGGGGTGATGAGCGCGTGGTGGCGCGAGTGCAGCAGCCGGTCGTGGGCCTGCATGCACGAATGCCCGCCCGTCACCCAGAGGGCGGGGTCCAGGCGCCGCAGGTCGAAGGCGTTCGAGTAGCTCGTGAGCGTGCGGTGGCCGCGCCGGTTGCAGTACTCGTGGAAGTAGGACATCGCGAGCTCGCGCAGGCTCCGGTAGACGGGGTCGCGGAAGCGCAGCACCGCGCCGTTGGTCTTGGAGATCGCCCCCCAGCAGCGTCCGCGGCGGAAGAGCGTGATCACGTGCGGGAAGTCCGTCGCGTCGCAGTCGAGGTGCATGACGAGGGGGCGCACGCCGTTCACCCACAGCGCGCAGGCGGCGAGGAAGGCGCCCTCGATGCAATGGGCGTTGCGCCGGCGCAGGACCTCGCGCACCGAGAGCACGGTCTCGCCCTCGAGCTCGTGGTTGATCGGCATCGCGTTCAGGAACGCCTGGATCTTCTGCGGCGTGGAAAGCCGCCGCAGCGTCGCGTACTCGCGCGCGTTCAGCCCCCGGATCGGGGCGTCCTCCGGCGGCGGCGCGGCGGGCGCGCCATCTCAGGCGCGGGCGGCGCGTTCGCCCAGCGCCTCGATCAGGCGCATGCCCGAGCGGATCCCCGCGAGGTAGAGCGAGACCTTCGTCGACTCGTTGGGCGCGTGGTTGTTCTCGTCGTAGGGCGCGAGCGGCACCATGATCGAGGGCAGCCCCAGGAGCCGCGTGAACACGAAGTCGGGCGTGGTGCCCCCGAGGCTCGGCACCACGAGGGGCTCGCGACCGAAGCCCTTGCCGACCGCCGCCTTCACCACGGCGGCGAGCGGATGGTCGAGGGGCGTGCGCGAGGCGGGCGTCGCCTTGAGGCGGCGCACCTCGATGCCCCGGTAGCCGCGCGCCGCGGCGAAGTCGCGGATCGCGGCGAACACCGCCTCCGGGTCCTGGCCTCCCGCGAGGCGCAGGTCGGCCTTGGCCGACGCTTCCCTGTAGATGATCGTCTTCTGGCCGGGACCCGTGTAGCCCGCGCTGAAGCCCGAGACGTTGAAGGCGGGGCGCAGCATCAGCCGCTCGTGGAAGAGCGCGGCGTCCGTTCCCGTGACGGGTTCCACGCCCATGCTCTCCCGGACCCCCGCGAAGTCCACCGGGAGGCTCGCGACCGCCGCGCGGTCCGCGGGGTCGATCGCCACGTCCGCGTAGCCCGCGCCCGGCACCCGCAGGCGCCCCTCGCGGTCGACCATCTCGGCGAGGAGGTGGACGAGATCGAGGGTCGGGTTGGGCGCGACACCCCCGAAATTGCCCGAGTGGAGGTTTCGCTTCGCTCCCCTCGCGACGAACTCGAGGCCGAGGTTGCCGCGCACGCCCATGAGGAGCACGGGCTGGTCGTCGGGGAACATCGGCCCGTCGCTGTAGCAGCACAGGTCCGCGGCGAGGCGGGCGCGATTCGCTTCCACGAAGCCCGCGAGCGGGACGCTGCCGGTCTCCTCGTCGCCCTCGAGGATCAGCTTCACGCGCACCGGGAGCTCGCCTCGCAGCTCCCGCCACAGCGCCACGCCCGAGAGCATCGCGAGATGCTGGCCCTTGTTGTCGCCCGCCCCGCGCCCCCAGATGCGGTCGCCCTCGACCACGGGCTCGAAGGGCTTCGTGCGCCAGCCCTCCTGCTTCTCGTCGGCGGGATAGACGTCGTAGTGGCCGTAGAGGAGCCACGTGAAGCGCGCGTCCTGCGGCCCCGCCTCGGCGTAGACGATCGGGTGGCCCGCGGTCGCGTGCACCTCGACGGCGAAGCCCCAGCCCTCGAGGCGGCGGCGCAGGAACGCGACCTGCTCGGCGATGCCCTCGCCGGTGAGGCTCACCGAGGCGATGCGGATCGATTCGAGGAGGGTGGAGACGAGCGCATCCGAACGGCTGCGGACGGCGGCGTCGATCACTTGAGCTCGAACTCGAAGGTGCTCACCACGCGGATCTTCTTCGCGGGCGTGCTGGTGGGGCTGAAAGGCGCGCTCTCGTCGTTGCCGTCGGTGCCGAAGATCTGGATCGTGCCCTGGTTGGCGGAGCGGATGTTGCCGACCTGCGCGCCCGAGTCGGCGGCGAACTGCTCGGCGATCGAGCGCGCGTTCCTCGTCGCCTCCGCGAGCAGCTGCGGGCGCAGGTCGTTGAACTTCGCCACCACGTAGCGGGGGTTCGCCGCGCCCGACTGGCCTTCCGCGTCGAGGATCACGCCCGCCTTGAGCAGCTCCTCGGTCGCGCCCGCGGCCGCGCGCACGAGCTCCACGTTCGCGGTCTTCACGACCACGGCGGTCGTGACCACGTAACGGAAGCGCTCGTTCGCGTTCTGGCCGAAGTCGCGGGCGAGCTTGTCGAGCGTGCGCGTGGGCTGGCGCTCGAGATCGGCCTCCGCGAAGCCCTGCTTCTTCAGGAAGGCGAGGACGGCGTCGCGGTCGCTCCCGATCCTCTGGTGGGCGTCGGGCAGGGCGTCGCTCGCGCGCCTGAGCCCCAGGGTCCACACCGCCTGGTCGGCCTTCACCTCGCGCTCGACGAGGCCCTTCACCGTGACGGTGCGGGTCTCGGACTTGAATCGCGCCGCGCCCTTGCCGATGAACCAGCCGCCGGCGCCGAGCCCGACCAGGAGGCACAGGCCGATGATGATCGCCGCCGGGATCGTGCTTCGGTCTTCATAGGGGAGCATGCGGTCCTCCGCGAAAGGCCGTACCGGGCCGATGTTACCGGTTGGCCCCCCGAAGCGAAACGGGCGCCTCGCGGCGCCCGTGCCGGGGGGCGGGCGCGCTAGCCGAAGAGCTTCTCGAGCACCTCGTAGCGCCGGGCCATGGCGGCGGGCAGGCGGCTGCCGAGCTTGTCGAGGAGCTCCCGGTGCAGCGGCATCTCCTGCTTCCATTGGGCGCGGTCGATCGCCGAGATCGCATCGTAGGTCCCGGCGTCGAAGGACTCCAGCCCCCGCCAGTCGAGGTGGTCGTGCCCGGGGACGTTGCCGATCGGGGTGAGCTGCGCGCCCGCGTGGCCCTCGACGCGCTCGATGACCCACTTCAGCACGCGCATGTTCTCGCCGTAGCCGGGCCAGATGAACCTGCCCTCGGGCCCCTTGCGGAACCAGTTCACCATGAAGATGCGCGGGGGCTTCGCGACGGCGCCGCCCATGAACATCCAGTGGGCGAAGTAGTCGCTCATGTTGTAGCCGCAGAAGGCGACCATCGCGAAGGGGTCGCGGCGCACCACGCCCACCTGGCCGGTGATCGCGGCGGTGGTCTCCGAGCCGAGTGTCGCGGCCATGTAGACGCCCTCGTCCCAGGTGGCGGCCTCGGTGACCAGCGGGACCGTGGTCGAGCGCCGGCCGCCGAAGATGAACGCCGAGATCGGCACGCCGTCGGGATTGTCCCACTCGGGGTCGATCGAGGGGCACTGGGCGGCCGAGACCGTGAAGCGCGCGTTGGGGTGCGCCGCGGGGCGCCCGCAGCCCGGCGTCCACTCCTTGCCGGTCCAGTCCGTGAGCCTCGGCGGCTTCTCCTTCGTCATCCCCTCCCACCACACGTCTCCCTCGGGCGTGAGCGCGACGTTGGTGAAGATCGTGTTCCTCTTGATCGACTCCATGCAGTTCGGGTTCGTGTCCCAGCCGGTGCCGGGGGCCACGCCGAAGAAGCCGGCCTCGGGGTTGATCGCGTACAGGCGCCCGTCGGGCCCGGGCTTGATCCACGCGATGTCGTCGCCGACGGTCGTCACCTTCCAGCCCTTGAAGGCCGGCGGCGGGATCAGCATCGCGAAGTTGGTCTTGCCGCAGGCGCTCGGGAAGGCCGCCGTCACGTAGTGCTTCCGGCCCTCGGGCGACTCGACGCCGAGGATCAGCATGTGCTCGGCGAGCCAGCCCTGGGCGCGGCCCATGACGGAGGCGATGCGCAGGGCGAAGCACTTCTTGCCGAGCAGCGCGTTGCCGCCGTAGCCCGAGCCGTAGGACCAGATCTCCTGCGTCTCGGGGAAGTGGACGATGTACTTGTGGTCCTTGTTGCACGGCCAGGCGACGTCCTTCTCGCCCGCGGCGAGCGGCGCGCCCACCGAGTGCACGCAGGGCACGAAATGACCCTCGTCGCCCAGGACCTCGAGCACCTTCGCCCCCATGCGCGTCATGAGCTTCATGTTCACCGCGACGTAGGGCGAGTCGGAGAGCTCGACGCCGATGTGCGCGATGTGCGAGCCGAGCGGCCCCATGCTGAAGGGGATCACGTACAGGGTGCGCCCGCGCATGCAGCCGTCGAAGAGCCGCGTGAGGGTGGCGCGCATCTCGCCCGGCTCGACCCAGTTGTTGGTCGGGCCCGCGTCCTCCTTCGAGGTCGAGCAGATGAAGGTGCGGTCCTCGACGCGCGCGACGTCCGAGGGGTCGGAGCAGGCGAGGTAGGAATTGGGACGCAGCTTCTCGTCGAGCTTGCGGAAGGTCCCCGCGGCGACGAGCTCCGCGCACAGCCGGTCGTACTCGGCCTCGGAGCCGTCGCACCAGTGGATGCGCTCGGGCTTCGCGAGCGCCGCCACCTGCTCGACCCACTCGAGCAGCTTCGCGTTGCGGGTGGGTGCGGCGGCCCGGACGGGCGCGGCTTGGGCGTGCATGGGAACTCCTCCGAGGCTGTTTTATCCCCGCGGACTCGCGGCGGCCCGGGGTTCGAATGGTCGCGGGATTATCGCACAGGCCCGCAGGCGCCTCCCGATCCGCGCTACACGCCGCTGTTACCGCCGGTCAGGTGACGAACGCCTCGCTCTTGCGGTCGCGCGGGAACAGGTCGAGCAGCGCCGATTCCTTCGCGGCGACCACGCCCTTCTCGGTGACGATGCCGGTGACGAGGGCCGCGGGCGTCACGTCGAAGGCGGGATTGGCGACGCCCGTGCCCTCGGGCGCGATCGTCACCTCGGCGGGCCGCGAACCCGCGTCGAGCCCCTGCACCACGCGCAGCTCCCGGCCGTCGCGGTCCTCGATCGGGATCTCGCGCACCCCGTCGTCGATGGCCCAGTCGATGGTCGGGGTCGGCACGGCCACGTAGAAGGGCACGCCGTTGTCGCGCGCGGCGAGTGCCTTGAGGTAGGTCCCGATCTTGTTCGCGACGTCGCCGCGGCGCGTCACGCGATCGGCGCCCACGAGCACGAGGTCCACGAGCCGGTGCTGCATGAGGTGGCCGCCGGCGTTGTCGGCGACCAGCGTGTGCGGCACGCCGTGGCCGCGCAGCTCCCAGGCCGTGAGCAGCCCCTGGTTTCGCGGGCGCGTCTCGTCCACCCAGACGTGCACGGGGATGCCGAGGTCGTGGGCGAGGAAGATGGGGGCGAGCGCCGTGCCCCAGTCGACCGTCGCGAGCCAGCCCGCGTTGCAGTGCGTGAGGATGTTGATCGGGCGGCGGTGCGCGGCCTGCTCGCGCTCGATGAGCGCGAGGCCGTGGCGGCCGATGGCCTGGTTGATGCGCACGTCCTCCTCGGCGATGGCCTCGGCCTCGCGCCAGGCGGCGCGCGCGCGCTCGCCGGGCGGCAGCGGGGCGAGCGCTTCGCGCATGCGGCCCAGCGCCCAGGCGAGGTTCACCGCGGTGGGCCGCGTGGCGGCCAGCCGCGCGGCGTTCGCCGCGAGGGCCTCGTCCGACGCATCGCCCTGCATCGCGAGCGAGAGCCCGTACGCCGCGGCCACGCCGATGAGCGGCGCGCCGCGCACGCGCATCGACTTGATCGCCTCGGCCACCGCCTCGGGCGAATCGAGCACGCGGGTCTCGAAGGCGTGGGGCAGGCGCGTCTGGTCGATGATGTGCAGCGGTCCCCCGGGCTTCTCGGCCCAGAGGCTGCGATAGTGGCGGTCGCCGACTTTCATGCGGGGGAGCGGGCGGAAAAGCGCCATTATCGCCTTCCCGCGGCCCGGCCGCCGGCCGGGGCGGCGTGCCGTTGACCGGGATCAACCCGCGCCGGCGGCCACGGCGTAAACCGGAACCATGATCCGCACCCCCGAGGAGGCGAGCGCCATGCCGATGCCCCGAACGAATGCCGTCCATTGGTCCACCCTGTCCGCGGCGCTCCTGGCGGCCTGCGCCAGCGTCGAGACGGTGGTTCCGCCGACCCAGCTCCCCGAGGTTCGTCCCGGCTATGTCGCGGGCTACCTCCAGCCCGGGCAGCTTCCCGATACCCTCGCCATGCTGGCGCCGCCGCCGGCGCCGGGCTCGGCCGCCGCGGCGGCCGACGCGGAGGCGTACAAGGCCACCCGCAGGCTGAAGGACACGCCGCGCTGGGCGCTCGCGGCCCGCGACGCGGAGCTGCGCTTCCCGAAGGCCGCGGAGCACTTTGCCTGTGCGCTCGGGATCGCCGTTTCCGCGCAGGCCACGCCCCACCTCAACATGCTGCTTCGCCGCGTGCGCATGGACTCCAGCCGCGCGAACGACAAGCCCAAGGACCACTACAAGCGCCCGCGCCCGTTCATGGTGGCGAAGGAGCCTTCCTGCACGCCCGCGAGCGACGCCTCCGCGAAGCCGGATTCCTATCCGTCGGGCCACGCGTCCATCGGCTGGGCCTGGGCGCTCACGCTGGCCGAGGTCGCCCCGGAGAAGGCCAACGCGATCCTCGCCCGCGGGCATGCCTACGGCAACAGCCGCGTGGTCTGCGGCGTCCACTACCCGAGCGACGTCGAGGCCGGCCGCGTCGTGGGCGCCTCCACCGTGGCCGTCCTTCACGCGGACCCGGTCTACACGGCCCAGGTGGCGCTCGCCCGCAAGGAGGTCCTGGCGGCCTGGGCCTCCGGCTCCAGGCCCGCGGCCGACTGCGACGCCGAATCCCGGGCCCTCGCCCTCGACCGCTGAACCTCGCGGGGACGCGCCGCGGCGCGCGTCCCCGATTCCCGTCGCCGTTCGGTGACGCGTCGCCCGGTCGAACGGCGTTCCCGTGCCCGCCGAAGTCGACCGGCGGACTGACGTGTGGTCGAACGGCGTTTCCGTGCCCGCCGACTTCGACCGGCGGACCGCCATCCGGTCGAACGGCGTTCCCGTGCCCGCCGACGTTGACCGGTGGCCTGCCGTCCGGTCGAACGGCGTTCCCGATGTCCCCAGGATCACTGTAAAATATCTATTTCCAGCCCGGGGGAAGTCGCATGACCAAGTACGTGTTCGTCACCGGCGGCGTGGTGTCCTCCCTGGGCAAGGGCATCGCCGCCGCCTCCCTCGCCGCGATCCTCGAGTCGCGCAAGATCAAGGTCTCGCTGGTCAAGCTCGATCCCTACATCAACGTCGACCCGGGAACGATGTCGCCGTTCCAGCACGGCGAGGTGTTCGTGACCGAGGACGGGGCGGAGACGGACCTCGACCTCGGCCACTACGAGCGCTTCGTCTCGGCGAAGATGAAGAAGGCCAACAACTTCACCACCGGGCAGATCTACGAGCGCGTGATCAACAAGGAGCGGCGCGGCGACTACCTCGGCGGCACCGTGCAGGTGATCCCGCACATCACCGACGAGATCAAGGCCTCGGTCAAGAACGCCTGCCGCGAGGCGGAGGTCGGCATCATCGAGATCGGCGGCACCGTGGGCGACATCGAGTCGCTTCCGTTCCTCGAGGCGATCCGCCAGATGGGCATCGAGGAGGGCCGCACGAACACCTGCTACATCCACCTCACCCTCGTGCCGCACCTGGCGAGCGTGGGCGAGATCAAGACCAAGCCGACCCAGCACTCCGTGAAGGAGCTGCGCGGCATCGGCATCCAGCCCGACGTCGTGATGTGCCGCTCGGAGCAGCCGATTCCCGACGACGAGAAGAGGAAGATCGCGCTCTTCACCAACGTGGACGTGCGCTCGGTGATCTCCTGCTACGACGTGAACTCGATCTACAAGATCCCGACGATGCTGCACAAGCAGGGGCTCGACGAGATCGTCTGCCGAAAGCTCGACCTCGCCGCCTACCCCGCGGACCTCTCGATGTGGGACCGGATCGTGGACGCGCTCGAGAATCCCGAGCACGAGGTGGACATCGCCATGGTCGGCAAGTACGTCGACCTGCAGGACTCCTACAAGAGCCTGTCGGAGGCGCTCGTGCACGCGGGCATCCACACGCGCACGCGCGTGAGGATCCACTACGTGGACTCCGAGCAGATCGAGTCCCGGGGCACCGAGACGCTCGGGAACATGGACGCGATCCTGGTGCCCGGCGGCTTCGGCAAGCGCGGCATCGAGGGCAAGATCGCGGCGGTGCGCTACGCCCGCGAGAACAAGGTGCCCTACCTCGGCATCTGCCTGGGCATGCAGATCGCGGTGATCGAGGCCGCGCGCGACCTCTGCGGGCTCGAGGGCGCCAACTCGACGGAGTTCGACCCGGACACGCCGCACCCGGTCGTCGCGCTCATCACCGAATGGCAGGACCGCGACGGCCGGATCGAGCGCCGGGACGCGGGCTCGAACCTCGGAGGGACCATGCGCCTGGGGGCGCAGCCCTGCGACGTGAGGAAGGGATCGCTCGCCCACCGCATCTACGGCACCGCGGTGGTGGCCGAGCGCCACCGCCACCGCTACGAGGTGAACGACCAGTACGTCGCGCGACTGGAGGCGGCGGGGCTCGCGATCAGCGCGCGGACCCAGACCGAGAACCTGGTCGAGATGGCCGAGCGGGCGGACCATCCCTGGTTCTTCGGCTGCCAGTACCACCCGGAGTTTACCTCCACGCCGCGCACCGGGCACCCGCTCTTCATCTCCTACGTGAAGGCCGCGCTCGAGCAGCGCAAGCGCCGGGTGCCCGAACCGGGGCTCAAGGTCATCGGCGGCTCGGCCGCCTAGTTTCCCCCTCTCCCCCCGGGGAGAGGGCGGCAGTGAGGTTCCATCGTGAAGCTTTGCGGATTCGACGTCGGGCTCGACAAGCCCTTCTTTCTCATCGCGGGCCCCTGTGTGGTCGAGAGCGAGCAGCTCCAGATGGACGTGGCCGGCCGCCTGAAGGAAATGACGGGCGCGCTCGGCATCCCCTTCATCTTC